>JAJYWL010000003.1 GCA_021791545.1 bacterium
CTTATTAAGAGTTTTTTCTGTAGAAAACAAAACCTGTTGTGGTTAGTGCTACCACTCCGAGGAATTGGAATAACTGAAGAGCAACATTTTCATTTCCTCCTGTTGCGGAAAGTCCTAAAACAGATGTTGAAGCGCCTAATACAGCTTGAGTGTGTGGAGGCTGAGTGCACTCAGGGCAAGAAGAAAGTCCATCTGATCTTCCGTCTCCGCCTGTGCTAGTTCCTTGAACACTTTGTGTAGGCGTAGGCGTAGGGGTTGCAGTAGGTGTCTCTGTAGGCGTTGGTTCTCCAGTTGGTGTGACTGTTGGAGTAACGGTTGGAGTTACGGTAGGTGTTGGTGTTGGTGTGACGGTCGGTGTAACCGTAGGTGTAACAGTAGGGGTAACAGTAGGTGTAGGTGTTGGTGTAACACTTGGAGTCACTGTCGGCGTAGGTGTGCAGGTAGGAGTAGGTGTAGGAGTAGGGCTAACAGAAGGACAGTCAACCCAGAAAGTTTTATGTTTTACTTCTGTTTGTTCATCATTGTTTTGATCTTCCCAGTCAAGTTTATAATGTCCATTACTTAAGTTGTAAACTATGCTTTGCCAATTTCCATTATTGTCTGCCGTATATGGTGTTTTTGCAACTATTATTGGGTCAGAAGAGTAGGTGGGGGTCCATCCCTCAATCCAATAATTGTGGCTTTGTCCTGGATCAAAGTTGGTACCGGATATATAGAAAGAACAAACGTGTGGATCATTATCGTTTCCACTCTGGTAGTTGTCATTTGCATTTATTTTTACGTCACCATTATTGCTATCTGCAAAAACATTGAAAACCGACAGTAAGAAGATTACTGTTACTAGGACTCCAAGCGATAGGACTCTGAAATATTTATTCATATCTTTGGGCTAGAATATTGTTGAGATTATATTCTTATAGCAATGAAATGTCAAATTTGTGTAAGACTTATAGAAAAGAATTGTAAGGCTGTGTTTATAAGTCCTAAAAGATATAGTTTTTAAAGAAATATGCGTTTTTTAATTAATTTTAGAGTATTAATTTGAGGCGCTTTTTCTGATTATCTTTTTATAAACAAAGAATAAGATAAGTAATGCAACTAAAAATAAAATACTCCAAAGAAGTAAATTTGAAGAGCTTGATGCAACTTTTCCTGTTGTAGTTTTTTCTGTTTGAACTTTAGCGCTTTCTGTAGAGGCTCCAAGTACATCACCTTGGGTTCCTTTATCGTTACTAGCTAATAATTGTTCTGATGATTGCTGTTGAGATGTAGATGCTCCTAAAACGAGTTGAGGAGTTTGTGTGCAACCAGGGCAAGACGAGAGTCCATCTGACTTTCCATCAGATTTTCCATCTCCTGCAAGGCCAAAGACATAATAGGTGGCAAATGCTGTCTCATTTCCGACTGCTTCAGGTGAACCTGCGGAAACGGTTCTATAATAATAATCTTGATTTACAGTAAGACCAGTAATTGTAACGCTATGTGAGGTCACTTTATTTGTATCTTCTGTCGTTGAATATGTGTAACCGTAATTTGGTGCACTTCCTAAAGTAGAATGTGAAACAGTATCATATACAACTCTACTTGTTGCTGGAAAATTAGTTGTCCAGGTTACTAGTACTGAATTATCATTTGTTCGCACGATAGACTGGTTTGAAATAACGGGAGGAACATTGTAGTCCCCGGTAAATGTAGTACTGTTTCCGGCATTATCATAGGCAATGGCATTTATTGTAAGGTCTTGATCTACAACAATAGGCGCTGTGTATAAAATTCTCGTTGCTGAGGTAGCAGGATTTGTTCCGTCAGTTGTATAGTAGACATTTTTTACTCCGCTTAAATTGTCGGTAGCTGTTAAGGTTACATCTGTTGGATTATTCGGCTGGTCACCGGGCAATGGATTTGCAGTCAAGGTAGGAGCAGTTGCATCGAATACATAATGCACAGGAGTGCTCCATGCCCCAACATTACCTGCATTATCAACGGCCCTTACATAAATTGTAACTCCGCCTTGTTCATTTAATCCCGGAACATGGCCTCTAGATGTTACATTTCCGGCTACATCACGACATCCGCCATTTGGTAGGTCCGAGCATGTACTCCCGGAAAAAGTGTGATGGTCATCGTAAACGTATCCTACTTGATATTTAGCAATTCCGCTGGCATCCGTAACCGCTGTCCAATTAGCAGTAATTGGTATCGAATTAAAATAATTTCCATTACTTGGAGACGTGATTGTAGGCGCTGATGGAGCTGTATTATCTACGGTCACTGTATGTACATCGACCGATCCTGCATCTTTGTTGTTTGCCGCATCCCTAGCTTCTAAATCTATTGTATAGCTTCCGCTTGGGAGCCCGTTTAGATTCCAGTTGAATAAAGACTTATTTGTGAATGAGGATGAATCGTAAACTGTTCCCGGTCCTGCTCCATAACCACTAGGGCCCGAAATGTGCAAATAGTAATGGTTGGGATTTACATCGGTTACTGTTCCTAAAATATCGACTATCCCATTATTGGTATAGCTTAGCAAAGCACCATTTGCCGGTGATATAATTTGCGCAACCGGTGCGGTTTTATCATAAGTTATTACAAAAGGAGTTGAATAGCTAGAACAATTGTCTGCGGCGTCACAAGCGCTGAATGCAAAATACTGAACTCCCTCTCCCTGTGTAAACTGGTCATTGTAAACGCCTAAAGAACTGGAATATGAACTAAGATCTGTAGGATTCCAAGGTGTGGAAATTTTAAACGGTGAGCCTGAAATGTCATTCCAATATTTCAATTGATATCTTGTAGTATCTGCAGAGGAAGATAAAGTAAATGTAAATGTCTTAGAGTTTGTATAACCATTAGTAGATATGTTTATATTATTTGCTTTGAATGACATGCTCGGGACTGTCGGAGCCGTAGTGTCGACTACTACCTTATTAATTTTGCTCCAAGGACCTATATCGCCTACCGCATCAACTGCGCGAACTTGCCAATAATATGTACCTTGAGGGGTACCACTATTATGACGCGTAATTAACGTAGGAGTAATATTATAGTTGCTGGAAGTACTATTATCGCTATAAATAATTGTACCAAGGTTGCTGCCGTTTAAAGTATTTGATGTTTGATATTCATATTTAGCCGCGCCTGTAACAGGAGTCCATGTATCGCTAAAAGCAGGATTATTTGTATAAGTACCATCTATAGGTGTTAGATTAGTTGGAGCAGTCAGCTCAAGAGTAGTAAAAGTTTTAACTTGTCCCGGATACCATACTCCGCCCACCAAAGACCATGCGACATAATAGTAAGTAGTACCCGGAGTAATTGCAGGCATTGTCGAATGGACCCCACCCGTTATAATTGCATTTGTAGTAAGTGATGACAGTAGCGCTGTAAAGCTTGCGTTTGATGCTATGTTACCCATATCAGAAGTAGAATAAACGCCCGCGGGAATGTTTGGATTAGATGTGCTGAACGGAGTCAATGAAACCCAGAATGAATGACCCGTTGCATAATAAGAACCATTAGCGCCATTTAATGTTGCGTTATTTAAGATAATATTAGTTGCGTCTTCGGTAATAGCATTAGGGGAAGCTAAAGTTGTTTTTGAACTGTCCAAATACCAAGGTCTATAGTCTACGAACGAACTAACTGGAGCACCTTTTCCGGAAGGATTGTTGTAATTTGGCGTTCCAGGTAAACTTTTATTATCCAGCGGTCCGGAGGCATCTCCCCACCAGTTATCAGTAGCGTCAACAATTATGGATGCAGAGTTAATATTTTCGACGCCGTAAGAAGTGTTACCAGAAAGATCATTTTTATTTATTATTACCTTAGCGCCTGAAGCAAGACCTTTGGCAGAAATATAGACTCCACGTTTGTTTCCGGAAAGATCATTGTTAGTAATTGTGAATGTCCCTGTGTTTGAAGTATCGCTGGTATATTCTCCTCCAAGGATGGCAATTGCACTACTACCACCACCATTAATTCTATTATTGTCAATTGTTACAGAGCCTGAAACACTACCAAAAAAGAATATAGGCGAACCTGAGGTAGGAGTGCTAGTTATATTGTTGTCTGATATTACTATTCCACTGGCCACACCACTGAAAGCTGTAAAACTTGTTCCGTTCGGGTCAGCGAGCCCAGTATCCATATTTTCGGAAACTATCACTCCCGTAGAGCTACTTCCTGTGCAACTAAAATTGACGTCTGCTCCGCCGTTATTTGAGGCAGCTGTAAAAACGTTGTGGTTCACAATAGTGCCATTACATCCGCCCGGAGTAGAGCTGTTTGCCTTAATCTGAATAGATTCAGAATTTGCAAGAGGATTCTTAAAAAGATTACCTGTTATTAAAATATTTCCTGCATTATAGGTTGGGAATCCGACTGAGCGGTATCCACTAAATATATTATTTTGAACTTTAACTCCCACAAGAGATGTTGTGCCATTTACATTCATCTGAACCCCTGGATTAGTAAGACTAAACCCGTCTACGGTAACATTACTTGCGGTTATATTAACTGAGCTTATATCAGATTCCCCTACGCGTGTCCCGTTTCCGCTTATTCCAACATTTGATCCATTCAGAACAATGCTTTTGCTGATATTTACATTCTCGTTATAAGTTCCGGGTGCTACGTCAACTGTACCTCCAGAAGTTACTGCATTAACAGCCGCTTGAATACCTCGATTATTTGCAGTTGCAATAGCAGTGTTCGGCAATATAAATATAGAGTTGTCTCCAGAGACCGATGATTTATCAAGTTTATCGATTAATTTATCCTGAATAACTCCAAGTTGAATAATTGTTGCGCCGGAAGGCGAGACGGATCCAAAAGTATTATTATTGGTTGCATCAATATTGGGACTGCCTGCAACTGTTGAAAGGTAATAATCGCAGTTGCTAAATGAAGTATTTTTTACTGTGGTAAGATTTCCTCCTCCGTAAGCAAGTATTCCCGTGGCTTCCGCTTCTGGAGAATAAATAAAATTCTTTATACTCGTTCCATCAATCGAACCCGTAACGGAACCCCCTCCACGGTTCCAGAGCACAATTCCGTTTTGCGCAATAACCGAAGTTGAACCGGCACCTGTAATGTTTCCGCCTACAACTTCTAAGTTAATATTTCCGTTTGCACCGCTTGTTGCACCGTTTCCGTTAATTGCATCTATTCCATTTTTTTGAAATCCCGAGATATTAACATTATTAACTGTTAAATCTGAATTTATCGAATTGCCAGCATCAACTGCGATACCTTGTCCTGTTTGAACACCATTTATAGTATATGTTGCAGTTATATTGCTATCCTTGATAATACCGGATGAAGAATTCCAAAAAACGAGAGCATCAGGTCCTCCGCTACTCGGTGTTTTTCCATTATCTTTAATTCCAATATCTTGGATAGTAATATTGGTAGAGCCACTCACTAAAACCGAAACCTGCATATTCGCAGTATATTTATGCGTTATGTTACTTGAGATAAGGGTGGTTGGTTGTATTAAGGTGCTAGCGCTACCAGCCCCTGCAATAGTTATATTTGATTTATTTAAAACAGAAAACCCCTCATATGTCCCTGCTGCCACATTAATCGTATCTCCGGTAACAGCAGCATCGATAGCAGCTTGAATCGTCGAATAACACGTTGTTGTTCCTGCGGGAAGAGTAACCGAAGCTCCTGTACAAGCGGGGGCAGCAGTTAATCCTGTAACGACAAAAATTGTAAAGTGATTGAGTCCTGTTGCTGAGACAACTCCGCTTGTTGTTTGATTTGCATTATCCGCATTGGAGTCCTTTAGTCCCTCAATAGTTTCCGATGATTTTATTCCGAGGGTTTTGCCTTGTGCGGTATCAGGTACGGGCAATGTCAAATTATACTGGAAGGTTCCATCTGTCATATCGGATGATATGTTATAAGCCGTATCCGAAAGCGCCCCCGACGCTTTTTGCTGATCCGCTGTTAATTTAACTTCTGTAATTGTTAATTTTCCCGGATTATCGGGTAATTTTGTAAACGTAACCGTAACACTGCTATTTTGGGGAGCTTTATAAACCTGATTTAAAGAAACAACGTTTGTCGTAGTTTGTGAGCCATCGGGATTTTCCTGCCATTGGGGAGAATTCAAAGTGGCGCTGGGTTGAACTTCTTTTGACGGGGGAGAAAGATTGTCTGTAGAAGTTGCTTCCGGTGTTGTTGTTAATTCGGGTGTCGGACTTGGTATTACTGTGGGAGTTTCGGAAGGAGTGATAATTGGTGTAGGAGCCGGAGTAGTTACACTTGGGACGGGGGTAGGTGTGGCTGTTGGAGTTTCAGTTGGAGTTACTGTTGTTTCTTGAGTTATTTCTTGGGCAAAAGCTTTTTGAGTGCTTAAAGTCACTAAAGGAGATAACGATTGGACAAGGATCGAAGTTAAAGCTATGAATGTAAGGGCTCTTCTCCAAGCTAGCTGTTTCATTCTGAGAGCACATCTTTAAACGATGTTGGCTGGATAATAACACAACCATTTTTTAAATGTCAAGAGATAGTAGTTAACTAGAAGTCTTATTTTTATATACCGAGTATTTTTTTTAATTCAGTTATTAAATTATTTAACCAGTAATTTAAACTATCATTTTTCTTTATAGTATTTATTGTTTTTGATGTAGGTTTTTCTGCTGGTTTCGGAGTTACTGTTGGGGTAGGAGAAGTTTTCTGTTCTTGATTGTTTTCAGTTGAATTTACTTCTAGTTTATATGTCCCCGGTTTATTTGCATCTAATGTTTTAGTGTTTCCGTTTGCATTTACTTCAATATGCGTAGAGACATTTCCGTTTCCTTGTATGTTTGTTTCAACGGATGCATGTGAACTAGAATTTCCAGTCGCTATTTGTGCAGAAACACTTGAAGTAGATGCTAAAAGCAAGACAGCAGATATAATGGGTACTTTTTTCATGAGTAATATTTAAGACCTTATTTGTAAGAATATTACAAGAAGCTGAAGAGATTTGGGGCGAATAATGAAATCATATAAATAGTTGAAGCTATAGAAAGTCCAATTAGTGTAAGGATTAGGATTACATTAATTAGTTTATTATTTGCATATTCCCCTAAAAGTTTTTTATCGTTTGAAAGAAGATAAAGAAAAATAAAGATAGGGATAAGAAGTATTGCATTAATCGCCTGAGATACAACAAGTATTGTTAAGAGAGGGAAGAAGGGAAGTATTACCATTAATCCTCCCAGTATTAAAAGAAGAAGGAAAAGTCCGTAAAACTGAGGTGCTTCTCTGTATCTAAAATTAAGTCCGGATTCCATACCAAAAGCTTCTGTAATAACATAGGATGTTGCTACTGGAACAAGTGAAGCTCCGAATATTGATGCATTCAAAAGTCCAAAGGCAAAAAGCAGAGACGCAAAGTTCCCGGCTAAGGGTGCAAGAGCAACAGCTACATCTTTTGCATTATTTACAGGAATTCCTTTTGCAAATATTGTTACGGCACAAGCAACGATTATAAAGAATGAGATAAAATTTGTAAGAAAGCTTCCGAAAAAGACGTCTCCTCTTTCTATTTTTAAATCTTCTTTAGAAAGCTTTTTATCTACAACGTAATCTTGAATAAAGAATTGCCCCCACGGAGTTATTGTAGTTCCTATTACTGCCATTAAAGTTAGAAGATATGTTTTGTTAAGCGATAGGTTTGAGGGAACAAAAATACTTTTAAAAGCAGTTCCCCAATCTGGATGGACAATTATTGCAGAAAGGATGTACGCAACGTAGAAGAAGGATAATAGGAGAAAAAGTTTTTCTAGTTTCCCAAAGCTTCCTCTTGTAACTAATAAAAATATTAAAACTATTGCTATGGGGACAGAGATAAATTTAGGAATATTAAATATTCCCATAGCAGCTGCAATTCCGGCAAATTCAGCAGCAATAGTACCCATATTTGCAATAAAAAGACAAAGCATTGTAAAGGCTGTCCATCTTATTCCAAACTTTTCTCTTATAAGAGAGGCAAGTCCCTTACCGGTAACAAGACCCATCCTTGCTCCTATTTCTTGAGTGATTGCCAAAGAGAAGGTTGTAAGAAGTAGTACCCAAAGAAGATTTAGGCCAAATTGAGCTCCAGCTACAGAATAAGTAGTAATTCCCCCTGCATCATTATCAACAGAGCCGGAGATTATACCAGGTCCTATTATTGCCAGTATGGGAATAAGGAATAGGAATCGATTTCTGATTGATTTAAATAATTTCATTGTCTCTGTTTGATGATTCTATCTGGGCTAGAATCATGTCTATGGTTATTATTCCGATAGGTTTTTTATCTTGGTCTACAACCGGAAGAGACCTTAGGTTATATTCACTGAAAAGTCTTATTATTTCCCTAAGCTCCACATTAGCATATACGAATTTTCTATTTGTTACTATATCCCTTAATTGCGCAAGGGGGTCAAGATCAAGAATATCCTTAGTTAGAAGTACTCCTAAGAGTTTTTGATTACCATTAGTTACAAGAATAGTTTCAGGTTTTGGTCTTCTTTCGTAGAGTGTGTTATAGACCTCTTTTATGGTAGTTTCAGAGTCGAAGCTAAAAAAACGGGGGTTCATGAGACCCCCTGCTGTGTTATTTGAAAATTGGATAAGATTCTTAATTGTTCCCGCTTTTTCGGTTCCGATTGCTTTTAATATTTCATTTATCCTGAGGGGGTTTAAGAGGTAAAAAAGATCTGCAATTTCGGCAATATGCATTCTGTTTACTATTTTGCTTAATTTGGTGGAAGGAAGCTCTCCGAGTATTGCTTCTTGAGTTCTATCGTCTGTTTCTTCAATAGATCTTGCTGCAAGCTTTGCTTCGAGGGTCTCTACTATTCCTAATCTCTCTTTAGTTCCAAGCTCTTCGAGAATATCTGCCATTTCGCTTGGATGGAAAGAGTTAAGATTATCTTTAGCAACATTTATCCTGACATTTCCTGTATCATAATCGAAGGCCTCGATCATCTTCCAAGGAAGAATTTTTGACTCAGATTTTATAAAAGCTCCCAGCCCCAGTCTTCTAAAGATTCCTGCTGCTCCTATATCTATTCCCACAACCTTAAGTTCACCCTTGTCGTCGAGCATTATGTCATTTACTCTAACAAGCCTTTTTCCGTCGGTATCTATGACCTGTTTATCCAAAAGATCCTCATTTAAGTAAAAATCCTTTTCGTCGTAGGGAAGAAAAGGAATATTATCAGAAACAAGTGTTACTCTTTTTCTCTTAATATCGATTGCTGAAGGAGTAATCGTAATTTTCTTACCTTTTCCTTTCTTAATTACTACTTTTGATAGGGAAGGGTGTGCTACGTTTGTAAACACGGCAAAATCGGCAATGGAACCGATTTTTTGGTTCTTGTAGTAGATATTCTTATTTAGGAGTTGACTTAAATAAACCATTTTGCTTTAATTGTAGTTACGCAAGAACGTGCGTGTCAACCCTGTAATTATTGTCTAAAGTGTATATGGAGCGTTAATAAGGGTTCATCCTCGGAAATTGTACTTATCTTATATTATTTTTAAGGCCATTTTAGCCTTGACATCTAGCAATTAATGTGCTAGATTGCTAAATACAAAGATATTCATTATGGAACGATATATCCCAATAATACCAATTAGAGACGGAATAATATTCCCTAATACAGACTCAGTATTAACCTTCGGAAGACCAAAGAGTCTTGCTGCTCTTGAATCATCTTTTACCCAGGAAAGAGTTGTTGCTTTTGTTCTACAGAAAAACTCAAGGATCAATGACCCCGAACCAACAGATCTATACACCGTTGGAACCCTTTGCCATATAGAGAGAATGATCAAGGCAGACGGGGAAATAAATGCACAGGTTAGAGGTCTTTCAAGAATCCAAGTTTTAGAGTACGACGAAAGCACCGCTTTTCTTATGGGAAGAGTACTTGAAATAGAAGAAACACCAGATGATTCGGCAGAAGTAAAAGCTTTATGCAACCACCTTACAAACGAATTTAGAAGAGCAATGAATTTGGGAAAATTCGTAGATTTCTTGGTCTTTATGAATATAATGTCCGAGAATACCCCTTCACAGCTTGCAGATTTGGTTTCCTCAGTACTTGATCTTAAACCTGCAGAGAAACAAGTTCTTCTCGAAGAATTGGACGTAAAGAAAAGACTTGAGAAAGTAATAGATTACCTTGCAAAAGAAATAAAGGTATTAGAGCTTGAGAAAAAGATAGCCTCAAAAACACAGGAAAGATTTGAAAAAGGCGCAAGGGAAGTAATGTTAAGGGAAAGATTAAAGACCATCGAGAAAGAGCTTGGGGAAAATGATGAGGATAGCGAAACAAGAGAACTTCTTCTTAAGTTAAGAGATGCGGGAATGCCAAAGGATACGGAAGAAAAGGCAAGAAAAGAAATAAAGAAACTTTCCCAAATGAATCAGTTCAATCCTGAAGCAGGATATATAAGAAACTACCTTGATTGGCTTCTGGCCCTTCCTTGGAGCAAGGAAAGTAAGAGTAATATAGATATAGCAGTAGCAGAGAAGATTCTTAACCAGGATCATTTCGGCCTGGATAAGGTAAAAGAAAGAATCGTAGAGTATCTTGCCGTCAATAAGCTTGCCGGAAAAATGAAGGGACCGATACTTTGCTTTGTTGGACCGCCCGGCGTAGGTAAAACATCTCTTGGAAAATCCATAGCAAGAGCCCTTGACAGGAAATTCATCAAAGTTTCTTTGGGAGGAATAAGAGACGAGGCAGAAATAAGAGGACATAGAAGAACATATGTAGGAGCTTTACCCGGAAGAATTATTCAGGGAATAAAAGATGCAGGAACAAGAAATCCTGTATTCATGCTTGATGAAATCGATAAGGTAGGAGCAGATTTCAGGGGAGATCCTTCTTCCGCCTTACTCGAAGCACTTGATCCCGAACAGAATAACGTTTTTTCAGACCATTATCTTGAGGTTCCTTTTGATCTTTCCGACGTAATGTTTGTCACGACGGCAAACGTTTTGGACACAATTCCTCCTGCTCTTAGAGATAGGCTCGAAATAATCCAATTCTCGGGCTATACCCAGGAAGAAAAATTCAGGATTACAAAAGGATTTCTTCTTAAGAAAGAAATGGAAAGTCACGGACTTAAAGACAGTCAGGTACAGATTACGGATAAGGCAATAAGATTTGTCATAGACCATTACACGAGAGAAGCCGGAGTAAGAGGTCTTGAGAGACAGGTAGCTACGATTCTTAGAAAAGTAGCGAAGATGGTAGCAGAAGGAAAGAAAGGAAAAGTTGTTGTCACGGAGAAGAATGTGACAAAATTCCTTGGCCCCACGAGACTTGGTTCGACATTGATTGAAAAACAGGACGAAGTCGGAATGTCCACGGGACTTGCATGGACCGAAGCAGGCGGAGACATACTATTTATAGAAGTCGCTCTTATGCCGGGTAAAGGCAGTCTCATCTTAACCGGACAGCTTGGAGATGTAATGAAGGAATCTTGTCAGGCTGCTCTTTCATATATAAGGGCTAGGGCACAGCAAATGGGGATAAGCGAAAAGTTCTTCCAGAAGATGGATATACATGTTCATGTGCCCGAAGGAGCTGTTCCCAAAGACGGTCCTTCCGCAGGAACTGCAATAACAACTGCAATAGTTTCGGCTTTGACCAAAATTCCTGTCAATAGAACCGTAGGTATGACAGGAGAAGTAACGTTAAGAGGAAGAGTACTTGAAATAGGTGGTATAAAAGAAAAAGTAATTGCGGCCCATAGAGCGGGACTTAAGACGGTAATTATGCCAAAAGAGAACAAGAAAGATTTGGAAGATGTTCCTAAAGAAGTACTAAAGAAAATGAAGTTTGTCTTTGTAGAGCATATGGATGAAGTGCTTAATATTGCTCTAACAAAACCTCTTAAACAGAAGGAATATCAAAGACCTGTTCTTTACGCAGCAAATCCTCAGCAGGCTGATTAATTATTATCAAGTAACTTCTTGTAGAGGGAAAAATACTCTTGGGCGCTTCTTTTCCAGGAAAAGTCGGAGTTGAGAGCGTTATTGGTAATCTCTTCAAACTGTTTTTTATCGTTTTTCCAGACATCGAACGCTTTAAATAAAGCTTTTTCTAATGATTCGGAATTATATTTCTCAAACAAGAATCCGGTAAAGTTTTCTTTTATTGAATCTATTAATCCTCCCGTTTTGTGGGCAACAGGAATGGTTCCGAAAAGCATAGCTATCATTTGTATTAGTCCACAAGGTTCATAAAGTGAAGGGATAAGTATGAAGTCTGAGCCTGCATAGATTTGATGAGCAAGAGCTTCGTCAAACTTAAAATTACAGGAAACATATTTAGGGAAAAAAGTTGAGAGCCAGTTATATCTTTCTTCCCAATGTTTATCTCCATCGCCTAACATTACGAATTGGAATTTTTGCTTTTCTACGTTTCTTCGAAGCATAGTATGCATTATGTCTAGTCCTTTTTGTTTAGGGTCAAGTCTTCCTATAAAGCAGACAAGTGGAAGATTGTTGTCTACTTTTAATCCTAATTTTTTTTGCAAGAATTTTTTGTTAAGTTTCTTACCTTCTTTCCAATTGTAGAATTTTTTTCCTCCAACTATTTCTTCGTGGCTATTATAAGGATATTTAACTGATTTATAGTGAGTTGTATTTCTCCATCCGGTATCAATTCCGTTTAATATTCCCTCTATTTTTCCTTCCATTCCCCTTAAGATTTCGTTTAAACCTTGTCCATATTCTTCTGTTAAAATTTCCTTAGCGTAGGTAGGCGAAACAACAGTTATCTTATCTGAATGAATAATTCCTTCCAGCAGGAAATTAATTTTCTTTGACTTAATTTCCCATTGCACAATCTTACAAAGATTCGGATCAATTCCCATATCTTTTATGACTGAGACGGGAGAAGGTCCTTGGTATGCCAGGTTATGTATTGTAAACACGGTTTTAACAGGAATCTTTTCGTTCTTTATTAGAAGAGGAATAAGTCCGCAGTGGCGATCGTTTAAGTGAAGGATATCAGGTTCCCAATCAAGAACTTTTCTCTTTAAGATTTCTACAATTACTTTATCGAAGAATCCCCATGTATCTACGGGATTAGCCTTATCAAGGTATTTTTTGTTTTTAATAAAATAAGCGGGGACTCCTGTATATGGACTTTGGGTAGTCCAAACCTCAACCGTTTGTTTTTTTCCTCCATAAACAAGAGAAAAAACAGCTACCTTTTCTTTTTTATTTCTTCCCATCTTTTCTACTTTGTAGTAGGGGGTAATAACTCTTATATCTACTCCTAAGGATTTAAGTGCTGCAGGTAGTGATCTTGCTACGTCACCTAAGCCTCCCATTTTGAAAAAGGGGTCGAGTTCCCAAACTGCGAAGAGGACTTTCATCTCGACCATTATACCACCTATTACTCTTAATGTTTGCCTCAATAAGTGGATGAGAATATAATGATATCTATGGGGCCTCATTTTACAGGACTTACTTCAGAGAAAGCGAAAGAAATATTAGATAAAGATGGGCTGAATGTAATACCCGAGGCAAAAAATGTTTTTCTTAAAAAGATTATAAGTTCATTTTTCTCCGTAATTTCTCTTATGCTTCTGGGAGCATCTCTTCTTTCTTTTTACACAGATAAGGTATTCGATGGATTCTTTATTATTTTTCTTTTGATTCTAAATAGTTCTGTAACTTTTTGGCAGGAGAGAAAAGCTGACAATGCCATTAAAAAACTTAATAAAAGTATTTCTTCTTTTGTCGAAGTTTTAAGAGACAATGAATGGAAAAAGTTAGATTCAACAAAAATAGTAAGAGGAGATACGATTCGGGTTTCTTTAGGCGGGGTCATTCCTGGAGACGGAAGAATACTTGAAGCAAAAAATCTAAGTATCAATCAATCGGTTCTCACGGGAGAATCACTCCCGCTTTCTAAAAAAGAAGGGGATACGGTATATTCAGGTTCGTTTGTATCTACAGGTCTTGTTGTTTTGGAGGTTACGGCAACAGGATCCAATACTTATTTTGGTAAAACAATTTCATCGGTCGATAAAGTAAGAAAGAAAAGCCTCTTGGAGAAGGATATAATAAGGATTTCTCAATTCCTGTCTGCAATGAGTATCGTGGCAATTGTAATTCTCACTGTGGTTTTTCTTTCTCTTAAGGTAAGTTTTGTAGATACACTAACATTGAGTCTTACTCTTCTTATCGCCGGAATACCCATAAGTCTTCCAACAGTAATGACTCTCATTATTGAATTAGGAGTTATTGAGCTGGCAAAGAAAAAAGTAATCGTAAGAAGGCTTTCGTCTCTTGAAGATTTATCAAATGTTAATTTTCTTTTGACAGATAAGACGGGAACTCTTACCAAAAATCTTATAAGCATAAATCAGGTCGTTTCCTATTCGGATTTTTCAGATAATGAGGTTATTCTCTATTCCTATCTTTCTTCGGTTAATGATGCTCAGAGTACTATCAATCAGGCAATAATAAGAAAAAAAGAGGAATTAAAGCTTGATTCTTCTTCTTACGAAATACAAGATTTCATTCCCGTAGATCTTGAGAGAAAAAGAGCTTCGGTTATAGCTACTTATAAGGGCGAAAAATTGGATATAACAGTCGGTGCTCCTCAAGAAATAGAAAAACTTTGCAAGCTTTCGAATGAACTTAAGGCAAAACTTGAAAACGACGTGGAGGATTTTGCAAGAAGAGGATTCAGGGCAGTTGCTGTGGCGGTCGGTAAAAAGGAAAAGAACATGGAGCTTGCAGGACTATTATCGTTATCTGATGAGTTAAGGGAAGAAGCCGGAGATGTAATTTCATTTCTAAAACAAAACGGAATTTCGACCTCGATGGTAACGGGTGATAATAAGGCAATAACCTCGGAAATAGTCAGGAAGTTAGGAATAGAGGGTGACGTTTTGACAAAAGAAGATCTCGAGAAAATGGGATGGGAAAATGTCGCGAGAGACACTTTCTTAAAGACCGGAGCATTTTCGGAGATAATGCCGGAAGATAAGCTTCTCTTGGTAAAATATGCAAAGAAATATTTCGTAGTCGCTTCAAACGGAGACGGAATAAATGATCTTCCTGCTCTAAAAGAAGCAAACGTCGGTATTGCCGTAAAAAATGCCGTAGATGCTCTTAAAGCAACCGGGGACATAGTGCTTTTGTCTTCGGGGATATCGGTAATAAAGGACGCAATAATTGAAGCAAGAAAAATCTTTGAAAGACTTTATGTTTATTCGGTCTACAGACTCTCTGAGAGCCAAAGATTAATAATTACTGTTTTGGTTTTAGGATTAATTTATAAAGCCTATCCTCTTTCTCCTCTCCAGTTAATACTTCTTGCGCTTTTGAACGATCTTCCGATTATTACTCTTGCCTTCGATAGGGTAAAGATAACTTCAAGTCCCGAAAAAATAAACGTAAGACAAAGACTTCTTCTAAGTTCTTTGTTCGGCATTACGGGAGTCTTGAATTCACTCATACTCTTTTTTATTATGACTTCGATTTTGCATCTTCCCTGGGGAATGGTAGAAACTATCTTTTTCCTAAAGCTTACTATTTCGGGCCATATGCTTATCTATGTTGCCCATACGAAAGATAGATGGTACAAGTTCTTCCCAAGTAAGGAAGTAATTTTTGCGACAACAATCACTCAGGTTATAGCTTCGTTATTGGCATTTACCGGAATATTTATGCCTTCCGGAATTTCCCTTGGGTGGATAGTTATTGTCTGGATATGGGCATTCTTCTGGATGCAGGTATCCGAGGGAGCAAAAATTCTACAGCAGAAATTAGCAGGAAGAGATATTTAGGTTATTTTTCTACAGGGAATCCTTCGGAAATCCATGCATTAATCCCTCCGGAAAGATCATAAACATTCGTAAAGCCTTTCTGTTGCATGATTTTCAAAACCGAAGACGATCTATGGCCGGTTCTGCAGTAGACCAGGTAGTTTGCTTTCTTATCAAGGCTATCCAGATAGTCGGAGAACTGTTGTGTCTGATAATAATCTTTTTGTGTAGCTCCTTTTATATGTCCTCCCAGGTATTCACTTACTGTTCTTACGTCTAAAAGTTTGAATTTTCCGGATACCAGTTCCCTATTGAAATCGGAAGGGGAGAGGTCGGTGAAATAGGCTTGTGAACCGAGAGTAGTGGAATTAGGTTTTGAATCAATACTTAAGACTATTGCCCCAAGTAAAACGACTATAAGTATTGCGACTCCAAGCAAAATGATTCTGTTCATTTTTTTATTATATCCTTGACCTAACATATTAGCAAGTGCTAATATGTATTTATGGAAACAACTGTTATTAATGTCTTTTCAAGTCCGGTCAGGTTGAAGCTCCTCTGTTGCCTATCGAGAAACAAAAGGAACGTTTCTGAATTAGTTAAATTTTGTGGACTTGAACAATCTGCTGTTTCGCAGCATCTTTCTAAGCTAAAGAAGGCAGGACTAATAAGAAATGAAAGAGACGGAAAATATATCTATTACTCTTTAACAAAAGCCGAAACAGGGAAAATAGCGAATATGTTAAATAATTATTGCGAGGAGGTGAGTAAATGAACTTTTCATATTTTAGAAAAAGCACTTTTTCTTTAGAAGAAACACTTGATAATGTTAAAAAACTTGCGGAAAAAAGAGGTTGGAATGTTTTGGGTGAAGCGGATTTTGACAGCGGAAAAATGGTCTTAATCTGTAAAAAGGAATGGGTTAAAACATTGGTAAAGGAAAATTATGAACTTCTTGGCTTTTTGCCTTGTGCAGTTTCAGTTTTTGAAAAAGATGGAAACCTTATGGTAGGAACAGGACAACCTTCCGTTATTAAAGCACTTGCTAAAAATCCGGCAACGGCATTTATGGCTCAAGAAGCAGAAAAGCAAGTAAAAGAGCTCATTAACGAAGCGGCAGGAGTAGGAGAATTAAAACCTACAAATGTTAAACTATATTCAACCATGAGTTGTCCTTATTGCAAGATGGAGAAATCCTGGCTTGAAGAGAAAAAAGTAGACCATAAAGTCGTATATGTAGATCTTAATCCGGACGAAGCTCAGAAAATGGTAGAAAAGACCGGACAGATGGGGGTTCCAGTAACAGAAATTGAATTTGAAGAAGGAGAACCTCAATACATAATAGGTTTTGATAAGCCAACATTATCTCAATTACTTGGAGTAAATTAATTTCAAGGAAAGGAGGTGTAAGATGTTAAAGAAAATTCAAAACGAAAGCCAGCAGGACAGGATGATAAGACTAGTTTTAGGTGTCGTTCTCGCTCTTGCCGGATACTTCTTTTTTTCCGGAACTATTCAGATCGTAGTTTATGTACTTTCTGTAATAGCACTGGTAACAGGTTTAACAGGATTTTGTCTTTTATATAAGATTTTTGGTATAAAAACTCTGAAATAAAGGATAGTAATTAGCAACAAAAACCCGCCTGAAATGGCGGTTTTTTGTATTAAGATGAAAAGTCTATTGCCCCATCTGCATTTTAAGACCTTTTTGATATCTCATTCCTGCTCCGGGTGTAACGGTTACCCCGTTGTTTCCGGAATTTTGAATATATTGTTTCATTATCCCCCTCATGGGTCCCTTACTAAAGACGGTATTGTCGAGATTAAGATAATCCATCAGAAAACCTGCGGCAAAAATCGAAAGCACTAAAAGAAGTGATATAAGAAGGAAATTCTTTTTATAAGAAATGTCATAATTTTTCAAAAGCCTTATGCTTATTAATATTGCAAATATTGCAAGAAGAGGTGCCCACCACGGGAAATTTGATAAAAGCTGAGTAAGTCTTATCTGACCCATGGGTCCATGAGATCTTAGTACGAAATCTGTAAGTGATATTAGAAATATTGATGCTATTAGTGAAAATACCAAAGACAAGAATAAGAATAATGAGCCAAGGATAAAATAAATTCTTGGTTTCATTTTAATGTTATCTTTATGTATCTGATTCATTACAGAATCACTTATATTTACTTTTGACATATTTTTTTCATTAACTCCTTCGCTCTTCTTATCCTTATAGACACTGTTCCCATCGGAATTCTAAGAATTTCGCTTACTTCTCCATATGATTTTTCCTCAAAATAATATAAGACTAAAGGTTCTTTATATATTACAGGAATTTTATCAAGGCATTCATGTGCCATTTCCATTATTTCTTTCTTTGAAAAATTTTCTTCCAAATCTTCTTTACTCTCGTAATTCAAATCCTCCCTTATAGGAAACTCTTTCTTATATTTATTGATCTTATTCATCGCTTCGTTATGTACGATTCTAAATATCCAGCTCGAGAATTTCTTGTTAGTATTGAACCCGTTAAGGTTTTTATAAGATTTGATAAAAGAGTCCTGTACAACATCCATTGCTTTTTGTTCGTCGTGTATCAAAAACACTGCATATTGCATAAGTTTATCTTCATATCTTTTTACAAGATCTGAAAACAATTCTTTGTCTTCTTTCCGTATCTTATCAACAAGTTCCTCATCCGTTAACTGCATACTATTATATTAATACAATTCATGTTTGTTTTCTCTTTCATATTTTACGTCAAAACCCCGTTCTAGAAACGGGGTAGACGTATTAGCAAAATTTATCTGCTAAAATTTGGTCCCATACCAAGACCTAATCCAAGTTGTTCTCTTATTTGATTAGCTTCCTGGACTTTTCCTTGAAGCATCAGCTCGTGCATTTTTGCAAAGTCTGAAAAATTATCTTGGTTTATGACTCTTGAAACGTTTCCTCTTCCCTGCATGAGATTTTTCCATGCGTTATAGTCTTTGTTGTCAAAAGCCTGTTCCGTCTGGGTGTGTCTTTCCTGGGAATAGTTAGGACCGTAAATGCTAGGGTTTCCCCTATATGCGTCAGCTTGATTTGGTTGGAAAGCTAGTGCTCCCAAAGCTAAAGCTGTAATTCCTAACAATAATGTTTTTTTCATATTTTCACCTCCTTTCAATAACTAATACATTTAAAAGGAGGGATTTGTTTCATGATAAGAAATATAGCTATAAACAAAGTGCTACAATTTAAGAATGGAAGTTTTTATAAGACAGGCTAAATTTTCTGATCTCGAAGAAATATTAAGGTTAAATAAAGCACTCTTTGATTATGAGGAAATTTTTAATAGTGAATACGATTTGAATTGGACTTATTCTGATGTGGGAAGAAAATATTTTAAGGAAAGATTGGAAAATAAATCTTCGGTAATTTTGATTGCAGAGTTAGACAAAAAAATTGTTGGATATATGCTGGCTTTTATAAATAATTATCCTTTTCGTTCAAAAAATCCCATTGCTGAAATAGAGAACATGTATATCGATGAAAGATTTAGGGGGATTGGGACTGGCACAAAATTAATGGATGAACTTAAAAGAATCTTAAAAGAAAAAAAGGTTAAAAGAATTAAAGTAGAAGCTGTAGCGCAAAATTATAAAGCAATAGAATTTTATAAAAAGAACGGGTTTGGGGATTTCGACGTTACTTTAGAACTTAAGCTTTGATTAGTATCTTAAAACTTATTTCTGATTAATCTGTAATAGAATCATCAATAATTCAGTTTAAATCTTTTTTTAATAAAATACGCAATAATTGTTGCTGAAATTGCAATAATAACACTTCCTATAATATCCTCTGCATGATGTACTCTTGCCAACACTCGGGCTATTCCTATACATGTAGCAATAATTGTAAGTATTATTCCAAGTTTTCGGTTATAAATAAAAACAACTGCGGCAATATTCATGGTTAAAAGCATATGATCGGACGGAAAGCCGTTATCAGCAGCATGGGCTATAAGTGGTTTTACATGTTCAACTACGAAGGGGCGAGGGTCGTAAATAATTAATTCAGTAATTCTTGAGATTAAATAAGAAAAAGGGAAAGATAGTAAGGAAAGAGCTAAGAAATTAAAAAAATTGCTTTTGTTCTTAAACCACAGAAAGGTAATATAAGCAAGAATAATTAAAATACTTGTAATAAAAAAATATTCTGCGGTAAATACAATTAAAATATTCATAAGGATTTATTGTAACAGAAATTTTTAGCTCTAACCAAGAAGATTCTTCATTTTACTCATAAAGAATGGGAAGATAGTTTTATGAAAATAACATGAGAAATAATTTTCATTTAATTCTCATATGTTTTATGAGAAAATATTTTTATGCCAAAAAACATAAAAAGCCATAAATACCATAAAAAAACAATTTTGTTGCTTTTTGTTTTAGGATTATCCCTTTTAGTATTAAATTTAAATAATATTTCAGGTTTTATTGCAGATTCTGTTATTCATCCTTTGCTTGGAGAAAAGAATACGCTTTTACTTGAATCCGTATATTTTGGTATTCAGGATAAATTTAATCAGCTTGAATATAAATATTTAGGGAAAAATAATCCCTCATTTACTAAAACTGTTATTTCCAAAAAAGTGAAGCTTCAAAATGTCGATCAGATGGATCTTAATACTTTTACCTTGCAATTAAATTTACCCAAGATATCCGGTGAGGGTGAATGGACTCCAGTTTCCCAGATTTATTTTCCAAATCAAGTTATATTAGCAAAATCATTTATCCGTCCCGATTTAACACGCCCTTATGCAATTGTATATTTAGTAAAGATGGATATGAAAAAACTAGGTGTAGGTGTACAAGCGGGTACCTATTATCCTGGTGGAACACATCGAGTTTATGGTCCGGGTGTTGTACCGCTTGACATTAAAAACAGTAATTCGCTTCTTGCGGTTTTTAACGGCGGCTTTCAGGAAAAAGACGGCCATTACGGAATGATTGTCGGGAATAAAACTTACGTTCCGCTTCGAAAAAATATGCCTACATTGTTGTTCCACGCAGACGGTTCTTTTTCGCTTATTACATATACAGGGCAAGAGATTCCTAAAGACGTGGTGGCACTTCGTCAAAACGGACCCTTTCTCATTGAAAATGATCGGGTTACGTCCTATGTGGAACTTGGTCCGGATACTTGGGGAAGAACGGTTACTAACAGCATGTATACCTGGCGTTCGGGGTTAGGAATTACCAAAGATGGAAATCTTATTTATGCAGTAGGAAACTCGCTTCTTCCCGGTACATTGGCAAAAGCTTTAATTGCGGCAGGCGCCGTTAATGCAATTCAATTGGATATAAATCAGCCTTGGGTTAGATATATAATCTACCAAAGTATCGGAAATGGGAAATATAATTCTGCACCTCTTTTAACCTCGATGAAAGGCGGAAAGGAATATTTAACGAAATACAATAAAGATTTTTTTTATATTTATAAAAAATAATCCTTATAAAGGAGCGTTAATATGCAATATCAAAGTTTTTTTCTTGACAATTGGTTTTGGCGATCCTAACATTAATAACTGTGTCCATAAAATCTTTTTTAAATAAACAAACATCCCGTAAGGTTCCCCAGGTCATTTTATTATTTTGGGTTATAAAACTACTAACAACAGCCATGGGTGAGTCAACCTCGGATTTCTTGGTTCATACCATCGATCCCGTTGTTGCAGTTATTTTAGGTGGGATAGGGTTTGTGATTGCCATCAGTATTCAATTCTACGTTAAGAAGTATATTCCATGGGTATATTGGCTTACGGTTACGATGGTAGCGGTTTTTGGAACTATGGCGGCAGATGTTGTCCACATTGTTTTAGGCGTTCCTTATCTTATATCGACAATCTTTTTTTCTATAACTTTAGCCATAGTTTTTGCAATTTGGTACAAAAGCGAAAAAACATTATCAATTCATAGTATTTATATTCCCAGACGGGAAGTTTTTTACTGGTTGACAGTTGGGGCAACTTTTGCACTTGGTACAGCAGCAGGCGACATGACTGCAATCACGTTAAGCCTTGGTTATCTTAATTCAGGTATTATGTTCGGCATTTTGTTTATTTTGCCGCTTTTGGCACATAAATATTTAAAGTTGCATGAAGTTTTTACTTTTTGGTTTTCATATATCATGACACGTCCATTTGGCGCTTCGTTTGCTGATCTTTTTGGACGAACCCCTGATTTAGGAGGATTGGGATTTGGGACCGGAAAAACCAGTATTGTTTTAGGTATTTTGATAGTAATATTTGTTACATATTTGACAATTTCTAAGAAAGACATAGAAGAAACATAAAAATATATCTTCGTGTAGTTTGAATTTAAAGGGATTTCAGCAGTATTAGGCAAAACAAAGATTTTGTGTTAAGTACCCTCAACGCAAATACCATCGAATCATTTTTACCCTGGATTTTTAATCTAATGGAAGCTTATGGCTATAAACCAAAAGACCAATCCAGTGATGATGTATAATGTGCTGAGTATATGAATGATAATACAAACATAAAAATATTACCAGAAGACAAGATAAATCTTACTCAAGACCAAAAGAATTTAATTGAGCTAGCTTTTATAAAGCAGGTTCCACCGGAAGATGCTAGGTTTATGGAGAAAGTGCAAAAGGAAGCAAAAAGTGATACAGATTCTTTTACTCGATTAAGTCAGTATTTTAATAATAAATACGGATTAGATTTTGGGACGATTTACCTGGCAGCTATCATGGGAGGAAGAGAAAAATACAACGAAACAGTTCAATTAATTGAGAAATCAAAAGCCGAATCAAGGATTGCTAGTCTTCAAAAGAACTAAGAGGGGAGTATTTCCGAAGCATCTATTTTTAATACCTTAATTATTTTATGTAAATTCTTTATCGTCAGGTTTATTTCTCCCCGCTCAATTTTTGCATAATAATTACCTTTACCTTTGATCTCTGCAAGTTTTGCAACTTCTTCTTGAGTTAGGCCTAATTTTTCTCGAGCTGTTTTAAACTTACTGCTTAGTTCTTTATTAATGTTTTCTGAAGGTCTAGTAGTCATATAAGGATAGTATATCACGTTTTTGCTATAATAATCCTGTATTGATATTATGGAAAACGTGAGCCCAGAAAACCAATTACTTAAAAATAAATATGTTTTACATAAACAACCTGAAGTAGATGTTGCCGCAAGAAGAACACTTGCTCACACAGACGAGAAAGTTCCTCAAGATCCATTAGCTCGTATTCAAAATTATTTAGATAGGTTTCACGAAATTACAGACAGAACTGACCCAAGAGACAGAGAGCATGGATTAGATGCAGCCAAAAGACTGTTATACCGAAAATATATCATAAAACCAGATGAGATCCCCGAAGGATATTTTGATAATCAGCGCCGCCTAGCAAGAGAATTAGGACATGGTGATATTGAGATAACTCCTCAAGCAAGAGAACAACTGACTGAAGTAATTATTGCAGATCAAAAATCAAGTTTGGATCTATGGGTTGATTACCTCTCATCTTCTGATGCTCCATATTCAGACGGACTTAAGTATTACACTCTACGAAGTGTTCTTTCAATGGGTTCTTATGATAAAGAAAAAGGGAAATTCAGCGAAAGAGCAAAAGGAACAGTTAAGCCGTTTCCTGATTTAAATAGAGAAGCCTTAGCTTACGTCCTTGACGCACTAAGTAAGAAATATAAGGGGTATGATGTTGATTTATCAAAGATTGAGGAAACAGATAGGCCTCAATTTGAAAAACTGCTAGCTTCTGAAAACTTCCCAAAACTTTACGCTTGGGCGATTGATAAAGTTACCCCCGCAACTGCCGAAGAGTTGTCTGCAACAAATGGTAAATGGGTAAAATACGACCAAAATTCTGATCATATGCCACTTGTAAAGAGCTTGGAAGGCCACGGAACAGGTTGGTGTACAGCAGGAGAATCAACAGCAGAGGCTCAACTTCAAGGCGGAGACTTCTATGTATATTATTCAATGGATAAAGCTGGAGAACCAACTGTACCAAGAATTGCAATTAGAATGCAGGAGGACAGGATTGCAGAAGTAAGAGGAATTGCACCAAATCAAAACCTTGATGCAGGAGTTGAGCAAATTGTCGAAGATAAACTAAAGGAATTTCCAGATGGTGAGCTTTACAAGAAAAGGGTGGCTGATATGAAAACACTTACTGATATTGAAAATAAAGTAAGTGAAGGAGGCAATCTAACTTCCCAGGAGTTACGATTTCTCTATGAAATAGATTCATCAATTGAAGGTTTTGGTTATCAAAGAGATCCCCGTATTGAAGAACTTCGAAGTGGTAGAAATACAGACCAAGATATGTTAACAATTTTTGATTGTGAACCTTCAGAAATTGCCCACAATACAAATCAAATCAATGAAAGTACTAAAGCCTATGTGGGTCCGCTTGAAGCAGGTATATTTACTACCCTGCAAAGATACGGTATTGAACATATTTACACAAAATTCCCAGAAGGAAGAATAAAATTTGATTCTGTAGCTGTAGGAGGTAAGGATTTAAATCAACTGCAAAGAGAGTTAAGTGAAAACAAAATTAATATTTCTTCCTACGCTGAATATATGATGAGAACTGGTCTAAGTCTAACCGCAGGACAGAGTCAAAATCTTGATATAGTACGGTTAAAAGTTGGTGATTTAGGACTACCTGACGACTATCCTACAACAGACAAAATATTTAAAAGAGCAAAAGAGCTTGGTCTAGAACTTTGTCCGGCAGACCTTGGACCAAATTACAGACTTCAATATAAAGATCAACCTATGGATGACTGGTTTTATGTTGGTATGAAGCCAATCGCCGACTCGGATGGCGATCCCTATGTCTTCCTGCTTTCTCGCAGTGTTGGCGGGTTGTGGTTGAGCTACCGTTGGGCTGTTCCAGACGACGAGTGGAATCCGGAGTACGAGTTTGTTTTCTCCCTTCGCAAGTAATTGAAATTTAATTTCTTTGTCACTTCGTTTTTTTTGAGTCTTTGTTTCTTTGATACTTTGATTTTTTCGTCCAGAAATTTTTGATATACTTTTTACAGATTGGTTTAATTGAACGGTTACGGCTTTTCAAAACCTCTCCGGCATAAATATATTGAGAATGTAAGTTACTACGGTTTCTTACAGAGGATATATTTATTGTTTCTAAAAAAAGATAAACTTGGTGTTACGTGCTGGTTGATTTTATATCACAAATAAAATACAGCTTATTTTCTTCCGCCAATTGGCGGATTAAAAGAGCAGTGAACTAGATGGCACGTTTCACGAAAACCGACTCGAATGGCAATCCAAATGTCTTCAAGCTTAATCGCAATGATGACGGGTTGTGGTTGAACAACAATTGGGCTAATCCAGACAACAAGTGGAATCCGAAGAACGAGTTTGTTTTCTCTCTTCGAAAGAAGGTCTTTTCCACACTTTCAATAGGTGTGGTTTTTCTTTATTGGATTATCTAAGCTTTTCTTCCAACCCCAAAGCATTTTACCGATTTCATCAAGCCTTGTAGCTATCTCCTCGTATTGTTTATGAGAAATGAGTTTGCCTTCCCACGCTACAGAAACAAAATATTTAAGAATATCTAATTTAGAAATACATTCAGATAGCTTGTGTGATTTCTGCTCTTTTTCGCTAAAATATGTAGTGTATGAAAGTTCTAAGAGATCAAGGAATATATTCTCAATCCTTATGCCGATTGCGTAGCGTGAAGATTTTGGAATATGCGGCAAGATATTAAGCCATATCAAATATCCCTCTTTGATACGACAGAGGATTGTAGGATTTTCGAGAGAGAGAGAGAGAGAGTAGAAGGTCGTGTCATATTAAATATAATGATATCATCTCTTTGGAAAATCTGCTTATCTCCTGGCAAGAATTCCTAAAAGGCAAAAGAAAACGTAAAGACGTTTTGGAATTTTCTGTCAGATTCATGGACAATATTCTTAAACTCAAAAATGAATTAAAGGGCAAGCAGTATAGACATGGAACATATTATGCTTTTAAAATTAATGATCCAAAACCCCGTGATATTCATAAAGCAAAAGTTAGAGATAGAATTGTTCATCACGCAATCTACAGATTATTATATCCCTACTTTGATAAAAAATTCGTTTATGATTCATATTCGTGCAGGGTTACTAAGGGAACTCACAGGGCAATTAATCGCTTTAGAACTTTAAGTAGAAAGGTATCTAAAAATGACACAAAAACTGTTTGGATTTTAAAATGCGACATTAGAAAATTCTTCGCCAACATAAACCATGAAGTTCTAAAAAACATTCTAAGAAAACACATTATTGACGATGAAATTATGTGGCTTTTGGAAAATGTCATTGACAGTTTTTATACTAGAGATTATTTAAACATCGGGTTGCCGTTAGGTAACGTTACAAGTCAGATATTTATTAATATCTACATGAATGAGCTTGATCAATTCGTTAAAAGAGAATTAAAAGTTAAATATTTTATTCGCTATGCTGACGATTTCGTGATCTTAAATACTGATAAGAAATACCTAGCTAATCTTATTCCCAAAGTATCTGAATTTCTAGAAGAAGAGCTAAAACTTTCTCTTAATCCGAAAAAAGTTTCAATTACAACGCTTTCATCCGGTGTTGATTTTTTAGGCTGGGTAAATTTTCCTCATCATAGGGTTTTAAGAACTACTGCAAAGCGAAGGATGTTTAAGAAATTGAAGATAAATCAATCAAAAGAAACAATGGCTTCATATATAGGACTTTTGAAGCATGGGAATACTTATAAGCTTATGAAATTAATTCAGGATTAGTGCTTTTCTAACTTTTTCTGCATATGGTAATCTTTCTTCTGGAGTTGTTGATTTCTTGTCTAATATGTTTTTGTGCAACTCATCGTTTGAATATCTTGGGAAAACATGAAGATGATAATGAAAAGCGTGCTGATTTCCAGCTGGTTCATTATTCTGTAAAGTTGTAATTCCTTCTGCCTTGTAACCAGCTTTTATGGCAAGTGCAATTTTTTGAGCAACTTTATGTATTCTGGTTGCATATTCTAATGGAAGGTCATAAATATTTTCAAAATGTTCATTTGGAACAATTATTACATGTCCAGGATTATTTCCAATAAAAAAAGAGTTTATAAAAGCAGTAACTAATTCATCTTTGTAGACAATGTCGCTTTGTGTGATTAAAGTATCTTTACTTTCAATTCCCATAATAGCTGGACAAATTGGACATTTATAATCTTGTGATGCATGACTGTACATAAAAAGATTCCTAAAAGATTAAGCCTCTCAGATTGCAAGGGTATATTCACTTTACTTGCTCTTTAAATAAAAAGTGAGATTTGCGTTATCAGGAGCTTTTCCTGAAATCGAAAATACTCCATCCGAGATTTGTTTTATTGTTACTCCGTCTGCGGAGGATTCCTGTATTTGTTTTCCCCTTAACTCATTTACTTTTCGCCAAGGTTGACCAAAAATAAAATCATCATAGCTTCCATCGAACTTATCTACACCTAACATATTTTGAATTGAATCTCGTTCGGGAATTTGAGTATCTACGTAGAATCCAATTCTGTCAACATCACAAAGCCTTATTGATTGCGAGCTGTTTCTGAATTCTGCTACATGTAAGCTTACATCTCTTATTCTTGTATAACCCTGCGCTTGAAGCGTTGCTTCTTCTATTTCTTTTGCTTTTATTTCCCTTATTTCCCAGTGTGTTTTTGACCAGTCAGGTAAGTCTGGGGTAAGTACTCTATAAGTTTGTTTACCAGTCATTATATCCTTAGTAATTTTAGGAAAACCATGATTTCCTTTATTTGGGCTATCCCATAAGCTATATTCTATTTCTTCATCTGGGCCACTAACTTTAATATAGCCTGCGTTCTCTAATTTAGCGGAGAGTAATTCAAATCTTGAAACTGATTGTGGTTTTTCTTCTCCTCCCATAAAATGATTATAACAAAACTCTATTTAGGCCTTGCTTCTCTCTTTCGCAAGGTTTATACAAAAGAAAAGATTAAACCAATTCCCATAATAGCTAAGCTAATAAATATTTTAGGATTAAGTTTTTCTCCCAAAATAAAATAGGCAAAGACACTTATTAGCATTGGAGACAGTAATGCAAAAAGTGATTGTTGATCTAGCGGCATATATTTATATCCCTTAATTCCTAGCCAAAAAGCCACACCATTAATGAGTCCAACTATAAGTAATAAAATAATCAAATTTTTCCCATTTTGTAAATTTAATGAAAGTGAATGCTCGAAAAATATACTCATGAATAATGAGAGTAGAAATAAGGAAAGCATAGAAATTGTCATTACCGTGAATGGAGGAATTGACACATTTGCCTTTTTTAGTAAGGGACTAAGTAAAGCATAAAGGATTGTTGATAAAGAGACAATTCCAATTCCTAAGATTTTATTCATAAGTTTCCTTTTTTTGTTTTAAAGTAATTAGCAGTGGAGAAAAGAAGAAGCATGTTTTTAATTCCTGAATACTATTTAAAATAACTTCTTTAGGTAATTTAATTCTTTCTCCTTTCCAAGGGTCTATAATATACATATATTCATCATCTTGTTCTTCGACAATTATAAAATGAGGTGCATGGGTGTATTTATTAATTTCATATTGGTCAATATATAAAATGAATGGGTTTTTCTGATTATGAATAAATCTTTCGTTGATAGCTTGATGAGCTATTTTTAATCGATGATCATTATTAAACTTACTTAGATAATTAGCGTAAGGTTTAATATCAACAAAAAGATCTATTTCTAAATCATAGCTTTCTATAAATGAGAGAATTACATTAAATGTATAATAAGTGTCTCTGTTCTTAGTTAAGCCCTTGATTAATAAATCCAGTTCTTTTTCTTTACTTGATTTAATGCCAGAAATTCCAAATAAGCATACAGGTAGACACCCCTCGAAAGTTTCTTGCTTAATAATTTGTATTGACATATTTGAGGATTATATACCCTTATAATTTATATATATTTATATATACAATTTAGCTTCAAAAATGACTAAAAAAGACTATTGACAATAAAAATAAAGGAAGTAGGAATCGGAAAATTGGTTATCTGTTCCAAGGATAAATTGGTTGCCTATTTTGATTTTTATTTACTACAATTCCAACTATGCCTGTTTGTGTAAAAGTAAGCGTTCCCGCTTCAGTGATTCTTTCTCTCCATAGCCCATCCTCAATTGTTCCTTCCAACATTTCAAATTCATACTTTTTATCTTCAAGAACTAATTCTTTTGGTCCACGAAAAGGAAGTTCCGGGGTTACTTTCTTAAGGGCTTCTTTCAAAAATCCAAATGTTTCCTTTGCTCTATCCTCATGTCCTTCAGTTTGTCCGTGTCCACCATATTGCATTGTCCAAGCTGGTTCCCCTTTATAATAAACAGTTGTCATACCAGGTGCTCTAAAATATCCAGTATAACTATCCCTTAACATCCAATCTCCTTGTGGTTCATCTGGCGAAGGAAATTGTAATTCTTTATAACCTGGGCGTTGCGCTGGAACTTCTTTACCTTCTCCTGCCCAAGTTGCAAGATTTGCCTTGACAATAAATTGAGATAAATCAGCTAACCAAGCTTGTTTTCTAACTTCCTGCTCGGTAGTTGGCTTTGTTTCTATACTCATGCAGTGAAATTATATCATTCGAATTATTTTTATTCCACTTTATCCCAAATATTCTCTATACTTGTATTTTGTAATTTACCCTTTGTTATCAAGCGAAAAACAATCTCTTCATCTTCTGCTTGTTCTCTGATCTGTTTCTTAAGATATCTTTCTGATTTCTCATCCGGTGCAACAAGAATAACTTCGGGGAATTTAGTATTGGTGTTATCTTGCCACTCATCACCTTGGAAATATTCAATGTATTGACTAACTCTTTCTATTATCCAAAACCTCGGTGATTGAGGATCAAAAATTTCTAAGAAATACCTTTTTGTTCTTTTGCTCGTACCTTTAATAGAAAAGTAAGCATGAGGCAGGTTATCTGGTAAATGGTCAATATTTTCAAGATCCATTTGGGTATAAAAATCTAAGTTGGTTTTATCTTTTTTGGATTGTTTTTGTAAAGATAGGTAAATATCTGCAATCAGAAGGCATCTATCTCGAAAAGTTTGGGATCTGGTTTTTTCTTTATATATTCTTTTAATTATTCTTTCTTCAACTTCTTTTTCTCTAAGATATGGAATAGATCCTTTATCTAGACAGTAGATTGATGGAATCCCTGCAAATTCTTTTGAATAAATCCTAAAGATATACCCTCTTTTAGTTAGGTTATTTAACCATCTGATTACTTTCTCTTTATATTTATGATTTAATATTGTTTGAACTTGTGGTCTATTTAAGAATCTGAAACGAAGTAGATTATCGATAATTTCTTTTTCCCTGTTTTTAAGTTTGTAAGCTATTTCTTCCATAATATTTTCTCTCTCCATATATTTATATATGGGAAAGAAGAGAAAGATTTAAAACATTTTAGCCTTAAACAAGACAAAAATTGGTAGACATAGGTGTCTACTGTTTTTGGTTCTTGGCTAGTTTTTTAATTGACGCATTTTTGTTATCAGTTTTAGCTACTTTTGTTTGCATTTTGAGTCCGGTGTACAAAATGGCGTAATTTTTCCTCGATGCTTCAATTAGGCTTTCTATTAATTGTTTGTCTTTATTAAGTTGTATTGGTATTGTTTCCCCGGAGAATGGTTCTTCAGGGTTTGTTGCTGACATTTTAATGTAGAATTTAAATCTTGGAAGATTAGCAAGATCCTCTTTGGTAATATTTGGCATAAATTGTGGTGCCATCATTTGTTCATCAATTGGAGAAGAAGTTGCAAAACAAATTACAGTACCTGTATTAGCTAAGATGACATTAACTACACTTCTATCTTGTTGTTGGGAGGTAGATTGTTCAGCAAGCGTAAGTCTTAGGCCAAACTTTCTACCACCTGATAATATTCTTGTAAATGAAGTGGTGGCAAAGTTTTGGAACTCATCAACGTAAAGATAGAAAGGCTTTCTGTTTGTTACTTCTTCTCTTGCTCGTCTTAAAGCTGCCTGGTGAATTTTAGCAAGAACCATTAGGCCTAAGACTTGAGCTGTATCTTCTCCTATCTTTCCTTCAGATAGGTTACATATTAATATTTTTCCCTCATCTAGTATCTTATTAAAATCTATAGTTGATTTCTCCTGTTCAATTATTCTTCTAGCAGTTGGAGAGAAAAGAAACCTTCCTACTTTTGCGGTAACTCCAGCTGCCATTTTAACAGCCTGATATGCTCCGGCTTTTCCAAACTCATCTTTCCAGAAGTTTTTAAGCGTTTCATCACTAAGTGTATTTACCACCTTATTCCTAAAGCTTTTATCATTTAAAAGGCTATATAGTGTAAATAGCGTCCGATTGGGAACAGCAAATGAGGTATAGATTGTGTTTCTTAAGATATATTCAATTCTATGAGCATTAACGTATTCTTCTTTTGAAAATATTCTTCTAAATACAGAGATTACGCTTTCCGCAACCAGTTCTTTTTCTAGTTCCAAATCGTCTCCACTTATATTATCCGGAAGCTCTAAAAGATTAATGCCAATCGGATATTTAAGATCAAAAGGGTTAAAGTAAATTAAGTCGTTAATCCTATTCTTTGGAACTATTGATAACAAATCTTCTGCCAGATCACCGTGTGGATCAATAACAGCAACACCTCTTTGCTTTTGAATATCTTCTTTTGCCATCTGAAAGATTACTGTTGATTTACCGCTACCTGTTTTTCCTAAAAGATAGACATGTTTTGCTCTTTCCTCATCGGTTAGACCGATGTCAGTTACCAAATTTCCATAACTGTTTTTAGCAAAGACAACATCAAGTTTTTTGCTTGTTTTTAACGTTAATGGCGCAGGAAAGTCAGGGCTTAAAGACTTAACCATATCCTCGGTTTTAGTCGTATTGGTATATGGAAAATGGAAAAGATCTGATATTTCAGAAGATGAGAGAATTAAGTTTTTACCTAACATTGGGTTAGATAAAACTCTTTGTTTAAATTGAGTCTCTCTACTTTTAAATGAAGAGCCAATAAATGAGCTTTTTGTGGTTAATGATTGATAACTACTACTCATTAAACCAAATGAAGCTAAAAGACCTGAGACTCTTGTTTCAAATTCTTCTTTATCTTTTCCCAAGACTAAGATTCGTATTGTTGATTCAAACAACTGTTGATCAATCTTTTCTTTAACAACTGTTTTTAATTCCTGTTCGTAAGGGTTAAGTAGTTCTTGAGGAATAACAGGATCTTTTCGGGTAGCAAACGGAGTATTATCTAAATTGTTATCCATAATTGCTGAAGGCATACTGATTACAAACATAAAAGCTAATTTAAACAAAAGAAATATTCCTTTTACTCCAAGCCATAAAAGAGAAATTACAGGAAGTGATACTAGTTCTTGAAAAGGGTTTTTCTGTAAACTTTCAGTTAAAGGTAATCCTTTATACATTCTGTATCTAAGCTTTCTCGTTTCGTTGACTATTTTTCCATGAGTTGGGGATAATACCGGTGTTACAACCATTTGAAATGCAATTAACTCTTTAGGATCAAGATTTGTCATATTACCTGTTAAATATGAGATTGGGTCGTGTTCTGAAAGAGTTTTCTGATTATTAAGAGGAAGTGCAAAATGACTTGAAAGTTTAAGTTCCACTATTCCTAATGTCTGATCGGTACCTAAATTAAAATCTTTATTAAGATAATCATCTATTTCTTTTATCTTTATTCCGGGAAGGTAGGATAAAAGATTTCGCTTTAAGACATCAATGTTTTTAGAACTTGCAATTAAAAGATACCTGATTCCTTCATTTTTTGTAGATACTATTTCTAAAGAATATTGCTTCTTAATTTGAGTTAATGTTTCAATTAAGGTTTTTTGACGGGCAAGCGTATGAAAAAGAGTATATAGCTGTTTTGTGGCATAGGCAGATTTACTAGTATCTGAGGGAAAAGTTAACTCCAAGAACTTCTTTTCTTCTTTAGTCTTATTAAACTTACTTAAAACAAATGGAATTAATATTCTAATAAGTGAGATTATGGATTTAACAAAGAAATATAAAAACAAGAGAAAGATTATTGGTCCAATCAGTATGAGGATTGTTGTTTGCATCGGAGAGAGAGACGGAAGAGGTAAGCTCATAAAGAAATGGTAAATTGCAAGTTTCCAGTGAATTGGTAACGGTAAAGCAAAGAGAATGAGAAGATAGGTATGTCCTACAGACAATGTATGCGTTTGTAACTGATGAATTAGTTGTAACTCCTGTTGGTAGTCACTATTATTCATAGCCCTTTTAGAGGGCAGGATCTTCTAAGTGGCCTAGAGTCTATCATTGAAGCTAAAAGAAGTCAACTGGAATCATTTTAGTACTTGACAGCAGCCTCAAGATGGCTATATACTGTCTATATATGGACAGTTAATAATACAGTCTAGAATGAAAAACTTAACTACTACTAATTTAGCTACGATTACAAATACTACTCCACAAGAAAATAATCCTCGTTTTGATGTCAGCCGTTTTCCACAGTCAGATAACATTATTAATGCGCTTAATGAAATGTTTCCGGAGCAATCATTTGAGGATAAAACGCTGCAGAAGGTTAAGGAAATATTAGGCACGAATTATTCTACGGAAGAAGTAAAATCCCTTATTGCCTCATTTGAATATCTTATTGAGAATTGGTTAGAAGAGTACGAAAGAAAAATCTTTAATAATAAAACTGTGAAAGAACTACTACATTCATTTTAAAAATATGTTTACAGACGTATTACAACAAGGTAGAAAGGCAGTCATTTATCTAAGGGTGTCCAGCGAAGAACAAGTTGAAAATTTTTCGCTTAGTACCCAGGAAGAAATATGCCGAAGAGAAGCAACCAGGCGCCAATTTGAAGTCGTCGAGGTTTTTCGGGAAGAGGGAAGATCAGCTAAAACCATCACCGGTAGGCCGACTTTGATTAAGCTTTTGGAATTTTGTCGAAAGAATCGTCGGACTGTCGATGCGGTATTTGTCTATCGGGTAGATAGATTATCCCGCCAAACAGCAGATTATCTGGCGATTAGGAAAAAACTGGCTGAATATGGCATTACTTTAATATCGGCAACCGAACCAACAGGGAATAGCCCAACAGACAAACTAATTGAAACAATGCTTGCAGGATTTGCCCAGATGGATAATGATGTTCGAAGCGAAAGATCTAGAAATGGACTAAGAGCCAGATTTTTATCCGGTTTATGTATTGCAAAAGTACCAATTGGATATCTAATTAAAGATGGTTATGCGATTAAGGACGAGGTTTCTTTCGACAAAATGAAAAAAGCGTGGAATTTGGTGGCAACTGGCACTAAAAGCATGTCTGAGATGGCAGAAATTATGAATAAATGGGGTCTTCGTAAGTTTGTTTTCGGAAAAGAACACATGTTAAGAGCACAAACTGTAGACAGAATATTTCGTAACAAGTTTTACGCAGGTTTTATTACTTCGGAAAAATACAAAGAGGAAGCAAAAGGGCAACATATACCAATGATAACTGAAGAACAATTTTATAAAGTTCAGGCGATTATAGATGGAAGAAATCGTTGCGGAATGACTGTTGGGAAAAGACTTAAAGACAATCCGGATTTTCCCCTAAGAAGATCGATAAAGTGCGGTAGGTGTGGAGGAAATTTATCAGGAGGTTGGAGTAAGGGAAGATCAAAAAGATACGCCTATTATATTTGCAAAGGTCGTTGTGGGGCACCATCTATAAAAGTACAAGTACTGAATGATTCATTGATTGAATTTTTACATTCGATCACACCGCCTAAGAAAAAACTTGAGGTATTTATAATGCTTCTTAGGAAAGGTTTTAATCAAAGTTTTAATTCTTTGATGGTAAAAAGAGAAAAAGCAGAGTCAGAATTATTGTTGCAAAAAAGATTAATGGGGGTTCTTGTTGAAAAAAATTTGATGGGAACTTATACAGATGAGGTTTATAAAGAACAAAGCAAAATTTACGAGGATAGAATAACTGCTGCTGAACTAGTTTTAGGAAAAACTGTATATGACAAGTATAATTTTACCGATATTGAAAAGTTTATGAGAGATAAATTTAAAGATCTGGGCAAGACTTATCTTAAATCAGAGCCGGGCGTGCGTAGGGTACTTCTTGGTTCGATATGTCCCTCTGGGCTTGCCTGGCGATATTCTGGTTTATCGAACCAGCAGTTTAGCCCGCAATATCAAGCTATTCTTGATGTTCGAGAAGACGATTTTGCATTGAGTACCGCGTAGGGGAGTTGAACCCCTGATTTTCGGGATGAGAACCCGATGTCCTAGGCCACTAGACGAACGCGGCTTTTGTTCAGATCAATTATACATTACTTTAGCTTCTTTCTAAAGTCTAGAACTTCACTTTAGTTCCTAAAAGTTCTACACTTAAAGTGTGGCAATAAGACATTATTATCATCACTATCACTTTTCGTATTTAACTTCTAGAAAAATGAACCTTTCTTCCATTCTTGTGGTTTCAGCAATTTTAGTTATCTTATTTTTATTTCTTTTTAAACTTTTTACTCCGGATGTTGCTTTGAATCTTAAGGACCTGTCTTTCGGAACTATTCTACTTGCTTCAATTAATACTTTGATAAGGTTATTAATATCTTATTTTTTTTCCTTATTTTTATCTATACCTATTTCCCTTCTTATTACTAAAAGTGAGAATAGTGAAAGAATTCTTTTGCCTATATCGGACATAATCCAATCGATTCCCGTTTTGGCTTTTTTCCCTATAGTTGTAGTAGCTTTCATAAAATTAAACTTAACAGAAGGAGCAGTAATTTTCATTTTGTTCTTGGCAATGCTTTGGAATCTTGTTTTCTCAATGATAGGAGGATTAAAGACAATTCCAAGAGATATATTGGATGCGGCAAAAATATTCAGAATCGGAGGATTTAATAGATTAAGATATGTCATTCTCCCCTCAATATTCCCCTATATAATCACCGGTTCTCTTTTGGCTTGGGCACAAGGATGGAGTCTTTTGATTGTTGCCGAAGCTCTGCACAGTTTTGTTCCCAATAGTAGTTCAAATTCTGATCCATTAGGTCTTGGAAGTCTTCTTGTTAATTCCTTCTATCAGGGTCAAGATTTTGTTTTCCTTGTCACACTTATTGTTATGGTGATTATTATTACACTAATTAATTTTTTCGTTTGGCAGAAACTTTTGCATCTAGCGGAAAGGTTTAAATTTGACTGAAATAATTAAATTTATAAATGTGGGTAAGGAGTATAAGGTTGTTAAGGCTACTGCCTTGTCTTCTGTCACTTTTAGTGTTAATGAAGGAGAATTTTTATGTATTGTTGGTCCTTCAGGATGTGGAAAATCGACAATCTTAAGATTAATCGGTGGAATAGAGGATAAAACTTTAGGAGAAATCGAAAAACCGGAGGGAATTTCAATGGTTTTTCAGTCGGGTGCGCTTCTTCCTTGGATGAATGTTGAAGAAAACGTTTCTCTTGTAAATAAAATTAAAGGATATGGAGTGTTAAAAGTAAAAGAAATAAGTAATCAATATTTGAAAATGATGGATTTGAAAGAGTTAAAGATGAGATATCCGAGAGAGCTTTCGGGAGGACAGCGTCAGAGAGTGGGAATAGCAAGGGCTCTTGCTGTCGAACCTAAAGTTCTATTGCTTGACGAACCGTTCTCTGCATTGGATCCCGTAACAACAGAAGAGATGCATAAGTATTTATTGGATATCTGGTTTAAAACAGGAAAAACAATAATTATGGTTTCTCACTCGATAGAAGAAGCATTGCTTCTTGCAGACAGAATTATGGTAATGGAAAAAGGGAAAATAAAGCAAGTTTTGAATGTCGAAATTGAAAGACCCAGACATGAGGAATCTGAAAAGATAATTAAGGATGCGGAGAAAATAAAAAAAATCATGGAATCCGAATTTGCTTCTCAATAATATTCCTTTAGCTTCTTTCTAAAGTCTTACAGCTTTATAACATTTTTTTAATCAGAGAGACTCTAGAATGTTTTTCATGGAGAATGAGCCTCGAATACCCGAAGAAACCCTGCAACAAGAAGGGGTTGTGCCTGAGGATGGTGAAGATCAGTCCAGAAAGCCCATAAAAGCGGGAGAATTCGGAAATGTTGAGATATTCAGAATGCCTTCAAGAAGAAGAGAAGTTCCTTTGGTTTCCGTTCCTACAGAAATGATGGGTATATATACAGTTTGGGAGAAAGGAATAACGCCCGAAGAAGCCAAAGCTTTTCCTCATGCAAAGAAATCAAATCTCTTGGGAAGAAAAAGACGAAGAAGAAAAAACTTGATAAATAGATTGACCCGAGAAGAGCGAAGCGAGAATAGAGAACAGGTAGCTTTTGCCGATAAGTTTCCTGGTTATAGAGGAGTAGCATCAAGAAGAGCCGATTTATATACCCATATTTATCCCGATTCAAAGGTTTCAATACAATATCTACTTCTTCTTCAATCTTTAGGAGATAATTTTGCTAAATACACGCATACCGATATAGTCGCCTCAATAGACGCGCAAGCTTTTGCAAATAGAAGAGGTGCCCTCCGTGCAGAGGGAGTGCTTGCAGCTTTACATAGAAGATTTCCCAAAATGAGCATAGAAGATATAAAAAGAGCGGTGAATGTAAGAACAGTTATTACGGTAGACGAAGAAGCTCTGTTAAGAGATATAGATGCAGGAAGAATTTCCTTAATAGATGGTACAATAAAAACCAAAGTCTCTGGAAGAAAGGTTGTTCAGTATCCGTTTAGTGCTGCCCCTAAACCCCTATATCCTCAACAAAGAAAAGAAAAAGATAACTCTTGACTTTCTTCAGGATAATACTTATAATGTCAAATTGTTAGATTATCTAATAATATGACAACTAAAGTAAATGACGAGATAATGGAACTCATGAGAGACTTCTCGAAAACAATGAAGGGAAGAATGCATTTTAACTTGAAGTCCTCACATCTTACGATGGTTCAATTTGACGCCCTATTATTTATCAAAAAAAATAATGGTGCTCAAATGAGTGATATTTCAGATTACTTTGGAACGACACTTCCAACAACAACTTCTTTAATTTCTAAACTCTCAGATTTTGGATTGGTTATTAGAGAAGATGATAAAGAAGATAGAAGAGTTGTAAAAATTAAATTAACTAAAAAAGGAGAGACTCTTTTAAAGGAAGCAATGGAACATAGACATGCAGAAATAAATAAAATGCTTTCATATCTTTCGGAAGAGGATAAAAAAGATTTACTCAGAATATTTAAAAAATTAGTAACTCAAATAAATGAAAAATAAAAAATTTACAAAAAAAGATTTTCTTAAGCTTTCAGGAATAACCTTACTTATAGTAGTCGTTGCTATACTTGGGATTTCTCTTTTAGCTAAGGCAAGTGCAGAGAATCCGGATATAAAAACAGCAGATATACAGACCGTTGGTTCTAATATTCTCGCGAATGGTTCTACCGATTCACAAAACAAAGCAACACTCACCTTCCAGATAGGCGGAAAACTTGTTTACCTTCCTTTTAAAGAAGGAGATACGGTTTATGCCGGACAGACTGTTGCACAACTTGATTCTTCCGATCTTCAAAGAAAACTTCAGATGGCATTGAATACATATCAGTCAACTAGAGATACTTTTGATCAGACACAGCAAAACTCACAGGATAATATTGCTCAAAATCAGCAAAAGACATCCTTAAACCAGCAGGGAGCAGGAGTTTCGGGAGATACTCAGGTAAATGTCATTAACGATATTGTTAAAAGACTTTTGGACCAGAACCAGATGAATTTGGATAATTCGGTATTAAATGTCGAACTTGCGAATTCTGCAGTACAGTTATCTACATTAACGAGTCCTATAAACGGAATTGTAATGCACGAAGATGCAACAAATGCAGGAACAAATATTTCACCTGCTGCGACATTTGTCATTGCAGATCCATCTTCTATGGTTTTTAGCGCAAATGTAAGACAACAGGACATAGACTTTATAAGTGTAGGAAATGAAGCAACTATAACTTTGGACAGTAATCCTTCAAACAAAATAACAGGGACCGTAGATAAGATTTATCCTCAAAAAACAGTTCTTCCTACAGGTGAAAGTGTTTACAAAGTAGATATAAAGGCAAACGGATTAAATTCTTCGCAAGCAATTCTTGGTCAAACAGGAACTGTTCTTATTAAAAGTAACTTTACACAAAAAGTGATGCTTGTTCCTTCATGGACAGTTCTTGGAAACAACTATGTCTGGGTAATGGAAAACAATAAGCCGGTTCTTAAAAAAGTAGAAGTCGGAGATACTACAAATGAGAGAACAGAAATAATGGGAGGACTTTCAGACAACGACAAAGTAATAACAAACCCTGCAAGCGTAATTTCTAAAAACTATACATTACTATGAAAAAAATAAGAAATTTATTTAAAAAATTAAGAGATCCTAAAGTAGTAAGAGTCTTAGTGGTAGCTACTGTCTCAATATTAATTATTGGTGCTTTTCTTTTCTATGAACTTTATAGAGGAAGAGTTTCTATTGAAGATTCTTTGGTGCAAGCACCAATTACCAGTATATCTCCTGATGCTCCTGGTAAAATCCTGGATGTTAAGGTTTATGAAGGAGAAATGGTAAAAAGAGGAGATTCACTGGCAACCGTTGGTACTCAAACATTAAATGCATATCAGGATGGTTTGGTAGTATCTGTTAATAAACAGATAGGAAGTATCGCTTCTGCTCAAGTACCGGTAGTTCAGGTAATAAGTCTTAAGGACATGAGAGTTGCCGGAACAATAGACGAAAACAAAGGTCTTAATAAAGTTAAAGTGGGACAGCCTGTTTCGTTTACAGTAGACGCTTTGCCCGGTCAGACATTCTGGGGATATGTTGATGAAATAAGTCCTACGGCAAAACAGACACAATTGCAGTTTTCTGTTTCTAATGAAAGACCTACCCAGCAGTTTGTAGTTTACGCAAGATTTAATGCTTACGAATATCCTCAGATTAAAAACGGTATGTCTGCAAAAATGACAGTCTATACCGATACTCCTTAGTCCTATGAAAGATAAAGAGCAAAAAGGGATTCATCCGCATGAGTGGATTGTGCTGCTTACGGTAATGATAGCAAGCTTCTTGGGAAGACTTGACGGAACCGTAGTAAATCTTGCTTTACCCAAAATGATATCCGATTTCGGGATAACAGTTTCTCAGGCAAGCTGGATTTCTACTGCCTATATTATCGCCAACGCCATATTTGTTCCTATTTTCGGAAAGCTTGGTGACATGATTGGAAGAAAACCTCTGTATCTTTTCGGAATAATAGGCTTTGTAATCACTTCGATGTTGGCAGGGCTTTCTGCAAACCTTAGTCAAATGGTCATCTTCAGGATTTTACAGGCTATAACGGTTTCCATAGATTATCCGTTAGCCCTTTCAATCATTGCTTTCACATTCAGAGATAGGGCAAAAAGAGCTCAGGCGATGGGACTTTGGTCTGCCGTCTTCGGAGTAGCTGCCGTCTTCGGGCCATTATTGGGAGGACCTTTAATAGATAATTTTTCCTGGAGATCGGTTTTCTATATCAATGTTCCCATAGGAATAATAGGTGCCTTGATGGCAATGAAATTTATTGAGGAACCTGTACAAAAAATTAGAGGAATTAAGAATTTCGATATTTTTGGTTCTCTCACTCTTGGTTTATCTTTGGGTACTTTGGTTTTAGTTTTAGACCAGGGTCAGAGCTGGGGATGGCTTAGTTTTAACAGTGTAATAAGTTACATAATAACAATAGTTTCATTGGTATTATTTATTTTTATAGAAAAAAGACAGAAAGAACCTGTTGTAGATTTAAAGTTTTTTGCAATTCCAGAGTTTTCAATTTCTTTAATAGCATCTTTTATTACTTTCATGGGAATGATTGGTGGTCTTTTTCTTCTTCCTCTTTTCGTGCAGAATTATCTTGGGTACTCGGTTACTAAAACAGGATATCTCTTTCTCCCGATGGCTTTGGGAATGATGATAGCTGCTCAGACCGGAGCAAGACTTGTTACGAGATTTCCTCCTAAATATATAGTATCTTCCGGACTTGTTTGGGCAGCCTTCATACTCTATCTTTTCTCGGGAATAGATCTTACCTGGAGTCAGGTCCATTTTTCTATTCTTTTGTTTGCTTTTGCTCTTGGTCTGGGTTTTACTTTTGCTCCACTTACAAATGCTGCAATAGCAACAGTTCCACATGACGAAGTAGGGGTGGCTTCTTCAATTCTTGCTTTGGTAAGAAATATTGCCGGAGCTTTCGGTGTAGCTATTTTTGCGACCGTTCTTACGGATAGCGTTACCTCAAATCTAATTGCAGTAAATAAATATTCGATAATTAACACTTTAAATCCTCAGGCTCTTCAGCAGGCAGCTTATCTTATGGTAATAAAGGCAAACATTGCTTCTTTTGAAATTGTATTTAAGGTTTCTGCCGTATTTACATTAATAGGTGCGGCTGTCGCCTTATTCCTTAAAGAATCGAAAAAAGACTTTCAGGGAGAAGATAACATGACCGAAATGGGAATGTAATTGTTCACTTAAAGTATTTTTTGTATAATCTTATTGTGGAAAAGATATTTCTATCTGTTGTAATACCCTCGTATAACGAAATGGCAAACCTCCGAAAAGGTGTTTTGGATAAAGTAGAACATTTCCTTGATAGACAGAAGTTTGAATACGAAGTAATAGTTGTTGATGACGGTTCTTCCGACGGAAGCCAGGAATTCGTAGAGAAATTCTCCAAAGAAAACAAAAGATTCAAGATAATAAAAAACCAGCATCTGGGAAAAGCAGGAGCAGTATCATCCGGAATGCTTGCTGCAAAAGGTGAGTACAGACTCTTTACCGATATGGATCAGGCAACTCCAATAGAAGAAGTAGAGAAACTTTTGCCTTTCATGGGTAAGAATTACGACATTGTTATAGGAAGCAGAAACAGTACTAGAAAAGGTGCTCCTTGGACAAGAGCTCTTATGGCAAAGGGAATGATCATATTAAGGACTTTGATAGTAGGAATAAGGGGAATACAGGATACACAGTGTGGATTCAAAATGTTCAGAGATAATGCTTCCGAAGAATTATTCACCAAACTAGAAAAATTTCACCATGGTTACAAGAAGATTTCAGGTTCTTCGGTAACAGCGGGTTTTGACGTCGAACTCTTGTTTTTAGCCGAAAAAGAGGGATTTAAAATAAAAGAGGTTCCTGTCGAGTGGTTATATGTTGAATCAAGAAGAGTAAGTCCTATTAAAGATTCAATAAATGCTCTCTTGGAACTTCTAAGGATAAGGTATAATGACTTGTCCGGTAAATACAGGGCTTTATGAAAAAGCTTTATCTTTTATTCTTTTCCTATTTAGTTTATCTTTTTTCATTATTTTTATACTCCTTTACACAGGTTGATTTAGACCTGACTCTATCAAGATCTTCAATCTTTCAATTTTTGGAAAAGAAATTCCAATATGTAGGATATTTTCAAAGACCTGAATCGGCAATGATTTTCAGTATCCTTATGGTTCTTGCCTTTGTTTTTTACCTCATATTTTTTTACTTGGGGTGGAAAAAGAAACTGACCAAAAAACAAATCTGGTTTCTTATTTTAGGGACTTTTGTTTTTTTAATCCTTTCCTATAATGCTTTTTCCTACGATATTTTTAACTATATGTTTGACGCTAAGATAATTACCCATTATGGACAAAACCCTTATACGACTCCTGCCTTGGCTTTTCCTCATGATCCAATGATTAACTTTATGAGATGGGTACATAGGGTTTATCCATATGGTCCTTTCTGGTTGGTATTGACTGTGCCTCTTTCTTATATAGGTTTAAATTATTTTCTTCCAACCTTTTTTCTGTTCAAGATAATGATTGGATTAAGTTTACTTGGAACTGCCTATTTTATTTCAAAAATACTTAAAGAAGTTTCTCCTGAAAACGAAAACCTTGGACTTATTTTCTTTGCCTTAAATCCATTGGTTTATATAGAGACTTTTGTATCTGCCCATAACGATATGCCCATGCTTTTCTTCTGTGTACTGGCTTTATACCTTTTTATAAAAAGATCATATATAAATAGTGCTGCAGCATATCTTTTTTCCGTAGGGATTAAATTTGCGACAGGACTTCTTGCCCCTGTAATTTTATATCTTGGATATCTAAAATATTCAAAGAAAAAAATAAACTGGGAGCATATCTTTATTTTTTCATCTCTTTTTATGGTTGTTGCTGTATTTCTGGCAACATTTAGATTTGTTTATCAGCCCTGGTACTTTCTATACGTTCTTCCTTTTGCCGCTCTTACGCCCAAAAAATATTACATTTATATTCCCGTTTTTGTGATTTCTATACTAAGTCTTTTCCAATATCTTCCGTTTATTGCCTGGGGTAATTGGGATCCACCCGTACAAACAATCCTTGTATCTACACAGCTTGCTTCTGTAGCTATTTCAGCTTTATTAGTATTGATTGTTTTTCTCTTCAAAAAGTTTGCTTAAGATTGTAGCCTCTTGTATAATCAAAGTTAGGTTATGGACTTTTTAAAAAGATTCAAAAAAGAGATTTTTCTCTTTCTTTCTATTTCCGCTCTTTACTTTCTTATAAGACTTCCCTTACTTTCAAATCTTCCGATGTTTACTGATGAGGCAATATATCTAAGATGGGCACAGATTGCTCTCCATGACTCTTCCTGGAGATTCATTTCGTTAACAGACGGAAAACAACCTCTTTTTGTCTGGGTTGTAATGGTATTTATGAAATTCATTCAAGACCCTCTTATAGCGGGAAGAATTGTTTCCGTTCTTTCCGGATTTTTCACTCTTTGGGGACTTTGGCTTTTATCCTATGAGCTTTTCAAGAATAAAAGAGTCTCTTTATTTACCTTATTGATATATATCTTCTATCCCTTCGCATTCGTCTACGACAGGATGGCTCTAATGGACGGAATGGTCGGGACTTTTACCGTCTGGTCTTTGTATTTCTCTGTCCTTTTGGTAAGAAGATCAAGGCTTGATATAGCATATACTTTGGGAATAATAACGGGACTTGGAACCCTTACCAAAAGTACAAATTTTTTCAGCATTTATCTTTTGCCTTTCACTTTAGTTCTTTTCAATTTCCGAGAAAAACCGTTATTGAAAAGACTCGGTAAGTGGATACTTCTTGCAGGTTTTTCCGCAGGAATAAGTTATGGAATGTATAACGTTTTAAGACTTTCTCCTCTTTACGAAATGATTTCCGCAAAGAATGCTACTTTTATATATCCGGTCAGCGAATGGATTCATCATCCTTTTGCAATGTTTTTGGGAAACCTTAACGGGCTTATTACTTGGTGGTTCCAATATTCGACGGTCTCTTATTTAATTCTTCTTGCAGTATCTCTTATTTTTTTAAACAAATTCTTCAAGGAAAAACTTATTTTGGTATTGTATTTTGTTCTTCCTTTTATAGCATTAGCTCTTTTTGGAAAAGTACTGTTTCCAAGATACATATTCTTTATGAGTCTTTCACTTCTTCCTTTGATGGCGTGGGCTTTAGATTTTATTGTCTTAAAGATCGAGAGGTATCTTTCATTCAGAAGGTCGAATATAATACTTCCTTTGGTTTTACTCGTAGTATTCCTGTCTCTTCCCGGATTTGTAAGTTACAAGTTCATGATGGATCCTGCTAATGCTCCTGTTGCAGATTCTGACAGGGGACAGTATTCAAACGGATCGGCAGCAGGCTGGGGAGTAAAGGAAAGTGTATCTTTTTTTAGGCAACAAGCAGAAAAAGGAAAGATTTATGTAGCAACCGAAGGAACTTTTGGTCTGATGCCTGAGGCAATGGAAATGTATTTCTTCCAGAACAAGAATGTGACTGTAAAAGGCTTCTGGCCTATAAATTCATTCCCTAAGGAAGTAGAAGACGCTTCAAAGAAAATGCCTACTTACTTTATTTTTTATCAGCCTCAACATAGGGTAATTCCTTCGGATTTTCCTCTAAAGCTTCTTTTCCAGGTGAAACAGGGCAATACTAACTTCTATTACAGAGTTTATCAGGTGCTGCCAAAGTAATCTGAAATGAAAAGTAAAATCTTATATTTCTTAGGTCTTTTTGTCTTAGCATTTTTAATAAGTCTGCCTCTTATCCTCCCTTATTTTAAACAGGGTTTTTTCCCTACACACGACGGAGAATGGGCTGTCGTAAGGCTTTCCGATATGTATAGGGAAATTAAGGATTTGCAGTTTCCTGCACGTTTTAGCGGGTATCTTAATTTCCAATATGGATATCCTCTTTTTAATTTTGCTTACCCTTTGCCTTATTACTTTGGCCTTATTTTTGTATTTCTAAAAATGGGCTTTGTAGGAAGCATCAAGATCCTTTTTTCACTAAGTGTTATTTTTTCATTTATTTCAATGTATCTTCTTTCTTCTAACTTTTGGAAGAACAAGTGGGCCGGTTTAATCAGCGGAATCTTTTATCTATACGTTCCGTATAGGATTGTTGATCTTTATGTAAGGGGGTCGATTGGTGAATCTTTGTCTTTTGTTTTATTTCCTCTGATTTTATGGGGAATAAAGAAAATATATGAGAGCAAGGACTTGAAATATTTCTTTGCAACTTCCGCTTTTTTTGCTCTTCTTGTCGCAACACACAATATAATGACGGTTCTTTTCGGTCTTATAATTTTCCTTATTGTTGTCGCTTCTCTTTTGTATAAAAAATTTAATTTTGTTTTTAGACTTTTTGGTTCTTTGGTTTTTTCCATGTGTCTTTCTGCATTTTTCTGGATCCCTGCAATATTTGAGAAGAATCTGATTCTTCTTTCAAAGATTCCTATTGCGGACAGGAATCTTTATTTTGTTAAACCATTGGATCTGATTATTCCTAAATGGGGATATGGAACACCGACTGATCCGAACGGATTTGGTTATCAATTGGGAATTCCTCAGCTTTTGGCTTTAGGTTTTGTCATTTTATTCTTTATATTAAAGTTTAAGAAAGAATCACAAAGAAAAGTTCTTTCATTTTTAATAATTTCTACATTAGTCATTTCTTTCCTTATGTTTTCGGCAAGTTCTTTGTTATGGAAACTTCCGTTACTCTCGGAAATAAATTATCCATGGACCGTACTTTCAATACTTATTTTTCTCGTAGCTCTTATTGCAGGATATCTGGGTAAGCTGGGTAAGAAATTTACTATTCTGGCAATTATCCTTTCTCTTTCGGCGGTAGTTTTTGTTCTTCCTCATGCGGTTCCCAATTATCAGGTAGATAGAGGAGACGGTTTTTATGTAACCAATCAGGCAACAACTACTTCTTCAAATGAGCTTATGCCTTTATGGGTAAAAGTTTTTCCCTTAAGTGCTCCATCGTCGAAGGTAGTTGCAAAGGGAAATATAAGTAATCTTAAATCAAAATCAAATTCCATTTCTTTCAATGTTTCATTGGAGAAAAATGAAACCGTAAAAATAAACACAATTTATTATCCCGGATGGGAATTTAAGATTGACGGTACCGGCACAAAGATTAATTACAATAATAAATATGGTGTTATGGAAATTAATGTTCCAAAAGGAAATCATTTAGTGCAGGGTAAATTAAGTGAAACACCATTAAGGATGACAGCAGATTTTATTTCTTTTGCCGCAGTCTTTACTTTGATTTTCTACGCAATATATTCTTACTTTAAGAAAATAAAATGAAATATCTAAAATATTTATTATCTTTATTAGTGCTACTGTTCTTTCTTATACCGGTGCTTCCTCTTTTTCATTCCGGTTTTTTCCCAATCCATGATAATACTCAGGTCCAGAGAGTCTTTGAAATGACAAAGTCTCTTTCATTCGGGATGTTTCCTGTAAGATGGGTTTCTGATCTGGGTTTTGGTTACGGTTATCCTATTTTTAATTTTTATGCCCCTCTTGCATATTACTTTGGATCTTTATTTAACCTTTCCGGATTAGATCCTCTTTTATCTACAAAAATAATGATGTTTGTGGGAATTTTTATTTCGGGATTTTCGATGTATTTTCTTGGAAAAGAAGTTTGGGGGAAAATGGGCGGGGCAATATCGGGTCTTCTTTATACCTTTGCTCCTTACCACGCAGTAGATATATATGTGAGAGGCGATGTTGCGGAGTTTTGGGCGTATGCCTTTATTCCTCTGGTTTTTTATTCTCTTCTGAAGCTTAATAAGACCAATAAATTGAGGTATCTTTTGCTAGGAGCCTTTTCATTTTCTTTTGTGGTGTTAAGCCATAACCTTACGGCTTTAATGGTTACTCCTTTCATTTTTATCTTTTGGCTTTTTCTTAGTTTGATGAATAAGAGGAGTATTAAAAAAAGTCTTTTTCTTTTGACTCCTTTAGTCTTTGGTCTTTTAATCTCTGCATTTTATTGGCTTCCCGCCCTTTCTGAAATGAATTTTACCAACGTAATTTCGCAGGTTGGAGGAGGAGCAGATTATAGGGATCATTTTGTTTGCCTTAACCAACTTTGGGCAAGTCCTTGGGGATTCGGAGGTTCTGTAAAAGGATGCGTAGACGGAGTTTCCTTTATGATAGGGAAATTACATATCTTACTTTCCCTTGCAGGAATTGTTCTTTTCGTTTTTGCCTTTATTCTCAGGAAAAAAGAAAAAGAGAAAATATTTGTTTTTCTATTTTCTCTTTCCGGGCTTTTATTGACGGTACTTCTTACTCTTGATGTCTCAAAACCTGTCTGGGATTTGATAAAGCCTATGGGGTTTTTTCAGTATCCTTGGAGATTTCTTCTTTTAGCATCCTTCTTTATATCTTTTATAGGAGGTTCTGTGGTTTACTATTTTGATCTTTTTGCAAAGAAAAAATTGTTTACAGTGCTTTTCTTTATTTCTCTTATATTGGCTGTATCGGGTTTTAACTCCAAATACTTTTTTGCCCAGACATACACTAATGTATCATCAAAAGATTTTACAAACAGCCATTCCCTAAAATGGGTAACGTCGAATGTAACCAATGAATATATGCCGAAGGGTTTTTCGAAACCGACTTCTTTCGATCAAATTCCCAATGCCGTATCTGTAAGGCAAGGAGACGTAAACATAATAAGTGAATCTTCTACTCCCAGAAAATATATCGTTTCATATGAATCCCAAGATGGAGGAAAGATTAGAGTACCAATCGCTTACTTTCCTTTCTGGAAGGCAGAACTTGACGGGAATAAATTCGGATATTCTGTGACTAGCTCCGGAATTTCGGTAATGCTTCCAAAGGGTTCGCATACTCTTACTCTTTATTACTCACAAACCCTCACAGAGATTCTTGCAAATATTATTTCTGTCTGTGGCATATTAGCCTTGATTATTGTTATAATCTTTAGGAGGAAAGCTATATGAATAAAGTCCCTGAACTTACGATTTTTTTCCCCTTTTGGAATGAAGAGAAAAATATAGAACAGGTAGTTAAAAAAGCAATTCCGGTAGCAAAAAAAGTTGCAGACAAGTGGGAAATACTCATGATAGATGACGGTTCCTCGGATAAGACTGCGGCAATAGGAAAAAAACTAGCGGAACAAAATCTAAATTTAAGGCTTATTTCTCATGTTCCTAACAGAGGATATGGGGCAGCACTTAAAGAGGGATTCAAAAACGCAAAGTATGACTTAATCGTATTTAATGACGGAGACGGACAGTTCGATTTCTCCGAAGTCACAAAATTTTTGGCCAAAATTAAGAATGCGGATGTCGTTATAGGTCACAGGAAGAAAAGAAGTGACCATCCCTTCAGGCACTTGTTAATGAATCTTCTAAAGATCTGGGATTTGGTATTTTTCGGTTTTTACTTTAAGGATATAGACTGTGGTTTCAAACTGTTCAGAAGGCAAGCAGTAGATAAAATTATGCCTCTTAAATCGGAAGGTGCGATGATTACGACAGAGATACTCGCAAAGTCAAAAAAGGCAAAACTTAGAATCTTGGAAGTTGAAGTCAATCATTATCCAAGATTATTCGGAGATCAAACGGGGGGAAATTTAAGGGTAATTATTAGAGCTATTAGAGAAAGCTTTTCTTTATGGAAGGATTTAAGAAATGGAAGAGCTTGATATCGCCGCTGTAACAAAAAGGTCGATAAGGGGAGTATTCGCCCTAACTTCAAGAACCTTCATAATCCAACTCGTAGGTTTTGCAAGTAATCTTTTACTGACTATTTTTCTTTCTCCTTCAGTGTTCGGAGTCTACTTTGTCGTTTCAGCCGCAATTGCTTTTCTTTCCTACTTTTCGGATATAGGTCTTGCGGCAGCGCTTATCCAGAAAAAAGAGCAGATAACAGAAGACGATCTAAAGACAACTTTCACCATACAACAGATTCTTGTAGTCTCGGTTGTCGCGATTGCACTTTTATCATCGAGTTTCGTCTCAAGATTTTATCATCTGCAGGGAGAAGAGATTCTTCTTTTCCAGGCACTTGCCATATCGTTCTTTCTTTCTTCATTAAAGACGATTCCTTCGATTCTTATGGAAAGAGAGCTTCGTTTTGAAAAGCTTGTAATTCCTCAAATAGTTGAAGTTTTGTTCTTTAATGTAACGGCCGTCTTTCTTGCTTGGAAAGGATACGGCGTAACAGCTTTTACTGTTGCCGTATTGGCAAGGGGACTTTCCGGACTTATCGCAATATATATAATTAATCCTTGGAGAATTAGACTGGGTCTTTCAAAAGATGTTGCGAGAAAACTTCTTTCTTTCGGAATACCTTTCCAGGCGAATAGTTTCTTGGGGTTAATAAAAGATGATTTATTTGTGGCATACCTAGGTAAAGCTCTTCCTATTGCACAGGTAGGTTATATCGGATTTGCCCAGAAATGGGCATATATGCCATTAAGACTTATCATGGATAACGTAATAAGGATTACTTTCCCTTCTTTCTCGAGGCTCCAGAATGAAAAAGACGTATTAAAGAAAGCAATAGAGAAGGCAATCTTTGCTTCGTGCTTCATCATTTTTCCTGCTTTAACAGGTTTGGTAATACTCTCAACCCATTTTGTAGAATTTATTCCTAAATACGAAAAGTGGGAGCCTGCAGTAATTTCATTATTCTTCTTTGCCGTTAACGCAGCTTTTTCTTCCATCTCTACGCCTCTTACAAATGCATTAAATGCAATAGGAAAGATCAAGGTTACTTTATATCTTATGGTTTTCTGGACTGTTGCAACATGGGTACTTACTCCAATATTTATCGCTATTTACGGATTTAACGGCGTTGCAATTGCCTCCGCTTTGATATCTCTTTCAATTGTGGGGGTTGTTATCATTACAAAAAAATATATCAATTTCAGTGTTCTTTCGACAGTTACTGTTCCTATCATAAGTACGGTAATTATGGGTGTAGTTGTCTACTTCTTTAATTTATATTTTGTAAGGGGTCTTATGACATTAGGAGCATCAATTATTGTCGGAGTTTTGATATATTTTGTCACGAGCATTATAATTGCTAAAGAGCAGATTATTTCTGACATTCAAATGGTCAGGGATAATTTAAAAACATGAAGATTTCGGCTGTAATTTCCGTATATAACGAAGAAAAGAGAATAGCTGCCTGCCTGGAATCGGTTAAGTTTGCAGATGAAATAGTTGTAGTAAATAACTCCTCAACAGACAAAACGGAAGAAGTAGCAAGAAAATATACGGACAAAGTCTTTAGACAGGAAAATAACCCTCTATATATAGATCTTCTTAAGAATTTGGGATTTGAAAAAGCAACAGGTGATTGGATTTTAAGTCTTGATGCAGACGAAACGGTTTCAAAAGAACTGGCACAGGAGTTAAGAGAAGTAACAATAAATAGCGGTAAAGACGCCTATTATATTCCTAGAAAAAATATTATCTTCGGAAAATGGATTGAGCATACCGGTTGGTATCCTGACAACCAGCTAAGACTTTTCAAAAAAGGAGCAGGAAAATATATAACCAAACATGTTCATGAGCAGGTAAATATTGAAGGAGAAAAAGGATATCTTCAAAATCACATAATCCATGATAATTATTCTTCAATAAAAGATTTTTTTCAAAAGACAGTTTTTATGTATGCTCCAAATGAAGCGGAAAACATGCTTGAGAGAGGTTATAAATTCTCAAGAATGGATGCGATAAGGTTTCCCGTAAATGAGTTCCTAAGCAGGTTCTTTGCAAGAGAAGGATACAAAGACGGCCTACATGGTCTGGTTCTTTCAATGTTGATGGCTTTCTATCATTTCCTTATCTTTGCATATATCTGGGAGAAAAAGGACTTTGTTCAGGAAAGTCCAAAATATTTCTTAGAGGAAACAGAAGATGAAATAAAGAAAGTAAACAAGGATATAATGTTTTGGTTTTATAACGAGAAATTGAAATCTATAAAGAACCCAATAAACAGAAATCTTCAGAGAGTTCTAAAAAAGGTACCGCACTAATGAAACTTTCAGGTGTCATCATTGCAAAAAACGAAGAGAAAATGATAGAAGACTGCAT
>JAJYWL010000017.1 GCA_021791545.1 bacterium
TTCCTAATATTACAAATCCAAAAGCGACAAATTCACAAGCACAGACAACTCTTGCTCTCTCTTCGGGAGTAGAGGTAAATAAAGAAAACATCCAGATTTCGACAGGATCCAATAAGGTAACAGCAGTACAGCTCGAACTTTCATATGATCCTAAATTCCTTACAAACGTAGATATTGCTCCAGGTTCATTCTTTAATGATCCTGCCGTACTTTTAAAGAAAATTGATCCTGAAACGGGAACAATTTCTCTTGCATTAGGCCTTGGAATGGGACAGAAAGCAATTAGCGGAACAGGAACAGTAGCTATCCTTACATTTACCCCAGTTGCAGGACAAAGCGGAGAAACAGCAGTTAACTTTCTTCCTAAAACTCAGGTTACAGCTCAAGGCTATGCTCAATCAGTCCTTAAATCCATTACAGGAAATACAATCAGTCTGACTTCGGCATCAGCGACACTCTCTTCCCCATCTGCTCATTAATATTGAATTCTTCAAGTTATTAAATTAAGATTAACTTATGGTAGAAACTACTCCACAAAATATTCCCTATCAACCACCTCAGGGAAATTATAGCTATATAAAACCTAAGACTCCACTTTTTCTAAAGCTCTTATATCTTTTTATAGGGACAACTTCAGCTCTCTTGCTTGTTGGAGGTTTTCTTTACCTTCTTAATTTTTTTAATGTTATATCCCTTACCCCCTTTATACCAAAAACAGTCGAAAATACAATTTCACCCAATGCAACATATAATCCTGTTGATAATCTTTATCACATAAAAGGTATTTTTTACCAATTCAATAACGAAAAAATAAAGATAAAAATAGGACCCGTTAGTTTCATAGATTTAATTTATACTGATGAAAGTAATTTTTTAATTTCAGTTAAAAATATAAATAACACCCAAGATATTGATTTCAATCTTGGTACTCTTTTTGATCTTGATAAAAACAATAATTTAGGAAAAGATGTTGAAGTCAGTTACACAGACAAAAAAGAAATCAGGGAAATTAAGCTTTTTCAAGGAAACTTGACAAACTAATATTGCTATAGTAAGATACAGAAAGTATGGAGTTTGGTGAAAGATTTTCAAAATTTTTCAGGAGAACTGCAGCTGCAACAGCAGTAACAGTTGCTGTTGGAGCATGCGGTGCACAACAGGCACCACAAAGTCCCGATACTACACCAGTAACACCATCTCCTATTGTTACACCTGGTGAGATGCCCTCTGCATCACCTTCTCCTTCATTTGAAATTACACCTCCACCAACTGAAACACCATCTCCTTCATTTGAAGTAACACCTAGTCCAAGTGCCACAGAAAAAGCTCTTCCATCGGTTACGACTTCAGAGATTAAAAACGCACTTCTTAAAAATGACCAAAAAGTGTTAAAACAATACGAAACTCCTTTAACACAAGAAGAAATCCAAGATTTTATAAATCTTAATGGTCAGCTTAATCAGTATTATGATTTACATATACCATCCGCTAACCAGTTCAAAGAAATTTTCGGACCCAAAACCTCAGGAACGCAAGGATATACTGAAGTTTTAGTAAATTTTTCTCTTCATTTAGCCGAAGCCACAAATGAACATCCTTTAATAGTTAAATACGCTACTTATATGTTAAGGTATGACTTAACAGCATTTGATAAAACTGCTGATAGTAGAGCAGCATTAGGTCAAGCAATTACACCTTACAGTGGAGACAAGATCCCTTTTACCCCTTGACAATAAAGTTCATACTTTCTAAGCTTAAAATAAGGCTTGTTGTATGAGATATTTGATTTCAAATACTAAAGTTGTCCTAGTATTTATCTTACTTATAATTATTACTTCTCTGATTGGAATAATCTTTTTAGTTGATCAAAACGGAAAAGTTAATACTCCCTCCTCTACTAATTTGAAAAGTTACGATAGTTTTAAAAATAATTTTAACAACTTAAATTTAAACAAAGGAAATAGTCTTTCGGAAACAATAAACCAATTTAAAGTGTTGGAAAATCCGACAAACTCCCCTGATATAAGATATGGAGCACTTGTACAAATTTCCGACTCATTAATAAAAACGTACATAGCAACCCAAAATCCAAAAATTTATAGCTTTATTGCAAACGACCTCAATATTTTTGCTAAAGTGAACTTTAGTAAAAATTATAAACAGACTGATTTCGCATCACCTTGTATGGATCCTCAATGTGAGATTGAACCCGCTCCCAAAGAGATTCTAAGTATAATAAACGAAATACGTTCAATAAATTCTTCTTTTGTTTCCGCTGGAAACAAAGAAGGACAAATTCTAAATTTAAAAAGCAGCATATATAACAATTCAAAAAATCGATATCAAAAAGCTATACTTTATATGAATGCTGCAAATCAAATAAGAGCGGACGAGGAATTCCAAAAAGCAAATTTAAATAATAAAATTGCAGATGAGATAATTAATTTTGTAAAAAATAGATATCCAGAAGAATATAATATATTGAAGAATCAAATTTCACAACAACCATGAACTTATTAAAAATAATAAAAACTTTGAAATTCTTTTTAATTTCAGCGATATTTTTATTTGCATTTTTCTCTTTCGCTCCTTCCAAAACATATGCTGTGGATTGCTCGACCAGTGGTTGCACCTGTGGCTATCTTACTTGTCCTATTTATGTAACATTTACAAATAATGTCGGTCAGGGTTTCCAAGTAGGTTATCAAGTTACCGTGGGTTCTACCACATATCCCGGGTCAATAACAGTGCCGAGCGGAAGCGGAACTAAAAGAAGTGCACTAATAACAAACCTTCAACAAGGCGATACAATTTATGGAGTTAAAGTAAAATGGTGGACGAGTTGTGCAGATCCATATTATACCATCCAAAATGCAGCCACTGTTTACGGTGCACCAGTTTATAGTTTTTATTTTAGCGCTAACGATTCTTCACATCCCATGTGCGATACGACCCCAAGCGGATGCAGTACAAGCGGGTATCTTAATGCCAATTACGCAGCATGTAAATATATACCTCTTAACGGCTCTACGGTTTATCTTAACCAGTTTTGTCCACAAACTGTAACAAATAGATATTGTGCTATAAACGGCTGGATATACGGAGGATCTGGCGCTGGAGTTGCAAATAACTGCGCTGTGCTTTGCAACACAGGTTATCAATGCGACGGAGTCTGCCATGAAGAAAAACAGATTAATACGTGTAGCGGAAGTACTTCAGGTGCATATTGCGTTAATAGTAACGCCACAAGATACAATGGTGCTTGTACTTCCGGATGCTGTCCTTACTCCTCTGTTCCAGCAGATGCAGGTGGACTTTCTGCTACCTCTAGTTGTACTGATGGCAGCCCTAATCAAGCTAACATGACTTTTAAATGGAATGCAGCTTCTAATGCTACCTCATATACCCTTCATTACTATACTGGAGGCGCGTGGCATACCGCTACAACAACAGGAACAAGTCTTACAGAAGTAGTTGACGACAATTATAATGTTTCTTGGTATGTTGTAACTAGTAACTGTTATGGAAGTAACACCGGACCAACTCAGAATACTACAAGTGTCCTCTGTGCTGCTCCAGTCTTACATGCTCTAGCAAATCCCGCTGTAGGATCAGCTACAGGACCAACAGCTGCTCAGGTACAATCTGTTAATCACACAATAGGAAATTGCAATACTTTTGCAGGAAATCTTATATTCGGCCTCCCTGCAACCTGCACGGGATCCGCTTTGGGAAGTACAGATACATATATTAGACCCTATTCCGTAACTCCCTCTTCTTGCACATTCACAGGATTTACATGTGCTGTTAATAGCGGAAATGGAATACTTAACTGTGCTAATCCAAGCTATGTAAATATAAATTTACAGGTTAATGACGATGCTACTCTTACTGCAAACTATAGCTGCAGTTACAACATAACTGCGAATGTCTACCTTGATAACAATGGAAATGGTGTTAGAGATGCAGGAGAACCATTGTATGGATCACCAACAACAATCACCTATTCAGGAACACTTTCGGGAAGTAAATCAATTACTGGAACAGGAGTAATTCCTAGCGTTCCTCCAGGAAACGAAACAGTTACGCTTAGCGTTCCATCAGGATTTACTGCTACTACACCCTCTACAAGAACAGTAACCGGTGGACCAGATCAGACTATCAATTTTGGAATACAACCTCCTACACCTACCTGCACGGGTATTACTGCTCAATCCCCTATTTATCAAAGAGCAACTTCTCAATTGACTTCTTCTGGGTGCCAATCATATTCAGGACAAACAATTGATTACACATGGTCTATACCAGTAGTTGCAGGAAGAGGAGATTCAATCTCAGGAAGCTCATATACAGCAGCAACATACACCGCAGGACCTGATGCAAGGCAAAATGGTTATGAAACTCTACCCAACCTTCAAGTCTGTAATCCAGGACTAACAGCAGGAGAAAAGACAACTCTTTGCAACAACTATGCTACAAAGATTGACGTCCTACCTCTATACACAATCTCAGGATACGTATATGTAGATACTAACAAAGACAGAATAAAACAGGCCGGAGAATCAAATACTGCTGCAACCGTTACCGTTACAGCCAAGAATTCGTCAGGAGCAGTAGTCGGAACAGCTTCGGTTCCAACAGGAGCAGGAGCATATACGATAGCAGGAGCAGGAGGAATTCCAAGCCTACCAGCGGGACAATATACGGTAAGTATAACCGCTCCTGCCGGATATATACCTACAACTGCAACTTCATTAACCGTAAACGTAGGAACAAGCGCCGGAGTTGGACCCGGAGGCCTTGCCCTAACAGCCTGCAGTCCCCTTGGAGCAGGAAGCCTACCTGATCCTGCAGCTTGTGATGCCAAGGGAGATATAACAAACCTCAACTTTGGAATAAGTAACTCCATCCCATGGATACAAACAGGACCTGAAAATCCTGCAGGACCTACTAGCGGCGGCTCAGGGGATACAAATATGCCAAACGGGTGGAATAACTTTATACCTGCCGGAACATGCGGCCCTATTCCCCACTATGTATCTCTTAACGGACCTACGGTCGGAGGCGGTGCTACTCCCGGAGTAATAAGCGTAGGAAGCGGATCTTTCAACTTCTGTCCGGGTGGTGCTCCTACAGCAGGAGGATGCCAAAATAGCGCTTCTTCAACACAATGGGTTGCCGGAGGATTACCAAGCGACTATCCTTCAAGCTTCTCATCTGTTAATCCTGGAATAGTAAGAACTTCATATAACTACCTCCTTTCAATCGTAAAACAGGCAGGAATTACACCTACTCCCGTAACTGCAGCTATGTTTAATAGTTCACTTAGCCACGGTGTATACCAAATAGCCGGAGATTTGACTTTGGGAAATGCAACAGGCGGAACATATACATTCCCTACAGGAGACTTTGTAGTACTCGTAAACGGCAACTTATATCTTAAAGAGAATATAAAGGTAGCGCATGGCTCTACGGTACTCTTTAGCGTATCCGGAAGCATATACGTAGATCCTTCGGTCGGAGAATCTTCCTATACATCATATGCAACAGACATCGAAGGATTCTATTCTGCAGATAAAGATTTCGTAATACAGGGAGGCAACGGAAACAACTGTCCTACGGGAGATAAGAGAATCAATATTGGAGGATCGGTAGTCGTTAATGCATCGCTTAACGGAGGCACATTAAGCAATCAAAGAGACCTCTGCGGAAACGATCTCTCATGCCCAACAATATATGTAGCCGGAAGACCTGATTTCCTACTCAATGCTCCCCTCTTCTTTATGAATACAAGAAGGATCTGGCAAGAAGTCGCTCCTAACCAATAAAAATCATCCTCATTTTTGCTATAATTTACCCATGGTTAATCTTGAAGATTTGGCAATCTCACAATTAAATGACCTCAATCTACCCGATTCAATATTAATAATCCCCGACGGCAACGGAAGATGGGCAAAAAGCCAAAACCTTGGTACTTCGGAAGGCCACAAGACGGGAGGAATTAAACTCATGGAGGTATTGAAACAATTCCTGAAACTCAAAACCAAAGTAATAGGAATATGGGGATTTTCCGAAGATAACTGGAAAAGAGATAAAGACGAAATAGACGGAATCATGAGTGTTATTAAAAATACCATAGAAAACAATATGGATACTTTTATGGAAAATAATGTTAAATTTATAAGACTTGGGAAGGAAGAAAGATTAAGAAAAGAATATCCCGAGGTTTTCGAAACCCTTAGAAAGGCGGAAGAAGATACGAAAGAAAATGATGGAAAGATACTCGCAGTCTTTTTAGATTACGGAGAAAGATTCCAACTTGAAGAGTTCGCAAGAGAAAGAGAAAAAGATAAAGAAACACCAACATACGATCTTCTTTCTAAGATAAATAAAGGTCTTCCACTATTTGACATGGTTCTAAGAACAAGCGGAGAGTTAAGAACATCGGGATTCGGACCATTAGCAACCCTGGCAGAATACGTTATTATAGAGAAAAATCTTCCCGAAATAGGAAGAAACGACTTTGCCCAGGCACTTATTGAATACTCCCAAAGGCAAAGAAGGTTCGGAGGAAGAAACTTAAGCAAATAATCTTCTTGCTACCCAAACTTCCGATAATGCTTGCCCCTCTGGATCAATATATCTTTCCCTAAACAGATAGGAAACTTCATCTCTAGAAGAATCAAGTGCTACCCAGGTAAGTGAAAGTCCCAATTTTTCTCCCGGATGATCCTCTCTAAACGCCCTAAGTTCTTCCGTGTTTCTATAAGGAACTGTTGGACTTACCGAATCACCATTTTCAGGCAGTCCTTCCCTTGCCAAGATTCTGTTTAAAGGAATTAACACTTCGGAATAACCGATTGTTTCGCTGCTTCCGGGAATTTCTACTCTTAAACTGTCGGAAATATTCTTTGAAGCCGGAACGAAATCCAAAGTATGAAGTACTACTTCTGGCATATCCCCATTTTGAAATCTGTTAAATCTATCCCTAACGAGTCTTGAAACGTGTCTTACGTAAGCTCTTCTCTCAATAAGGCTCGCTCTTTCTGCCTCTCTTCTAAAGAAATGAGGTCTTCTATCACTTTCCATGAGGTTATTATATCACCTGGAATGTCTTTGTTCGTTTATCGTAAGACCGTTTGCACCCCTAAAATCACGAAGCATCGAGGGAATAAAACCGTCAACAAAAGTACTTTGTTTGAAAGGCACTATTATCGACTCTAAATCAATCCTGTGATCCTGAGGAATATCATTTAGACCGACAAACCTTGGCGAGACGATATATACTTTTGGATCAAAAACTAAAGGATCCAAATCCTTTAGGATCATTTTCATCCCGTAGACCTGGTCGGATTTCTTTGGCTTAGTTCCCCACCAACCCAAACTACACTCGATAATCCCGTCAATTCTGACCTTGTTGTCAAATTCTGTTAAGAACAGACCGTCCGGAACATAAACTCCCTCTAAGCCTTGCAAAAGACCGTTATCAATTACATTGGCATCAGGATGAAGTTCTTGCATAATATGCAACATATCCTCACCAAAAACAGGGACACTTCTTTTATCTTCTCTTGAAGAAAGATATAAATAACTCATCCTTTCAAATACCGCTCCCCTTACTTGTTTTCCAAAATCACGCATACCGGGAACAGCTTTTGCCTGTATCCTGTCGTACAATTCCAAGAAAGAAGGATCCGACCATGCGGCATTTAAAAAAGCTGCATCTTCCTTTCCTTTAAAAGCGTCAAATCTTCCGGAAGCCATTAGACTAGATTGAGCATCAAAAGAGTCTCTAAGGATTCCTTCTATGACATCAAGATCGGGCTCTACTCGACTAGTCTCACTCGTGCGGCTAAACAATACTTCTCCCGGTCTTTCTTTAGTTCTTTTCTTTTTTCTTCTGGGTTCCAGAAATACTACATTCTCTTCATCTTGAACAGGATAAAAAGATTCTGAAGGCTCTCCAATTTGTACTGCATGCAGTTCTTCAAAATAGCTTTCAAGTACACTATTTTGGTCAAATTCTCCACCCTCATTCCTCACTCTTCTAACTGCAGAATGAACTACTCCTCCTATTCGAGCTGAACGTGATCGTTTTCTCCCCCTCTTCCTCTTAAACTCAGGCGAACCGACACTTCCATCCGGGGATTCAATTCTATTGATGGCCAACTTTACCTCCGAAGATATTCATGATTTTTTCTATCTTTACACCAATCTGATGCATTTCTTCACCTGAAACAGCTCTTCCCGAGATTTTACCCGTAGTTAAAGATAATGTTTCTTTTAAAGGAACTCTTTTATGAATTACCCTATTCCTATCTCCTATATACCAATCGGTTCCGAAATTTCCGTCTGTTCCTAGGTTATCCTCTTTGAAGTAGTATAAAGTTTCTCCGTTAAAGCTATGGGAAACACCCAAATCTATCCTATTAAAATGGAGCGAAGAAGTCCCATCATGAGGCAAAGATCCGTGTTTTATCCTATCATGAGTAAGGCATCCATGTACTAAATCTTTAAACATTTCTGCCTGTTTTTTCTGCTCTTCGCTTAAAAGTGAAGAAGTTCCCATCTCATGTTGAGGCCTAACAAAACGCCTTCCTGTATCGAATAATCTTTCTAACGATAAAGCCATATTAAGGTAAAGGGAATTTAGAAGTCATTTTCTTTACTTCCGTGGCAATTTTAGCCAGATTCTTATTACTATTAATTTTTCCTTTTATTTCCTTGAATGCGACTTTTCTTGCCTCTTTGTCATTGGGTAATTCATATTTCTTGACCTCTTCTATAGCTTCATAAATCCACTTTGCTATAACTTTCATTTCCTTTTCTTTCATTCCTCTTGTAGTTATTGCAGGTGTTCCAAGCCTTATTCCAGAAGGATAAAATGGAGGCATTTTGTCATTAGGAACTCCATTTTTATTAACGACTATTCCTGCTTTTTCCAAAGCCAATGCTCCGACTGCTCCGTTTACTCCCGTACCTGAAAGATCTATCAAAATAAGATGATTATCGGATCCGCCTCCGACCAAATTGAAGCCTAATTCTGTAAGTTCTTCTGCAAGCTTTTGGGAATTTTTGACTATTTGCTCACCATACTTTTTAAAAGTTGAAGTTGAAGCTTCTTTAAGACAAACTGCTATGGCTGCCGTCTGATTATCATGTGGTCCTCCCTGAAGACCGGGAATTATGGCTGTATCAATTTTTTTAGGCAATTCTGGGTCTTTCTTAATACCCTTCTCGGTAACCATGATAAGGGCACCTCTGGGGCCTCTTAAAGTCTTGTGAGTTGTTGTTGTGACTATATGAGCATATGGAACAGGTGAAGGATGAACTCCAGCTGCGATTAATCCTGCAATGTGTGATACATCAGCCAATAAATACGCTCCAACCTTATCGGCAATTTTACCGAAACGCTTGAAGTCTATCACTCTTGGGTATGCTGTAAAACCGCATACAATTATGTCCGGTTTTTCTTTCAAAGCTTGTTTTTCTATCTCGTCAAAATCTAAAGTCCCGTCTTTACCCAAAGTATATAAAGTGGATTTAAAAAACTTTCCAGATGCAGACTGAGGCTGGCCATGAGTAAGATGTCCACCAAAAGACAAAGATAATCCCATTATTTTCCCTTTTAAGGGGATAAGTAAGGCGGTATATACTGCAAAATTCATGACAGAACCGGAAAGTGCTTGAACATTTACGTATGGAACGTTAAAAAGCTTGGAAGCTCTTTCTTCGGCAAGCATCTCTACTTCATCGACGACTGCATTTCCCTGATAATATCTTTTCTTGGGATAACCTTCGGAATACTTATTATTTAACACTGTGCCCAGGGCTTCCAATACTTCCTTTGAGGTGTAATTTTCCGAGGGGATCATTTCCAAAACTTCTTTTTGGCGCTTCTCTTCCTGTTTGATAAGGTCAAAGACTTTCGGATCACTCTTCTTTAACATTAAAAGCAATTTTAGTATTAAATGCTCCAGCTTGCAAGTAGTTATTTCTGAAGGATTAGAAAGGTATATTTCAAATCACCGGACTCCCCTTTTTGTTC
>JAJYWL010000011.1 GCA_021791545.1 bacterium
TCATTTTTTGTCATGTTTATGTTTAATTCCTTTATCATGTTTATCGTTTCACTTTTGATGATGAGTCTTTCCAACTCAATAGTTCAACCTCTTACGGGAGCAATAATTTCATTGGAGACGGATGCCAAATCCCAGGGTTCTATCTTAGGATTAAGTGTCTCGTATAGCAGTATAGGACAGATCTTAGGACCCATTGTTGGAGCGGCTCTTTCCGGAATATCTCTTTCGGTTCCCTTTTTAGCAAGTTCAATCCTTGTTATTATTTGTGTTGCTATTTCTTTTAGGGCAATAAACCTTAAGAGGAGAGAATCTTCTTTTTAATTATTTAATGTAGAGATAAATGTTATCTTTTATTTTCTTTTCTTTCCAATGAAGAAATGGGAAGTAATTAAGAACCACTCTTGCTCCGGGTTTTAGTTCTCTTTTAAGTTTCTCTTCAAGTCTTCCCATTATATCCGGCATGGGGTAGCAGCAGATAATGTCATATTTGGATAAATTGGAAAGCCAAAAATCTTCATTTAATAGATTTATATTTTCTAGTCTTTCTTTTACAATGTTTTCCTTTGTTAGAGCTCTTAGTTTTTCGTCTATTTCAAAAGCATCCATATTCACGCCTTTTTTGGCAAAAGCTATCGAGATTCTTCCGTCTCCTGTTCCTAAATCTGCGCCAAATTCGCCTTTTTGGGGGTTTGCCAAATCCACCATTGCACTAACCCTATAACGGGAAGTAGTGAAATATGGAATATGTGGTGCACTCGATACTATATCCATTGATTAATTTTATCATCTTTCTAAATACTTACTTAAAGTTGAATTGTTTCTGTAATTTTAAAGGTAATATTAATCTCAAAGGAGGTGTAGTATGGTAGACTTTGGAAATATGGTTCAAGGAGGAGAGGACGAAATAAAAAATCAGATCGATAATTTGCAGCAAAAGCTTGATGATGCAAAAGACGAAGTTGAGAAAGAGCAATTACGGCAGCAAATTGATGATCTAAAACAGAAACTTGAGAATATTTAGATTATTTCAAAAGTCTTTATCTTCGAAGTTTCTCCTGACGTCAAAACCAGATTCGATTTTTTAGTATTTAGATATTTCGCCAGGGCTTCTAGTATGGCATGGTTTGCTTTTCCTTCAAGTGGAGGTTCTTTTACGTATACGTGAATTGTCCCCAAAAGATCTCCTTCCACTCTTGGTCTTTTGGAACCCGGATGAGCTATTACTGTTATTCTCATTCTTCTATTTTACCACTTAGAGAGTTATTTTATGAGGTTTGTAAGAGTATTAAGGATGTCTTGAAGTCCTTTGACTATGCTACTGAAAGCTGTTTGTGGAACGTTTACTTCAAATTCGGGAGTTGGTGATGCAACTGGTGTTACGGTCGGTGTTGCGGTAGGACTGACCGATGGTTCGGGAGTAACAGACGGTTCGGGAGTAACGGTTGGTGTAGAACTTGGTGTAATTGTAGGCGTTATGGTGGGAGTTACTGTTACTTTATTATCGTCTTTGTCTTGGTCTTCGTCTTTATCTTCTTTATTTCTATTATCTACAACTATTCTAGTTGCAGTGTAGGTGGAATCTGTTACTGTTCCTTTTATCATTGCATACATTCCTGTCGATATGTTTCCTGTTATTTTAGTATTGGAATCTATATTGATCTGAAGAGTACCTAATGTAATAGAGTTGGAAGAGGAAGCAGTAATCTTTCCTTTTACCATAAAGTTATCATCTTTTATTATTGACTGGAATTTTTCTTTTCCGAAGTCTTCTCTGGAAATCTGTAATCTATCTTGTGTATTTAATGTAGTTCTTTCCTGATCTTGTGCATACGATGCTGCGCTTATTAAAGAAAGAAATAGTGCTGTAGAGATTGTAAAAATTATTAAATATTTTTTGCTCATGTAATATATAACGAAAGTTTAATTTTTTCGTTACATGTATTAGTGATACAATATGCCGAATGAGATTTTCAGAAGATTTCGACGCTATATATATAAGGTATTCCGACCAGTTATACAGATATATCTATACGAGTGTTAAGGATGCATATCTGGCAGAAGACCTTACGGGAGAAGTATTTCTGAGAGTTTGGAAAAAATGGAAAGATATAAAGCAAGACTTTATACAAGCACTTTTATATAAAACGGCAAAGAATATAGTAATAGACTATTATAGAAGCCGTAAAAATAAAAAGAATGTATCTTTGGAAGAGACTGTTGAGATGGGTCTTGAACCCTCTTACGACGAAGATCTGATAGAAAAAATTAATAAAGATACAAATATACAAATGATAACCGGTGCCATGAGTAAATTACCGGAAAATCTAAAAGAAGTTTTAGTTTTAAGATTTGTAAATGATTTATCGGCAAAAGAGGCAGGTGAAATCCTAAACATAAGCGAAGGTAATGTAAGAGTATTACAGTATAGGGCACTTAATAAATTAAAGGAGGTTTTAAAAAATGGAAAATGAACTTATTAAAGAATTATTAAAAAGCGGTGCTTCGTCTAAAGAAGCAGAAGAGCTTAGTCAGTTAACTAAAGTTTTTGACGGGCTAAAAGTAGAAAGAAGCTATCTTCTTAAAAGAAAATTTCTTGAAGGAGAGATACGGGAACAGAAAAGGTTTATCCCCAGATGGTTTCTTGCTCCTGCCCTTGCTTTTGCATTAGTTATCTTAGTGGGAGGACTTACTGCAGCTAAGGCTCAGTCAAGTCTTCCGGGAGATCCTCTTTATCCATTAAAAAGAGCAACAGAGGAAGCTATTTCCATAATTGATCCGTCTTTTAATAACCAGATTCTCCAAAGAAGAAGTGAGGAAGTAGAAAAAGTATCGCAACAAGAAAGTCCTAAAAAACTTAATAAAGCGGTAGGGGAATATAAGAAAGCTCTGGAAAATGAAAATGTTTCAGACAAAACGATTGAAGAAAGCCAGAAAAAACTCGAGAAAGTAGAAGAGACTGTAAAAGAGCAGGATAAAGAAAAGATTAAGAATCTCATACAGGAATCCGAAAAGAAACAAGAGGAAGTTAAAAAGAAAATAGAAGATCAGAATAAAGACAATCAAATAAAAGATAACGAGGATTTAAAAATAAAAAACTCTACAGAATTTTAAATTGTTCCGCAAAGTTTAAGAAGTTTTTCTACGGTATTGAAATTTCTTATTGTTATTAATTTGTATGTAGGTTTTCCTATGTGTCTTGAAAGTCTGCTTTTAGTTATTCCTTCTAAGGTCGTAGACATATAGATTACTCCTGGACCCTTGTCTATTGAGTCTACGCCTTCTTTTGTCTCCATTTCTTTTATGACATCTTCGGGTTTATTAGGTTTTTTGATAAAAGCTACATATTTTCTTAAATCATTTGTTTCCTTCCAGGTTTTTGGAGCGTTATCTGTTATATTTTTAAGTTCATCAGATGAGACCGTTACGATTGAAGATGAAACATTAAGATTCTTTAATATTTTTCTTTCTAGCTCTTCTGTTATTTTTTCTATATTCTCTTCTGTTTCAAAAAGTACATTCCCGCTATTGATATATGTTCTAACGTTTCTTAATCCTTCTTTCTCAAATATTATTTTAAGGTCCGACATTTTCACCTTATTATTTCCGCCTACGTTAATGCCTCTTAAAAGTGCTACATATTTCATATTTTAAGTTTAGCACACAATTTAAAGGGATCTTTTTGCTATAATCTTCACATGAGTTTATCTATCGGAATTGTAGGTCTTCCGAATGTAGGGAAGTCTACGTTATTTAACGCCTTATTAAAAAAACAAACTGCTTTTGTTGCTAATTATCCCTTTGCAACAATAGAACCCAATATTGGGGTGGTTCCTGTGAATGATAAAAGACTCATATTACTTAGCCAAATAACACAATCCGAACATAAAATGTCTACGCCTCCACCTATAATTCCTGCGACGGTTTCCTTTGTAGATATTGCCGGGTTGGTAAGAGGAGCCGCAGAGGGGGAAGGTTTGGGAAACAAGTTTTTATCCCATATAAGAGAAGTGGATGCAATTGCACAGGTCGTAAGGCATTTTAAAAACGAAAACATAATAAGACATGAGAGTTCTGAAAATCCAAAATCTGATTTTGAAGTAGTAAATACAGAACTCATTCTTGCCGATTTGGAAACATTAAATAAACAACCAGAGCCAAGAGGAAATGCTTCTAAGGAAGATTTACTGCGCTTTTTAGCTGTTCAAAAACTAAAGGATGCTTTAAATCAGGGAAAACTTGCAAAAGATGTGGAACTTACCGATGACGAAAAAGAAGTGGCAAGAGATTTACATCTTTTAACTTCAAAGCCAATGTTTATTATTGCAAACGTTGATGAAGAAGATTTAACAAAAGACTTCGGTCCTGACACTATTGCTGTCTGTGCAAAAACAGAACAGGAGCTTTCCGAACTTTCGGAAGAAGAGCAAAAAGATTATCTTAAATCTTTAGGAGTCGATGAATCAGGACTGGAAAGGGTAATTGCAGAAGGATATAAAATTCTTGATTTAATTTCATTCTTAACAGCAGGAGAAAAAGAGGTAAGGGCATGGACAATAAAGAAGGGAACAAACGCGCAAAACTCTGCAGGAGTAATCCATACCGATTTCATTAAAGGTTTTATAAAAGCGGAAGTAGTAGCATATGACGACTTTGTAGAAAACAAGGGTTGGAAAGGATCAAGAGAAGCTGGAAAAACAAGATTTGAAGGAAAAGAATATATTGTAAAAGACGGAGACGTTATAGAGTTTAAGATCAATTCTTAGGGTTTTTCGAAATGCATGTAGTCAACTCTGTCTGTCCAATCTCCACCCCATTCCCACCCTCTTTCCTTGAAAAATTTAACAATAGGAGAATCACCAGTAAGTGTTCCAGATAGAGAAGGATTGTATTTTGCTCCCTCTGGCTTTCTGAAGTCTCCTCTTATGTATGGGTTAGTCATCGGATTGATGTCTATTGCTCGTCCGTACGCATGTTTAGATAATTCATTAGGGTTTGATGTGTTTACTCTATAAAAAAATCCTGCAGAAGTTTCAGTTGAGGTTGATGTTGGGTCGACAAGGGAGATAGGAAAGTGTGTTTCTCTTATAACCTTGAAAGCCTCCTTAACGTCTTCAGCAAGATCTTGATCTATCACATATTGTCCTTTATGTAGTTTTCCGTCAAAAGAATAATACTCAACAGGAATGAGTCTTTGTCTTTGTACTATTTCAATAGGAGGCGTGGAAGTCTGACAGTGAATTATTGCTTCTTCTAATGTGCATGAGGAATCAATTATTACATCTTGTTTTGCAATTTCATCTTCGGGAGTCATATAATCACACTATAATAAGAGAAATTATTATAGTCAAATGACAGAAGATACAGCAGAGCAGCAGAACATATTCTTAACAGAAATAAACCCTGATCAAAGTAAAGAAGATTATTATAGAGAAAAGCTTGGGGGGATGGTCCCCGAAGCTTTTTTTGTTTTAGGCGGAGGAAACAGAAGAATTGAGGAGAAAGGGGGAAGAGTGTGGTATAAAACTTCACCTTATAAAGGTGCCTTTTGGAACGGCAATGCAGGTAACGGGAATGGACAAGAAGTTAAACCGAAAGCAGGGGGAGCAAAACCAAGGCCGATTGCAGCAGTAGAGCTTAGTGGTTTTTATCCTAATGCAAAAATTGTAACAATGAGTCATAGACCGGGAACCTTGTATCAAATGTCGGAACAGACAACACAAACTCAAGTGCAGCCTCCTTTTGCAGACGTCCTTGCAAGTGACATGGAAAGACTAGGATTACCTTCGGAGAGAGTAGTAAAAGAACCGGAATCAACGTCAACATTAACAGAAATGATGGAAGTGTTTAAGCTGGCTGCCGAAAATAATTGGGAAAATGTAGCTGTTATAACTAACGATTATCAAATAGAAAGAGCGCAAACAATTATAGATATGCTAAAAGATGAAGGAAAATTACAGGGACTTAGGGATAGACTTGGTACTCTTTTTAACACTCGGGAAGAACAGGAGGCTTTTATGAGACAATGGCAAAAGCTTGAAGAGGCCATAGGAAAAACACGGGAGAAAGGCCTTAACATAAATTTTATCTCTGCTGAGGATGTCCTAAGAAAAAGAAATCATTTATATGACAGAATGATTAAAGGATTAATTGAGACTATACAGTATAAAAATGTAGTGGAAGGCGAGAGGGTAGGAAACGATAATATCAAAGCAGGAACATATAACTGGGCTCAGCCTACTTTTAAGGAATATATTATGTCTTTGGAAAGCAAGGCATTTAACTAACTTCTTATTGATTTAGAAGCTCATCTTTGATAACATATACAGGACATGCGAAAGTACGAATTAGTTTTGGTTTTGAAGACTTCATTGTCTGAAGCACAAAGAAAAAAAGTCATAGATACTTTTAAAAGTTGGCTTAAAGACGCAAAGTTTACAAAAGAAGAAGAATGGGGACAAAAAGCCTTGGCTTACCCAATAAATAAAGAAGTTTCGGGATACTATGTAGATTTTGTGGTAGAATTGGAAAATATTCCATCCGATTTTGAAAAAAGAGTTCAAACAAATGAAGATGTTTTAAGACATCTTTTGGTAAGAGTTAAATAATATGGCAAGAAGCTTAAATAGAGTCCAATTAATAGGAAACTTAACAAGAGATCCTGAACTCAGGTACACACCTAGCGGATCCGCTGTTTGCTCTTTTAGTCTTGCAACAAACAGAAGCTGGACAACAGATACGGGTGAGAAAAAAGAAGAAGCAGAATTCCATAGAATCGTTGCCTGGAATAAGTTGGCAGAACTTTGTTCACAGTTTTTGACAAAGGGAAGAAAAGTATATCTAGAAGGAAGACTTTCAACAAGAAACTGGAACGCACAGGACGGAACACAAAAAACAACGACAGAGATAATAATAAACGACATGATTCTTTTGGACAATAAAGGAAAATCCGAAGGTGAAACCGAAGTCCATGAAGAACCAGTAGAGAAACAAGAGAAAAAATCAAAGAAAGAAGAGGAGCCAGTAGAAGAGCCGGTTGAAACACCCTCGGAAGATATTGCTCCGGATGATATACCTTTCTAATTAAGGAAATAAAATATGGCAAAGAAAAAGATAAAAAGAAGATTACAGAAAAATAATGCACCAAAGACGTGTTATTTTGACGTAGAGAAAAAAGAACCTACATTTGCTGATACAGCAGTCATACAAAGATTTCTTACCGAAAGGGCAAAGATAATCCCAAGGTCAAGAAGTGGCCTCTGCGAAAAGCACCAGAAAAGATTAACTCTGGCAGTAAAACAGGCAAGATTTCTTGCTTTACTGCCTTTTGTTGTAAAGGTTTAACAAATGAGTTTACTGCCTATACTTCTCCAAGACGGCGATTATGTTTTGAAAGTTAAAGCCGGAGATAAAGTTCAAGCCGGAGATATTCTTGCTCTCAAAAAAGCAAAACAAAAGGAAGAAGTAATACATCTTTTCAAAAATTACTCCATAAATCTTCAGAAAGACAAAAAATCATTAAAGAAAAACCTCGGTGATTTTATTGAAGAAAATGAAATATTAGCCGTAAAATCTTCATTTTTGGGAGGAAAAAAAGTTTTAAGCCCTTTCTCAGGAACAATAATAAAAATAGATGAAGAGCGCGGAGACGTATATATAAGGACAGCCTCCGAGGAAGTTGCGGAAAAAGTGATTTCTCCTGTAGACGGAGAAGTAGATTTCTGTAATAATGAAAAAATCGTTATTAAATCCTCGGGAGATGCAATCCATGCAGAGCTTGCGACGGGAGAAGATAGTGAGGGAGAGACCCAAGTTGTCGATAACGAAGATAAGCTTACAGAAACTTTAAAGGATAAAATAATTCTTGTAAGAAACGGCGGAAGATTGTTAACTTTTAAAGCGATAGGAGTAGGGGCAAAAGGTTTAATCTTTGCCGATGCCGACCAGGATATTTTTGAAGAATTGTTGGAAAAGAGAATAAAAATACCTGTCCTTAAAGTCGGAGAAGAAAATTTTGAAAAATTACAGAAAAAAGCAGGGGAGAAAGTTATACTTAAACCCCAAGAAAAATCAATAACAAGAGTATGAAGAATAGAAAAAGAATAGGCGTTGCACAAATAGTTTTAATAGTCTTAATTTCGTTATTAGTAGGTTATTGGTTTGGAACAATTAAGGTAAATTTCGATTGGAATAACTATCATCCCGTCCTCAATGTTATAGGAAAAGAGCCTCCCTCAGGCGTTGTAAACATAGATTTTAACCCTTTCTGGAATGTTTGGGAAAGACTTCAAGCAGGATATTACGATAAGTCAAAGTTAGATCAGCAGAAAATGCTCAACGGAGCAATTCAAGGAATGGTCCAAAGTCTGGGAGATCCATTTACCATGTATCTTCCTCCTGTTCAAAACGACAACTTTAAACAGGGATTAGCAGGACAATTCTCGGGAATCGGGGCAGAGCTCGGAACGGCATCAAATAATAAAGATGTAATAGTAATAGCGCCTTTGGATGGAAGTCCAGCAGAAAAAGCCGGGATTAAGGCCGGAGACACGATTCTTCGCGTAGACGGACAAATAGTAAACGGTACCGATTTGACTGCTGTCGTAAATAAGATAAGAGGACCCAAGGGAACAAAGGTTACATTAACTGTTTCGCATAAAGATTCTAACGGTAAGCAGCAGGATATAACTATTACAAGAGACACGATAACATTAAAAAGCGTTACAGATTCAATAAAAACCTTTAATTGTTCTCAAACAGAATGTAAGGCCTCCGATGATAAGAGCGCAAACACAAAAATCGGATATATAAGACTTTCTCAATTTGGAGATAACACAAACCAGGAATGGCTTGCAGCGGTAAAAGATCTAAATTCGAAAATGGCATCCGATAAAAACGTTAAAGGGATAATACTCGATTTAAGAAATAATCCCGGAGGATATCTTACAGATGCAACTTTTGTTGCCGGTGAATTCCTTCCACAGGGAACTCCGGTTGTAATACAAGATGACGGACAGGGAAATACAAAGACTCTGTCGGTAGATAGAACCGGAACCTTGTTAAATGTACCCTTAATTGTTCTTATAAATAAGGGAAGTGCGTCAGCAAGCGAAATAGTTTCCGGGGCTTTAAGAGACAATAAGAGAGCCAAGCTTGTCGGAGATACTTCTTTTGGAAAAGGAACGATACAGCAGGCAGAAGATTTGGGAGACGGAGCAGGTCTTCACGTAACTATTGCCAAATGGCTTACTCCAAATAAGACTTGGGTAAACGGAAAAGGTCTTACTCCCGATGTTAGTGTTTCGTTGGATCCCAAAGATCCCTCTAGAGACACTCAGCTTGAAAAAGGCGTTTACGAGTTGGTAAAATAGCGCTATGAGAAGGTTGCTTGTATTACTTGGGGTTCTTCTAATATTATCAGGCGTCTTAAGCCTCGTATCTGATTACGCACCAAAATTTAACGGTTTCAATCTTAATAAACCACAGGAGCAGAAAGTTAAAGTAGTTACCGAGGAATCCGTTACTGTAAATGACGTCAAGGAGATAGGACCTTCGGTTGTTACAGTGCTTGAAGAGGCAGCTCCTCAGAGTAGTGGGCAAACCTTTAATTTCGGACCTTTCGGAATTTTTCAGGTACCTCAGGAAAGTCCAACTCCCGCTCAACCACAGGCAATAGGATCGGGTTTTATAGTTTCGTCTGACGGAATAGTTGTAACAAATAAACACGTCGTTGCAGACACAAGCGGTACATATCAGGTGGTAACAAGTAACGACAAAACATATACCGTCAAGAATATCTACAGGGATCCTCTAAATGATATAGCAATATTGAAAATTGATCCTTCTGAAAATCCCGGTCAGAATCTTAAGGCTGCAAAACTTGGAGATTCTTCAAAACTTGAAGTAGGACAATTTGTTGTAGCAATAGGAACAGCTCTTGGGGAATTTAGAAATACGGTAACTACAGGAGTGATTTCAGGTTTAGGAAGAGGGATCACTGCAGGAAGTGCTTTTCAGGGTTTTGTGGAAAGGTTGGATAATGTAATCCAGACAGATGCAGCCATAAATCCCGGAAATTCGGGAGGACCATTAGTAGATTCTTCGGGACAGGTTATAGGAATAAATACCGCGGTTTCACAAAGCGGACAAAACATAGGTTTTGCACTTCCCATAAATATTCTCAAGGATTCTTTAAATAACTTTAACCAGACAGGACAATTCAATAGGCCTTATTTGGGAATTGCCTATAAGATGGTAACCAAAGATTTGGCGCTAATAAACGGAGTAGCTCAGGGAGCATATATTGAGAGCGTTGTTTCGGGATCTCCTGCAGAAAAAGCAGGAATTAAACAAGGAGATATAATTACAAAAATGGATGGGAAGGCTTTGGATGGAACAAAAGAACCTTCAACAATAATAGCATCTAAAAAAGTAGGGGATAGTATTTCTATGACTATCTGGAGAAACGGAAAGACATTGGATACAACAGCAACGCTTGTAACTGCACCGGCTCAATAATTTATGTCAAAAATACAAAAAGACGTTCCTCTGAAAAATTACAGCAATTATAAGATAGGTGGAAATGCTTCATATTTTCTTGATGTAAGAACTAAGGAAGACCTTATTGAAGGCCTTAGGGAGTGGAGACAGAGGGGGGAGAATAAGGAGATTTTTATTCTTGGGGGAGGAACAAATATTCTTATTTCCGATGACGGTTTTGACGGTTTAATAATTCATTGTTCTATAAAAGGTATTGAACTTAACGGTGAAGAGTTAACTGTTGGCGCAGGAGAGTCTATCTGGGACATAGACAAGTTTCTGGTAGAAAAGTCCCTTTCGGGTATGGAATGGTCTGGTGGACTTCCCGGAACGATAGGTGGAGCTGTGAGGGGCAATGCGGGAGCTTTTAGTGGAGAAACAAAAGACATTGTTAGTAGGGTGCAGAGTATAGACTTGGAAACTCTTGAGGAAAAAGAAAGAGATAATAAAGATTGCGAGTTTTCTTACAGGAATAGTATTTTTAAAAAGAATGGAGACAAGGAGCTTATTCTTTCGGTTACACTTTCGCTAAGAAAAGGCGAGAGAGATGAAATAGAGGAAAGAACATTAAGAAATGTCCAGTACAGACAAGAAAGACACCCTCTTGAATATCCGAACATAGGAAGTACTTTTAAAAACATTCCTTGGGACAATGTACCGGAAGATCTAAAAGTACACTGGAAAGTTTATTTAAAGGATGATCCGTTTCCTGTTGTTCCTGTTGCTAAAATTATTGCTCTTGCAGGATTAAAAGGAACGACTGTAGGTGAGGCAATGGTTTCCGATAAACACACTAATTTTATTGTTAATCTTGGTGGTGCTAAAGCTTCTGACGTAAAAGGAGTAATAGAAGAAGTGAAGGATAAGGTTAAAGATAAGTTCGGAGTAAACCTGGAAGAAGAAGTAATGTATCTTAATTAATCGTATCCGGGAAAATAGTCTTTTCTCATATTTTCTTTTTTAATTCCTAACCCCAGAAGAATGTTATTTATTTCTTTTACCATTTGTTCAGGTCCCGAGATATAAATAATTCTTTCCTTAAAATCATCGACTGTTTTGATTAAATTTTCATCTATTCTTTTTCCTACAACATATTCTATTTTAAGATTAGGATTTTTATAACTATCGAATTCTTCTTTAAAGGCAATATTGTCTGAAGAGTTAGAGTAAAGAAGAATTATATCTGCATTTAAATCTCCATGATTTAGCTCCGAAAGGATGGATCTGAATGGGGTAATTCCTATTCCTCCGGCAATAAATAGATATTTTTTCCCGGTTCCTTCAAAAATAAAATCTCCGTCAGGACCTTTTGCGTTTATTTTATCTCCTAGTTCTAATTCCATAAGAGCTTTTTTGAAAGTACTACCATTCTCGGAAATTCTTGTTGTTATGTTGATTATATTTTCAAAAGGGGCGGAGGAGATGGTAAAAAATCTTTGTCTTCCTCTTACATCTTCATTTTCATGTTTTAAAGAGTATATATTGAATTGTCCCGGATCCCAAGTAAAATTTTGAGGTAACTCAAAGGAAAATGTCCAGACGTCATTTGTTTCTTTTTTCTTCCCAAGAAATTTTAATTCCATCATCTTATATTAATACAATTTTGTAAGAAAACAATAAGGTTGAGCAAGTCTTGAAAAAGGATTACAAGCTCATGTATGATTTATTTGTGGAGAACATTTTCCTCGAATTTACGGTAATTATTTGTTTTGCAGCAGTAGTATCGTTGGTCTTCAGATTTTTTAAACAACCTGAAATATTGGCATATATTCTTACTGGAATATTGATAGGCCCTTTCGGCTTATTTCATCTGACCAACCAGTCTACTTTCCAGACACTTTCACAGGTTGGAATTACTCTTCTTTTGTTTATGGTAGGTTTGGAAATAAAGCTTTCCGAGCACTTCCAGATAGGGAAGTCTCTTCTTTTGTCTGCCTTAGGACAGATAGCCTTAACTTTTGCCGCAGCTTACGGGCTTACTTTTGTTTTTGGCTTCAATCTTATTGAGGCACTTTATTTAAGCGTTGCCCTTACTTTTTCGAGCACCATAATAATTGTTAAGATCCTTTCCGATAAAAGAGATCTTCATAGTCTTTATGCAAAAATTTCTCTTGGTATTCTTCTTGCTCAGGATTTGGTAGCGATTTTCATATTGATGTTTCTTTCGGCATTTAACCATGTAGCAAATCCCGCTGCTGCTCTTGGTCAGTTCGGTTTTGTTTTTCTAAAAGCAGTACTTGTATTCGGTGCGGTCATCTATCTTAGTAAAAGTGTATTCCCAAAGCTTGTAGAATTAATAGCAAAATCTCCGGAAACCTTATTCCTCGTAAGTCTTGCATGGGTATTTGGTTTCGCAGCTTTCATAAGTTCACCGCTTATCGGTTTTTCTATTGAGATAGGGGGATTTTTAGCAGGTCTTGCGCTTGCTAATTCCATAGCAAACTATCAAATTATCGCAAAGGCAAAAATTTTAAGAGACTTTTTTATAGTTATATTTTTTGTGCTCTTAGGAGTTCAGATGACTTTTGGAAACATAGAAAGAGTCATTGTTCCGGCAATAGTGTTTTCGCTTTTTGTTCTACTACTTAAACCTCTTTTGGTAATGGGGCTTTTGGGAATTTTAGGATACAGGAAAAGAACTTCATTTTTGACCGGAATTTCTTTGTCTCAGATTTCCGAATTTTCTCTAATTCTTGTATTTTTAGGAAATAGATTGGGGCATGTCTCAAAAGATCTGGTAACACTTGTAACCCTTATCTGTATAATAACATTCGTTGTTTCTACATATCTGATTACAAACGGTAATAAAATTTATCTTTCTGTAGGGAAGTGGTTTACTTTTTTGGAAAGAAAAAACCTTAAAAAAGATGAAGTAATCGAAGAGTTGGAAAATTTTGATTCTTTGAATGACCATGTGGTAATTATCGGTGGAGACCAGATGGGGCAGAGTATTTTGGACGCATTGGAAGACGGACATGACGAAGTTGTCGTTATAGACTTTGACCCCGCAATCGTAAAGAAATTGAAAGATAAAAAGATACATAGGTTATTTGGTGATATAGCAGATATTGATATACAGGAAAGAGCGAAACTTGATAGTGCGAAGCTTGTAATTTCAACAATCCCTGATGTAGAGGACAATCTATTATTGCTTCGTCTTCTTCATAAGGAAAATAAAAAAGCAAAAGTAGTAGTGATGGCATTGGACGGAATTGATGCCAAATCATTGTATAAAGCAGGAGCAGATTATGTGGTTCTTCCTCATTTAGCAGGAGGAAGACAAATAGCAAAGATAATAAGCGAGAATCATGTAGGCCACATTGAAGACTTGAGAAAGAAAGACAGAGAATACTTACTCTGAGGTTTCCAGGCTTTTAAGTTCTTCTTCTACTTCGTCTAAATTTCCGTCAAGAATTCCTTCAAGGTTTCTCCAAGATTTGTTTATTCTGTGGTCTGTTAATCTGTCCTGGGGGAAATTATATGTCCTTATTTTTTCGGCTCTCATTCCGTGTCCTACCTGAGTGGATTTTATAGATGCAATCTCTCCGTGCTGTTTTTCAACTTCCATTTCCCAAAGCTTAGCCCTTAACATTTCGAGAGCAAGTTCACGGTTCTGGGCCTGGAATCTTTGTGTCTGACAGGATACTACAATTCCGGTAGGTTTGTGTTTTAATCTTACCGCGGTTGATACTTTATTTACATTTTGTCCGCCGTGTCCTCCCGATCTAAAGGCTTCAAATTCAATATCATCGGGATTAATATGTAAATCAATATCTTCAAGTTCAGGCAAGATTGATACGGTAGCTGTAGAAGTATGGACTCTTCCTCTTTTTTCAGTTACCGGAATTCTTTGTACTCTGTGTACTCCTGCTTCATATTTGAAAGCTTCAAAAGCTCCATGTCCGGAAATCTTTATTACATCATCATCGAGCTGTTCTACCTGGAATCTTAGTTTTTCGGCATATCTCATATACATTCTTAAGAGTTCTTCTCCCCAGAGTTTTGCTTCATCTCCACCTGCGGCACCGCTAATCTGAAGAATTACGTTTCTTTCTCCTAAGTCGTCTCCACCTGATTCTTCTTTTTCTTCCATAGAGGTTAGGATATCCTGTTTTTGTCTTTCGAGTTCTTCTATCTCTGTTTTTGCCATTTCAGAGAGTGAGGGATCTTCTAAAAGGGATTTTGTCTCTTCAATTTTTCGTTCGAGGTCCTGTATTTGTACTAATCTGTAATCTTCCATAGGAAGCTTTTCCCAAATATAGGGATAGGGTAGCTACTTAATTGCTTCGAGCATTTCGCGGAGTGTCTTTGGTCCTTCGGATTTTCTTTTTTCTTCTTTTTCTTTTTTCTTTGCAACATGAAGCTGTGCTACCTGTTGTTTCTTCTGGAATTTATCAATTCTTGAAGCACTGTCTACAAATCTTTGTTCTCCTGTATAGAAAGGATGGCATTTAGAGCAAAGTTCAACTCTAATTTCCGGCACAGTTGCACCTACGGTAAATGTATTTCCGCATGCGCAAACAACTTTAGCATCATCAAAATATTGTGGATGTATTGCCTGTTTCATAACCTAATAATTATACAAGATTATTGAAGCTAATACAAGTTAAAAACTGAAGAATCTTTTTGATATAATCTTTTTATGGTAGAAATTACAGGAAGCGGTCCAATTCTGGGTCATGAATCTGTTTTAACAAGACAAACTGCAACTCCAAAATCGGGAGTAAGACATCTAGAACCTGTCGAGAATTACGATCCCAATACTTATGTAGAGAAGGGGAGAACTGGAACTCTTGAATATTTTCAGCAGAAATTGGGAGAAGAAAGCCACAGTTTTCTTTGGAGAGGGTATGTTGCAGATGGAGCTAGAAGCGTTACGGGGGCAGTTATTCAAAGAGATGAAGGTAAATTTTTAATGTGGATTCCTCTAGAAAAATATACCTTGGGAAGTGCTCACTTACTTAATTTAATTAGTAGAAAATATCCTACTGCGGAGGTAGTTGCTAAGTTTTATCTTTCCCGTGGAGGAGAGGGAACAAAGCCACTTTTATCGGTTGAAGCTGCAAGGGGAACCCAGGCAGAAGAGACAGAAGAGGTCGTAGATTATTTTGGAAGAAGTCTTAACTGGAATCAAAATGCAGCAAATCTGAGAGTAAGCTATGCAAACGAACAAAAACCATTTACTGGAGATTTACAGGGATTTTTAGCTAAATAACAAAATGGCAGAGCAAATTGGTCAGCCGGATTCCCCGGTAAAAACATCTATAAAACCTTCAACTGGTCTTTTAGGACAAAGGATAGAGGTTATAAAAGGTATGCCCGGAATTACACCTGAAAAAGCAAGAGAAAGACTCTCTCTTCTTGGTTATACTCCCGAACTTTGTGATCAAATGTTTGAGAGAAATTTAGGAAGCCATGAGACACGAGCTTTGATATATATATCAAGAGGTAAAAAACGTCAGAAATTGGAAGATGTTTATAGAAAGCTTTTTCCGGAAACAGAAGAGCGTGAAGGACAACGTTTCCCATATAAAAGAGAAGAATTTACCGGTGAGAGTATCTCGGATGATTGGGAAAAAATTCTTGCAGATAGTGAAAGAGATCACATGGTTAAGGGAGTTCTCTGTAAGGGAGTAAGAGATAAAAGAGTAATTGCGTGGACAGAAGAGGGTGGTCATGGTTCACTTCTTGCCGAAGTAAAACTTCCTTCAGTTATAGATTTTACTTTACTGACAAACTTGAATGGTAGAAATTATTTAGAATTTAGGCAATTTCCTGAAGCAACAACAGAAGACGTAGAAAATCTTGTTAATTATTTTAAACAAAGTGCAGGAAGTCAAAGAGACAGTTTAGATATTAGAACAGGGGATCTTACTTTGCGCTAATGTGGATTGCAAAGCCGGGGGCACCTTCCTGAACTCCAATTATTCCCATTTCACATCCTTCAATATTCCAAACAGTTGTTGTCATGGTGTGATTCATAAAATCATTATTGGAGGCAATTCTTGTTGCCGCATAAGAGGGGAGAGAAGCGATAGCTTTGTTTTTCTCACCTAGGCAACCCATAAGTGTCAGGTTGGCTTTAGTAGTGGGAATTCTAAAAGTTAAACCCAAGGATAGGCCTACATTCATTAAGAGCAAAACAAAACCTAGGGTTATTACTACAAAAAAACCCGCAAATCCGAAATGTATATTTGAGTTATAACTACTTTTGTCTGCCATATATAGCTTAAGAATATATTTTCTTGTATTAGTTGTCAAACTTACCTTTCTTTAATAGAGATGTTATATAATTTAACTGATGACAGAAATAATTCCTCCATCGAGTCCTGAAAAGCCTAGTTCATACTGGGAGTCTAATCCTCAACTTTTGGAACAAGTAAGAGAAACTGCACAAAGAGCATATTATGTTGATGAGACTATGGTTGAAAGAATGTCTTTGATATTTGGTAATTACCCAAGGGTAAGGATAGAAATGGCCCAAAGAAGGGGAGTATTTAACGAGATGTCAAAAAGACAAATTGATACGATGATTTCAATGTATTTTACTATTCCTCCCAAAACATCCGAGGAAATGGCAAGAATTTTAAGGGTATCGCCGGAAAGAGTAGGAAACATAGTATCAGGAATTTCAAGAAAACTGAGTATCGTCCGAAACAGAAATCTTAAATATTTAGATGATGAAATGTCTGCTTTAAGAGCCCAGGAGGGTATGGATTTAATTAGAGGAAGACAGATTAGAAAAGCAGAATTGGGAGAATAAGTCAAAACTTACTTTTTTCTAATAGTCCTTTAGTTTTTTACTTTCATTTTTGAAATATACTAGGGAAAATGAAAGAGTATAGCCCTCAAACCGCAATTAAAATAGGTGAAATGCCCAGGCCTTACTATTATGCAAGGGAAAGACCGGGAAAACCTCAAAAGAGAATAGGAGTAGAAACTTTTTCCAGCGACGGAGAAATAAGAAGATTTTTCTTTTGGAGAAATTTTCATTTAGATTTGTCTTTTCAAGCAGGAGTTCATGATGCGGCAGCCTTTATTGCAAGATTAAAATTGGAAAAAGGTGTTGATTCTGCGGTAGGACCAGCAATAAATATTACTGATAGTGATCCAAGGGTAAATTATGTTGCCTTAAAAGAAGAGCATGGATTGATAGGAGTGTATATAAGAGAGGACCAGGGTGTACTTTTTGATTTTTCTTCTGATATAAATAAAATAAGGTCAGAGCAAGAATTAAAAGATATGTTTCCAGACAGATTTGAAGAGGAGTATGTAAGAGCTGCTATTTTTCTTCCGTCAGTCAATCCCTCTTGACAAATAGTTAAGTATACGTATAATATACGTATATGCCTAATAAAACTATTTATGTGAGTAAGGAAGATACCTCAATTTTTGAAGAAGCAAAACAAATAGCTGGAGAAGCGTTATCCTCTGTTATTGCAAAAGCCGTAAGAGAGTTTGTTGCCAATACTAAAATACAAAGAAAAGGAATGAAAGAAGTTTCACTTCTTGTAGGTCCAAACAACAATGAAAGAACTAAAAAATTTATCGCTTCCTTTGTGGGTGAGTGGAAGGGTTTTAGTGATGATAAAGAATGGTTTCAAAGGGCAGATATTTACAGGACACAAAAAGGTAATTGGGTAGTATATTTGGTGACAGTATGTAAGGCAAGTTTACTGACAGATAAGGGTAAATGGAAGACTAATGGAGATTATTTGGTTGATTCAAAAAGAAGCGATTTATATGTTGGTGGTTCTTTGGAAGAGTTTAAAAATAAACTTCCTGAAAAACTGTATTCTACACTTGAAGAACTTTTTGAAAAAGAAAAAAATCCAGTTGAATTTTTAGACATTTAAAGGAGGTGAGTAGGGTGGCAGATAAAGATTTTGATGATATAGCAAAGTATAATTCTTTAAGACACATGGGTAAATGGTATAGCTGGGATTCACCGGTAGGACTCTCAATTTTCTTTTTAACATTGGTCTTAATGGCAGTATTAGTTAAATTGGTTTTCTTTGCGAGGTAAGATAAAACTCGGCCGAGTTTATTTAAATTTTTCTACAACTTGTTCTAGTGTCAATGTTTCCTGTTTCCCCGTAGTCATGTCTTTAAGTAAAAATTTATCTTCATTTAAAATTAAGACATAGGGAATTCTTTTTTTATCCGCATATTTAAGTTGTTTTTCCAAATCCTTTTCATCAAGATAAAGTTCAGTGTTAATTCCTTCTTCTCTTAAAGTATTAACAATAGTTGGAGCGTAGTTATTTGTATTAGTTACTAAGATTTTTGTCGAAGGTAACTCAGAGGGGAAGAGCTTAAATTCTTCCATTGCCTCCATTAATCTATCAAAGCCGAAAGCAAAACCGACTGCGGGAACATCCTTTCCGGCAAAAATTCCAATCAAATTATCATATCTTCCTCCGCCGGCTACCGATCCAGTGTCATATCCGTCAATTTCTACTTCAAAAATCATTCCCGTGTAGTAATTCAATCCTCTTGCTAAGGTTGGTAAAAATTCTATAAATTTTTTGTCTACTTTCATTTTCTCCAAAGCTTCTAAAATGTCGTTGATTCTTTGGGTCGGTTTTTCATTTTCAAGAGTGTCTAAAGTATACGAGGCTTTCTGAGAATCGATTCCGTTTCTAACCAATTCTTCTATGACTTTTTCTCTTCCTATTTTCTTTAGCTTGTCTATAGCTCTTACAAACATTGGAACCTCTTCGTCGTTTATTCCAAGATTCGGAAGATTTGTAAAAAGCATCCTATCATTTATTAATATTTTAAATTTCTTAAATCCTAATTCCTTTAAAGAAGTAATCGCTAAAGATATTATTTCGGCATCTGAAGTAGGGGAGTAACTTCCTACTATATCTGCGTCGCATTGTAAGAATTCTCTGTATCTTCCTTTTTGGGTATTTTCCGCTCTCCAAACATTTTGCATTTGGTATCTTTTGAAAGGAAGAGGTAAATCATTTTGATATTGAGATATTACGCGAGCAAGGGGAACGGTCTGGTCATATCTTAATGCAACTTTTCTTTCTCCCTTATCCTGGAATTTGTACATTAGTTGATCGCCTTCGTCTCCGTATTTTCCTGTCAATATTTCTTCATATTCTATTGCAGGAGTTTCTAATGGTTCAAAGCCATATAATTGAAACACCTTTTTCAAGGTGCTTATTACATAATCTCTTTTTCTGGCTTCAAAAGGTAAAAAATCCCTGAAGCCTTTAAGTGTCTGTACTTGCATGAGTATATTATATAACAAAGAGGCTTTTATTGCTTCTGGAGACCACTAATAAAATGGTGACCTAATTCTCTTATTATTACTCCTATTATTCCGAGGACCGGGACTGCAAAGATAGAACCGATTGGTCCTGCAACTTTGTATCCTATTAAGAAAGAGAGAAGAACAACGATAGGATGGAGTTTGAACGCTCTGCCCATGAGTTTAGGGCCTATGATATTGTAAGCAAGTTGCTGCAAGAGAATAAGGATTCCTAAAATTATTACGGCCATTGTAGGATTGGAAGGATTAAATATTAACGTGATAACGGTGGGAGGAATAACCGCTAGAACGGGCCCTATTAAAGGAATTACAGTTAATATTCCCGCCACCAGAGCCGTAGATGCAGCAAAGTCTACGTTAAAAATTCTTAGCACAATCCAAGTTATAAGTCCTGCAACTACTCCAAATATAACTTGAATTCTAAGAAAAGAGGCAAAGGTGTCATCGATAACTTGTTGTATAAACCTCATGTTTTCATGCCATTTTTTAGGAGTAAGCTTATACATTTCTTCATTAATTCTTTCTTTATCCACAATAAGGTAGAAGGAAAGTATTAATGCAACGAGAAGGGAAACAAGAAATGATGCTACGGAAGGAGCATAAGAGAATATATTTATAAGAGATGCGGTGATGGAATCTACCCAGGTCTGGACAAACTTTGGAGCAGTAGCCAGGAATACGGGAAGAATTTTAGAGACCGATTGCAATTGAAAGCTTACCAGAGGAATGAAGAGAAAGATTATTATCGAGAACAAAACTGCAAAGAAAATATAGACTAAAATCGCTGAATATGTTTTTGAAAGTCTCGTAAATCTGGAAACGAGGTGGACGACCGGCTCGAGCATAAAACTTAGAAGCCAACCAAATACGGCAATCCATATAACGTCAGAAAAATTCATTATTGCTTGCCAAATAAATTGGAACAGGTAGATCGATACTGCTACAGTTAGAAGAAGCGCAAGAAGTCTAAAAGAGGTAAGTTCTTTTTTAAATTCATCTATCATACTTCCATTATATAATAGTGGAAGTAAAATTACTTGACAATAGGGGTAAGTTTTTTTCCGCTTCCTGTAGAGGGAACCACGGGTGCTTCAATATTTATTTTTGGATTGAGGGAGATATCAGGAAATACTATTACTCTTCCTGCGGAAATCGTTTTATTATCTTTTTCAAGAAAACCGGCTACAATAACATTAAGTCCCGTTGTCAATTTAGAAAATCCTGATTTGGTTAATGTTCCGCTTGAGAAGCTGTATGTTTTTGTTATGTCCTGGATATCGACATTTGTATTTTTATTGTTTTCATCTTTAACCGTAAGGGTATAGTTGACTTTATCCATATCGGCTATACCGCCGATTAGAAATTTGGGGAGAGAGGTTATTTGGTCTACGCTTCTTGCAAGTAATCTTTTTGAATCTTTGTTATAAAGACCTATTACTCCGATAGTTGAACCCTTGGAAATGTCGGATATTCCGTAAGAATTTGATGACGAAGAATTAAATTTAGTAAGTTCGTCAACGTCTACAAATCTTGTGTTTCCATTTAAATCCGTAAGAGTTATTTGGGTATCCGATATATCTGAAACTGTACCTATAATTCCTCTTTTTTCTACCAAATTTAATTGTGCTACTCTTGAAGCGATTTTGTTTTTTAAATCATCAATTTGATTTTGGATGGAGTCGGTAGGGGAAGGTGCATCTGTTGGTGTTGGGGTTATTGCGGCAAAAGCTTTAGGAAGTGAGATAAGAGAAAAAATTGCTAAAAATAATATAAAAAAATATTTTTTCATTTTAAAAATCAGCTGTCGTATATGATACTGTTCTCTCGATTCTTTGTGTCTGACCTGTAGGGGAAATTGCAATTACATCCAAGATATTTTCTCCGCTTGAAATAGTAACGGTCGTTGAGAAGTCACCTTGAGAAGATGGGTTTACTACTTGCTGGTCGCTTCCTGTTAAAACAACAACGGTTGCTGCCGGGTCGGTTTTGCCCGAAACAGTTACAGTTCTTGAGGAAGCAAGTGATTCATCGGTAGGTTGACTAAGTGTAAGAAAACCTTGTGGAGCAGGAGTTGGAGTTACTTGCTGTTTAGTAATGGTATCTTTTGTTCCCTGGGGTATTACCTTGGTGCTTTGGTAAAGAAAAAAACCAATGCCCGCAAATACGAGACCTATTAAAATTCCCACAAAAGACAAAATAATTCTTTCTTGTTTCATTAGTTGGGCGAAATGATGATACGAAAAATAATTTATCTTGTCAAGGAAATAAAGATATGATAGTATTTGACAACAATGGATGTGTTACTTCTTTCAAAAAATGCCATAAAAATCAGGAGCAAAAAAGCTTCATTAATAATTGATCCTGACAAGACAATGCCAAAAACTCCGGCAGACTGCGTAATACTCATGGACAAGGAAAGCGATGTCTCTAAAGTTTCGGATCAAAGGCTTTTAGTGTCGGGACCCGGTGAGTACGAAGTAGGAGGACTTAAAATAACGGGTATTTCTTTTGGGGGAAAAACTGCTTATGACTTAAGTGATGAAAATGTTTCTGATCTATTCTTAGCAAGAGCATCAGCTGTTGAAAATGTTAGTGAAAAAGTAAGAGACTACTCCGTAGCGGTAATAAATGCAGATGCCGCATTAAATCCCACACTTATCACGGCTTTAGAACCAAGACTTTTAATTTTATACGGAGAGAAGGCAAGAGAAGGAGCAAAACTTTTGGGAAAAGACGAGTTTACAGTTTCCAATAAGTTTTCATTTACAGAAGATAAGTTAATGGAAGAAATGCAGGTTGTGGTATTGGAATAATTGAGGGCAGGAACCTCTTATAGTCGAATATGGCAAATTTAAAAACCCCTCCACACAATGACGAGGCCGAACAAAGCGTCTTAGGCGCTATTTTAATAGATAAGGACGCAATTGGAACAGTCTCGGAGATCATCTCTAAAGATGATTTTTATAGTGATTTAAACGGAATAATCTACGAAGCAATGCTTTCTTTATATGAAGAAAGAAAGCCTATTGATATTCTCACTCTTACTTCAAGATTAAAAAAGAATAAGACAGACGATAAAGTTGACTCATCTTATTTAAGTGATCTTTTAAATGCAGTTCCTACAGCAGCAAACGTTGAAGAATACGCGAATATAATTAAGGAAGCGGCGACAAAAAGGAATCTTATCTCCATAGGAACCAATATTGCCGAGAATGCATTTAAGGAAGATAAGGAAGTTCCCGAGCTTTTAGACAAAGCAGAGAGTTCAATCTTTGCAATTTCTCAGGGGCATAAGATTAAAGGTTTTCAGCCTATCAAGAATAGACTTGCCGAAAGTTTTGACAGAATTGACGAACTTCATAAAAAGGGAGCAGGGTATAGAGGAGTACAGACGGGCTTTAATGATTTGGATAATATTCTTTCAGGTATGCAGCCTTCAAATCTTCTAATCCTTGCAGCAAGACCAGGAACAGGAAAAACAGCAATGATTATAAATATGGCTCAACACATTTCGATTCATGAGAAAAAAGGAGTTGGTATTTTTTCTTTGGAAATGAGCCAGGAAGAGCTGGTTGATAGACTTTTGGTGGGAACAGCAGACGTAGACGCCTGGAGACTAAAAACGGGTAAATTAGCAGAACCTGATTTTGCAAAACTTTCTCAGGCAATGGGAGAACTGGCCGAAGCTCCTATATATATCGATGATACTCCGGGAATTTCAATTTCGGAAATGAGGACAAAGGCAAGAAGACTTCAGATGGAGCATGGAATTTCTCTTCTGGTCGTAGATTATTTACAGCTTGCAAATCCCGGCAAAAGTTATGACAACAGAGTTCAGGAAGTTTCGGTAATTTCACAGGGATTAAAAAACCTTGCAAGAGAATTAAAAATTCCTGTCCTTGCAGTATCTCAACTTTCAAGAGCAGTTGAACATAGGGGAGGAGACAGGAAACCGCAATTGGCAGACTTAAGGGAATCTGGTGCAATTGAGCAAGATGCCGACGTTGTAATGTTTTTATACAGACAAGATGCTGATTTGGTTTCAAATGTTATACCAACAAAACTTTCGATAGCCAAACACAGAAACGGTCCAATGGGAGAAGTAGATTTGTTATTTAGAGGAGACAGAATTAGGTTCTACAATGTTGAAAAACAAAGAGCGGGAGAAAGTTCACCTCCACCTCCTACGCAAGCTTCAATATAAGTATTGCCTTCCTCAAGGATTTTTGATTACAATGGTAGTATAGTTTTTGTAAAAGAGGAGGTGATAAATAATGGATGATCAAAATCAGCAACCAGTAGTAAACCCGGGACAACCAGTTTCTCCAACGGAACCAGTTGTTCCACAACCGGAACCAGTAGCTCCACAAATGCCAACAGAGGAACCACAAGTACCAGAAGTTCCTCCAATGCAGGAGCCAGTAGTTCCACAACCGGAACCAACACCTACACCTGAAGTCCCTCCAATGCCAGAGCCTCAGGCACCAGTTTCTGAACCGACACCAGCACCGGAACAACCAGTTGTTCCACCAGCAGGACCGGTACAAGAACCAGCGCCTGAACAACCAGCACAGGGAACAGGTACGGTTATGTAGTCCTTGGATTAGACAGGAAATTAAACTAGTCCTTAAGTTAAAAACTTTTGGATTAGTTTAATTTTTTTTAATCTACTTTGAACTTACTTATTAGGAGAATTAAAGGGTTAATTGCTTGTGGTGGCAGAATTTGTGGCGTTTTGAGTAGAACTTTTATAAATAAAATTCCTCGTTAAATCTGTCTCTTTTTGAACAACCGTACTTTGTACTCTTAAATCAAATTTAACATTACCATTGGGAAGATTATAGATGCATGGGTTGTTACTGTTAAAGTCGGACCATTGTCCTCCGTTAATCCTATATGACCAAACAACAGAACAAAAATTAGAATCAGAATAATTTATAGTGATGCAAACGGGATTATCCGAAATAGTTTGCCCTTCGGTAGGAGAGGTAATAGAAACAGGTCCCACATCTTTTTTGCAGGATGGAGCAGGAGTTATGGTTTGTGAATTATCGGTTGTAGGGGTAACAACAATTACCTTAGTCTCCGGAGTTTGATTTTGCTGAACCATGGGAGTTGGGGTTGGAGTTATTTTTTTAGATTTTTCCATGTTATTTATATTGTTGTAATTAAGGAAAATAACAGAAAGAAGAACAGGAATTGTTAATAAGCCGGTTATCAAATCGAGATGTGGCTTGCCTTTGTGAAGCTTGTCCAGATAAACCGCGAATTTATGTAATTTTAGTTGAATTTTTCTCTTCATAAGAAACGGAAGTAGTTTGCGGAACACATCCATTTAGATTATATATTATCAAAGGTTTTTGGGCAAGAACATCAAGCCTTAATTTTGGTATAATACTAAGGCTAAGGGCAAGTGGCGGAATGGTATACGCGGTAGTCTCAAAAACTACTGGTCGCAAGGCCATGAGGGTTCGACTCCCTCTTTGCCCACATGAAAAGATTTTTGGGATTTCCAAAAGTCTTTTTTTTATTGGAAGCTTCGGAATATGGGTTTATTTTAGCTTCTTTAAATGTTAAAATAGTCACTATGCAATTTGAATATACAAATAATTCTCTGGGTAAAATTTCTTCGGATGCTTTACTTTTTTTCGCCTTTTCTGATGGTAAAAAATATCTTCCTCTTGGTGAATTTAAATCGATAGACGAAATATTGGATGGGGAACTATCAAAAGTTTGTAATCTTGAAAGATTTAAGGGAGATAAAGGCGAACTTATAACGGTAATTCCTGCTAAGGAAACACTTTTTAAAAGAGTCGTTATAGTAGGATTGGGAAAAGAAGATGAATTTATTCTTGATTTCCTAAGGAAAGCAGCCGGACACTTTGCAAAGTTTAATAAACATAAGATTGATTCGGTGTCGTTAAAACTTCCAGGTGAACTTGAGAAAGATAATTCCTTAGAGCTTATATCTCAAGTAATAGCTGAAGGTTTTATGTTGGGCTCTTATGAATTTAATAAGTATAAGGAGGCAAGGAAAGAGCAAAGAGACTTTTCTACAGTAATAATTTCTACAAAAGATCAGGATTCGAAAGCAATTTCAAAAGGAGTAGAAAAGGCAAAACTTTTCTCCAATGCAACCATCTTGGCGAGAGATTTGGTAAATGAGCAAGCAAGTGTCGCAACTCCCTCATATCTTGCAGATCTTGCAAAACAAATAGCAAAAGAAAATCCTAAAAAAATTTCTTGTAAGGTTCTTGATAAGGGACAGGCAGAAAAGCTAGGACTAGAGGCGTTTTTATCCATAGCAAAAGCTTCGGATATCCCTCCCAAATTTATAGTTTTAGAATATAAATCACAAAAGAAAGCAAAAAGAAAAGTCGGAATAATAGGAAAAGGTATTACTTTTGATAGTGGAGGAATAAATGTAAAACCAGGGGATAGTATGCAGACAATGAAGTGTGATATGTCTGGAGCAGCAGCAGTTTTGGGAGCATTTTCCGTAATATCGGCTCTAGAACCCGAGTTTGACGTAATAGGAATAATCGCGGCAACTCCAAATCTTATTTCCGGCACTTCTACTGTTCCGGGGGATGTTGCAAAAGCCTTAAACGGGAAAACTATAGAGATATTAAACACTGATGCTGAAGGAAGAGTAACAATGGCAGACAGTCTTTCATACGCGGTGAAAATGGGTGCTACCGAACTTATTGATCTTGCCACCTTAACAGGTGCGGCAGAGGTTGCTTTGGGAACAGATATTACTGCTCTTTTTTCAAATAATGCTAATCTGGCAGATAAGGTAAAGGCGGCAGCTTTTACAGCAGGAGAAAAAGTTTGGGAACTTCCTTTGGAAAAAGAATATAAGGATCTAAATAAGAGTGAAGTAGCTGATGTAGCAAACATTCCAAATACAAGATACGGTGGAGCAATAACAGCTGCTCTTTTTCTGGAAGAATTTGTAGACACAAAACCATGGGTTCACCTTGATATTGCCGGTCCTGCATTTATTACAAGCGGAAATGAAATAGGGCCAAAGGGTGGAACGGGTTTTGGAGTAAGAACACTACTAAATTTTTTTATAGAAAATAAGATATAATACATAAGTATGATTTCAGTAACTGATTTAAGAGCAGGAACACTTTTCGAAGACCAAGGAAACATTTTCCAGGTTCTTTCCTATGAGCATATTAAGATGGGGAGGGGAAGTGCCAATATTAAGGTAAAGGTCAAAAATATAAGGAGTGGCTCAACAACAGATAAATCCTTCATAAACGGAGCTAGGGTTAATGAAGTTTCAGTATTAAAGAAAGATCTTCAGTATCTCTACAAGGATGACGTAGTAGCTTTCTTTATGAATCCAAAGTCTTTTGAACAGGTAGAAGTTCCTCTAAAGATAATTCAGAATGAAGAACCATATCTTAAAGACGGAGAAGAATATTCAATAAGTTTCCTTGGAGAAGAACCTCTTTCTATAAATCTTCCTCCAAAGATGGAATTTGTCGTCGCGGAAGCAGCTCCTGGAGTAAAGGGAAATTCTGCTACTAATATATTTAAGGACGCAATTTTGGAAAACGGAATGAAGACTAAAGTGCCTCTTTTTGTTAACACGGGTGACAAAATCCGCGTGGATACAAGAACAGGTGCTTATACCGAAAAAGCATAATTATGAATAATAGAATCCTCCAAGCTTTAAGGATAAGGCAATTTTCCTTTCTCCTAGCTGCTGAGTTTTTCTCTCAGATAGCGATGAACGTCTTCAACTTCGCATTGTTAATAGTAGTTTTTTCGGTTGCTAATTCAAACACTGCTGTATCTATAGTAGTCCTCATGTTCACACTTCCTTCAATTATTTTCGGAATATTTGCCGGAGTACTTGTAGATACTTGGAATAAAAGGAATGTTTTACTACTTACTAACATTTTAAGAGCACTTGTAATATTTCCCCTTGCTTTCTTTCATTCCAATCTTTTGCTAATTTACCTTGCCACTTTTCTCGTGTCGTTAGTTACTCAGTTTTTCATTCCTGCAGAAACTCCAATTATCCCTAAACTTGTTGATAAAGAACTTCTTCTTCCCGCAAATGCGTTATTCAGTATGGGTATATATGCTTCCTTATTTATAGCTTATGCTTTATCAGGACCGATCTTAGTAGTTTTTGGTAAGTCAAATATATTCTTATTCCTTACATCGTGTTTCTTAATTGCTGCGTTTTTTACTTACCTAATAAAAAAGGAAGTTGCTAAAAAAGAATTAAGCGAGAGAAGGGGAGAGAATACGCTCCCCGACATAATGAGCGAAGCAAAGACAGCTTTCTCACTTATTTCAAAAACAAAGAATATTTATCATGCTTTGTTTTCTCTTGCTCTTGCGCAGATAATAATATTATCTCTTGCTGTTGTAGGACCGGGTTACGCAGAACATGTACTTAATATAAAAGTTGAAGATTTTCCTTTATTTTTTGTAACACCGGCAGTTGTAGGTATTGCAATTGGGGCAGTAATTATTGGTAATTATTTCCATAAACACTCAAAACCGAACCTTACAAAGTTCGGTTTATTAGTTTCGGGGGTAGCTATACTTTTGCTTCCGTTTGGAGACAAAGTAGAATCAAGGAATTTCGTACAAGTAATCAATAATTTTCTACCACATTTTCTTACCATAAATATTCTTCATATAATGGTTGTTCTGGCTTTTGTTTTAGGCTTTGCTTCGGCTTTTGTCTTTATCCCTGCAAATACAATTCTTCAAGAGGAGACTTCAGATGAAGTTAGGGGAAAGATATATGGAGTTCTTAATTCTTTGGTAGGAGCAGTTTCTCTAATTCCAGTATTAATAGTGGGAGGGCTAGCAGATGTTATTGGCGTAAAGGCAGTTATTACCGATGTAGGACTTGTTATAATTATGATTGCATTAATAAGAATACTAATTACAGATAGGGGATAATATGAACTTTTTGATAATATTTTTAATTTTATGTTTTATACTTTTTCTATTTGTTCTTTACTCATTGTCAAAAGATGATTTTGTAATTTTGAGGAAAGATATATCAATGGAAACCATTTTTAATACTGCCTTTATGGTTTCCTTAATCGCCCTTTTGATGGGAAGAATATTCTTTATATCATTGCACCCAAGACCTGTATTTTTTTCAGTACTGGGTTTTTTGCTTTTCCCATATTTCCCAGGACTTTCATTAATCGGAGGAGTTTTGGGAGGAGTTTTCTTTCTCTTTCTGTACGCTACTTATAAGAAGCTTCCTCTTGGAAAGTTTTTTGATCTTTTTTCATTGAGTTTTCTTTTTGCTCTTCCATTCGGTTCTTTCTTTGTACTTCTTCTAATTCAGAATAGCCTAAAGTTATACGTTGCAATAGAAATGATACTTTTCCTTGTAGTGCTTCTTGTTTTTGTAAAATTGATTCTTCCTCTAAGCAATAGGGGAACCATAAGAGATGGATCTTTGGGTCTATCTTTTATTTCAGTTTTTTCATTGATCTCTATTTTCGGCTTACTTATAAAAACAGGAAGGTTCATATATTTTGATCCTGAAATAGCAATACTTCTTATTGTTTTTGCATCCTCATTCTTAGGATTGATAGTAAGAGAAATAAAGGAAAAAGATTCTTCTAAATGAAAGACAAGATTGGGATAATTTTTGAAGACAAAGATATACTGGTTTTGGATAAGCCTGCCGGAATAACCGTCAATAAATCGGATACTACCAAAGACGAATATACTCTTCAGGATTTTGTTGAAGAAAAATTTAATAAGGACGGAATTAAACTAAACACCGAAAATATAGATTTCAACCAAAGAGCGGGAATTGTCCATAGAATTGATAAGGAAACTTCAGGGATACTTATTGTTGCAAAAAATGTTGAATCTTTTGAAAATTTACAGGCACAGTTTAAAGAAAGAAAAGTAAAGAAAACATATATAGCTCTTGCTCATGGATTGGTTGCTCCCGACGACGGAGAGATAAGAGTACCTGTCGGAAGACTTCCTTGGAATAGAAAAAGATTTGGTGTTTTGGCGGGAGGAAAAGACGCGATAACAAAGTACAGGGTAATTGAGAAAAAGAAAGGATTTACTCTTTTGGAGTTAAGTCCGGAGACCGGAAGGACACACCAGATAAGAGTTCATCTTAAATATATTAATCATCCGATTTTTGCAGATTATCTTTATGCTGGGAGAAAAACATCAAGGGATGATAGAAAAGTCCTGGAAAGGGTTTTTCTGCACGCACATAAAATATCTTTCTATCATCCCAAGACAAATGAACTTATTTCTCTCGAGAGCCCCTTACCTTTGGAGTTAACAAATGTTTTAAACTCGATTTGAGTTGAACTTTAGGGTTAGTAAAGCTAAAATATAAACAGGAGGTGATTCTTATGGGAAGTTTTGGAGGCTTCTATAAAGGAGAAAAGAAAAAACAAAAAAAAGACAAACAAGGTAAAGGTGCCATTAAGGATGTCTACACAGTTCAAATGCCTGAACTCGTAAAAAAGAAAAAAGACAGCTGGAGTTAGTCTTATGAAGTCAAAAGATAAAAGTAAAAATATCAATTTAGTCTTTTTATTTTTTGGCGTAGTTTTTCTGATTATCCTTTCTTCATTCATCTATAAACTTTTTTTAGTAGTAAAAAACAGTAAGTTTGACGGAAGCAATAATTACGTGCTTGCTTACATGAAAAGCAATGAATCGGATATTGTTTCTTTTTCTCCAAGTGCAAATTCTATTTCTATACTTAAAATAAAGGGCAATTTTAAAGGGAAAATAGTTTCTCTTGTTAAGGTCCCGGTTGACGGATATGTATATGGAGAGAAAAATCTTGAAAAACAAAATGTTCCAGGATTTATAGATTCCGCATTTTTTATGGACAGAAATTCTCTTAATTACGTCGATCTTTTCAGACTTTCAATTTTTGCAAGGGGAGTGCCAAAACAAAATGTAAATCGGGATCAGGTAAATTCTTCTGACTGGAATAAGATAGAAGAACTTGCTCAAAGTTTATTTTCAGACCCTAAAATAGTATCGGAGAAAGAAAGCGTTGAAATAGTGAACTCGGCCGGGGTTTATGGTTTGGGAAATTCTTTTGCCCAAATTCTAGGTAACATTGGGGGAGACGTGGTCTTGGTTTCAACGGGAAATGACAGAAATGATAGCTCGATCACATATTTCGGAGAAAAAACTTACAGTGTAAAAAGATATTCGCAAATATTAGGAGTAGAACCGGTTCAATCCAAAGATAGGGGAATATCTGATATTATAATTACTATCGGAAAGGATAAGGCTCAAAACTATTAATATGTTTTTATATATAGTTATTATTTTAGCGGTGATATCTGTTTTACTTTCCTTGTTTTCTTTGAGAGAGCTTACTGAAAAACCGGGTGTTACTGAGGTCAAAAAGAGCCTAAATAAAAGTAAAATTATCTATATGGGGAAGAATCATTCTTCGTCTTCGGATTCTTGATAACTTTCTTCTTCCTCTTCATCTTCTTTTTCCTCGTCTCTTTTCTTAACAGAATTTTTTATTTTGTTGTTTTTGTCAAAAGCGAATGGACCCTGAACGGTAATAAAAGAGGGCTGGTCCTTATATCTTGCGCATCTTTTTACTTCTTTAATGAATACTATTACTTTATGTGGGGTTGAAGATTTGATGTAAGCCTCATACTTATTCCCGCTCTTCATGAATTTTATGAGTCTGTTTCCAATGTCATCGGGAAGTACTCCTACATATTGTTTTTCTCCTTCTATGACAAATACCTTAAGTCTTTTTGTTACAAGGTTAACCATTTGACCGGTCCTTAAGCCTTCCGTTACGTTTGGTTGAGCAATATTTACGAGTTCTACAACTTTTGTTTTTCCTGTCTCTTCTAAGAATTTATTGTTTATCTGTGTAATGTTTCCATTTCCGTCAAGAGAGGAGAAGTTTTTATCTTTTACTTTCTTTAAGTTTTTGATTGCTATATGGTTTAAGGGATCTATGTTCAATACCTTTTGATAGGCGCTTTTTGCTTCTTTTATGTTTCCTGTTACGGTAAAGGCAAGTGCTAGTCTATTTAATGCATCTATGTCTTGAGGATTTTCTTGTAGAAGTTCTTTGTTTAGGACAATGGCGTTTTGCCAATCTCCTGTTAATGCGGTTTGAATAGCTTGATTTTTTATTGTCATGCTGGGCTTTTTAACTCAACTTAATCAAAAAATTCTACTATTATTTATTGCAAAAGTCAAGGAAGAAAAGGTATAATATGGTGTCGAAAGATAGGGAAATTTAAACATGAGCGGACATTCAAAGTGGGCACAAATAAAACGCCAAAAAGGTGTAAATGATCAGAAAAGGGGAGCAACTTTTACCAAGCTTGCCAATGCAATAATGATTGCTGTAAGGCAGGGTGGGGGAATAGGCGATCCTAATCAAAACTTCAGGCTAAGGTTGGCAATTGATGCGGCTAGATCCTCAAACATGCCCAAGGAAAACATAGAAAGAGCAATCCAAAGAGCTATGGGAAAAGAAGCGGGGGCAATGGAGGAAGTTGTCTACGAAGGATTTGCTCCGGGCGGAGTTTCTGTAATAGTAGAAGCCGCAACAGACAATTCCATGAGAACAACGGCTGAAGTAAAAAGTATATTTAATAAAGCTGGTGCAAGCTTTGGTCAACCGGGTTCTGTCTCTTATCAATTTAAACACATGGGAAGAATAATCCTTAAGAAAAATGATAAAGATTTTGACGAGATTTTTATGGAATGCGTGGATAGTGGAGCAGAGGATGTCGAAGATGTAGGGGATGAAGTATTCGTTTATACAGATATGCCAAGCCTTATGAAAGTAAAAGACGAACTTTCGGGTAAAGGTCTTGAAGTCTTGGAAGCGGATTACGTAAGAGAACCTTCTGTGACTATTCCGATTGGAGATAAGGGACAGGCCGAGAAGATACATAATTTCCTCGAGACTTTAGAAAATCTTGACGATGTACAGAAAGTCTACACGAACATGCTTGAAACTTATGAATAACATATTTGGGAAGCGTTCCCGTTTAAGAAGTTTCCTCAGAAGACTTGCCCTAAGTAAAAGGCAAAAATTCATAATATCCGTTCTTATACTTTCTTTATTCCTTTTTATATCCGAACACTTTTTTAGCGCAATCGGATTATACTTTGTCTTTTTTCTTTCCTTATTCACAGATTTTTTCCTTTTCCTTTCCTTGAGAAACGATCTTAAGGAAAATTTTTCATGGAAGATATTTATTCTTCCATTTTTTTATAGTCTTGCGGTGGGGATGTTCTACTTACTTGTTCCAGCAAGGTTTCTAACCAGGATAGGAATGACTTCTTTGTATGCCTTGGGACTTTATTCGCTCTTTTTAAGTGAAAATATATTTACCGTATCGGCAATAAGAACGATTCAGCTTCTTTCTGGAGCAAGAACAGTAGCTTTTGCCCTGACTCTTCTTTCATATTTTTTCCTTTCCAATGTTATTTTTTCCTTCCATATAAATGTATTTATAACTCTTCTTCTTGTTTTTGGTTACACTTTACCCATGGTAACTCATTCTCTTTGGATGTATACCTTTAACAAAGATATCCTTTCGGATATATCGTGGATATTTTCCCTTACTCTTTGTCTTGTCGAAGGAGCTCTTCTCCTTTGGTTCTGGCCAAGTACTCCCACGGTAATTGCTCTTTTTCTTTCCGGATTTTTCTACATAATCGTAGGGCTTTCCCAGGTCTGGTTTGAAAAAAGATTATTTAGGAGCGTAATCCTAGAATATGCATGGGTTGCAATAGTTGTATTTGTAGTCCTCGTATTATTTACTTCTTGGAAATGATAATAGGGAAGAGTATTGCATCAAAGAGCCTATAGTTATATAATTATTAAGTTTTATGGAAAGATCAGTAGCACTTATTGAAAATGAAGCTTATCGTATTGGAGAAATGGTAGATTTCATGGAAAGCCATGTAGTTGATATAGGAGGAATGGCACAGATAAGGGGGGAGGTTGCTTCGGGAATTAGGCTTAGAGATGCTGCAGGCCTTATGATACAGCAAACTACAGAGCTTGCTATGCAGGATGCTATTGCTTGGAGTATTTATTATTCTTCGGCTTATTTAAAACATCCATTGCCGGATGTTGTAAATTTCCTAGAAGATAGGATTGCTAATCCAACTAAAGATAACCCTAACTATGTACTTGCTTGTTCATATAAGACAGTAGATCAGCCTAATGGAGTTATAAGTTTTTCTAAATATAATCTTGCTAACGTTGCTGCTAATATCGAAGGAAGGGGAGTTCCGCAGCATTTACCTCTTGCTAATCTCTCCGCTCATGAAGTTTATCATTTGCTTCAGGTAGACAGGTTTCCTGCTTGCAATTTAAGACATACAGCAAAAATTAACTTAGATAATAACGATTATTGGAATAATACTTGGTCCGAAAGAGGAGCAAATATCTTTGGGCGTTATTTTGAAGAGGCAAGAGAGATTCTTATCGGTAAAATGTCTTTATAAATGATTTCTAAATTTCAATTTTTAGCCTCAACTTAGCTTCATAATCCTTTAAAAAAAACGACATAATTCATTGGCAGGGAAGAGGAGAGGGTCATTTTAGCTTCAAATGATATAGTTTGATATATGTTATAGTTTGATATAGTTATAGGCCTATAATAATTATAGGATGTTTTTCAAATTCAAAATGTGGATAACTTATATTAGATTTCACGGAAAATCGGTAATAGTTTTCACGGAGTAGTAGGAAGCCTCTCTAGCCTAGGTATTTGAGCATAGATTCAAGCATACGAAAAAAATACGAATGTCTCTTTCTCATGTTGCCAGGGCTCCTCCTTAGGGAAGGGCTGCAAGATTTGTTATTAATAAAAATTTGTTGTAGACCTCTAGAAGAGGGAGTAAAATTTCTATTTATATATTTAATTGTTCTTATATTTCCTCTCTCGGTGTCTAAGATAAAAAATGACATATTTGAGCGCTGGGAAAGAGAGAGTGATTATGTCGTACAATAATACTTTTACGACACGACTCATGGCTAGATCCGGGGGGAAGTGGTCTTTTTTGTCCAATTCTTTATTACATATTTGTTGAATTTTTTTAATGTTTATATTTCCTCTCCTATATATTGCTCTATTTTTCTCCAGGTCCAGAATTCAAGTCCCTCCCCCACTATAGGTTATAAATATTTTTATAATTTGAGGCTAATTGAAGCTAATTTTTGTAATTTTTTATGGCTATTGCACACTCTTAGCCTCGAGATAGTGGTATAATCTATCTCATCTATGTCTAATTCACTTCCAATAGGTATATTTGATTCAGGCATTGGAGGTCTCACGGTAACTAAGGCCATTATGGAGCTTTTGCCTTCAGAAAATTTAATTTACTTAGGAGACACTGCGAGAGTTCCTTATGGAATAAGAGACAAAAAAAACAATTACGGAATTTGCACTGGAGATTACAAATTTTCTTTTAAAAAAGAAAGTAAAAGTTCTGGTTGTTGCATGTAATACAATTTCTGCAACATCTTTAAATGAGATTAAGAAAGTTTCTAATGTTCCGGTAATTGATGTTATCGATCCGACAGTCTGTAAGGCTCTAGAATCGTCTAAAAATAAAAAGATCGGAGTAATTGGTACAAGAGCAACAGTAGATAGTAAGGCTTATGATTTAGAGTTTGATAAAAAAGGTGCTAAGGTTACTTTTTCAAAAGCTTGTCCATTATTTGTTCCTTTAGCAGAAGAAGGTTTTATAAAACACAAAGCTTCTGAAATTATTGCAAAAGAATACCTTTCAATTTTTAGAAAAAAAGTAGATGTTTTAATCTTGGGATGTACCCATTATCCTGTTCTTAAAGAATTAATACAGAAATCTGTAGGATCTGATATAGCATTGATCGACTCCGCAAATCCCACCGCAGAGGCTTTAAAGAATCTTTTAGAAGAAAAAAATTTATTAAATCCTTCTAAGTTTAAAGGTAAATTAAAATTTTATGTTACAGATGCCCCAGATCGTGTATATAAAATAGCGAACATATTTTTTAATGGAAATTTCCCTGGTAATTTAGAAAGAATTGATCTTTCTAAATAATCTTCTTTTTTAGTTTTGTTTTCCGCTTTCATCGTGGCATTTGTAGGCTTTCTTATCACACATATTTTGACATGTAGGATCGTTTTTGAAGGTAGCCGGACATTGACTCTGGGCGGGATTAGAATAGGCTATGCATGAGCCGCTGGGTGAACAAGCATAATATTTAACGCATCCTTCATCAAGTGATACATTTGTGCTGGAAGTCCCATAATTGAAAGCGCACTGATTGCCACAGCCAAATCTACATCCGACATCATCTATGCTTTTATCTTTAGTATTTTCCAGATTAGCCAGTAGTTTAAACCAGGTATGGCAGGAGTTATTATCTGTTTCGTATTCATAATCTTTTCCGCTGGGATTACAAGGAATTTTAGAAAAATAAGTGACATTATTCTTTTCAAAAGCTTGACCACAAGCCGGTAAAGAATCAGGATAACATCCTTTGTTATCATCATTGTAAGCTGTAAGAGCATTCCTAATCTGTATAAGATCTTCCTTTACTTTCGCATCTCTGGCTTTAGATATTTGAGGACCTATCGTTATAAAGGTAACAAAAGCAAGTATGGACATTATTCCGAGGGCTATGAGGAGTTCTATTAAAAGAAAGCCTTTTAAATTTCGCTTCTTCATAGATAAATTATCTCATTATTTATCTTTTCGGACAACTTTAATAAATTTTCTTAATTATGTAAATCTTTATTTTACTATTGGGAGCCATTATTTCTATACTTTGACTACTTTCTTTGTTCATTAATTCTTTCCCTAAAGGAGAGTTCTGAGATATCTTTCCTTCCCTTGGATTTGCTTCAAAGTCCCCTACGATTTCAAATTCTTTGGTCTCCCCTTCTGTTTCCAGTAAAATTTTTGATCCAAGATCTATTTTATTTTTTGAAACTTTTTTGATAGGAGTTGCATAGGTCAGAAAATATTTAATTCTTCTTAATTGTCTGTCTATATCGTAAAGTTCAGATTTAGCGGCTTTGTAGAGTCCGTTTTCCGAAAGATCTCCCATTTCTCTGGCACGAGAAACACTTTTTACTGTTTCTTTTCTTCTTTGGGTTAGTTCCTCTTGTTCTTTCTTAAGTTTTTCGAGGCCTTCTTCGGTAAAGGGAATCCTTTTCATTTCAATTATTCGGAGGCTCTACAGAGACTTTACCAAGCTCATCTTCAGTTAATGTTTCTCCGTGAATATTGGCGACCATTTTTCCGTCTTGGTCTTGCTGAAGGTTAACAAATTCTCCTCCTTCGGGTTCAACAAAACCTGAAGTCATCTGTCCAATGCTGATATATAAATTTTCCTCTGTATCGATTCCCAGATTGTTTACCACAGCTGGTATAGTGATCCAGAGTCCCTGTTTTCTTGAGTCGGCAGCATTCTGTCCCTTTGTTATTTCAGGGTGTTCGATATAGAAGGTTGTTGCACCTTTAAGGTCTACGCCGTTCCATGATTTTACTTTCTCCCATGAGACAACATTACTTCCTGATTGACTACCGCCGGGAATATCGGGGCTTGTTCTTAAGTTAACTCCTTCCGATATTTTGAAATCTCCCGTATATGCTTCGCTTGGTTTTGGATCAAAACCCTTTAAGACTTCTCCTGCTCCTAACGCTACAGCTGCGGCTACTCCTGCGCCCGCAACTACTTTAAGAGCATTACCCCATCTTCTTCTTGAAAGTTCTCTTCTTCTTACAGGATCATAAGCATGTTCGCGACTTCTTGGGAGGTCTCTTCTTTCTGCGTATTCAGTCATATATTCAGCCTAGCATGAGGCTATAAATTTGTCAAACCTAATTAAAGAATTTATCTACTAAAAGTTTCTGTAGTTCGGTATCCATTCCGTCATATCCCAATGCCCATATTCCTACACCTTTAAGGGCCTTCTTATTTATGAAGTCATATTTTATTCCCAATGACCTTACGTTATCAAAATGGACGACGTGCTGTTGGCCGTCAGTGTCTCTATACGTGTAGAAAGGTGTCTGCGATGTGTCATTCCAGGATAGCTGGATATTTTTGCTGTTATCCTCAAGTACGGCATAAGGAAGTATTTGTGTAGTTGCGGCAGAAGGTGAAGCATCCGACGTTTCAAGCCAGTCATAGCCATAGTAAGGAACCGCAAGGATAAGTTTACTCGGAGGTACTTGTTCCAGATAATTTTGGACGTATCCGATTATATTCGTGTCTCCTCCCATAGCAGATACAGGTCCCGGGTTTCCTAGTGGCGTATGCATGTCGTAGCCCATTATTACGAATGCATCGATATTTGGTGCTAAAACAGGTATATCAAAAAGGTCTTTTTCCGAGCCTGATACAAGATACGTATCTACTGTCAAACTTGTGTTTGGGAATTGCCTTCTCATTTCGGCATTAAGATTTGTGATTAGTCTTGTAAAGCCGCTTCTGACTCCTTCCGAAGGTTCTCCTACATATTCAAAATCAATGTTTATTCCATCAAGGTTCTTGGAATTAAGAAGATATATGGCATTTGAGATGAATGCTTTTTGAGAAGTATCGGATAACGAAAGTTTTTCTATATTATCGTTGTTAAAAGATTTGAGAGTAAGATAAACCTTGACGTTTTGGAGTTTTGCTCTTTTTATGAGTTTATCGACTTCCGGATTTTTCCACATAGCCCAACCGGGGTCCATCTGATCATTATTAGCCTTGGTGACTATATTTCCCTGGCTATCTGTCTCAAGACCGAAAAGACTTATTGAAGTAACAGTTTGCAGGTTAATTTTATCCTGTTCCGGGATCATCCAATATGGGAAAAATCCTAATACTTCTTTTTTTGGACTTCCCGTAATGGTAAGTTTAATATTGTTGCTTGGTACAGAAAAAGTTTTTGAAATATCTATTGGCTTAAGGTTTGCATAAACAATAGGGACAGCATTGGTTTTAAGAGTAATTGAAGTTGTTCCTGTCGTTTCTTGAGCAGGAGAGATGTTAATCTGGTCTTTACCTATGGAAATTTTTATAAAAGAAGGAATGGCTATAAGAAGTACGATTACGGCTGTTGCTACTATCCATCTTTTATTCAGTTTTATGTTTGGAAGTTTCTTAAATCCGATATGTTTCTCTTCTTTTTTGGGAGGAAGTGTCGCTCCACTTAGCGCAAGATTAAATTCTTCTTCCGTTGCTCCCACAGCCATCACATGTCTTTTTAATTCTTCTGTGTTTTGAGCGTATTCCGGCCTTACTTTAAGGTATTCTTTTATGAGCTTGATGTAATCTTCCCGCATCATATTTAGTATGCCTAATTTGATGCTCTTGTGTCAACCTGCTTGAGCTTGACAAACTTCTCCGCTGTGTCGCACAATTAAATTGATGGACGAGAATAATACGCAGGGGAAAGAAGAAAAACCAAAGCTAAGAAATGAACTTTCCGGACTTATTGATCAATTTCTCGAATATTTGGAAATTGAGAAAAACTGCAGTAAGCTGACAATACGGGATTATAGGCATTATCTTGAGATATTCAACGAGTGGTTCTCCTCTACTCTTCCCGATAAATCATATGAAGATCTGGATCTTGCAACCGTTAGAAGATATAGGGTTTATCTTTCAAATAGAGTTGACGAGCAGGATATTCCTATTAAGCGTGTAACCCAAAATTATTATGTAATTGCCTTAAGATCATTTCTCCGTTTTCTTATAAAAAACGATTTTAAGACTCTTGAGCCTTCAAAAATTGATCTTCCTAAGACCGAAAGCAGAAGCCTTAAATTTCTGGAAAAAGAACAGGTAGATAGGCTCGTCACAAGTGTGGATACATCAACCGAAGAAGGAATCAGGGACAGGACAATTCTGGAGCTTCTCTTCTCCACCGGTCTTCGTGTATCCGAGCTTTGCAAATTAAATCATGCCCAGATTAATTTAGAGAGGCGTGAGTTCGGAGTCATCGGAAAAGGAGGAAGAGCAAGGGTCGTTTTTGTATCTGATAGGGCTGCCGATTGGATCAAAAGATATATGGATAAAAGAGAAGATGACTATAAGCCTTTATTCATCAGATACTCTGGGTCTAAAAGTGAAGAGAATAACGGAGAGAAGATGAGACTTACTCCAAGAAGTGTCGAAAGGATAGTTAAAAAGTACGTGAGAGCAGCGAAAATACCTGTAGATGCGACCGTACATACATTAAGACATAGCTTTGCTACGGATTTGCTTACCAACGGAGCCGATCTTCGCTCTGTCCAGGAAATGCTAGGTCACAAGAATATCGCCACTACTCAAATATATACTCATATTACAAATAAACAGCTTCACGACGTCCATAAGAACTTCCATTCAGGAAATAAGTAGGCCTTTTTAGTAGCTTCCCTTTGCTTCGTATAAGGGTTAATTTACAAACTTATAGTGAAATTACTCCTTGCAGTGTCTTTTTTTGTCTGTTAAGATGCCAAACTTGTGTGCTGCCCGCACATTTATGAGAAGAAAACCTTTTCGGAATATTTTATTAATATTAGCGGTAATTACTTTACTCTTCAATTCCTTTCAAATTGTTATTCCTCAAGCATCAGCCGATAACGGTGAATCTGCCGTACTTTCTAAAATGGGATCTTTCAATCCAAAATTAACCTCCGATGTAAGCATGTATTATCCAATATATAAGGCCGTTGCAGATAAGTATGGAATAGATTGGTACCTTCTTTGGATCGTTCATGAGGCTGAGAGTGGAGCTTCGGATTCTGTAAGAGCGTTTAACGGAGGAAGTGCTCCCTATTACGGAGCAATGCAAAGGAATGTTTACATCTGGTCTCAAAGTTATGTTAATACTGCAGCATCCGGTTTAGATTCTTTGGCTTCCCTTCCTCAAAGACATCCCGACGATTGGAGAGAAATAGCTGCTGCAGGACTTATGATAAGTACAAACATAAAGGATCATTCATACTTAGGGCCTAATGGCTCCGTGCTCACTGCTCTTCTTCGGTATTCTGCAGCAGGACCTGCTTATCTTAGGTTCTATAAGTGGGAACAATACAAGCAAATCTTCGGTTGAGCTTGACTTTGCTACTCCATTTATCCTATAATTTTTAACATCCTCTCTCCGGGATCTCACAAATATGAAAGAAAAACGAGATTTTATTCTTATTGGTTCAGAGCTTGCATTTGCGGGTGCTCTTTTATTTACGGCTTCTCAAGTTGCCGGCAAATCTCCTACAAAAGAGCCGATAATTCCTGAAGATGCATTCAAGCCTATGATCATGCCTTTGGAAACTGCACCTCCTACGCCGACTTTGGTTTTCGAATCCCCGATTATCTCTTCGGATTCTTCAGACACTTCAAATAAAAGACCAAGACAAGAAACCCAAGCTCTTTCTCCTACTGATTTAAAGCTGGAGACATATAGAAGTCAGCTTGATGACTTACTAATGCAGATGGAAAAAAGACCGGATGTTTTTGGGCCAAGACTGATTAAAGATATAACGATGTATTATCCGATGTATAAAGCAGTAGCCGATAAATATAATATTGACTGGAAGCTTTTATGGATAACTCATGAATATGAATCAGGTGCATCTAATAGCAAGAAAGCTTTCAACGGATCTACTTACCCTTACTTTGGAGGTATGCAAAGAAACGTAAATACTTGGTCTCAGTCATATGTTAACGGAGCTTTCAATGGTTTGGAATTTCTTAACGAATTACCCATGAGAAATAAGACAGATGCTATGGAAATAGCCGCAGCGGGAAAAACTCTTGCGGTAAATTATCATCATTATGAAGCAAGCGGAAATCAAAGAGCAATCTTTAATTCATTTAAACTCTACGTAGGTTCTTCTAGTATGGCTCAACTTCGCCTTGATAGATTGATGCTTTTTGCGGATGCTCTTTCCTAGAAAGTTTCGTAGGAGATAGTTACTGTAGTCGATACTGAATTTTCTCCGGGTTGTAATTGAGTAGGCGCTGAGTTATTAAGGGCTTTCATGTCAGCTGCTCCCATCCCTAGTGGCATTGGTCTTGGTGAGGAACTGTTTTCTGTAACGTTAACTATCCTTCCTAAATTTATTCCCGCGGCTTTAGCAAGTGAGCCTGCTTTCTGCTTAGCTTCGGAAACTGCTTCTTCTCTTGCTTTGTTTTCAAGAGACTTCTGAAGCTCGTCGCTAAATGTAAAGTTAATTCCATTCACAAGATTTGCCCCGTTTGCAGTTGCTCCGTCTATTACGGAGTTTACTTTATCAATGGGTTTCACTTTAACTTCCAAAGTTGCAGTTACATTATATAGTTTTGTTTGGTAATCCTGATTTATTGAATATTGAGTTGTTTTTATATTTTTGTCTTCTATTCCTTTAGATTTGATGTCTGAGATTATTTTATTGATAGAAGTATTTGTCTGGTTTTGTGCATCGAGTACGCTTCCCGATGATTTTGTCACTCCAAGATCTACGACTGCTTGGTCGGGGGCTGCGGTTTCCTCACCTGTTCCTGAAACACTAAATAGATCTGATTTGGTTGTCTGAACGCTATTGATAAAGAATGGAATTGGTCCTGCAAGTTTCGTATAAAGAAATAATCCGAGGAAAAGAATTACGATGAAAATAAATGGAGTCTTAATTGCTTCCCAATACTTCATAAAATATATACTAGAGCCTTAAAATTATTTTGTCAATTCCGAAGCCTCTACTAAATTCCGCATAAGCATTGTCACATTAACCGGTCCTACTCCTCCGGGTGTGGGAGTATAATAGGAAGCAATATCTTTTATTTCATCTTCTTCGTAATCTCCCTTTAATTTACCCATTTCGTTTATATGCATTCCAATTCCAATAACGACAGTTCCTTGTTTAAGATATTCGGGATTAATTACTTTTTTTCCTACTGCTGAAATTACAATGTCAGAATTTTCCAAGATTTCTTTCTTTTGTTCTTCTGTTGTTTTGCTATCAATTACGTTTGGTTCTATTCCAAGTTTTCCAAGATGCTCAATGGTTGGTTTTCCCGCGGTAATCCCCTTCCCTATTACGGTGATTTTTTTACCATCTAATTGTTCAATTCCTACGCGTTTGAGAATTTCCATTACTGCTATTGCAACGGGAACTCCAAATCTTGAGGAAGGATTGAAACCGTCTATATCTTTTTCGGGAACAACTGCTTCGGCAATTACTTCTTCGTTTATTTGTTTTGGCATCGGCCTTTGAACAATGATTCCGTTAATCTCACTATCTTTATTTGCATTTTCAATAATTCTGAGAAGTTCTTCTTGAGTTGTGGTGTTTGGAAGTCTTTTAACAATAGCGACTGCTCCAATTTCTTCTGTTCTCAATAACTTTTGTTTTATATATGATTCTGTCTGAGCGTCATCTATTAACATGACAATGAGAAAATGAGGGGTGATCCCTTTTTCTTTTAATTTATCTACTCTTTCCTTAAGTGAGGAAATAATTTCTGATGCTATTTGTTTGCCGTCAATTCTCATTCAAAGATTATATCTTAAAACCGAGGCTATTCTCAACCTGGATGTTATTCGCTTTTTTCTATACAGGCAGCGGAAGCTACGTGATCACTTGTGTCCGAGAATCTCATTAGGATTACTCCCTGTGTTGCTCTTGATAATCTTGGGACAGAATCTACGGGAATTTTTACAACTTGTCCTTTTTTGGATGTCATTAATATGTCTTCGCTATTTGCCGGAATGATTTGAGAGGAAACTACTTTTCCTGTTTTTGCCGTAATTTCTGCGACTTTTACTCCTTGACCTCCTCTTCCCTGTGCCGGGAATTGATCAACCGATGTTTTCTTTCCAAGACCATTTTCCATTATCGTGAATACGTCAGACTTGTCTCCCTTTTTGACTACGTCCATTTGTATGACCTGGTCGTCAGAGCCAATCTTTATTCCTCTTACTCCCATTGTGTTTCTTCCCATAGGTCTTACACTCTTCTCCGAAAATCTTATAGATTTACCGTTTCTTGTTACCAAGAGAATGTCATCTTCTCCACTCGTGAATTTACTCCAGACTAATTCATCATTCTTATCTAGTTTAATAGCAAGTATTCCTGTTCTTCTTATATTTTCAAATTCCGATAATTTGGATTTCTTTACTGTTCCGTTTCTTGTTGTAAGGAATACATATTTATTCTCAGGATCTTTTGCTTTGTAGTTAATGAATGCCTCAACTTTTTCACCCGATTCAATGTTAAGAAGATTTACTATTGCCGTTCCTTTACTTGTTCTTGAACTCTCATCAATTTCAAATGCTCTTAGTTGATAGACTTTACCTTTATTTGTAAAGAAGAGTAAATTGTCATGTGTCTGTGCAGATCTAATATCTGCAATTGTATCCTCTTCTTTTGTTGTCATTCCCTTGATTCCTTTTCCTCCCCTTTGCTGTGTCTTAAAGGAAAGCATGCTTTGTCTTTTTATGTATCCCGTGTATGTTAATGTTATTACCGTAGGTTCGTTTGGAATAAGATCTTCCTCCGAGAATTCATCAACTTTACTCTTATATACTTTTGTTCTTCTTGGATCAGAGTATTTTTCTTTTAATTTATCGAGTTCACCTTTTACAACTTCCAATATTTTTAAAGGATGTGCCAGTAAATCTTCAAGATATGCGATTGTTTCTTTTACCATCTGGTATTCATCTTCTATTTTTTGTCTTTCTAATGCAGCAAGTCTTCTTAACTGCAAATCCAAAATTGCTGTTGCCTGGATTTCGGAAAGCTTGAATCTTTCCATCAAGTTCTTCTTTGCAGTTTCCTGATCTTTTGATTCCCTAATTGTCTTAATTACGGCATCAATATTTTCTACAGCAATCTTTAAACCTTCCAGGATATGAAGTCTTGCTTTTGCCTGTTTAAGTTCGAATTCGCTTCTTCTTTTAACTACCTGAAATCTATGTTTAACAAACTCTTCAAGGATTGTCTTAAGGTTAAGCGTCTGAGGAGTACCGTCTACCAGGGCAACTATATTTGCCGGGAAAGATGTCTGAAGCGCGGTGTACTTATATAGATTGTTAAGAACCTTTTTAGGAGATGCGTCTCTTTTAAGTTCTACTACTACTCTTATTCCGTGCCTATCTGATTCGTCTCTTAAGTCTGAAATTCCTTCAATCTTTTTTTCTTTTGCCAAGTCTGCAATTCTTGCAACAAGAAGTGCTTTATTTACCTGATAAGGAAGTTCGGTTATTATGATTGCGCTTTTTCCCTGTCCTATATCTTCGATTTCTGCTTTTCCTCTTATTAATATTCTTCCTCTTCCCGATGTATATACATTCTTTATTTCTGTCCAGTCGTATATCTGTCCTCCTGTTGGGAAATCTGGGCCTTTTATATACTCCAAAAGTTCGTCTACTGTTGCTTCCGAGGACATGCTAAAGCTTTCAGGATCTACCTTCATTTTGCTTATAAGAAATTCCGTTGCTTCTATTACTTCTCCAAGATTGTGTGGAGGGATTTTTGTTGCCATTCCTACAGCAATACCTTCTGAACCCATTAGTAAAAGATTTGGAAGAAGGCTTGGAAGAAAGACAGGTTCTTTAAGAGTTGCATCAAAGTTATCTGTAAAATCGACGGTATCTTTTTCTATATCCAAAAGCATTTCTGAGGTAATCGCTGCCATTCTTGCTTCTGTATAACGCATAGCAGCGGGCGGATCTCCATCCATTGATCCGAAGTTTCCCTGTCCGTCAATGAGAGGATATCTCATTGAAAAGTCCTGGGCCATTCTTACTAAAGAGTCATAAATTGCAACGTCTCCGTGAGGATGGTATTTTCCCATTACTTCTCCGACTGTTGTTGCACTTTTTGAATACTTTGCGCTGTGAGATAAACCTTTTTCATGCATTGCAAAGAGGATTCTTCGGTGAACCGGTTTAAGACCGTCTCTAACATCGGGGAGTGCTCTTGATACTATTACAGACATTGCGTAGTCTAAATACGCACGCTTCATTTCCGAGGCTATTTCAGCTTTTTGTAGTTTTCCGATATCCATAATTTCCGATTGCCTTCCTCAATCTAAGGAAGATTTAGAGG
>JAJYWL010000008.1 GCA_021791545.1 bacterium
ATAGAGAAAATGTTTGTCCTGATAGTGAGTGCCAAAAAATCGTACAGGCAGAACTAGATAAACAAAAGAAAAAAAGAGATGAATTAGCAAGAAATAAGGATGAAAGACTCAAAAACAGAAAATCCAACTTTGCCTTAGCAAGAAAAAAGAAAGCCCTCAATTAAGACTTCCATCTGAAATAAATTTAGCTATAATAGACATATGACAGCAACTCAAATATCCGGTGGGGTAGTACATGAACTTCCTCAAGATTTACGAGAGACCTTATCTTCTGATCCCAAAGCTCTTCAAGCCTGGGAAAGCTTAACACCCCTTGCTCGAAATGAGTGGATATGTTGGACAACTTTTGTTAAAAAAGAGGAGACCAGAAAAGAACATGTTGAAAGAGTGCGTTCGGAACTTAAAGAAGGCATGCGAAGACCCTGCTGCTGGATTGGCTGTATACACCGAAAAGACAAAAAGATAAGCCCGTCGGTTCAATATGTTCTTGGTAAAAAGGGGATAAAACAATAAACTTACTTATATCTCAAGTCGCCCGAAGTCTCTAGACAATTGCCAAAAACTTCTTTAGGAATTGAATATTTATCTATTTTCTCACAAGAGGGGATTCCATTACCCTCTACAACTATTCTCCATTTTCCGTTAAGATTCTGGGCAATCCAATATGCAAATGCCATTGTTCCTTTGGCATAGTTGCCTGCAATCATCGTTACTTTACATGCATTTACTCCGTTTTGCATACATGTAGCAACTCCCGAAATATCACTCAAAATCTTTGAACTTTGGTCTTCATCTGTCGGAACCGGGGTAATGCTTGTTTCTATCTTAGAAGAAGAAGGAGAGTGTCTATTAAAAAAAAACTGATAATCCATTAAAACATACACCGAATACCCTCCGAAAAGAATAATTGCAGCTACTACTATTAAAAGCGGAGCCTTCATCTAAATAAAAGTATACATATTAGCAAAATGAATTACAATTTAATCTATAAAAATCTGAAACTTGCAAAAGGGTATATAATTAAGGAAGAGATGAATAAAATAACAAAACAAGCACTCATAAATTCAGCAGGAACAGTTCTTTATGTTATTGCTGTTGCTCTATTTATGTACTACGGAACTCTAATTAAAATCGGCAGATCAAATTCTATTCTTGTTCCAATAGCACTTCTTCTTTTATTCGTTCTCTCTGCTTCGGTAACAGGTTATCTTATGCTTTCTAAACCCGCTCAAATGTATCTAGACGGAAAGAAAAAAGAAGCTCTGTCGCTTCTTACCAAGACAATAATATTTTTTGGAATATTCACTGTTGTCGCCCTTGGCTTATTGGTTGCCTTTACGAGGTAATTAATGCTTTCCCTTATTTATATCTTCACCTAACGTTTCTCTTTTTATAACTTTTCCATTATCGTCATATGTGTAAACATAAACTTCACCTATACCTATCTCCAAATTCTCTACATCCTCAATACTAAGATTATCTAGATATTTCCTTAAAGCTCTTAGAGAATTTCCATGTGCCGAGATTAAGATATTTCTTCCTTCCTTTATTTTGGGATATATCTCATTTTCGAAGTAGGGAACAACTCTTTCGTAAACGTCTTTAAGATTTTCACCCCCCGGTACTTCGGTATCCCATCCTCTTCTTATTCTCTGAAATTTTTCTTCTCCCACTTCTTCTTCTATCTGCCATTTATTCTTTGCATCATAGATTCCATAGTCTCTTTCATTTAACGCTTCATTTTCAGTTATGGGAGGATTCAGATGAAGTTCTTCCAGAATTATTTTTGCGGTATCAATGGCTCTCATGAGCTTTGAGGTATACACTTCATCAATAGCTATTCCTTTTAAGAAAGAGCCCATTCGTCTTGCATCTGCCATTCCTTTTCCTGAAAGAGGAATATCTATCCAACCCTGCCATAAACCTTTTTCATTCCATTCGGACTCTCCATGTCTCAATAGGATTAGTTTTGCCATCTATACCATTGTAGCTTAATAAACAGTTCTTGACAAAAACTCTGTGACTTATAAAGTACTTAAAAAACTTTTAACTACGTTTATAGGAAGAGCAAAACCGATATTCTGTCCATTTACCGCCAGTGCCGTATTCATTCCTATTACTTGCTCTGAAGAATTCACCAATGGACCTCCAGAGTTTCCCGGGTTAATGGCAGCACTTATCTGAATTACATTCGACAGATTCTCTACGGATCCCTGGTATACATCTCCTGCAGTAATCCCTCTTCCGAGCCCTGATATTACTCCAGTAGTCACAGTATTCCTAAATTGTCCCAATGCCGTTCCGATTGCTACGATATATTGACCTGCTTCTAAGTTAGATGAATCACCCAAATTTGCAGGGATAAGCTTAGCGCCCGGATTCTGAGAAGGATCTATCCTAATAATTGCAACATCATTGTTAGGATCCTTATAAATTTGTTTTACATCAAACTCTTTGCTGTCCGAAGTTACGACTTTGTATTTCATGTCAGTATTTGAAACAACGTGCTTATTCGTAGCAATTAACCCCGAAGACGAGACGATAAAACCTGACCCTATACTTTCAGGTTGAGACTGTTGCTTACTGTTATTTGGAGTTCCAAAGAAAAATGGTCCAAAATTAAATGAATTTTGGGAACCGGAAGATGTATTCACTCCTACAATAGTAACCACAGAAGGTCCTATTTGTTTTACCGCATTTACTGTAACAGATTCTTCCGATACAACTTTTGTTGGTGAATTTAATGAAGAATTTCTTATATCAAATGAAGAAATGCCTTGATATTGAATTACCAAAAATAATATTACAAGAAGACCCCCGAGTATAAGTAGATTGACCCTTCTTCTACCCCTATTAGTTGAATTATCCATAAAAAGACAATACATAACAAAAAAAAGAATTTAATAAGAAATTGCTGAATAGTTTTTCAGGTGTATAATAACTCTATGGAAAGTAAGGCAAGACAAATACATCTAAAAGCCGAAGAGGAAAGAGAAAAAGAAGAGTTTTTAAAGGCCCTACAATTCTTAGATGAAGCTACACTTCTATATCAAGAAGAAGGGGACTACTCGGGAATGGCAGAGGCTCAATCCTCAAGATTTTTAACCCTACGACATCTATATGAAGAAACAGGTGATAAGAACTATCTGGTCCTGGCAGGATACGCAGCAAGAGCGGGAGTAGATATCGCAAGAAAAAGTGCAAAACCAGAAGCCTTGGCAATACCTTTATACAACTATGCTAAATCTAAACAAGATCTTGGAGACTACCAGGAAGCAGTAGAAATATATAAAGAAGCACTAGCAAATATGGTTAAGAATCCTCCCAAAGAACATAATAGAAGCTCAGTTATAGATGACATGACCGTACACATGTCCGTATGTGAATATCTGGCAGGAGATAAATCTGCTCTTCCAAGGGCTGAAAAAGCACTCATAGAACTTCAGAATGATGAGGAATCCAACAAATACAATCAGGATGTATGGGTTTCCGGTGGATATATGGATATTGCAAAAATGCTTATTGATGACGACCCAAAAAGAGCAAGAGAATACCTGGAAGAAGCAAGAAAAATTATAGATTCAAATCCTGATCTTATTATAAGAAGAAAACAGTGGGAAAAATTAAAATCAAAAATAACCTAGTTTAAAGCAGTTCTTTCGAACAAAGTAATTTCTGAATCTACTCTTTCTCCTCCCATTAATTGTGAAATAATAAATTCCAAATCGGCCATAACTTCTATTGATTCCTGATAATCTCTTTCTGCCATTACATCTTGTAGATGTGGGACAAGTCTTCTTTGTTCTTCTATCAAAGCTTTCCAGACTCTCAATGGACTTTGTATTGAATAGGGTGAATCCTTAGCTCCAAGTTCTCCTTGCTGATAAAGTCCCCTTACTCTTCTTAGATAATTTACGATTCCCCATACTTCTTTAATCATCTCGGAAGCAACAACCTTTTTGAATTCTCTTCTTCTTAAATCTTCGGCTTGAGCATTGTTAAAAGCATCTAGCATAGTTATTTGACCCGATTTTGCAATTCTTATTGCTTCCGAGACCTTATCCGTAAAATCGGAAACCCTGTATTTATGAGCTATAGCCCTTAGAACCCACCAGTTAAGCTCTTGATCTGTTGCTCCGATTTCATTTCTGAGTCTTGCTACCTGTGTAGCTATTCCATAAGATATTTCTTTTCTGGCAACCCTGTCTTGGATCTCTTGGGGAAGCTCACAGTATCTAAGAGCAGTTCTTACTACATCCGCAGTTTTACCTACACTTCTTGAAAATCCTTCCACAGTAAGTTCCGGATCTTTTATTTTTGCTACACCCCAGATTCTTTTATACTGATGAGCCTGCTCGTGAGGAGGAACTGCCATATGGATGTTTTCGGAAGTCTGTATTAGCGCTATCTCAAAAGCCGGAAAATCTTTTGCCTCGCTTACACGCACCCCACGGTCTCCTTCGGGATTATGAAGAGCGTAACATGAAACTCCGGGATGGATAACACATCCTTCGGTATCTAATTTTCGACAGGATCTTAATCTTCTTTCTCCGGCTATTAATACATAATATCTTTCTTCTCCGTTAACTACCGTGGGTTTAATCTCATCCAATGTATGTTCTTCAGCCCATAGATCATTTATTAAACGAAGATATTCCTCTGCGCCTTGCTTACTAAAGTTTGCAACGTTTAATGGATTCAAGAGACCGTGATCGGCAATACTTTGTGCCATTATGTCGAGCTCTTCAAAAGTTTGTCTGGGTTGATTAAGAACATTAATTACATCAAGAGGAATATAATTGGGTATATATTTATTTCTTAAAGTTTCCTGAGCAGGCGGAGTAGGTTTTCCTTCCTTTTGCCTTTCCACGCAAAAATTATAACACAACTATTTCAGAAATTTTCGACTATTTTTATATCTTTCTTAATCTGTTCTATTAATTCTCTCTCATTCTTAAATTTTTTATTTCCTCTTATCTTTTTATAAAACTTCACTGTCATCCATTCTCCATAGATATCTTTATCGAAATCCAGAATATAACTTTCGATCTTCTTGTCTTTCTTTCCGAAAGACTCAGCTGCTCCGACAAAAGTAGCAGCTCTATATTTTTTGTCTTTTAAAATAACGTCTGAAATATAGACACCGTCAGGAATATTTTTATGTAGGTTTATATTCGCAGTGGGGAAGCCTAAGATTCTTCCTCTTTTATCGCCACTTCTTACCTTACCTTTTGCAGAATAATTCATTAACTTATAATACAATATTTTTCTAAGAAGAGGCTGAATAGGTTAGCTGGCGCCACCGATGATAAAGAGGGTAATCGCTCTTAATGAATCTCCGAAGTATCCTCCTCCTGTTTTTCCTATAAGGGCATTCAAGGAATCGGAGGCGTATTGAGAAGAGGAATTTACCTGTCCCATTGCAGCATAAGCTGACATGAATGTTGAATCAAGATAGCTTGTGAGAGGGGATCCCGAAAGGCTATACCCGCTCTTTAAGTTATTTATACCGATCCCTGAGATAAAAGATGATTCTTTAGAAAGTATACTTTGAGCCTGAGAGCTTCCGTTCCATTTGAAATCCATCAAAAGCCTTATAGGTGCTCTTACCGCATCATAGTAAAATCCGTTAGGATAAGTATCCCATGATATCGAAGGCTGTGAATGGTCTGCATTAAGCCAATCCGGGACAAGACCTGTTGCCGAATCAGAAATTCCCTGTTCCCATGAAAGGTTTGCATTTGCAATATCATTCCACTTCGAATTCCCTGTAAAACTTGCAAATGCTCTGTAATAGGCAGGGGCAAGATATGAAGGATTCATAATAGGTGTCGAGCCCCAATTATCTCCGGGGTTCATATAGTTTCCGGAAACCACCTCTGTTGTCATCATTGCGTTTATTAAGTTCTTTGCAGACTGTCCGTAGCTGTGTCCGGGCCATTTGCTTTCTGCTCTAAGCAAAGCATATGCCATATCCTCGTCAGCATCTGTTGCAGATCCTTGACCGATAACACTTCCCGAAGAATTTATCTGCCAATTCATAAGTCCTTTTGAGTCAAGGTAATTTTTTCCATAGTTCCAGAGGCCGTCAAATGTTGTCTGATCTCCTGCAAAATATGAGAGAAGCATTCCATAGCCTATTCCTTCAGAAACAGTGTCATTACTGTTATCAGGCCTTACAACTCTTAAGCCTGCACCTGCACTTTGAACATAAGTTGACTTCCAGGAGCTATAGGCAGACTGGGCAGCATTTTGAGCCGTTTGGTTAGGAACAGGTGATTGAGAAGGCTGTCCTGATCCTGTAGAGGTAGTTGCAGTAGGGGAAGAGGCTACACTAGATCCGTTAAGAGTATCCACGTTATTGTACCATGCGTAATTTGATGCCCAATTTGGAGTAAATAAACCAAGACTTACAGTATATGTTCCCGAAGAAAGAGGAGTTGTTGTTGCGGTATAGCTTGATCCTCCTTTATCTGTAAATGACTGCCATACTTTAGTGTTTGCCGAGTCGTGCACTTCAAGATCAATAATATCTCCAGCCGGGACGCTAGAAGGAAGATTTACCGTAAGAGTATACGTTGAGTTAGGATTTAAAACAGCCGTTACCAGAGAATTACTGCTTTGAGAAACGGGTTGAGAAGTCGAAGGTGTGGGTGTAGGCGAAGTACTGGGAGTTGGAGTGGCGGAAGAAAGATTAGAATCAAAAGAAGAAATCCCGTCATACCAGGCAATGGTAGGACTCCAGCCGGAACCAAACACACCCATGTTCAATTTATAACTACCTTGTGGTAATGATTTGGTCTTCCAGGAAAAAGATGTTCCGCCATTTGTTGAATAATCTTGCCAGACTTTATTGTTTGAGGAATCATAAACTTCCGCATCCACTATTTCTCCCGAGGGAACGTTTTGAGGAAAATTAGCGTTTATTGAAAAGGTCGAATCGGGATTTTGTGATATCGACACTGTGGGCTTTGTTGAATTTTGTGTTTGCCCCGAAACATTTATAGAACTTACTCCGTCATACCATGCATAGTTTGATCCCCAATTTGCTGTGAAGAGTCCGACATCTACTTTATATGTCCCGCTATTAAGTGAAGATGTTGTAGCATTATAACTTGCTCCTCCATTAGTTGATGACGCTTGCCAGACTTTATTATTAGAGGAATCATGCACCTCGACATCTATTACATTCCCAGAAGGAACAGGACTGGAAAAATTAACGCTGATTTTATATGTACTTCCCGAATTTTGAGAAACCGAAACGGTTGGAGTAGATGCTGCTATGGCTTTTGGCAGAAACCCTGTAAACGAAAAACTGAGTATCAGTGCTATTGATATTAAACTGTTTATTTTTTTAATATTCATGCAGAGGTGCCAATTTAACACTAGCTTTTTTGTTTGTCAACCCTAAAATCCTTAAATTTTAATGAAGCTTTTTGTAAGACTTGGGTAAGAAAATCCTATAACCCTAAGATGTTCTACCTGATCCATTTTTTGACTTACCCCATATATTTATAGTCCTATAAAAATTTTGCTCAATTTTACTTTTTCAATTTAGTAATTTTAAAGAAAAAAATCAAAACTATTTCAAATAATAAGTACTCAAACTTTTAAAAACCTGATTGCTGTAGTATAATTTTCTTATGGCTAAAGGAAGAGAATATAAAAAACTTTACAGGTCTGAAACAGAAAGGATGTTAGGGGGAGTTTCGGGGGGACTAGGCGATTATTTTGAAATAGATCCTACTCTTATAAGACTAATTTTTGTTTTACTTACTGTTTTTGGAGGTTCCGGAATAATTATCTATATTATCCTTTGGGCGATACTTCCATCAAGATCAAACCTTGATAACGACCCTGAAGAAAACATTAGACAAAATGCTGATGAGATAAAATCTAAAGCAAAATCTTTTGCCAAAGACTTCAAAGGAAATGAATCCGAATCAAGACAGATATTCGGAGGATTAATAATACTCTTGGGTATCTTATTTATCTTTAGTAACGTAGGCATTTTTGATTTTCATGTTTTTTGGCCGTTAATTCTTATATTCCTAGGTCTTGCTATCCTTTGGAAAAAATAATATGGCTATAAGAAAAGAAAAAGTAGTCGAAGAAGCTGAGCTTCCTATTAGAAAAACTTATGGAAAGAATTATAGCGGAGCAGTCTTTCTTATTTTCCTCGGAATAATCTTTCTTTTAAATAACCTCGGAATTTTACCTTGGCAAATCTGGAATGAAATCTGGAAATTCTGGCCGGTAATCCTAATCTTGATAGGATTTGAACTTTTCTTGGGAAAAAGTCCTTTTGCACGATTTGTAATGGGGGTAATAACACTTCTTATTTTTGCGTTAATACTTCTTTACGTCTTGTCAGTCTACGGATATTACATCCCCAGATTTTAATTAAAGATTCTTAGAAGATTGTGAGGCTTCGGAAGGCTCATGGTTTGAAGGAAGGGTAGTTCCCAAAGCTTTAAGTTCCTGAATTACTTTTCTACCGTCTTCAAGGGCTGTCTTAAGAGCTGCTTCACCGCTTTTTATTTTTGCCCTGGCATCCAAAAGAGAAGTTTTGTTAGCCGGATATCCTTGCACTGTTAAACTATTAAGTTCATTCTCTGCTAAGGTATATTGTGTTTTTGCATCGTTTATTTTTGCGAGCATATCTGTAAGATTTGCCTGCATCTCGGTTACATCTTTTCCTTCTGCCTTAGCTTTTGTTACCCTGTCCTGAAGCTTGTTATATATCATTGTTACGGTGTCTGTAGCAGTTGAAATTCTATCCGTTGCTACCAAGAGAGAAATTTTTACGTTAAAGAAAGCAAATATATAATACTCGGTTATTATAGATTTAACATCTGCTCTTAGTGTTGTAATATCCGTATCGGAGTTTATCTTTGCCAAAGTAGAATTTAACCCGTCTATCTGTGCCTGAATCTCACCTTGAAACTGTGTTTTTTGGACTGAAGACAATTTTTTCATTTCTCCTATTCTTTTCGAAAGCATGTTAAGCGCAGTTATTCTTCTCGTTACTTCCTGTTGCGCTCTTTCCCTGAGGTTTGTCATTTCATTTGCCTGGATTTGAGTTTTTACTGCACCGGATGATGCAATCAAGTTTTCTCTTCTAACGGTCTCTCTGGGGGCTA
>JAJYWL010000005.1 GCA_021791545.1 bacterium
ATATCTAAAATTTTCGATTTTGGCTTAACATATTTGTTAACTATTTTTAAAATTTGATAATAAGTAAAGTTATTTTCCTTAATTAGTTTAGCTTGAGGTTTAGTTTCTTTATGGAAAACATCATAATTAGCTTTGTCTAGCATGAGAAGATTTTAACATTATTAAAGTTCTTTAACAATTCGTGGAAATGCGGGGATGTCTAAGGTGACCCCCCCTTTTTAGCTTCACGGTCTATAAAAACACCTAATTAAAAATATATACTTTCCTCTTTAATAAATCAAGATTATTTGCAGTTTACCTGTAGTATAATAAGCTCAACAATAAATATGAAAATTTATTTTGACGAATCTGAAGATTTTAACAGAAACGCGCTTTTAGTCAGCGCAATATTTGTTTACGGAGACTCAAAAATAAATGAATTAAGGGACGGTATTAATGAAATTAAAAAATTGAATAATTTTCAGCAGCCAGATGGACAGAATAAGGAGATAAAATATAACAAAATTGCCTCAGATTTGGATCTAAAAGTTTCTAAAGAATGCATCGACTTATTTTTTCAATCGAAAAATACATATTTCCGTTCTTGCATTGTGTTTTGGAATAAAAATGATTTACGAAGATTTGGGCGCAGAGATCAAAACGAAAAACTTAAGAAGGCAATATTGTACACAAACTTAACTAAGAAATTAATTAAATTAGGTGTTGGAGGCTTTAAAAATTGTATCTTACTGTATGATGAACTTGTTAGATGTAAAGGTGACCATTTTCAACAAATTATTGAAAATAATTTTGGATATTCAAGCCTTAGAGCTTCCACCGATTTTCCTGTTATCAAATCTGTTGCTAGTCTTAAATCAAATGACGATTTTAATAGCATTGTACAGTTAACAGATTTGCTTATGGGATGCGTTTTAAATCAAAATTTTCCATCAAGTATAAACAAAAATAAAATTAGGGAATATTTAATAAGCAAATTATCAGTTAGAGATTTAAAAAAAGAAACATGGGATAGAATTTATGAACCGGCTGAACCCCAAAACAGGAAATTTTACATTCACTATCTAAATATAGACGCAATAACTGTTAACCACAAAACGCGAAAGAATCGCAGCCGATAATTCTAATAGCGATAGCTGACTCAGTCAACATCTCGAATTATTACTTACGATTCAATCATTTTTATTATACCATTTAAGGTCAAATGAATATATGAAAATGACTATAGTTCAGTAAGACTCTCTATTTAATGGGTGTTCTTGATCTAACAATCTTGATTAGCGAATTAGCAAACAAAATAAGCCCTGTAGCTTGAATAGGATCGCTATAATCAACATATCTATGGCTCGAAGGATTCTTAAAAGTACCCAAAACTCCTGCAAAAAGATCAGAGTTTGCTTGTTTTTCACCATTATCACTAATGCCTTTATCAGTTAAAGGACCATTTTCAGGGTTAAAAGCCTTTCTGGCAAGATTAGTCCCAATATCAGTTTCTTTTAATCCTGAAGCATCTCTGACGATAACCTCAACTGTTTTAAATGCTTCAAAAACAGCTTTTTCCATCTCCCCCCTAACGAATAAACCATAAACATGTTTCTGTAATAATGGATCTAAAACTTCTCTTCCTAACAAGCCTATATGACTAAATTTCTTAAAATCTTCGAGACTTTCAACCTCTTTACCCTTTCTCGTTATAAAACACCAACCGTTATTTGAATCTCTAGGATCATCTGCCAAATAACCTTCTGTTTTTAGCCAGCTCCAGGCTTCCCCAAGTAATAGTAAAACATCTTCACTATTACCAGCATAGTTCACAAAATCTGAGACTGAGGGATTTGCATAATGATTTAAATGAGTTTTGTTTTTGTTATCCGGCAAATTACTCTTGATGTATAAAAGAAAAAGTGGACCTATTTCTTCAAGCTTCATTTCCAACAACTCAGTAACTGGAGGAAAAAACTTATCCATAAAAGAATTATATCATTTTTCGTTTTTACGTCGCACATTGTTTGTATTACGACACGAAATTGAAGCTAAATTCCCTGCTCCAAAATTCTCTGAGGCTAAATGATTTACTATAAGTAGTAACTTTTAATCGAAAATAAATTAATTACAAATTACGACAGTAGGATTATTTAAATAATTAATACATGATTTAACACTTGATGAGTTACCCGGTATACCACATATAAGGTTTATAAAAGGGCTCATCTCTGGATGAAATTGAGCCACACACGCAACAGGCTTTTGATACTTATCAACACAAGGAGTTACTCCCTGCAGATATACCTTAGAGCAATACAAAGGACTTGTAAAATAAGAATAATGCCCGATTATTGTTGGCGTAGGCGTTATAGTCGGAGTCGGTGTATCTATTGGGGTTGGGAAAGAAATTGTAGGCGTTGAGACAATATTTGAGTTTAAAATTAATCCTTGCCTCCCGTATGCAAAATATAAAAGTAATAGTACGATTATTCCTAACCCAATTAAAAAATGTTTTTCGGTTAATTCAAAAGATTTACTTTTATCTTTTGCTTTTTTTGCTTTAGCCACAAATACAACCTCTAATTTTTTTATACTCTTTTCTTTATTCTAAGTCAAAATTATGGAAGTTTAGTGGGATCAGTAACTTTGCTTAAAAAGATACGAATTTCAATTGAACCTGCCTTTTCATTATCTACAACATCAAAGGAAGCTACCTGTATTTTTCCATTTATTATCTTTAGATATCCCCATCTTGCTTCATCTGCTTTATCTAATGAAGGAGTAGAAAATGTTTTTCCCTTCTCACTTACACTTTGTTTGTAGCCCATTTTCCCAAGCTCTGAATCGGCATAATTTTTAACATATGATTTTGCCAAACCAAATAAAGCCTCATTCCCTTGTTTATTCACTGCAATTAACTCATCTCCCGCAAGCTCTGCAGGCTTACTTGAGATAAGAAGTGAATCCTTAGCTAATACAGAACTTGATGAAGAAACCTTACTTACCGTAAATCCTGCAACATTATCGGGAATTTTAATAGAGTTTAAATCTATAAAAGTGTTCTGATATGGTGTAGGGCTAGGGGTAGTAGTAGTGCTTGAGGGAGTAATCATTGATTTGAAATAAAAGGCAGTACCTACTATTACGACTGCAAGAACTAACAAAGAAACAAAAATTCTAAATTTTAGGCTCATTGCTATATGATAACTTAAAGAAGAAACATTTTAAAGGCTTTCATCCTATCGGAAAAGGTTATTTTCTTACTTATTGCTATAAAGAACTTATCTCTTTCTCTTAGTAATCTTATTCCAAAATATGCCAAGATTATAAAAAGAAGCAATAAGAGATAATCGGGTTGATTATTGGCACTTGTTTTGGGAGCCGGGAATGAACTTCCGAGAACTGCAGGTTTTTCCTTAGTAACATTAGCCGTTACCTGATATGATGGAGCTACATAAATAGTAAATAGACTGTCCGCAGTTGCTGTTATATCCGCATTATCCGGTCCTACCTTACCTGCATCTACTGCTCTTGCTATATATGTTCCCCCAGGAGCAGATTTTGATAAAACCAATCCTGTTGTAACTTTAGCTCCTTTTCCTGCATCTATGTCTCCTATATTAAACTCTGCACCTCCGACATTCTTTCCGTCTTTTATAAGATAGAGGTAAAGCTTATTACCATAAACCTTACCAGTTCCGGGATTTTTTATGGTTATGAAGAATGTTACCGTATCTCCAGGTAAGACGTATTCATTTACATTATTTTTTTGTGTGACAACAAGAGCTCCACCCGTTTCCATTTGCGAACTTGAATCCGAACTGGATGAAGTAGTATTTGAATTACTGTTTAAATTATCCGAAGGAAAATTACTCTTTCCCCCTATACTCCCGTTCCAATTTCCAAAAATATTAACAAATCCGAAAAATCCCCAGCTATTTATAAAAGTACTGTTTACGAAATTTACCAATGAAACCGAACTAAATGCATTTCCTGTGTTTATATTCCCGCTTCCATTTATAGTGTTTCCTCCTGTATTGGCACTTGAATTGATGTTATTCACCAGATAAACCAAGTTATTTACATTAACATTTGCGGAAGAGCTTCCCGAACCTGCCGAGCTTGGACCTACCTGATAAAATGTAAGACTGGCGCCTCCTGTCTGAGGTGCAAAACTCCCCCACCCTACAAAATTACCGTTCCAGCTTCCCCCCATCAAATTTATATATAAAACCATGGCACTGGAATTAACTAGGTTTGTATTTGCAATATTCACCACATTTACGGCACTTCCTGCATTTCCTGTCGAAACATTTCCACTTCCACCTGAAATATTGTTGTTACCAGTATTGGCAGAAGAATCAACATTATTTGCTACAGTCGCATTGTTACTTGTTGCCAGGTTTACTCCACAAGAATTAGATGAACAAGAAGAAGTTGTGGAAGGATCAGGTAAGATAATATTTCCGTTTAATGTTCCAAAAACATTTATTGTAACGACATGAACTACCGAATCGACTACAACAAAATTTACTTTGTTTACGAGTGAAGCGGTAGAATAGGCATTACCTGTATCTATCGAGGCACTAGTTCCTGAAACAGTATTATTTCCCGTGTTAGCTGTCGAAGTAATCGTGTTAGTTATATAACTGTAATTATTAACATTAAGAACCGAAAGATTTATTACAGGATCCGAATTCCCTGAAGCAATAACGTTTGCAGCTATCTGGTATGGATCAGAAAGATTAATTGAACCATTTTGGTCAACGTACAAATTTATTGTCTGATTTATAACGGTTGAATTGGCAGAAGTAGAATTAACAGAGTTACTTCCGGTTGCCGAAGAGGCAGCGTCACCGGTAGAAACAGAACTAAAAGTTCCACTTCCTGAACACCCGGAAGAGCCCGTATTATTAGATATACTCCCTGAACCTGAAGCTGAAATAGTGTTATTTCCTGTATTTGAACTCGACCCTATATTGTTTCCTATATTGCCGCAGTTACTAATAGAACTAGGGCTTGGAGTAATTGACGGATCAGGAGTTACCGATGGATCGGGTGTTGGGCTCACGCAAGGAATCGGAGTAACAGACGGATCCGGAGTTGGAGAAACCGAAGAATCAGGAGTCGATGAAACAGAAGGATCCGGCGTTGGAGATACTGCTACCGAAGGATCAGGAGTAGGAGTTGGTGTTACAGTTTCTGTAGGAGTAGGTGTAGGAGTAGTTGTACTGTTTGTCCCCGTATTGGCAGATGTTGTAGCCGTTGTATCAGTTGTTGAAGTATTTGTTAATGTGTCTGCCCTTACCATCACGAACGGTGTGAAGTAAAAGAGTAATAAGGACGTGATAAGTAAAATTGAAAGTCTTCTCATATTTGATAATATTGTTCATTTTGTTCTTTAATTAATACTCTTTCCTACCCCAGGGAGATTTCTCTCCCTGAGATAGTTAGAGAGTCAGAATTAGAGATCACCCCCGTTTGTTGCTACGGTTGTGTTCGTTACCGTATTGGTATTGACCACATTTGTAACTGTAGATTGTGATCCTGCGCTTCCTGTTGTTATGGAGCTATTCCCAATGAATCCTCCACCATTCAGTAAGATACCGTTATATCCGGTATTGCTGCTCGTATTCACGGTATTTGTGACCGATGCATCATTACTGATTAATGTAGGCGTTGAGAAAAAGCCTCCGTACACTCCAACCTTATCAAGGCTGTTTGTATTAACCTGGTTACCCAAATCAATGAGTGATTGTGCCATTCCTGTGGTAATTCCCGCTCCTGTTATTGCGGGATTACTGGAACTATGATCATCCCACCAACTCCAATGGTGTTCTTCCATCTTTGGAGCAGTCAAAACTATCTGATTAAATCCTGTGTTTGAACTCGTGTTTACTGTATTTTTGACGGTTGCATCATTAGTGATAGTCGGCATAGATGGCATTGACCATGTAGCGAATGACGGAACAACAGATGCTAATAATAATCCTGTTGTTGCTGCTGCTGTTGCTAATTTTTTGAACATTTATTTCACCCCCTTTCCTTTTTCAGTTGAGATACTATATTCCAACATTTTTAAGGAAAGGTGGCAAAAAAGGTAAGAAGCTTGTAAGATAGCAGACCTATATATTTATCTAAGAGGACTTTTATATATGGTCGTACGAAATATAGTATTTATTACAGGTCAAGATAAATAATTAATAGAAGATTTGTGGATCCGAGAGGATTCGGACCTCTGACTTCTTCGATGTGAACGAAGCGCTCTACCACTGAGCTACGGATCCACGGCTAAAATATGTTAGCATCATTGACATTAGTTTTCAAATACGGGAAAATTGATATATGGAAATACTTAGAAAAGCATATCTTTTTCTTCTTGATACTGTTCAAACATTTTTAATTGCAGCAGCATTGTTCCTCGTGATATATGTCTTCCTCTTTAGACCATTTGAAGTACTTGGTGATTCGATGTATCCAAACTTTCATGACAGAGAATATGTTCTCACCAATCTGATCTCCCTAAGATTCGCATCTCCGAAACTTGGAGATGTAATAGTTTTTAAAGCTCCACCTGATCCTGATAAAGACTATATAAAAAGAGTAATAGGTGTACCCGGAGATACGGTAATGGTAAAAGATGGAAATGTTTATTTAAACGGAAAAATACTTGATGAAAGTGCATTTCTAAAATCAAGCGTTAAAACTTACGGAGGATCATTCTTAAAAGAAGGACAGGCTGTTGCGGTGCCTCCAAACGAATACTTTGTAATGGGAGATAACAGGAACTACAGTTCCGATTCAAGAGAGTGGGGTTTTGTAAGAAGTGATGAAATAATAGGAATATCTTCTTTTGTGTATTGGCCTTTAAATCAGATGAAGCTTGTCAAGAATCCTTATTGAGCGGCTTTTTCTTCCTGCAGAAGTTCGTATATCTCTTTAATCTTAGGTCCTGTTACGTCTACATCTCCTGATATTTCTATAATAAATCTTGCTCTGCTTCTTGACTGAGATATACTGACCTTGCTGAAGCTTTTTGTTTCCTTAAGATTTTTAGCCATTTCGTCCAGCTCCGGAATCCAAAGCTTGTCAGTTTTTGCTGCTCTTGGTTCTTTCTTCTGGATTTCGCCTTTTGCCTGTCTTGCCATCTCTTCGGTTTGTCTTACCGTGCTATTTTCCTTAAGTATCTTCTTGAAGAGTTCAAGCATTAATTTAGGGTCACCCAAAGAGATGAGGGGTCTTACATGACCTTCTGTTATTACTCCAGCTACCAAAGCGTCTTTAATAGCATCTGGTAAAGATAAGAGTCTTATTGTATTTGAAATTGTCGGTGCACTCTTTCCTACTTTTCTTGCAACTTCATTGGTTCCGAGACCAAATTCGTCTATTAACCTTTTATATGCCTGTGCTTTTTCGATTGGATTAAGATCTTCTCTTTGTACGTTTTCTACTATGGACATTTCAAGCATTCCCTGAGGCGTTGTTTCTTTTATTATTACAGGCACCTTAGGAAGACCCAATATCTTGGAAGCTCTCCATCTTCTTTCTCCTGCGACTATCTGATAACCTGCCGGAGTTTTTGCAACTACAATGGGTTCCAAAATACCTTGTTCTCTTATTGAATCTACTAATTCCTGGAGTGAGTCTGGAGATATGATTCCCCTTGGCTGAAGTGGATTTGCCTGAAGCAAGTTAATGTCTAACTCAAATATTCTCTCGTCTGTTGCGTCCATAAACTATTTGGATACTACTTCGACTACTTTCTTTCCTCTAAGATTCTTAAATTTGATTATTCCCTCTACCAAAGAATATAACGTAAAGTCTTTACCCATAGACATTCCATTACCGGGTTTAACTTTTGTTCCTCTTTGTCTCACAACGATACTACCCGGTTTTACCCTTTGTCCGCCATAGACTTTTACGCCTAATCTTTTTGCTCTTGAGTCTCTATTTCCTTTTACTGCACCTTGTGCTTTTGTATGCGCCATATCTTCTCCTTGTGAAAACTTTAAATCATTTTACCTTCTGTTTTCACGCCTTGTCAATATATCAAAAAGTCTCTATTTAGACTTTTTTTCTGAAGGTTTTTCCTCTTTGACTGCCTTTGGTTTGCTTTCTGCTTTTGCGGCACCGATTTTTTCAATCTTTACCTTGCTTAACAAAGCTCTAAAGCCATTTACTCTTCTGTATCTTACTTTTGACTTAAATTTTGCAACTCTTATCTTGTCACCCTTAATCTGTTCAACTAAACTTGCCTCTACTACTTCATTTTTAAGAGTTGGTTTTCCTACTTT
>JAJYWL010000002.1 GCA_021791545.1 bacterium
TAACGCGTTAAGCGGACCGCCTGGGGAGTACGGCCGCAAGGCTAAAACTCAAAGGAATTGACGGGGACCCGCACAACCGGTGGAGCGTGTGGTTCAATTCGAGACAAAACGAAAAACCTCACCAGGGTTTGACATGCAACCGTTTATTCTCCTAGAAATAGGAGGAAATCCGTAAGGATGGTTGCACAGGTGCTGCATGGCTGTCGTCAGCTCGTGCCGTGAGGTGTTCCCTTAAGTGGGGAAACGAGCGCAACCCGCGTCCAATGTTGAATAATCATTGGAGACTGCCCCAGTTTTACTGGGAAGGAAGGAGCGGTAGATGTCAAGTCAGCATGGCCCTTATACCCTGGGCTACACACACACTACAATGGCGAAAAACAATGAGCGGCAAGTACGTAAGTGCAAGCAAATCTCTGAAATTTCGCCTCAGTTCAGATTGGGGTCTGCAACTCGACCCCATGAAGTCGGAATCGGTAGTAATCGCGGATCAGCATGCCGCGGTGAATACGTTCTCGGGTCTTGTACACACCGCCCGTCAAGGCAGTAAAGTCGGTAGCTATCGAACATCCTCTTTTGGGGATGGAGATAGAGATCGGCGATAAGGCTTAAGTCGTAACAAGGTATCCCTACCCGAAGGTGGGGATGGATCACCTCCTTTCTAAAAACTTTTAAGTCGTTAGGGTCTTAAAAGGGAGTAGGAAAGAGAGAAGACACGGCAATTCGCTAAAATCCTTTTTTGGATGAATGGCTGAAGAATTGTGTATAAAGAACACCTAAGCGTGGACAGCGCTTATAAAATAACACTGTCTTTTTTCCTACCACTTCCCGGTTGATAATCCGGACAACGACAAAAAAACCACCTAGTAAGAGGTGGTTTTTTGATGGCAAAATGGTTCTGATATAATATAGAACAGTATATGACAATAGGATTTTTTACCGACGGCTACGCTCCGCAGGTAAACGGAGTAGCAACATCGGTAGAGTCAACGGCCAAAGCCTTAAGAAAAAAAGGCCACAAAGTATTTATAATTGCCCCAAAATACCCTGACTTTAAAGACAAAGACAAAAACGTAATAAGACTGCAATCAATTCCTTTTTATAAGGGGATGAATTTAAGGGTAGCAACTCATCTTCCTGAAAAAGCTATGCTTGACGTTTCAAAAATACCCTTTGACGTTATACATGGGCATTCGGGAGGAACAGTAACGATCATGGGGCTTGAGATAGCAAAAATAAAGAACATTCCTTATGTTTTTACTTATCACACTCTTTGGAACAGGTATACACATTATGTTCTTAAGGGAAAAATCCTAACTCCCAAAATGGCAGAGATTGCTTCAAGAGTATTTTCAAATAGATGCGACTATGTCATTGCTCCGACAGAGAGAGTCAAGAAGGAACTTAAATCTTACGGAGTTAAAAAGCCAATTACCGTAATCCCGAGCGGAATAGATATTGAAAGGTTTGAAAAAGCAAAAAAAGGATATCTGAGAAAAAAATTAGGGCTTAGGAAAGAAAAGATACTTTTGTATGCCGGGCGTCTGGGGAAGGAAAAATCAATAGATTTTATCATAAAGGCTTTTGAAAAAGTAAGTAAAAAGGATTCCTCTACAGTCTTGGTAATTGCAGGTTATGGTCCAGAGGAGGAAAAACTTAAAAAACTTGCTAAAAAACTTAATCTTGAGGGTAAAGTTTTATTTACCGGTCTTATAAATCAGAAAGACATGCCTAAAGTGTATAAAGATGCACAAATTTTTCTTTTTGCTTCAAAAACCGAGACGCAGGGTCTTGTCGTAATAGAGGCAATGGCATCGGGACTTCCTGTTGTTGGGGTTAATGATCCGGCTATAGAGACAATGGTAGTAGACGGTCAGAACGGGTTCATAACAAAAAGAGATCCGGGGGAGTTTTCAAGAAAAATCCTTGAGATGCTCTCTAATGAAGAATTGCTTTTCAAGTTTTCAAAAGAATCAAAGAAACATGCCGAAGGATTCTCACTTGATAAAGTTGCCTGTATGTTTGAGAGTCTATATAAAGAATTAGTTAGCAATTAATCCTTGAAGTGTTCTCCGAACTGAAAAGAAAATCTTCCTTTGGTCTGTTTTCCCAAAAATAAAGTATAAAGTTCGGAAAGGAAATATTTCGAAGCGGTTTTTAATACTCCTTCTTCCTTAAACCTTCTTGTTGATACCCAAAGAAGGGGATTTTTTATGAATCCGAATTTTCCATATTTCCTCGCCCTTTTTGAATATTCATGGTCTTCTCCCATAAAAAGGGTAGTATCAAAACCTTTTATTTTTTCGTGGATTTCTCTTTTGACAAGTATGCAGTAACCTCCTGCATGGGGGACAAGAAAACTTATCCAGTAGAAATAGATATTTCCAAGAGTAGCTACAAAGTTTTGGAAAGCATTTCCTCCAATTGGTCTTATGAAAGCGCTTGCAATAACCAAATTATCTTTTTTGATCAGGTTCATTGCTGTTTCAAGAAAATTGTGGGGAAGGATTACATCCGAATCTAGAAAAAGGATGTATTCTCCTTTTGCTCCTTCTGCGCCTTTATTTCTTCCTGCTCCCGGACCCTTTCTCTCGTCGTCTACAACTATAGCTCCATACTCTTTGGCAACTTTTCTTGTTCCGTCTCTTGAATCGGAATCGGCAACTCTTACTTCAAGAGGTTGGACTGTCGAGTTTTTTATTGATTCAAGAAGTTTTCGGAGATATTTTTCTTCGTTTAGTGTGGGAATTACTATACTAACCGGTACTTCCATTAGCTTTAATTCTAGATGAAAGCTTAAATCATAGCAAGTCTTACTTTAAATTAAAGATTAGCTTTGATATACTTGTTCCACGGCGCGGTGGTGAAGTGGTCTAACACAGCTGTTTGCAAAACAGCCATTCGCCGGTTCAAATCCGACCCGCGCCTCTAAATTTACCCCTTTTTGAGTTTAAAAACTTTTTTTGATATACTCTCTCACCATATGTCTAAAGAAGGAGAACAAAGACCCCCGATTGCAAAAGAAGGAAAGTATTTGATTGCATTGGCAGGTCTTGAGTTTTTGACAGGAGCAGTAATAGGAGCCATTTCACTTCTAACTGCCAATGAACAAGCTCTACTAGGTGCTGCTGCTTTAATTGGAAGTAGTTCTGTTCAATTCCTTGTAATAGGGCATGGTTTAAGGGTAAACAAACAGCTTTAACTCATCTTGTTTAGCCTCTGATTCTTTGGTAAAATAAGTTATTCGTTTGGGTGGCTAGTTCAGCGGTAGAACGCTTCTCTGATAAAGAAGAGGTGGATGGTCCGACTCCATCGTCACCCACTAAAATTTCTCTGTTTGTCTAAGTAATCCTGCTTTCGTTTCTCCCACAATAACCTGCGTTCCTTGTCTTTCTTTCCAGTCGGTCATCCAATGTTTATCGAGAAGTCTTTGTGCAAATTTTTGTGATTCGGTCATATTTCCGGTTACTATGAAAATAGTGTCCATGTTGTGGAAATGGGAAACCGGATATTCTGCTTGAGCAATTGTATTTTTTTGATCTACTTCGGGAATTGAAACTCCGTTATCGAATTTATCTCTTGCCAAAGTTTCTACAAATACTCTGTTTGTTTCTCCTGCAGTTTCGGGATAGCATACTTCCGGTGGTCTTACGTCGGAAGTAATCATTAACATTCTTGGATTTTGTGTTTCTTGTCCCGTTCTGTCATGAGCATAGGGAGTCATGTAGTGTGCTTGAAGAAATCTAAAATATTTAGACATGAATTCATCAAAAGTTGTTCCTTCGAATGTATCTGCGGGAAGAGATGGAATTCCCTCCTGATATAAATCTTTAGGATCATAAGCCTCAAAATCTATTCCTCTTATATGTTTCGGAAGCGTTAAATCTTTCAAGTAGGCTGCCATTGGGAAGATTGTATGATCCAAATGGTCTTGTGTTGCCAATACTATTTCTTTATTTGTTAATCCCTGGGCTTGTCTTGCCTTGTCTAGCGCCACTTTTAATGCATCATAATGAGAAACGTGCTCTTCAACCCATCTTCCTACTTCGTTTTTTGTTTCAGTTCTGTTTCTTAACTGTGATTTTCTGACACCCAAACCACCGCATCCTTCAGGAGCATCTCCTTTGACGCTTTTATTTCCAGAATGATGACCCAAGATAAGGATATTCTGGATACTGTCGTGGGATAAAAGTCCTCTGAATGGAGTCAAATCTCTTCCTCCTGCAATGGATCTTATGACAACTGTCGAGGTGGGATTGGGGGTCATTATTCTCGCGTCGGAGCATGTGGCAACAAGGGTAAGTTGTTTTCTTGCTCTATTTAATTCCCATTCTCTTCTTCTTAAATTAGCTTCAACAGAAGCATTATCTCTTCTGAGAGACTCCACGGTAATAGGGGGCTCATCAAAGGGCCTTTCAATTCCTGCCTGATTTCCTTGTTCTATATTAGACACAAATGTGGATTATAGCTATTTATGCCTAAAAATGCAATTGTAATGGAGATTCTTTTATTGTATATTTAAATCTGTGTCAGATTTAGGAGAAACATTTTTTACAAGCGTTGGATGCATGGACGGAAGAGTCCAGGCTCCGATAGAGGAGTATGGACAAAAAAGATATGGCGTCAAATATCCGGATACAATAACAGAGGCGGGTTTGGTAGGACTTTTGGCTAATAATCCCAGCACAGAGCTTCTAGAATCAATTAAAAATAAGATTCTCATTTCTGTAGAGAAACACCATTCCAAGGGTATTATTGTTCACGGGCATCAGAGCTGTGCCGGAAATCCAATTGATGACGAGACACACAAAGCGCAGACTGAAGAGGCGGCAAGAGTTGTAAGAACTTTTGTCCCCGGAGATTTGGAAGTAAAACCTGTTTTTGTTATAAATGGACAAAACGGCTGGGAAGTAACTGAAATTTAACTATGGTTCTTTCTGACAAAGATTTAAAAGCCGCCTTAAAGAGCGGAAAGATAAAGATAAAACCTGCTCCCGATTTTAAAACCCAACTTGGCTCCTGCTCAATTGATCTTAGGCTTGGGAATGTTTTTAGGGTTTTTGAATACAGTAGACATGCATATATAGACCCTTTTAGAAAAAATAATACAGATCAATTCACAAGAGAAATAAGGATAAAAGATAAAGAACCTTTTATTATCCAGCCCGGTGATTTTGTTTTAGCAACAACAGTAGAGGAAATAGAGGTTCCGGACGATCTGACAGGAAGGCTTGAAGGGAGATCAAGTATCGGAAGATTGGGAATTGTAGTTCATTCTACCGCAGCAAATATTGAATGCGGTTTCAGAGGTCATATAACGTTGGAACTTGCTAATATGGGTAAATTACCCGTTGCTCTTTATCCCGATATTAGAATCTGTTCTGTTTCTTTTGAACAACTTTCTTCTCCAGCAGAAGTTCCATATTATAAGAAGAAATCTGCTAAGTATATCGGTCAAAAAGGACCCGGAGAATCGAAAATAAGGGACGAAAAGTAGTAGATTAAAGAAAGAAGAAATAGTAAAATTTAGAATATGATAATTGGACCTAAAGAATTATTGGAGCTTGTTAAAACAAAAAAACTCGTCGAGGGCCTTTCTGAAAGAGAGCTGACAAATCCTGAAGGAACAGGCTTTGATCTAAGACTTGGGGAGGTATTTAAAATTTCAGGAGATGCTTTTTTAGGTGAAACCCACAGAAAAACTCCGGATATAGAATCGGTAATAACTTTCGAAGAGGGAAAAACTAAATCCATTAAAATAAAACCTGGAGATTTCTTCCTCGTAAAAACCGTAGAGAAAATAAATTTGCCGATAGACTTATCTGCCACAATTCTACCAAGAACTACCACATTCCGTTCGGGTCTTTTCCTAAGAACAGGACCTATCCAGCCGGGATATTCGGGAGAGCTAACATTTGGTCTTAAAAACGAAGGTCCTGTCACAGTTGAAATAGAAATGGGCGCAAGGTTTGCACATGTAATATTTCAGGAAATCAAAGGAGAAGGTTCGCAGTATCGCGGTCAATGGCAGGGCGGAAGAGTTTCAGCCACGAAAAAAGAAAAACAGGTATGATCAGGAGTTTCCACATAGGCGTCAAAGCTTTAATTGTAAAAGAAGGTAAAGTCCTCGTTTTAAAAGAAAAAGATATCAGAGGAACAGGAGATGAGATTTATGATCTTCCCGGAGGAAGAATAGAGGATGAGGAAAGTCCTGAGGAAACATTGGGAAGGGAAATAAAAGAAGAGCTTGGAGTTGAAAATTTTGAAATTAAAGATTTATTTTTAGCCTCGAAGTATGAACATTATTCCAAAGATGGAATATCATATATGGCCTTGTTTTACCATGTAGATATAGAAGGTACAGAAATTAAATTAAGTGACGAACATTTTTCCTATGAATGGATAGATAGCAAGGACCTTGAAAGAATAGTTTTAAATAAAGAGAAAATGCATGAAGACTTTAGAAAGGCTATTGAAATTGCATTAAATAAATAGTAAGGTAGAGTTAATAAAATGGCAGGAAAAAACAAAAGACATCCCGAATATCAATATCTGGAGCTTGGAAAAGAAATCCTCAAAGAAAGCGTTAAGCAGGTTGATAGAGGCACGGGAGTAATAACCCACAGCGTTTTCGGAGTCCGCCATGTTTACGATTTAGCAGAAGGCTTTCCTCTTTTAACCACAAAAAAAGTATATTGGAATGGAGTACTCCAGGAACTTTATTGGTTCTTCTCCGGACAGACAAATATAAAATATTTGGTAGATAACAATGTTCATATCTGGGATGACTATCCATATAAAATATATAAGGAGAAAAATCCAAAAACAAAGCTTACAAAGGATGAATTCATAGAGAAGATAAGAAATGATTCTAAGTTTGCCAAAAAATGGGGAGAATTGCCAAGAATTTACGGAGAAATGTGGAGAAAATGGCCTACCAGAAAGAAAGGAAGGACAATTGATCAACTTCAATGGGTAGTAGACGAATTAAATTCAGATCCAAATGCCCATAATGCAATTGTTACATCTTGGAATCCGGAATATTTATATAAGATGGCAACAAAAGAGGATGCTTCAAGATTTCCAATTTGCCACAACATGTACCAGCTTTCAAATAGGGGAGGAAAACTTGATTTACTTTTGTATCAAAGAAGCTGCGATTACTTTCTAGGAGTTCCTTTTAACATAGCATCTTATGCGCTTTTATGCGTAGTATTGGCAAAAGTTCTAAAGCTTAAACCGGGAAGATTCATCCATGTTTACGGAGATATTCATATCTATGATAACCATATAGAACAAGTTAAAGAAGAAATAAAAAGAAAACCAAGACCTTTCCCCAAGGTAACTATTAAAGGTAAAATAGACAAACTTGAAGATTTTAAACCTGAAATGGTAGTCTTGGAAGATTATAATCCACATCCTTCAATTAAAGCAGAACTTACCGTTTCCGGAGGCTACTTCGAAGGTAAGAAAAAGAAAAAATGATTTCAATAATCGCCGCAATTGACTCACAAAGAGGTCTTGGAAAAGATAATAAACTTCTTTGGTATCTTCCTGAAGATCTTAAAAGGTTTAAGGAACTTACAACCGGACATCCAGTAATCATGGGAAGAAAAACTTTTGAATCTATTGGTAAAGCTTTGCCTAACAGAATTAATATAGTTGTAACCCAAAATCCTGGATTTAGCTTTGAAGGAGTTAAAGCAGTAAGTTCTATAGACGAGGCTATAGAAGAAGCCGGGAAATCCTTGGGATCTGAAGAGATATTTGTTATAGGCGGAGGTCAGATATATTCTCAGGCAATTTCAAAAGCCGACAGATTGTATTTAACTCTTGTTGAAGGAGATTTTGGAGCAGATGTTTTCTTCCCCGATTACTCGGAGTTTACAAACATCATTTCCGAACAAAAAGGGGAGTCCGGTGATTTGAAATATACCTTTCTAATCCTTCAGAAATAACTACTTGCAAGCTGGAGCATTTAATACTAAAATTGCTTTTAATGTTAAAGAAGAGTGATCCGAAAGTCTT
>JAJYWL010000013.1 GCA_021791545.1 bacterium
TAGCATAGTCAAAGGACTTCAAGACATCCTTAATACTCTTACAAACCTCATAAAATAACTCTCTAAGTGGTAAAATAGAAGAATGAGAATTACAGTTGTAGCTCATCCTGGAGCAAAAAGACCAAGAGTAGAAGGAGATCTACTAGGAACAATCCATGTTTACGTAAAAGAACCTCCACTTGAGGGAAAAGCAAACCATGCCATATTAGAAGCCCTGGCAAAATATCTAAATACCAAAAAATCTAATTTAGTTTTGACATCGGGAGAAACTTCAAAGATAAAGACTTTTGAAATAATCTAAATATTCTCAAGTTTCTGTTTTAGATCATCAATTTGCTGCCGTAATTGCTCTTTCTCGACTTCGTCTTTTGCATCATCAAGCTTTTGCTGCAAATTATCGATCTGATTTTTTATTTCGTCCTCTCCTCCTTGAACCATATTTCCAAAGTCTGCCATACTACACCTCCTTTAGTATTGATATTACTTGTTAAATTACAGAAACAATTCAACTTTAAGTAAGTATTTAGAAAGATGATAAAATTGACTAATGGATATCATCTCAAGCGCACCACATATTCCATATTTCACTACTTCACGTTATAGAGTCTCTGCAATGGTAGAACTGGCCAAACCAAGTAAAGGAGAATCCGGCGCCGATTTAGGTGCAGGAGACGGAAGAATCTCAATAGCTTTCGCCAAAAAAGGAGTAACAATGGATGCTTTCGAAATAGACGAAAAACTGAGAATCCTGGCGAAAGAAAATATTGGGAAAGAGGGACTAGAAAATATTAATCTATTAAATGAAGATTTTTGGCTCTCCAATTTATCCAAATATGACATCATCTGCTGCTACCCCATGCCGGATATAATGGGAAGACTTGAAGAAAAACTTAAAAGAGAACTAAAACCCGGAGCAAGAGTGGTTCTCAATTACTTCCCTTTTCTTCATTGGAAAGAAAAGAAAATCAAAGACAACATTTATCTTTATGTTAAATAATTAAAAAGAAGATTCTCTCCTTTTAAGATTTATTGCTCTAAAAGAAATCGCAACACAAATAATAACAAGGATTGAACTTGCTAAGAAAGGGGCAGAAAGAGAAATTCCGGAAAGAGCCGCTCCAACAATGGGTCCCAAGATCTGTCCTATACTACTATACGAAGCACTTAATCCCAAGATAGAACCCTGGGATTTGGCGTCTGTCTCCAAAGAAATTATTGCTCCCGTAAGAGGTTGAACTATTGAGTTGGAAAGACTCATCATCAAAAGTGAAACGATAAACATGATAAAGGAATTAAACATAAACATGACAAAAAATGAAACCGCAAGAAAAACAAGCGAAGACGTAAAAGCCTGTGGAATTCCAAATCTCTTGGACACCCTGTCTACAAGGAAGAACTGTCCTACCAACCCTATTGCTCCTGTCATAGTAAAAAGAGCCGAGATAAGGGTTGGTTGTAAATGAAGAAATTTTACGGAATAAGGCTGGAAGGCATAAACGAAAGAAAAGAAAGCAAGGAAGTAAATAAGGGTGATAATAAGCATAGACCCTATGTTTTTATCAAATAATGCCTCATATAATTTTTTGAAATTAAAAAGACTTCCCTCCTGTACTTCTCCTATATGCTTATTTGTTTCGGGAAGAAAAATAAATGTCATTGCAACAGCAATAAATGAAATTATTGCGGCAACTATAAACGGGAGTGAAGGAGAAATTCCCACAGTAAGAGCTGATATCGCAGGACCAAAGACAAAACCAAAACCAAAAGAAGCACTAAGTATTCCAAAGCCCTTAGCCCTATCCTCCACTTTAGTAGTATCGGAAATTACAGCAGATATAACAGGAAAATTCCCAGCAGTAATTCCATCAAGTGCCCTGGCTATAAAAAGATAAATTGCACTTGGTGCAAAAGCAGTTATAACAAAAGAGACAGCAGTACCTAAGATTGAGATTATAAGAAGAGGTCTTCTCCCATACTTATCAGACATCCTACCGATAAGGGGTGTGGCAAAAAACTGACAAACCGAAAAAAGCGAAAATAAAAGTCCGTTCTGAAAATCAGAAAGTCCAAAGTTATGCGAATATGTGTAAAGAATTGGAATTATTATTCCGTATCCGAGTGAATTTACTACGGCAATAAGCGCAACAATAAATAAGCTCCTATTATTTCTGAAAATTCCCATGAACTACTGATGCTAAAGAAGAATACACAACAGTTAGTAAGAAATATGTAAGAAATCAGTAAGTAGTTTTCTTACTCTAGTCTTACCTTAGAAAAGTAAAATTTTACTATGAACGGTAAGGTAATTTTTACAAAAAACGAAGAAGACGAAAAACAAAAACTTAAAGAAAGAGTGGAAAATTTAGAAGGAACTCTTAAAGAGCTTAAGGGAAAAGTCGACGGACAAACAGATGGAATAAACTTTTCCGATAAAAAATATGAAGAAATTCATAATGAAGTAGAGGGCAAAAAAGGACCCGACGCCGAATACAATCCATTGGGAGAAAACGTAAAACCTATTAAAGAAAGACAAGAACTTGTAGCCGAGATGGAAACAAAAGCTGCCGAAAAAGAAAAAAAAGAAGCGGAGAAAAAAGGAACGAAACCCAAAGAAGGAAAAGAAAAACCAATAATGATCCAAGGATACGAGGAAGCAATAAAAGAAACTATTAAACAAATGGATTACAACATGCAGAAGTTTGAAACTTTGGTAGAGGGTTCAAAAAAAGCACTGATTGAAGTAAGATCAGGCTTCCCTTTTAGTTTTCTTCCCAACAAAATAATTGTAGACGTAAATAAAATAAGCACTGTCTCGTTTAAATTATTAGCAGAACCAGAAAAACACGCACCAGTAATTGAAGACATAGATTCCGTTTCGGTAAATAAAGCGTTCACTGTCGCAGCAATGAATATAATCCTAAAAAGCCAAGGACCAGATAAGCCGGTTGTTGTAAAATATCTTGAACCAAGGGGTGCGCAAAAAGCTAAAGTAGTAATAGATGCGTTACTTACTGCAAAAAAACAAGGAATAGATTTAGTTGCTCTTTCTTCAATGGAGGTTCCCGAACTTCTTAAGAAACTTGAAGACTTAGGACAGCCCAAAAATAAATAATTATCTTCTTGGAGTTTCAAGCTCTACCTGAATGTATCTTGCGGAAGGAACTTCTTCTCTTACTTTCTCTTTTATTTTATCCATCAATTGCTCTAATTCTCTCGTACCAAGTCTCGATTCCATATGAACATCCAAATCAACAAGTAGCCTTTCTGTACCTATATGTAAAGTCTTAATTCCTAAGACTGACTCTACCCCTTCCACCTCTTTTGCAGCTCTTATTATCTTTGCTTCCGTTTCTTCCGATGCTCTCTTTCCTATCAGAAGCTCCCTTATTCCTAGTACCAAGAAAACCGAAAAAATTGCCAGTATTACACCTATTATCATTGCGCCTAATCCGTCAAACCTTGAATCTCCCGTTAATATATAAATACTAAGAGCGACTGTCCCTATTAAAGAAGCGCAAGTACCCATAAGATCAAGAATAAACGTAGTTTTTGTTTCGACGAGAGACGATCTATAAAAAATTCTGAATATATGTTTTAAAGGTCTTCTTCTTAAAAGCCTGAAGAAACTTAAGAAAAAAGCATAACCGTTAGTACCAAGAGCTACTAAAAGTACCAAAAGAGCAAGGCCAACGTTATTTACAATCTGCGGGTGTATAAATCTTTGATACCCAAAATAAAAAGAAAGAGTTGAAGTTAACCCAAACATTACTACAGCAGAAAGAAAACTCCAAAAATATATTTCGGTTCCGTAACCGAATGGGTGCGAATTATCTGCTTTATGCATGGATCTTTTGAGTCCTATCATCAGAAAACCGGATGCAACAAGATCAGAGATTCCCTCCAGAAGTTCCGTGAACATAATTACGCTTCCCGAAAGTATTGTTATGAAGAGGTTTAAAACGATATCAAGCAGGTCAATAGAAAATGAAGTTATTATTACCCTTTTTGCACTTATTTTTTGCTCTGTCTTCTCATCCATATTTTTATTATACCAATTTAATAGGTAAAAAATTTACTATTGATAAGACACTTAAATTTGGGGAACTATTTTACATTTATAAAAGTATGCCAACTTCAAAAAGAAGTAAGAGAAAAGTAATTATTTTTTCTTTTTAGGTGGAGGTACTTTCCCTCCATGCTCTCTTGCTTCACTTAGGCCAACGGCTATAGCTTGCTTTCGATTTTTCCATTTACCTTCATGTTTATGCTCATGCATTTCTTTTTCAACATATTTCTGAGCTTTTTCTCCATACTTTGCCATAATCTTTTCCTCCTTAAGAAACTGCTTTCTTTGCCAATTCCGTAAGTTCTCCTAAAGAACGATCGGGTTCTGCTATGAAACGGCCGATAACCAATTTTTGAAGATTATTAGGTAAAGCTTGCATAATGTCCCCGAGAAGTTCTCTATGTCCTCCTATAACTATACCTCCGTCAATCGGCTCACCTGTTTTTCTATCCATATACTTTTTTGCTTCCTCACCTACGTGTTTTAAATGCTTGATAAGTTCTCCATGGACCCATCTATCTACTTTCCCCTGTCTTCCATTATCAGCTTTTATTTTTTGATGAACGTTATCTTTGATAAATTCTCCCTGATCTTCAAAGCCTCCAAGAAATATTGTAAAGATTCTTCCCTTTGTCCTGTCTGCCGCTACAACAAGGTATCTCTTATCGTCGTTCATGCCTTAAATTATGGTAAAGTTAAGTTAAATTAATTCTAGAAAGAAGTAAGAACGAATTAAGAAACTTTTTATTTCAAGAACAATAAAAAATCCAGGCTTTCACCTGGATTTTTTAGTATATGGAAATTACAGAACGGAAACTTACTCATCCCCTCCGTTATCAGTTTCGTTCCCGCCGTCCTCGTCACCAATGGCTTCGCTGACATCAGCAGGAGTTTGAAACTCTTCTTCTGGCATGGCCTTTAAAGCAGAGAGGACATTTTCGTCTGCGCCCTCTTCCTGCGCTGCTCTAACTAAATCGTCTTTTTTAGCAGGATAATCGACGTTTTTCAGAAACTTCTGTACCTGAACCGGATTTACAACTGAGCCCTGATCACCTTGGTCCGGCATGTTTTCTCACCACCTTTCATACTTACCTCTTCCATGCTAAATCTATACAAAAATTTATACGACTTATCTTTCTTTCCCCTATTCCAGTCGAACATCAATGCCAAATTATTTCTTTCGAATTCTCTAAAAAAATTATCCCATGTAGTTTTATTTTTCCTGTAATTAAAACTCTCTTTATCTTGAGGAAATATTAAATCAAGTTTATTTTCTCCATCTCTTAGAAGAAGAACGGGCTTACCGTTATTTCTTTCAACCCATTCCTTTATTTGATTGTGGTTTTTGGTTACTACTTTCATATTTATACCTTGAGCCAATATTAGGGTTACCGTGTAAGAAAACAATAAGAATATAGTTAAGTTTATGTCTGACTTAGTACTGAGTGACCTTAAGCGAAGCAACTCCATACTGAAGAGTGTAGACTCTAAGCCATAAACCTTGGGAAAAATTGACGGTTTTTTCTATTTTATAGTGCTCATCAAGATAATTCTTTATTTTATTCTCATATCCCTGGTTATACGAATACACAACAAAAAGACGTGCATACTGTTTTTTATAATTATCAACTTGAGTTATAAGATCGGAAGAGTTAAATGGAGGAATTCCTCCTTCCTGCAATCTGTCCCACTGAGGTATCGTATCCAAAGTCGTAATTCCATTGTATGAATATTCAAGTGGATAAATGGTAAAAGGTGCCGTAACCGCAATCACATCGTTTGCCGAAGCATTTTTGTAAAGATATTCTGCCACACCCTTATAGTTTTCCTTAACAGGAGTATAGGACGTGAAGTCCTGTTCAAAAGAAAAAACGAGCATGAGAACGATAACTGCTGCAATAAGATAAGAAGAAAGCTTTTTTGCATAATTAACCAATATCCAGGCAATAAGAAAGAAAAAGGTTGGCGTTATAAAAATAAGGTATCTCGAAAGAAAGACGGGTTTAATAAAAGATCCTAGATAAATGATAAAAACGGGAATAAATGTAGCCATAAGAAAATATCTAACGGTAAAAAGAGGCTGCGTCTTTCTATGTGTAAATACGAAAAAGAATATTATTCCTAGAAGCGGCCACATAGAAACAATAATCGTCTGTATCGCAGCAGTAGGAAAACCAAACATCACATTAACGAATAATTCAAATATGTTATATGTAGTCGGTTTTGGAATAAGTGGCTGGGTATTTGAGGCACTCCCATTTAAAAATACATAAAGTAACCAAGGTAAAAGCAAAATTGATGCACTTATTAGGATTTTAAAAAATTTTTTTACAAATATTTTATTTTTTTCATCAGGATTATTTAAAAACTCACTTACACTAATTTTTCCACTTACTAAATTAACTAGTCCTTTATAAAGCACAAATAAAGCTTGGGTTCCCAAAAGAAGGATGAAAAAATAATGAGTATAAAGGCCAAAGGCTGCTGTAATAAAAAAACCCAATCCCCCCTTGTCTCCCCTAGTCCGGAACATTCTTAAAAAATAAAGACTGTTGGCTGCTGTTGCAAAAGCAAGCATACTATACATTCTTGCTTCACTCGAATACCAAAGAATGAAAGGAGATAAAGAAAACAGAATAACAGTGAGAAAAGCTACTCTCGAATTACTGGATTCTTTTGACATTTGAAAAAGAAAAGGAATAGTAAAAACAAAAAATATTACAGAAAGTATTCTTGCAACAGATATATCGGTTCCAAATATCAAAAGCCAATAATGAAGAAGTAAATTATATAAAGGAGGGTGTACATCTTGAGCTGTTAATTGAAGCATTGCCCCCATAGGTTTAGTTACTATCCAGATAGATTGTGCTTCATCAAGACCTATCGATTGATGCAAAAGAAAATAAGTATTAATTCCTATAACGCTGCCTAAAAACACAAAGACAACAAAATATTTTAAAAATGTTGTGAGATAAAAGGTATAACTACGCATAACTCAATTCCTTCCTTGAGGTCTTTTCCGGTTTTAAATTCGGATTAACAACTGCCTTTAGGAAAGGAAGGAATAAAATTATGTTAAAAAGTCCCCAGGCAACATTAGATATTATTGATGCATCAACCCCCCTTGTCACAACTGCAAATACCGTAGAGACAGACATAAGAAAAATGTAGAAAAAATGAGGATATGCCAAAAAGAGAAAATTTCCACTTTTTTGTTTTTTAGGAGTAACTACAAATGCCATTTTTTGATTTAAAAATGCAGATTTAATTGCCTTTAGCTGTAAGGTCCATGCACTTTGCGAAAAAGAAATAGCTCTAAAAGTAAGTCTTCCCGACGCGACAGCAAAAAGAGTTGAAAGGTTAAGAAACATAAAGGGAAGAAAAAACAAAGCAAAAGAAGTTGTAGATGTTGAAACAACTTGCCTTCCTGTTAAAAGAAAAAGTATGGGCATTGCCATATCTATAAGAAGAACTAGACCGTTAAAATAATAAAGAGCTGATGATAAATATTGGAATCTTTGAGCCCAAGTAAGTCCTCTTTTGAAAATAGGGTTCTCCCAGAAAAGTACCTCAAGTGAACCTCTTGCCCATCTTAATTGCTGTTTCCAATAAGACTGCATATCCTCAGGAGCAAGACCTTCTGCAAGAACTTCTCTTGTGTATCTTGATATCCATCCATTTTGATGAATTTTTAATGAAGTCAAAAAATCTTCGGCAATATTATCGGTCCTCATTCCCCCGGCATCTACCAAAGCCTTTCTTCTTATTACTACGTTAGTCCCGCACATGAAAGCTGAATTTACCCTGTCTTTTCCTTCCATTATCGGGCCAAAAAAGAATTCCTGCTGCTCCCAAGCTCCTTTGGTAATTTCATTTACTAAATTATTTTTATAATACTGTGGGGTCTGTACAAACCCGATTCTCTTATCTGAAAAATAAGGTATAGTTTTTTCCAAAAAATCCTCATGAGGAGACATATCTGCATCAAAAATTACTATGATATCTCTATGAGTCTGGAGCAATGCGTTATTAATATTTCCCGCCTTTGCTCCCCCGCCGATTCTTCTCGTTATACATGAAACTCCGTAACTATGCGCAAGCCTCACGATTTCATGCCAGTTATCTTTCTTACCAACAAGACCATCATTTAATACATAGACTTTAAAATTGTCGTACCTCATATTCAGAGTTGCCTTTAATGTTTCTTCGACAATGTCAGTTGGTTCACCAGCAACAGTAATAAAAACATCTACTGTGGGATGATAACTTTCATCGAAAAGAGTTTCTTTTTGTTTTGCCGGCCACATCGTAAACCAAAAAAGAGCAGACATAAGTACATGATAAAATTCTCCAAAAAGAAGAAGTATATAAAGAGCAGGTGTTGCGGCATGATCCGGCATCAACCACCAGGAAAAATAAATAAGAGCAGCTGCCGTATTAATTAATAAAATCTGTTTATCTACTTTTTTTGCAAAAATTAATTTCTTTTCCATATTTATTTTGATAAATCTACTAAATAATGATTGTATAAACCTGCACCAAACCATAACCAATTCTGGTCATAATAGGGCAATCTTTTATCAAAATCATTTGCCGCGCTGGAATAAAGACTAAGAATCTTTTGTTCATAAATCTTTTTAGCAACCGGTTCATCTGTAACAAAAAAATACCCCAGGGCGGTTCCATACATTGACGGTTTTTCTGCAGGTATCAAAACTTGCCCGTCATATGTATAAGAACCACTGATTTTATGTATCGCCTGCCAGGTATATTTAAGTTTGTTATAGTTATTGTTCAAATAATCATAAGCTCTTTTATCTTTATTCCATTCATAGTCCAAAGTGATTCTCCAAGGAACTCTCATAGCGTCAAAAGAATAATTTGAATCCAAATTTCCCTCGACGGGGGTGACAATATTCCCCGATGAATCCAATGCCAACCAATCAGGCGGAAGACCTATCCCGGTTTTTCCTCCCAAGTTTGCCTGCCCAGATTTGTTTAGAAGATCATAAGCAGGTCCTACTAAACTATTCCAATCATGACGCGGATCTACTTTTGCAAATATTCTCCAGGCGTAAGGTGCAAAATATGATGGATTTATAATTACCTGCCCATTTGTCTTAGCCCAATTACCACCGGTGACATACATTTTTCCACTGACAGTTGCCGTATCTAAAGTCCAAAGAGAACTAAGAATATTTTTTGCTTGAGACATGTAATTGGCGTCATTCCATCTTTTTGAGGCAAAAATTAGCGCAAGGGCTATATCCGTATCGGCATCGCTTGCCGAATTTATTCCCCCATTTTCAATGAACCCATATCCGCTCCCCGTCTTGCCCCACTTCCATCCGAAAAGATTATCGTTAGGTCTTTTCATGTTTTTCTCGGTCCAACTCCAAAGTGAATCGAACTCACTCTTATCGTCTATCCAAACACTTCGAAGCATACCGTAACTTTGTCCTTCGGAGGTGGTTATGTTATTTGCCGAAAAATCAATTACTCGTCCATTTTGAATGAATTGATTCTTATACTTTTCCCACGAGGAAGTTAACATATCCTTACTGGAAAAAGTTCTGTTTATTCTGCTATATTCACTGTTTTTATATAAAACGATAACAACAATTATTAATCCAAGGAAGATAAGTAAATAACCAATATACTTTTTATATTTAGTCATCTTTTATTTCCAATCTAATACATCTTTTCCGGGAGAAAGTAAGATATTTATATTCTTTATCTTTCTCAAAAAGTTCAGTACTGCTCTTACGGGTAAAAACTCAAGAAGATAATAACCTAAAATAAAAAGAATAAATGAGAAACCGAGAAGTGTAAAAGTAAGCCACTGAGGGAAAGAATTATCTGTATAAAAATCGGCGTTTTGATCTGACGTAGCATTGATATTGTTTGGAGTTACAGCAAGTAAAGTATTATTAGTATCAAAATTCATTGGATCAGAAGTCTCGTAGTTTGCAAAAATTATTGTAGGTTCAGACTTTTGAGATACGGGAGAGATTAAAGAATTAAATATTCCAAAAGAAATTGTAAGTAGAACAAAAAATGTAAATAAAAATGCTTTCTTTATCATAGTAATTTATAGTTTTAAGAGGCTTCATGTTAAATTTTTAAGGTGAAAGTAAGCTTAAGAACAAGTAAGGATTAAGAAAGAAAGGACTAAAGATATTTTTCTACTACTTTTTCAAGGTCATCTATATCAAAAGGCTTGAGAAGACAATCACTTGCTTTTATATCCTGACTTATTCTCTTTGTATTACTACTTGCCGAGATAATTACAATGGGAATATTTCTTGTAATAGGATCCTTGCGAAGCTCAACCGCAATCTCTTGTCCTGTAAGATGCGGCATCCAAAGATCGAGAAGAATTAGAGAAGGTTTTACTTTTTTTATTTTTTCCACAACGTCTTCGCTACTTCCAAGAGTTTCTACTTTATATCCCTTTTCTTCCAAAACTATTTTTATTACTTCTACGATTCCATCATCGTCATCGCAAATTAAAACTTTTTTCATTTTTTATTTCCTTAATGGCAATATTACAGTAAAAATAGATCCTTTTCCATCAGGATTATTACCAACTTCTATTGTTCCATTGTATCTCTTTACTATTTCACTCGATATAAAAAGGCCAATTCCCATTCCCGAAAATTTCTGAGAAGCATTTTCCGAACGATAGAATCTTTCAAAAATTCTTTCTCTCTGAGTCTCGTTAACTCCTATTCCATAATCTATTATAGAAATTTTTATTTTATTATTTTCTTTCTTTGTATCTACTATTACCCTATCTGACTCAGGAGAATATTTTATAGCATTATTCAAAAGATTTGACAAAACTTGCTCGAATCTAAATTTGTCTCCGATAAATTTATAATCCACTCTTCCCCTTCTTATAATTTTATGTTTTTTCTCTCCTGCCTGGACACTTTCTATTATTTCGTCCACCATTTTATCAAAATCAAATCTCAATGAAGCAAATTTTGCTCTACTTAATTGTATTCTTGAAACCTCCAACAGATCACCTACTAATCTATTCAATTTATTTATGGATACCTCCATATTTTCCATGATCAAATTCATTCTTGGATTTTGGAATTTCGAAACTTCTCTTTTTAAAATTTGTTCATAACCCTTAATTGTAGTTAGTGGTGTTTTGAGCTCATGACTTGCTACTGCAACAAACTCATCCTTTTGTCTTTCAAGTTCTAGTTGTTTTGAAATATCCCTTGTTATCACAGATATTTCCACAATATCTCCAAACTTATTAAATACTGGAGAGATTGTCAGTGAAACATCAATAATTTTCCCTTTCTTTGTAACTCTTTTTGTCTGAAAATTCTCAAGAGCCTCACCACTTGAAAGAGTTTTCATTATGTAATCCAACTCTTTTATCCTACTTTTGGGGAAAATCTTTATAATAGGCTTTCCTAACATCTCCTCTTCCCTAAATCCGTAAAGCTTTTCTGCTCCCCTGTTCCAGCTAGTTACTATCGCTCTTAAATCTTTACTTATGATAGGATCATCTGTTGACTCTACTATTGATGCCAGTCTCGAAGAATAACTTTCAGATTTTTTATGTTCGGTAAGATCAAGAACAAATGCTATTGCAGTCTGTTTTCTTTTATCTAGTACTGAAGCGCCTATAAGTACGGGGATTTTATCACCATTTTTCTTAAGATATTCTTTCTCATAAGGGTTGACCATTCCTTTAACCTTAATTTCCTCCAAAGCATTTCTTGTAGTATTTTTAAACTCTTCAGGTGTTATATCAAAAAAAGTTAACTTTCTTTTTTCAAACTCTTTCCTTGAATACCTAAGCATTTTTAGAAACACATCATTTGCTTCTAATATAATTCCCCTTCTTAAATCAGCAACATAGACACCGATAACGCTTGAGGAAGTAAGCCTTTTGAGTTTTTCTTCATCTTCTCTTAACTTTTCATAAACCTTCCTTCTTTCTGTAATATCTCTTAAAACTATTATCCTTAATTCATTTTTCTTATAACCGCTCTTTAGATCGGAAATTAAATAATCTATTGGAATCCCTTCTTTACTTTTTTTGTTTAGAATCATGTTACTAGAAAAATCGTTTGAAACTTGTTTCCTATATAGATTATTTATATTAATTTTTTTATTATTTTTACTGTCTAGAAATTCGACAGCAGTTCTAATGTTTTTTCCAATTGCTTCTTTTAATTCCAGTCCTGAAAGATTTTCTGCAGTAGAGTTCATATATGAAATTATTCCTTTTCTATCGGTCACTATAATTCCGTCATCAATATTTCCCATAACATTCATAAACCAGTCTCTTTGTTCCGTTGAGGAAATTGAAGATTCTTTTTGACTTACGATTATCCAAGAAAAGAAAATCCCCTGAAGAAAAAATATTGACAACTGAAAAGCGTGATTTCTTACAAAGAAAATTTCATGATACGGAGGGAAAAAAAAATACTCAAGAGTAAAAATTCCAAGAATTGTTGCAAAAACACCGGAGAACATATTACCCAAAAGAGCACATATTATTATTACAAAATATATTAGAAGATAATTATCTCCCATTCCAGAAAGATTTAATCTATATCTTAGAAATACTGTAAGACCTGTAAGGATTATTGGGAAAATAAAAGTTGCAGAAAAATGTCCAATCTTCGTCTTCTCGAATCTCTTGTATATATCGACAGCATTTTTAAGGCTCATAACTCTATGATTATACTCTCCTTTTGAGAGAGGCAATAATACCACTAATAGTAGGAATTGTAAAAAGAGGAAGTTAGTTAGATGATTCTGTTAATAAATCTTTAAGTCCTGTAGTCACATTTTTTGCTGCTTTTGTGTAATTACAAAAATCACAATCCGATGAAGGATCAGGAACAACATCTCTTGATAGACACTCATAAGCATCCCTTATTGCTTTTTCAACCCATGTATCATCTCCCTTATACGGAATTATCTTTATATCAAACTCTAATTTAGCATCAAATTTTTCGTTCTCCGTATTTCCATTACAATAAACAAAATAGCCTGTATCACTTACTTCAAAATTATTTTTTCTGAAAAGCCATTGATATATTTCCATCTGTCTTTTGTAACCTATTTGCCATTCGGCATCAAGGTTAACTTCTTCGTCTTTTGATGTAGCCTTATAATCTACGATAATAAGCTGGCCTTTGGGATTTACCCATAAATCATCTATCCCTCCTGTTATAAAGAAATTTGTTGGTTTATGTAGATAAGTAATACCTCCCCTTAATGCGTCTCTCCACTCGTTAAGTCTGGGATGTTTAAAAGGAATAGCATCTATTCCAAATTTCTTCATTAAGGGATGCTGTTCCTGTTTTTCTCTTAAGATATCAAACTCTTTTTTCAAAAGCTTATCAACAGCACTATTTAATGAGAAAGGGAATCCCGGTGGCCTATCTATTCCTAAGCGCCTGTCTAGATAAAAACATCTGGGACAATTTAAAAAAAGGTCAAGTCTTGCTCTACTTAACCTGTAGGGTGCACCCGATAAAGGGTTAAAGAGATTTCCTTTTCTTTGAGGATTGTAGTACTTTGACATTACTCAACCATTATAAATTAAAAGAAGTTATTTGTTAAGCAATCGTTTCTTTTTCTTTTCTTTTAAACGGCACGATCTTGGAAGAATCTACCGGAACCTCAATTACACTCTCTCCTCTTATTTCCGTTCTTGAAGGAAGACCTTTAGGTCCAATAGGTGGTCTTATAGATTTAATTCTTGAAACTTCTCCCCCACCTTGAATTATTTCAAAATTATTTTTCTCTCCCATATTACCTTCTCCTTCCAAGTCTTGTAGGAATTATATCAGCTCTTGAAACCCTTTGATTAAGACTTATTATTGCCTCAATTACTTCTTCCATATCTGCCATTTCTTCTATAAACTTGGGTCTTTTTTGTGCTTCAGTTAAGGCAACTCCGTTAACCTGAAGCTTATCTACAGCCAATAACTCCATAAACTCTTCCCTCATTTTTGCAGCAAGAAGAATAGGCATTTCACTTTTGTCTGCAACCCTTGTTACGGCAGTTTTTCCGTCTTTCTTGAAAAGTTGCGGAACTTTATCTCTAATAAGTTTCGGTTGCCCGTAATCTTCTCCATCGCTTACAGAAACAAGAACAAGATGCTTGGTGAATTTCCCGTTTGAAACCTGTTTTGCTTCTTTTCTTGTCCTAACCATTTCAATAGTAAGTCTCGGATTTAAGTTTATTATTGCCTCCATCCCTTCATAGATGGATCTTAGGTTTCCTCTAAGACTTTTCCATGTAGGTTCAGCTGCCCATTTTTCTATATTTTGTTCAAGACTCGTTACCCCTATATCGATTCTTGCAACAATTCCTTTAAAAGCCTCATTTTGTAAATCTCTTCCACTTGCTGTTTCACTTCCCTTGTCCATAACACCTATTCTACCAGATAAGTAAATACATAATATGGTTGTGCTTGATTTTACTTTCCTATAGTTTTATAATTCAGAGCAATATGACATTAGAACAAAGAAATGTGTTCCATAGATCTGAAGGATTCAGCACCCATTTAAGGGAAAGAAGGACTCAGTTAAGAAAACAATATCCCCGTTTAGAAACTGCTCCATGGACAGGACCTGACGGAGTACAGAGTTATGTAGCTGAGGCTACTCCCAACTGGTCTTCTTTGCAAAAATATGAACCTATAATGCGCGAGTGGTTTGAGGTAAGAAAGCAAATATTTGCCGCAGATTCAAAAGAAAAAAGATGGAAACTGACAGACGAATTCTATAAAAAACACGACGGCATGAAAACACCCGAAGGAGAAGAAGTAATGGCCGTTATTTCCGGTCCCTTCAGCATAATTACAAACCTCGTTTCGAACTGGTAGACTTGTTTTTTAACACAAATTCAGCCATGCTATATGTATGGTCCACAATCTGTCCGAAGAAAAACTCAAAGACCTCAAGTTAAAGGCAAATAAGATAAGAAAACTCGTAATTGAGGAACTTTCAGAAGCAAAATCTGGGCATAGCGCAGGGTCACTGGGAATGGCAGATATATTTTCAGCTTTTTATTTCCATATCCTAGATCATAACCCTAAAAACCCAAATTATGAAGAAAGAGATAGATTAATTCTCTCAAACGGACATATTTGTCCTGTAAGGTACGCTGCCATGGCTCTCTCAGGATATTTTCCTCTTGAAGAACTCAAGACTTTAAGAAAATTTGGTTCGAGACTTCAAGGACATCCTCATAGAACATCACTTCCCGGTACTGAAACAACCTCTGGACCGTTGGGAGAAGGATTATCACAAGGAATAGGAATAGCTCTTACGGCAAATTTGGATAACAAAAAATATCATACTTATGTTATCGCCTCCGACGGAGAACATGAAGAAGGAAATACATGGGAAGCTGCGATGTTTGCCGGAAAAAACAAACTTTCAAATCTTACTTTAATAATAGACAGAAACAATATCCAAATTGACGGAAATACCGAAAAAGTAATGCCCCTGGAGCCTTTAAAAGAAAAATATTTAAGCTTTAACTGGAATGTAATTGAGGTAGACGGAAATGACATAGAAGAATTTATATTTGCAATAGAGAATGCCTTAAGCGAAAAATCTAAACCTACCGTTATTATTGCCCAAACTGTTCCGGGAAAAGGAGTTTCTTTCATGGAAAACGATTACCTATGGCACGGAAAAGCACCAAATCAAGAAGAGACCGAAAAAGCACTTTTGGAACTAAATGCTATAGAAAGAAAACTAAATGCTTAATCCTAATCTTAACTTAAACGAAAAGTTATTCGACAATCCCGAAAAAGTAGCAACCCGCGAAGGCTTTGGGCAGGCTCTGGTAAGGCTTGGTAAAATAAACCCCGATGTAGTCGTACTTACCGCCGATCTTAAAGAATCAACAAAATGCGAAGAATTTGCTAAAGCTTTTCCCAACCGTTTCTTTGAAGTAGGAGTTGCGGAACAAAACCTTGCAGCCGTAGCAGCAGGACTGGGAGTGAGCGGAAAAGTTCCTTTCATAGCTTCCTATTCAGTCTTTTCTCCCGGAAAAAACTGGGAAACAATTCGAACAACTATTGTATACAACAAAGCTAATGTCAAGATAGCAGGACATCATGCCGGAATAATAACTGGACCTGACGGTGCTACCCACCAGGCGACAGAAGATTTAGCTTTAACTCAGAGTCTTCCCGGACTCTCTGTTTTTATTCCCTGTGATGCAATTGAGGCAAGAAAAATGACCGTTGAAAGCGCAGAAATTGAAGGTCCTGTATATCTTAGATACTCTAGAGAAAAGACTCCACTAATTACAACCGAAGAGACTCCTTCTCCAAAAGGAAAAGTTGCGACATTTTGGACGAGCGAAAAACCCCAAGTTACAATTTTTGCAACGGGACATATGGTTTATTATGCCCTTTTAGCAGCAAAAAACCTTGAACAAGACGGAATACAAAGCCTTGTTATTAACGTATCCTCACTGAAACCTTTAGATGAAGAAGGAATTATCGAAGCAGTTAAAAAAACAGGTTGCGGTGTAACAGTGGAAGATCATCAGATCATTGGAGGCCTAGGAAGCACAATCTCTCAAGTTTTAGCAAAAAATACTCCCGCGCCTTTAGAATTTATAGGACTTAGGGATGTTTTCGGCCAATCGGGTGAAGCATCTGAACTTATAAAAGAATATCAAATGGATGAAAAATCAATTGCTGAGGCCGCAAAAAAAGTTATTAAAAGGAAGGGTTAAATCTTAGAACTTGCAAATATTTCGTAAAGGTCTTCAAAAGCTGTGGCAATTTCCTCTTCTGCCTGTTCCTTAGTAGTATCTCCCGCTTTTACACTTTCCAAAATATCCCAAAAAATTGTTCTTCCTACAGCAAATCCTATTACTCCTTTTACTCTTGCGCCTGTCTCAAGCCATTCCTCAACTTTTTCCTCCGTCTCCCCTCTTCCTAATATGACAACTCCCGCTTCTCTTCCCCCCTGCCTTGCTTTCTCAACAGCCATTTTATAATCTTCTTCTTTATCCATTCCCTCAAGTTTCCATACATCCGGCTCTACTCCGGCTTGCTGCATTTCGGTTATCATCTGTGCAGTAAGCTTGGGACGCAGAATTGCATCATAATCATCTCTTGAAGAAGTTTGAAACTTTGGAAGAACCAAGACCTCAAGAAGAAACCTAACATTGTTATCATGAGAAAAATCAGAAACTTTTTTTAATTTCTCGAGTTGCCTTACTTTAAGTTCCGGATCATCTTGAGGATTATACTTTACAAGTATCTTAGAAAAATCCGGAGAAAAATCCTTAAGCCTATCCAGAATTCCATCCATTAATTCAAGTTCTGAAGTGCCGCTTTTTTCGAGAGTAAAAATAGTGATAAAACCATTCTTTTTTGCATCCTCAAGAATATCATTCCCGAATTCTTCGTCTACAAGGATTGCTGCATTTTCTTTCGGAACATCTACTAAAGCCTTCTTAAACCCTTCATAGATTATTTTTTTATATTCCCTGATTTCTGATTTTTGATCTTCGCTTAAATCATCTACTCCTTTTAGGGAAAACATTTTCTGGGCAAAGGTTGCCCTGTGGTCAAAAGCGAGAATATATAGATCTTTGTTATATCCCGATTGCATACCTTAATATTGAAGGAGTTTGCTCATCTTTGTCAAGGCAACAAAAATACCCGCCAGCGAGCCCCGCCGACGGGCAGCCCCAATTTTAACTTCAAAAAGTAAGAATAAGCTTAGAAAAAAGAAAGAAAAGTAATTGACAGAACTAAACTAAAAGTGATATAAACACCCTCGTGGCTTAAAAGGTATTGACAAAGATTTTTTTTAAGCCTACGCTTATTATTATGATGGAAATTATTTCTGAAATTAAGCATTTTCTTGCTCCTTCGCAAGAACCTTCCTCGCACATCCTCACCCCTACTCAAACATCAACAAGACCACTAGGAATAGAAATACTAAGAAAACAAGCAGAAATTAAAGCAAGACATTCAAGAAGACCTCTTTCCAGGGAAGTTTAAGTTTTATCCTCGACTCTGTAACCCATTTCAATTATCTTTTCTCTAATCTTATCCGCTTCTTCATACTTTCTTTCTTTCCTTAATTTTTCTCTTTCTTCCAAAAGCTTTTTAACTTCATCCGGCAATATCTTCTCTGTCTTTACGAATTTCTCCGATTCGTCGAGAGATAATCCCAAAACTTTGTCCATTTCTAATATGGTTGCAAGTTTTTCACCCGATGGAAGATCCGATTTCAATGTTTCCCAAACAAGGGATAAGGCTTGAGCGATATTAAGATCGTCATCAATAGCTTTTTTGAAAGAATCTAACCTTACTTCGGATACTTTCGCCTTATCTCCTAAGCCTGCTATTTCTTTTCTTAATCTTCCTAACGCGCTTTGTGCGGCTTCCAATGATTCCCATGTAAAATTCATTTCCTGTCTATAATGAGTCTGAAGATAAAGGTATCTTAAAGCCAAAGGCTCAATTCCTTTTTCCTCCAAATCTTTTAAGGTATAAAAATTGCCCAAGGATTTACTCATTTTCTTTCCGTCTACCAAAATATGTGCGCCATGAACCCAATATCTTACAAATGTTTCCCCTGTTTCTGCCTCAGATTGAGCTATCTCATTCTCATGATGAGGAAACATTAAGTCTATTCCTCCCGCATGTATATCAATTGTTTTCCCCAATATGCTCTGGCTCATAACCGAACACTCTATATGCCAACCCGGTCTTCCCTTTCCCCAAGGAGAATCAAAACCAACCTCGTCTTCTTCTACGGATTTCCATAAAGCAAAATCCTGAACATTATCTTTCTCATATTCATCCGATAAAACACGCGTTCCTGTCTTAAGCTCTCTTTGGGATACGTTTGAAAGCTTTCCATAATTTTCAAACTTAGATATATCAAAATATACAGATCCGTCATTTTCTACATAGGCATAGCCTTTCTCGACTAGATCTTTTATATAACTAATCATTTTCCCTACATATTCTGTTGCTCTGGGTTGTTCCTTTAAGGCTTTGGGGTCGATATTAAGTTTTTCTACATCCTCAAGAAAAAATTCGGTATATTCATCTGCTATTTTTTCTATAGTTGTTCCTCTTTCTTTTGCTCTTTTTATTATCTTGTCGTCTATATCGGTGATATTTTGTACGGCCTCTACATTAAAGCCGTTAAATTCCAAGGCTCTTCTTAATAGATCCGAAAATACGAAAGTCCTTAGATTTCCTATATGCATGTAATCGTAAACAGTGGGTCCGCAGGTATACATTGTGACTCTGGGGGGATTAATGGGCTTAAAATCTTCTATTGTTTTTGTAAGGGAATTAAATATCTTCATCTTAAACTTAAGGATATTTTACTTTATTGAAAGTAAAATGACTAGCCCATAGCTCCCCTGAATCTTTCGGTTTGTTGTTGAGCTATGACTGTTGCGTCCAGTTTGGGTTTTTGAGCTTGTTTTTCTTGGAGTTCTGCCATTTCCTGTCTTTTCTCTTGTTCCAACTTCTCTGCTTTGGGAGGCTCTTTTGGTCTTAAAACCTCAAGAAGATTTTGATAGTACGCTGAGTGAAGTTCCTGCCTTAATTTATCCATTTTTGCTTTTCTTTGTAATTCTTCTTCATTCGGATCCGTAGTTTTAGTGTTTGGATCTGACGGAGCATAAAAATCTTTTATGACTTCTCTTGTTGCTTCACTTTGTGCGACTTTTTCGGAGCCTGTTATTTGTGCTTTAGCACCCTGTGCAATATCCGAAACTGCCTGTTTTGCCGAATCCGAGGCAGCGTTTTGTCCTTTCTCTATAAGTTCCCCGAGCAGAGAGTTCTTATCCATTTTTATCTTTTACTTTCTCTAAAAATTCCCCCACCCATTTTTCCGCATCTCTTGGATCCATGTACATCGATATTATTCCGGAGCTTGTTTTTACATTATTTTTCACTCTTGCTCCCTTCAAAACATCATTTCCAAACTCAGATAATCTTGAGCCTTCTTTTCCCAAGTAATATCCCATCTGAAGATCTATGATATCGGGAAAATCTTCTCCGTAATCACCTGTCTGACAAAGGTTCATAAAAGCAAGAAAAACATCCTGATAATCAAGAACTGCTTCATCCCTTGGAGGAACTAGCCAAAGACAGCTTTGAGGAAGAAAACCCAAAGGCAAAGCTGTATCTAAAAAGTATTTCCTGGTATTGAAATTACTTATATTCAAGGCCGAGACACCAAGAAAAGCAGGACCCTCGTCCTCTGTAATAAGAGGAAATCTTGTGTATTGTTCTTCTACATTATCTATGTAATTTGGATTTACAGCCCTTCTTATTCTCTCCGCATACCTTTTTTGAAGCCTTCCTTCTTTGTTATCGACAGCAAAAATTGGAGTTACGGGATGTCCCAGTTCATTAAAAGCTTCGGAGATATTCGTAACAGCTCTTCCGGATAAAACGGTATCTATGAGAATTATCTCCCTATTAGGATCCGAAGAGACGCTTCTAAGCGAATCGGCATACTCTTCGGGTGATGAACCAAATGTCTTGAAAACATTGGGATTTACCTTACTTAAAAGAAAAAAATGCCAGGCTAAATCAAGACTTGAACCATCTCCATACAAAAGACTGTCTATGGACTTTGCGCAAGAAGTTCTTAGGCCTTTAGCCAGATCTTCGGCATCGCTATTTACCCTTTCAACGTTAACCGATGCACTATTTTTTACTTTTGTCTGTGAAGAATCGGGATCAAAAAAGAGAGAAACATCTGCTGTAAATGGATAAAGAACAATATCTACAGTAGTCTCTCCTTCTTTAGCTGGAAGTTCTGAAGGTGCAAGATCCGGAGCAAGGTACTGGAAGATCTTACTTGGATAAAAATTCATTCTGGAAGGATTTCCCAAAGGACCCGAATCGTGTCCCTCTCTAAGCGAATTAATTGCATTCAGGAAAATTGGAATGGCACCTCTTGAAGGAATTAATATAGTAGGTTTTTTACCTTCATCAATCATTCTTTCAACGGCATAGCTTAATTTTAATCCTACTTGTTCACAACCGTCTTTATAGTCTTTTATTTCTTTTTCGGAAAACACATGTTCCTGTTGCTGAACCTCCTCTGGTACACTCTGTGGTCTTTCCATTAGTATGAACTCCTTCCTTCCATAGCCCTTTGAAGGGTTATGTCATCAGCATACTCTAAATCTGCTCCTACAGGAAGTCCCCTTCCTATTCTTGTTATTCTAATTTCCGGATTTAGATTTTTTATTTGTTTACTTAAATACATTGCCGTTGCCTCGCCTTCCATTGTAGGATTTGTGGCAAGGATTATCTCCTGAATATTCTTTCCGTTTTTAAGTCTTAACATTAACTGTTCAATAAAAATCTCGTCAGGTCCTATGTTATTTAAAGGATCAATCTTTCCGTGTAGGACGTGATAAAGACCTTTATATCTATTCCCCTTTTCCAGGGCAAGAACGTCCAAGGGTTGTTCAACCACACAAATTGTCGAACCGTCTCTTTCTGCGTCCGCACAAACACTGCATGGATTAGTGCTTCCTATCATATAACACTGTGAACATAAAATAGTTTCTTTTTTGAGGTTTTCAAGCGAGAGGGCAAACTTATCCAGTTCACCTTGGGGAACATGGAGAAGATAAAATGTAAGCCTCTGGGCGGTTTTAGGACCGACCCCCGGAAGCTTCTCAAATGATTCAATAAGATTTTGTATGGCTTTTGGAATTATCATTTTTAAAAGTTAACTGGAAATAGCATTCGCTATTGTATCTGCTATTGAAATAATTTCAAGCTTTGGAAATTTCTTCTCCTCCGGAATATATACGGAATCAGTAAGATAAACTTTTTCGATAAGTTCATTTTCCAAGATTTCTGGAGCTTCTTTGGATAACACCCCGTGTGTTGCAAAGACATAAATTTTATTTACACCTTTTTCTTTCAAAAGCTCTGCAGCCGCAATTATCGTTTTCCCGGTAGATATCATATCATCAACTATAAAAGCAGTTCTATCTTTTACTTCCCTGTCTATAGAAGCATCTCTTATGCTCCCTGTTTCCAGATCTCTATCTTTCTCTATTATTGCGTAGGGCATATTGTCCAACATTTCCGAAAGCTGTTTTATTCTTCTTATTCCACCCATATCAGGTGTTACAAGAATTGTTTTACCTTCCAATGTTTCCATTATTTCTCTGATTTTTTGGGCGAAAAGAGGAAGAGCTGATAAATGCAGCACCGGAATAGAAAAAACTTCAGGGATTTTTACAGAATGTAAATCTAAACAGACAATTTTCGAGAGACCTACTCTTTCGAGTGTTTCACTAATAACTTCCAACGATACTGCTTCCCCACTTCTAAATACATGATCCTGTCTTTGGTATCCAAGATATGGAACTATTCCCGTTACCGATCTGGCGCCGCTCCTTCTTAAAGCATCTACTATTAAAAAAAGTTCCATGTAATTCTGATCGCCCGGAGTTGCCGTTGGCTGAATTACAAAAGTATCTTTTTCTAAAACGTCGTCGATAACCCTTATCCTTCTTTCACCATCGGGGAAAACAGTTATTTCTAGCGAAGATACGACAAGATTTAAATATCTTGCTACGCTTTCGGCTAATTCTTTGTTTGAACTTCCTGAAAAAATCATCTATTTTTTACCGCTTTAAGCACCACCTAAAAGTCCTGCCAAACCTCCCTGCATTTGGGAAAGTTTCTTTGCGGCAACTTCCTGTGACTTTTTGATTGCTTCATTTACGGCTTCCTTTATATCATTATCGGATCTGCCGTTTGTCTTTATTTCTTTAAGTCTTTGATCACCTGTGATGACTATTTCAACTCCGTTTTTTTCTACACTTACTTCTTCTGCCTGAAGTTCTTTTTGAATCTTCATGGCCTGATCTCTCATTTTTTTAAGTTCGCCTAATTGTCCGAATGGATTATTCATTAATTTTCACCTCCTTAAGATAAAATTACAGATACTTCAAGTTCTTTTCCCGTAAGCTCTTTTAGACTATCCTGCAATACCTTTTTTGCTTTTTGCTCTTCAAGTCTTTCTTTATGAAACTTGTATTTAGTTTCAATAATAAAGCTCTTTCCATCATAGCTTTTAAGAGAGCATGAATGCAAGACTCCGGCAACTGAAACATTATGTTTTTTTGTTTCCTCAATCAAATCTTTGAAAATTTTCTCTTCTCCGTCGGCCTTTACTGGAACTTTAGCAGGTACCGGATCAGAGTTAGATTCTTTTTCGCTTACAACCTCAGCAACCGGAACTTCTTCTGTCCACTCGATTATAAAAAACTCTAAAGGCATCTGAGACAAAAGCGAATACCTTGAATCCATATGGGCCTTGGAAAGCATTTCAAGCATCCTTTTTATTTCGGGAAGTGTTAATTTATGTTTAGCTTTGTCCTCCAAGACTCCGATTTTTCCAAGAAGCGACTCATGGAGATTCTCCATTAACTTTTCTATGAAAAATCTTGCATCAACTCCTTGCTTTTGCATTTTTTCCAAAAGTTCAAAAGCTTTCTTCCTGTCTTTTTCGGAAAGCCTGTCGAGCATTTCCAGAATATATCCCTCAATTCCCAAAAGTTTGAATTTTTCGTCAACTAAATCTTTTGTTATTGTTTTTCCATTGGAAATGAGGCTTACTTCTTCGAGTATTTTTACTCCGTCTCTAAAGCTTCCATCTGCAAGTTTTGCTATTTCGACAAGAGCATCCTTTTCCGTTTTTAGATCTTCTGCTTTAGAAACTCTTGTTAAGGATCTGACAAATTCTTCCTGAGTTGCCTTTGTAAAGTTAATATGGAAACATCTCGAGACTATGGTTCCCGGAACTTTATTTGGTTCTGTAGTACAAAGAATGAAAATAGCATGACTTGGTGGTTCTTCCAGGGTCTTAAGGAGTGCATTAAAAGCCTCCGTTGTAAGCATGTGTACTTCATCGATTATATAGACTTTTTTCAAAGCTCTACTTGGTGAAAGTTTTATCTTCTCTCTCAAATCCCTTATTTCATCTATTCCTCTGTTTGAAGCACCATCTATTTCCAAAATATCGAAGTTGTTTCCGTTTGAAATTGAAGTACATTGATCACAATGATTGCAGGGTTCAATCTCTTTTTCTGTTTTCTTTCCCTTTATATCTCTATGCTTTTCGCAGTTTATTATCTTCGCAACTATTCTTGCAGTGGAAGTCTTACCAAGACCTTTTGGTCCTGTAAACAAAAATGCGTGAGGATAAGTATTTTTGGAAAAAACAGAATATAATGTCTCTCTTATTTCGGCGCTATCCAGTTCTTCTATTTTTTGAGGTCTATATTTTCTATAAAAAACCATACTCTTTCTCCGGTGTAATAATATCAATTTTTAGAGTAATGTTCTACTCGTGGTGGACGCCAAGAAGATGAAGCATTCCATGCTCTACCAACTGATCCACCTTATCATCTACCAACATTTCGTCTCTGGATGCATCTCTTATAACTTGAGGGTAAGAAAGAACAATGTCTCCAAGTCTTAAGGTCTCACCGTTAGAAACAGGTATCGTCTCTCCTTCTGTTTGTGAGAAAGAGAGGATGTTTCTTGTCTTATCTTCTCCCTTATACTTTTTAGAGAGTTCCCTCATTTTCCTGTCTCCAACAATTGCAACAGAAACCTCAACGGGTGAGGAAATTTCATTCTTTGTTACAACATTTTCAACAGCCTGCTTTATTCGCTTTCTGTTTACTTTGTATCTGCTCTCGACAAAAATAAGAGTATTTATACCCATAAATTATGCTGTGGGAAGTCTTTTTGCCCTTCTTGCATCTTCAGCCTTTTGCTTTCTGGCAAGAGAAGGTTTGAGATAAAATTCTCGCCTTTTAGCTTCCTGAAGAATACCTTCGGACATAACTTTCCTTGAAAATTTTCTTATAAGGGCGTCATCGCTATCGCCCGGCATTTTTTTGACTACTACCATAAATTAAAAACACCTCCTTTATTTGGCTTTTTCCATCGGTCCAATAAGATGGAAATGTAAGTGGTCTACCAATTGGTGACCACCGCCATTTACTTTTAATCTATATCCTTTCCCAACTAAACCTTTTTCTTTAACCATTTTCTGGGCTACTTTCATTATCTTTTGAAAAAGACTGTGATCTTCAACATCGATAAAATCTACAACATGCTTTTTAGGAACAATAAGAAGATGAACGGGTTTCTCAGGATGTATATCCTCAAAAACCATTAGTTCCTCATCTTCATATATGAAATCTTTTCCTACTTCACCGCTGGCAATCTTACAAAATATATCCATTTTAAACGCCTTTTACGACTTCTATTATATCACTTAAAGGAAGCTTAGTCGGCTTCATTTTAGGGTTTTTTGTCGTGCCGTTCAAAAGCATTTTTTTAGATACGTGTAAAAACCAGGTTGCATTTGGATCCATTTTCTTTAGCTTTTCGTAAACAAGAGTCAAATCAACATCATCTTTTTTTCCTGAAGAAGGTCTTGCTTTAATCCTGACATATCCCTTTCTTGGATCTTTTCTTACTGCAATTACATAACCCATTTTTTGTGAAAGCTTTACTACCGAATCGTTTATTCCCGAAAAGGCTATTCCCTTTCCAAATCTTGTTTCAAATTCTATTCCCTTTTCTTTTATTTCTTGCTCTGCCCAGATTCTGTTTTCAAACGTATGTCTTATCGCATCCAGAGCTTCAAAGACAAATCCCGCATAATATTCATCCTGATTTGGATTTTTGTACTTAAGCCCTTCAAGGATATCTATCAAATTAAACATATGGTAATCGGCAATTGGATCTCCCCAGAAAACTTCTCTGAAATGATCGTCCTCAACAACTACTCCTATCATTCTTTTCAATGCTTCGAGTTTATCGCTATGCATTTTGGGAGCTGCTTTATCCATTTCACTTATTACATAATCCAAAGTTAAGCTTGCTGCGCAAACCTTTATATCTGAAGTCTGATGATGGTCCAAAGGACCAAGACCTGTATCTACATGAATATATTCATCTTCCCCTTTTTTCTCAACGGCGTATTCGAAACTTTGTCCCTTAGGAAGAGGTAACACTCTTTCTCCTGCCGCGACAAACATAAGCTTTGCATCTTCCCAACCCGGAAGAAATTTCTTAATAAGCCAGCAGGATGTCAAAGCATCCATGTCAGGTGAACTGTGTGTAACAATGTATTTCATTTGTACTCCCAAGTATACCTTTTTTTGGCCTTAAATGAAAGACTTCTATAAGATAATCTACTTAAAAAAAGACAAGATGAGTTTAACTTTACTTAATCTTGACATTCAAATTTTTATAATCCTATAATGTTCTTATGGGTAACCCTTTTAGCAGAGAAAATCTTATAAAAGGAACTGTGATAACGGCAATCGTTGGAACCGGTGCTGTTGCAGCAGCAACTGAAGCTCAAAAGAATAATCCTACCCAAACTCCTCAAAGCGGTCCTACCGAAATTCTTGACACTCCTCTTCCCTCGGAAAGAACTTATCAAAGTCAAATTATAGAAACTCCCCCCTCCAGTCAAACACCTGAGCCAACGCCATTAGCAACGGATGCCCCAAGACCCACAGAAACTCTCCCTCCTCCGGCAATATCTACTCCCAAGCCTACGGAGGAAATACCAACCCCAGCTGTTTCTACGCCTAAACCAAAAACAACTGAAGTTATTCCTCCCCCTGCAGTATCAACACCAAAACCGACAGAAGTAATTCCACCGCCCGCAACTCAAACACCTTCACCAACGGAGGTTCTTCCTCCTCCTGCAGTATCGACACCCAATCCTGATTTACCGACTCCGCCCCCCTCGGAAGAATAACTTGACAACAGCGGTTAAAAAATGGGACGATAGATAAAGATGGACCCATTAAAAACAACAAATTTAGATCCTAAGCTTAAAGAAGCATATGATAGAGTGATGGGCCTCAATAATACTCCTGCTCCATCTGCTCCCGAAGCACCTGCTCCCGCTAAACCGGTTGAGCCGGCAGCTCCTGTTGCACCTACTCCTGTTATGCCACAACCTGTTAGTGATCCTAATTTCATCCCTCCACAGCCCGCTGCCACACCCACACCACCACTAATTAATACTCCTACTCAAAGCGTAAATGTTGGAACTGTATTTAAATCTAAAACGGATAAACCAAAAAATAAAATGTTAATGCCGTTAATCATTGTCGGTGGAGTTATATTCTTTGTAGCCTATGCAGTAGTCTTCGCTAAAATCTTCGGGTTATTTTAATCTTTTTAAAACTTCCTCTAAACTTAAAAGCTCTGTTTTATCCGATGTTCTCTCTTTGTATTCTATTTTATCTCCAGTTTTTGGACTTACGACGAGTCTTACAGGAATTCCAACCAAATCTGCATCATTGAATTTTTGTCCGGGTCCGATTTCCCTGTCGTCATAAAGAACTTCTATTCCTTCTGCCAGTAATTCTTCATATAACTTATCACCTTTTTCGTTATCCTGGATTGAGATGAGATGAACGTTATAGGGAGCAACCGCTTTGGGCCATACTATTCCTTTATCATCATGGAAAAGCTCAACCAGTGTCCCAATAAGTCTTGTGATTCCTATTCCGTAGCTGGCAAAATATGGAAACTTTCTTGTTCCGTCTTTATCTGTAAACATTACATTCATTTTTTCCGAATAGACAGTTCCGAATTTAAATATATTACCAACCTCTATCGATCTTGATTCCTTAACTACTCCTCCACATTTAGGACATTTATCTCCCACTTTTACAGTTGCTACCTCTTTGTTTTGGGAAAAATCACATTTTTCGCAGTAAAATATCATGTCCTCACCCTGATCCGAAAGAACTTGGAATTCATGGGTATGAGAATCTGTAAAGACTCCCCCGGATGCTTCAACTATCCTTGCTTTGAGATTCATCTTTTCATAAATCCTAAGATATGCATCCGCTACTTGCCAATAGTATTTATCCAAGTCTTCGGAAGAAGTATGAGCACTGTATAAATCCTTCATCAAGAATTCTCTTCCTCTTAGTATCCCGGATTTTGCTCTTGGCTCATCTCTAAATTTGGTTGAAAAGTGATAAATCTTGACGGGAAGATCTTTATACCCGGAAACTTTTTTCCTTATTAAATCTAGAACTATTTCTTCATGGGTAAAAGAAAGTGCGTACTCTTTTTTGTTTTTTTCAAATTGATACATTACCTCTTTTGCTGTTTCCCATCTTCCTGTTTCGTTCCATACTTCTTTAGGGTGCAAAAGGGGCATTAATAATTCGTTTGCTCCCGTTGCGTCCATTTCTTCCCTTACGATCTGTTCTATTTTTTCTTTGACTCTGTAACCTAACGGAAGAAGAGTAAAAGAACCTGCCATAAGTTTATCTATAAATCCTGCTTTAATAAGAAGTTGTGCATTTACGGAGACTTCTTCTCTTGGAGCTTCTCTTAATGTTTTTCCGAATAAATTTGAATATCTCATCTTGAATGATTATATCAAATTTTCTCCTATAAGCTCTAGCATTTTAAAAAACTTTATTGTATACTTTCCAGATTGTGTCAGAGAGAGAATCAGCAATACAACCGAACGGAACTCACGAAAAAGCAAGAGTTGTCGAGCCCCTACTCTTCTATAGATCAAAGCGATACGGCGTTGATTATGCTGTGGTCGTCCCCAGGCTTAGTAATCTAAGAAGTATTGAAGCTACAATCAGAAGAGAAATGAAAAAAGGTTCAATCTTTGAAATGAAAATAGCAAGCGACATAGATGTCGAATCGGGAAGAGGTGTGGGAGGAATCCTTGTTAGACCTCACCACTTCAAAGAAGCTAGAGAATTAGGGGTAGACGGAAAAGAACATTTCATAGCAAAAATCATGGATGCAGTATCGGACTCCGAACTGGTAGTTTTTAATCGCCTCTCCTTAAAAAGATAATATCTTTACTGATATAATACGGTAATGGACGACCTATCAACAAAAATACAGGAAAATCCCCTATTTCTAAAACTTAAAACCGTAATAGAAAATAACCCATATCACGATAACCAGGATGTTTATTCCCACTCTATAAAAACCTACGAAACCGCAAAAAAACTGATAACAGGAGATTTTATTGAAAATTCCGAAGAAAAAGAATTGTTTCTGGAATTTATTAATGAAGATTACGAAGGAGCTAAAAGACATGATCTCATGCTTATCACCTCTTTAATTCATGACATAGGAAAAATACTTTATTACAAAGAAGACGGAAAAGAAAAATCAATAAGGCACGTAAGTACTGAAGGAAAAACAAGGCTTCCCGGACACGAATATTGGGGATCAACAATAGTTCCTGAGCTTTTAAAAGATTCAGGTCTTTCGGAAAAAGCAATCGAAAGGATTGCGGATGTTGTAAGACTTCATGACAGCTTTAATGAAGGATATTTTAAGCAGGCTTCAGATTGGGATTTGGAAAATTTAATTGACGATATTAAATCTAGAGCTGAGGGATTATACAAAGAAGCTTTGTTTAATATTCTTTGCGATTGTTATTATGCTCCGGTATATGACTTTGCTAAAAAAAGGATTATAGAGGTTTTTAATTCCCCCTTCATATATACTCAAAGAGAATACTTTATAAAATGAAAATACCATTATTTGATATTGACGGAACATTATTCAAAACAGGAGGACAACTTCACCAGGAAGCATTCAATTATGCTTTTGAGAAAGTATATAAAATACCCGCCAAGCAGACAGATATCCAACCAGAAGGGATGACCGATAAACAAATCATCATTGAGGTCCTTAAAGTTCATGGAATTTCCCCGGAAGTATCAAGACAAAAAGTTGAACAAGCAATGGCGCAAATGAGTAAATACTTCGTCTCCCATAAAGAAGAAGCAAAACCTGTTATTCTTCCGGGAGTCATTAGCTTACTGAAAAAGCTTAAAGAAAAAAATGTTCCCATGGGAATACTCAGCGGGAACGTTGAAACAATCGGCTGGACAAAGATAGAACAGGCGGGAACAAGAAAATATTTTTCATTTGGAGCTTTTGGCGACAAAACAGAAAAAAGAGCAGAACTTGTAGAAATAGCAAGACAAAATGCAGGTAAAGTATTAAATAGGGATCTTGAAATTAATGACTTTATCATCATCGGAGATACACCTAAAGATATCCAATGTGCAAGAGATAACGGTATAGAAACCGTTCTTGTATCAACCGGCATTTATTCCTTTGAAGAACTTCAAAAATTAGAACCGGAAGTTTTAGTACATAATTTTGAAGAAGAATTACAAAAAGTAGTAGATTTTATTTCTTGATTTCATGTCCCCCGAAAGCATTTCTTAATGCATTTAACACTTTCACAGTAAATGTGGTCTGAAGTTTTTTGTCTTTCTGAGTCTTTAATCTGAAATTAAGTGATTCCTCAATTATCTTAACGTTTACTTTTTCTCTTTTTGCCTCCTCAACTGTCCAAAGCGCTTCTCCCGACTGAGCAACCGGTCCCTCCATACCTGAAAGTTTCTTGTTGTTTTTTAATGAATATGCAAGTAGATCCATCAAAAATCCTGAAATTATAGTCCCCTTTTGGAAAATTTTTGCAGCATCAAGAAGATTTAATTTATATTTTGATTTTTCTAAGACCTCAAACCCCTCCCCCAAGGATTGCATTATTCCGTATTCGATACCGTTATGAACCATCTTTACGAAGTGTCCTGCTCCCCCTTCACCAAAATACGCATATCCACCATTTGGCTTTGCAAGAGTTTTTAGTATAGGTTCTATATGTTTAAAAGCTTTTTTTGAACCTCCTACCATTAGAGGATATCCTCTATCTGCAGCAAGTATTCCTCCGCTTACACCTATTCCCAAATACTGGATTCCTCTTTTTTTGAAGTCTCTAAATCTTCTTTCAGTATCTTTGAAATTTGCATTTCCTCCGTCAATGATTATGTCTCCTCTATCTATATATTTTGAGAGTTCTTTAAGTACTTCTTCCGTAGGTTTTCCCGAAGGAAGCATAAGCCAGAAAATCCTTGGCTTTCTCATGCTGAAAACCAGATCTTCGATGGTATCTGCAGCTTTTAATGATTTTCTTTTAAAAGAAATCAGACCGGGTTTTTCGTATTCGAGGAATTTAAAGACCGCTTCTTTGCTTCTGTTCCAGACCAAAACCTCATGTCCCTCTCTATATAGCTTGAGAGCAATCCTTCCCCCCATCCTGCCGATTCCTAAAATTGCTATCCTCATACAACCAATGTCCCTTCAGGAATATCTTCTGCCGGAATAAGTAGAACTGGTTTATCTTCTGTATCCATTGCCATTAACATTCCCTGTGATTCTTCTCCTCTCATTACTCTTGTTTCAAGGTTTACTATGAAAGGAAGTTTCTTCCCTTCCAAATCTTCGGGATTATACCACTCGGCGATTGCTGACAGAATTTGTCTTTTGAAATCTCCGAAATCTACCTGAAGTTTTAAAAGCTTGTCTGCATTTTCAACTTTAGTAGCTTCCGTTACTTTTCCGATTCTTATTTCTACTTTTTTGAATTCATCTATATTTATCGTATCCATTACTCTCCTCCTTTCCGGCTTTCAAGCCATTTTTTTCCATCTTTTTCTATTAACTCTTGAGACTCTTTTGGTCCCCAGGAACCTTCTTTATATACCTCTATTTTCTCCTTTTCTTTTTCCCAATTATTTAAAATATTAGTAATAAGTTTCCAAGAACTTTCAAGCTCATCGCTTCTATTAAAAAGCATTTGATCTCCCGAAAAAATATCCAAAAGTATTCTTTGATATGCTTCAAGTCCTCTTGTACCGAACGTCTCGTTATAATTAAACTTCATATCTACGGATTCCAATCCAAGCTTTGCTCCGGGTTTTTTAGCTATAAATCTTAGCTTTATACCCTCATTTGGCTGTATCCTGAAAGTTATTACGTTTCCGATCTCGGGACATCCAAATTCTTTGAATAATATATGACAGGTCTGGATAAAAACAACAGAAATCTCTACCAAGTCTTCGGGCATTTTCTTTCCCGCCCTGATATAAAAAGGAACACCTTTGAATCTTTCAGTATCTACGAAAAGCTTCATTCCAACAAATGTCTCGGTCTCCGAATTATTGGGAACATCCTGTTCTTTTTTATATCCTTCGTATTGTCCTTTTACCACAGCACCTTTCTCGGCACATCTTATCGACTTAATTACTTTTGCTCTTGCCTCTCTTAAATCTTCTTTTGTAAAACTTTTTGGCTGTTCCATTGCAACAGTTGCAAGAAGCTGCATTATATGATTTTGTGCAACGTCTCTTAACATTCCTACGCCTTCAAAAAATTTACCTCTTCTTCCAATTCCTTCTTTTTCAGCCCACGTTATCTGGACATGATCTATGTAATTTCTGTTCCAAACAGGCTCGAAAATACCGTTTGCAAACCTGAAAGCAAGCATATTTTGAACAGTTTCTTTACCCAAGTAATGGTCTACTCTAAATATCTGTTCTTCTTCAAAAATTTGGGCAAGTCTTTTATCAAGATTCCTTGCAGTCTCCAGATCTTTTCCGAAAGGCTTTTCAATAATCATCCTTGTCCAGTTCCCCTTCCCAAAGTCTTTAGACGGATAACCACATCCCTCGGATAATTTTGTTTCTACCAATTTATCAAGGATTGTCCTGTAATGGTCGGGAGGAGTTGCGAGATAGAAAAATCTGGTGATGCATGCGCCCATTTCCGTATCAATCTTCTTGAGGTTTTCCGAAAGCTCGATGTAAGGTTTTTCATCTTCGAAACTTCCCGATTGATAACTCAGATGTTTAGAAAAGCCTTTCCATTTAGGATCTTCTCTTTCCTTCTCAAAGTAATTTCTAAATTCTTCATTTTGGAAGTCTCTTCTTGAAAATCCTATTATGAAAAATTCCTCCGGCAAAAGGTTTTCCTTATATAAAGAAAAAAGAGCAGGTATCAATTTGTTTTGGGCAAGGTCTCCGGTGGCTCCGAAGATGATCATTATGAATGGAGTCATCGTAAATATTATATGTAAAGTAGCTTTAAATATAAATAGGTAAACTTAGAAAAAGCTTATAGAAATCCCATTGACAACCCGACTATAAGTTGTATACTTTTCTTTTGTATATGGATGATGGCGTTTATTCAAAGTCAAGAGAAGAACTTCTGGAAGTTGGCAAGAAGTATAGAATCCCCCAGGATTCCCTCGAAGATTTCCTCGAACCGAACAAAATTTTAGAAATTTCAATCCCTCTTAAAATCGGAGAAAAAACAATAACTTTTAAAGGATTTAGAAGTCAACATAACAATAATTTAGGCCCGTATAAAGGAGGTTTAAGGTTTCATCCTAATGTAAATAAAGACGAAGTAATGGCACTTTCTCTTTGGATGAGCCTTAAGACTGCAATCGTCGGAGTTCCTTTCGGTGGAGGAAAAGGAGGAATTGCAGTAGATCCCAAAGCGCTAACGGAAAAACAACTCGAAAATCTTTCAAGAGAATATGTCAGAAGAATCCACGAAGTAATAGGTCCACATAAAGACGTCCCCGCTCCGGATGTTAATACGAATCCCAAAATTATAGATTGGATGATGGATGAATACATAAAACTTAGTAAAAAGTCAGGAGGAAAACAACAAAAGCTTCATCACCTCTACTCAACATTTACCGGAAAATCAAAATACGGGCTTGAGGGAAGAACCGAAGCAACCGGTTTTGGAGGAGTTGTTGTACTTAAGGAACTCGCAAAAAAATTGAAACTCGATCCCAAAAAACAGACAGTTGCCATCATGGGATTTGGAAATGTAGGCTACTATTTCGCAAAATTTGCTTCTGAAGCAGGATTTAATGTAATAGCGGTTTCCGACTCAAAGGGAGGAATAATAAAAAAAGGAGATAAAGCATATACACCATTGGACATTCCCCTAGTTCTTGATTGTAAACTTGAAAAAGGAAGTCTTGCAGGATGCTACTGTGCAGGTGGGGTCTGTGATACAAGAAGCGGACAATTAATTTCTAATGAAGAACTTCTTAAGCTTCCCGTTGATATTCTTGTCCCCGCAGCACTTGAGGATGTAATAAATGAAAACAACATGCAAAACATTAAGGCAAAAATAATTGTTGAGATGGCTAATGGTCCCGTTTCTCCAAAAGCCTATCATTACCTTACCGAAAAAGGGGTTATCATTGCTCCCGATATTTTGGCAAACTCGGGCGGAGTTGCCGGAAGCTTTATTGAATGGGAACAGAATCTAAAGAATAAGAAATATAAAAAGGAAGCAGTCCTTAAAAGGCTTGAAAAAATGATGCAAGACGCTTTTGAAAATGTCTGGAATATCTCAAAGAAAAATAAGACAAATCTTAAGGAAGCCTCTTATCTTCTGGCTCTAAACAAGATTCTTAAAACTCCTCAAAAAAGTAAGTAAAACGAGCAGAAGACCTATATTTCAAGAGCTTCTTGACAGCTCACCCTTTCGAGGCTATAATCCTCAACTATGGCAGTCTTAGAAGCAAGGGATGGAACTCGAGCAATGCAAATTGCCGAAAGAGAACACTTGCTTGATCCCGATACTTTGGAAATTACAACGAGAACTCTTGCAGAAAGAGCCATGGATAAATACGGCCTGAGATATGACGGACAGCATACTTTTAAAAACGGCCATGCAAATCTTTCCCCAAGACCAGAAGGAAACGTTTTTATTCAGGTGAAAACCGATTCAGCAATACTTAGGCTTCAGACCGGTCCTTTTACAGGAGACGGAGGAGTAGCATATCCACCTGAGTTTTGGATAGTTGATCCTAAAACAAACAAAACGACAAAAGCAAACTCGATAGAAGCCTCCAGAGTTGCTTTCGATATCGTAAGCTAAACTTTTTGGTCTGTTATAAGTAAGGTCTTCTTTGCTATATCTTTTCTTAAATAAAATCTTGAAGGAATTTCTCGTACACTTCCCTCTTCAAACATTTCAGATAAAGCTTTTTTCTTCTCCTCACCGAAAGCTAATACAATCATGAAATCAAGCATAGTAAGAGCAGGAAAAGTCATGGTAATCCTTTGCCCAAAAGGTCCTTTATCATCATTAAAGTAATTTACAAATAGACTACTTTCTTCAAAAATTGGATTTTCAAAATCTACTCTGTCTGAAGCAATTCCTGCAGTGTGTCCATCTTTTCCTATTCCCAAAACTGCTCCGGACTTTTTAAAATGCATTAAAAGATACCTTACCGTTTCATCATAATCTTCTGAAGTTTCTTCCTGACTTCTTTCTTCTAAAATCTTATACACTCTTGTTTTCTTTTCTTTCATTAAATCAAATAATTTCGTCTCCTCTATCATTTTTTCATTTGAGTTAGCGTGCATTATTTCTCCGTATCTTTCATCTACTAGAGCCACTGCTCCGGAAGTTAATCTCCCCTCTTTTGCAATCTGTTGATATAGAGGTTTTGGAGTAAATCCACCTGACAGAAAAAGAATCGTTTCCTTATCAACAAGATGATAAAGAACTTCTTTAGCAAGTTTAATTCCGTCTTCCTCTTTTTCTACTTTTACATAATTAATACCTTGCCTTATCCAGATAAGTCTTGATAAAAATGTCAGATTTTTAAACATTTTTTAATTTTATCAAAAAGGCTCGATGCAAGAGTAAGAAAAAAATGCTATTATTGAGTTATGAATTTGGACGAAGTAAATCAAAGGATGCAAAAAGTCCTTGAAGTTTTAAAGGTAGATCTTTCAACAGTTAGAACAGGAAGAGCAACCCCCTCTTTAGTTGAAAATGTTGTAATAAATGCCTATGGAGGATCTGCAAAAATGAGAGTCATGGAACTTGCCACCATCTCTACATCCGATTCCCAAACGATATTAATTACACCCTTTGACCAATCAATAATAGGTGAAATAAATAAAGGAATCATGGAAGCAAATATCGGCCTTACTCCTGTTATCGACGGACAAAATATCAGAATTTCAATCCCCCTTCTTTCCGAGGAGAGAAGACAACAACTTGTTCAATTAGTAAATCAAAAACTTGAAGGAGCAAAAATCCAAGTAAGACAAGTACGACATGAAGGCATGACAGATGTCAAAAAAGATGAAGAAATATCAGAAGACGAAGTTGCGAGACTTGAAAAAGAAATCCAAAGATTAACAGATGATACAATTTCACAAATTGACGCTCTTGGGAAGAAAAAAGAAGAAGAATTAATGCAAGTCTAGTCTCATTGAAAAATTCCTCAAAGTAATGTAGTCTATATCCTATGCTTTTAACGGTAATAATTTTTTTGGTAATACTATCCCTCCTCGTATTGATACATGAAGCCGGTCACTTCATAATGGCAAGAATTTTCGGAATAAAAGTTGAAGAATTTGGTTTTGGACTTCCACCAAGAGCGCTTGTCCTTTTTAAAAGAGGAGATACAGTTTATACCTTAAACTGGCTTCCGATAGGAGGCTTTGTAAAGCTTTATGGAGAAGACGAAGCAGGAAGCGGATCTGTAAGCGTTAAGGAACAGAAAGTGAGCAAAAAGGATATGGGAAGAGCTTTCTTTGCAAGACCTGCGTGGCAAAGAGCAGTCGTAATAGTAGCCGGAGTCTTCATGAATTTTGCTCTTGCCGTAATAATAATCTCCGTTCTTTTCTCGGCAGTTGGGGTCCCTATGGCAGGAGATAAAGTAGAAGTTAGTGCGCTTGTAAAAGGTGCTCCTGCTCAAAGTGCAGGTCTTAAAGTCGGAGATACAATCGAGTCTATAAACGGACAAAAAATAACTACCCCAGCTCAACTAGTTTCCTATACAAAAGAAAGATTAGGTCAAAAACTTACATTAAAAGTAGTTACAAAAGACAACAAAACAGAAACTCTTCAGGTTACTCCAAGAAAAGTATATCCTTCGGATGAAGGACCAATGGGAATAGCAATTTCTCCCAATGTTATAACCAAGAAATATCCCTGGTATCAAGCTCCTTTTTCGGGAACTTGGGAAGCGCTTAAAGAATCTTATATGATTCTGTCCGGACTTGTAGTGTTAGTTTCCCAACTTTTGTTCCATGCAAGTGTTCCTACGGATATTGCCGGACCGGTTGGGATTGCACAGCTTACTGGACAAGTAGTTCAGATAGGCCCGGTTGCGGTCTTATCTTTTATTTCCCTTCTCTCTCTTAATCTTGCAATATTAAACGTACTTCCAATTCCTGCACTAGATGGAGGAAGATTATTCTTTATTCTTATTGAGGCAATATTTAGAAGAAAAGTAGATCAAAGAATTGAGGGATATGCACATGCTATAGGAATGGCATTACTTCTTGCCCTTATTCTTCTTATAACAATACACGATTTATTCAGGCTTTTTACAGGACAACCTTTAATTCCGCAGTTAAAATAGAGGGTTAAATTTCGTAGCGTGTGAATTCTTTTATTTTTATATTCTCTCCGAGTTTACCGATTAATGCTTTTACCAAATCTTCTATTGTCTTAGAAGCATCTCTTATATATTCCTGTTTAAGCAAAGCTTCTGTTGTTTTAGGATCCATTGCGGCAATCTGCATTGCTACTTCATGGGCAAGTTCCTTAAATTCATCTGTTCTTGCTACAAAGTCTGTTTCACAAAGGATTGTAAGTAGAACTCCTACTTTTCCGTTCTGATGAATATATGCTTCTACAAGCCCCGATGCTGTTTCTCTTCCTGCCTTTTTCTCTGCTTTTTCGGCACCTCTTTTAACTAACCATTCAATAGCTTTTTTATAATCTCCTTTTGATTCATCAAGAGCTTTTGTGATATCTGCAATAGAGGCTTGTGTTTCTTCTCTTATCTGCTTAATTAACTTTACGTCTGCCATTTACTTGGTCTCCTTTTTTACTTTCTTTTCCTTTACTTCCTTTGTTTTTGCAGCTTTCTTTGCCGTCTTTTCTTCTTTTACCTCTTTTTTAGTTTCTGCCTTTTTCTCTACCTTTTCTTCTTTCTTGGGTTCTTCTTTTTTCTCTTTCTTTCCTTCTACCCAAGCATCAAGAATATGTCCCGCAATTAATCTTATTGAACCTACTGCGTCGTCGTTTGCTGGTATAGGATAGTTAATTACCGTAGGATCTGCGTTGGTATCAACGATAGCAACTGTAGGAACTCCGACACTTGTAGCTTCTCTTACTGCCAAGTATTCCATGTGAGAATCAATGATAAACATTACATCGGGTTTTTGTTCCATCTTTGAGATTCCACTGTAAAGACTCTCAAGTCTTAGTCTTTCTTTATCAAAAAGTCCTAATTCTTTCTTTGTGTATTTTGCTCTTTCGGTAGCACTATTTAGAAGATCTGTTAAATCTTTAAGTTTCTTGAAGTTCTTTGATACTTCGGTAAAGTTTGTAAGTATACCGCCAATCCATTTATCTGTAATTGCGAATATGCTTTCTTTTGAGTCTGTTTGAGTAGGTTTGAGTACTTCTCTTACTCTCTCTAGTTCCTCTATTACGATAGGCTGTGCTTGTCTTTTTGTAGCTACTACAAGTATATTTCCCCCATCTTGAGCAACCTTTTTTACAAATGCTGCGGCCTCGTCTAGACCTTCTTTTGTTTTTGCCAAGTCAATTATCTGGATGTTGTCTCTTGCTTCGAAAACAAAATCTCTTGCTTTTGGGTTAGACCTTGTAACCTGATGTCCAAAATGACAACCGGCCTCAAGAAGTTCTTCTAATGTTATATCTTTCATAAATTTTTATGTCCTTTATTCCGCCACCGGGACGAGGATTTGGTAGATACCTAATACTCAAGGACACTGTCCTGGTGTGAGTGATTGCACTATTATATATGAAGCAAAAAAAAGATGCAAGAGTTGCTGTATAATCTTTTTTATGAAAATCCTAATAATTACAGGAGGATTATCATCTGAAAGAAGTGTCTCCCTTAGATCTGCCAAATTCGTGAATCAAGCCCTCATAAATCTTGGTTACAATACTAAGTTATTTGATCTTAAAAAAGGTCTAGAAAACCTCAAGAATGAATCTAAAAGCTTTGATATTCTCTTCCCTGTTCTTCATGGAGAAGAAGGAGAAGGAGGAAATCTCCATAAGTTTCTAGCAACTCTTAAAAAGCCTATTGTTGGAACAAGAAACTATAAAGGACTAAGAAAAGCTTGGTATAAAATATCTTTTAAGAAATACTGTGATGAAAATTCTATTCCTACTCCCCCATGGAAGAAAATAAAATATGAAAAGGATATATTAAACTTCGGATTTCCATCTGTTTTAAAAAGTACTAACGGAGGATCTTCCAAAGAGGTAATAATTCTTAACAAAAAAGAAGATCTAAAAAACAGAGCTTGTCAGAAACTACTCTCCTCGGATTCTCCTCTTTTTGTTGAAAAATATATAAAAGGAATAGAAGCAACAGTGGGGATTTTAAACGATGAAGCGTTACCGGTAATGGAAATTGTTCCTCCAAAGGGAAAATGGTTTGATTACAAAAATAAATATTCTGGAGAGACAAAGGAAATTCCAAATGCCCCGAGCTTAAGTGAAGATATGAAAAAGAAGCTTCAAGTAATAACCCTTAAAATACATAAACATTTTAACCTGGGATCATACTCAAGAACCGATTTTATCATCGATAAAGATAAAGCTTATGTTCTGGAAATTAATACAATTCCAGGATTAACTAAGGAAAGTCTTTTGCCTAAAATAGCTAAATCAAAAGGAATAGAAAGCTTTGAAGAA
>JAJYWL010000009.1 GCA_021791545.1 bacterium
ATGGTTGAACTTAAACACAAAAAAGCTAAGCTAAGCAATGCGCACATTGCAATTTCAAATAGCAGAGATGGCTCTGTGGTAAACGATACGCTTGCGGTTTGTCAAAAAGGCCATGGAATGGTCGATAAATTTTCTTCTTTTATTGATTCTTTGCACTCTTAGTTTTTTTAGTAACTTTTTCTTTAAGTTCTTTCGTCTTTTTCCCCGGAGTTGTTTCTACATCTATAATGTTTTCTCTTGTGTAATCAGCTACATCGTCAATTTTTGCCTTTATTTTTGCTTTAGTATTTTTATCAGTGATAAATGTACTGATAAAGGCTCCCGCTATAGCCCCTACGGTTCCTGCTAGGATAATCGCCTGACCACCTTTTGAATTTTTCTTTTTGTCTTTTTTTAACATATTCTTCACGTCTTTCATGAGTTAAATATTATTGAGCAATAGAAAGAATCAAAAAAGATTTATGTAAGCAAAAGATAAGAATCTCATGCTACATTTCTTGAAACAATAGCTTTTCTGACTTTTGCAATTATTCTGTCTTGGGTATTTCCGGCAAGTCTTGTAACAACTCCCCTGTAGTTTCCTGTCTCGATAAGACGTTGTAGATTGTAAGTTGTGAACGGACCACTAAAATCTTTGTAATCTACCCCTTCTTCTCCATAACAACCGGCTTTAACGCCTTCATGGGTAAGAAAAATTACATAGCCTTCGTTTTCTCTAATGAGCCCTGCCAAGGGACCTTTTTGAGAAGTTATGGTCACCGATTTACCTGTTGTTTCCAGATATTCATTTACGTGGGGTAGCTTTGAAATTCTCGTAAAATAATCCAACGTTCTCTTAGCCTTCTCAAAATCACTTAAGGGAGCTTTCGATTCATCTGTCTTCCCATGTTGTAAGCTTACTTGTGCTTCTAAAAGATCTTTAATCGCCTGATGTCTTAGTTCTTCAAGATGAACAGGTTCTCGTTCTCGGTCCATGGAAAGACAAGTTAACATCCAAATGTAAATGTAATGAAAGAAAAGATATAAGAATTAATTAGATTTAGAGGACGAAAGAAACAGCCAAGGCGACAATTATCAATATTACCAAAAGACTGGAAAGACCCCCAAAAGCTGCAAAAGTGAGTATTGGCAAAAGCCCTAAAACGGATAATACCCATAAAAGAAGTAGAATACTTGCGACTGCTTGAAGAGGTCTCGGTAAAAGACTTATTGCCCATGCAACTAGTGCAAATATGAGAAGACTCCATAGCGTAATTGGATGTCCATTAACAACAAACAAGGTAAGATTGGGTATGTTTACACCTGAAACTGAAATGTATCCCAAGAACCAAAGTATGATTAAAACAACTATTATTGCTGCTAACATGCAACGACTTTATCATTTAGTTATTAAAAAAATGTTGCAGATGAGTAAAAATTTGGGAAGAAGTGTTCCTGTAAGTTAAACTAAATGAATTAATCCTCTAGCTCTTCAGGTTCCAATTGATTTTTAAGTGGAGTAGTCTTTTTGTGTACTAGTTTTGCGGGGATTAATCCCATGTAATCGGCATTTGAAGAATAGTGATGAATACTTTCATGCACTGCAACAAAAGGCATTAATCCGGCAACTGCTCCCTCCTAACACGAATCTGTATGTAAACCAATCAGCAACTGCTACATAAGGCTCGGCAACTATTGCGGGGAAATTTCTCGTAAAAAATTCCCTTGCTGCCAAATTTGTTGCATACTCCGTGATTCTTCCGATACCTATACCAAAATCGGCAATATCCTCTTTAGGAACTAATTTTGAAAATCTTTCGGTATGTACGATTTTACTTGATGGTCCTTTAGGATCATCAATAACCGCTTTAAACACTACGGTAGGTTTTGATGTTTCTCCCGGTAGATCAAAGGTACGTATCATTCTCTTATGAAGTCCTTCTGAAAAATGAATTAACTCCAGGGGTCTAGATAAAATTCCGCGTTCTGCATTTCTCCAAAACTGAATGTTTGAAGGAACTTCGTTATTGTATATGCTGTCACTTGTTACGGGGACTTCGCTTGGAAGATGATAACCTCTGCCGTCTGTTATATCTTCAATTGGCCAGTTAGGTCTTTTAGGTGATGATTCAGAAGCAATTGTAGGAGTTATCCCTACGGTTTTAACAGGTTCACTTGAAAATGAAAGTCTTTCTGCCATAAAAAATGGCAGAGTTTTTTTATAAAACAAATAAGGTATTTTTGTCAATTGCCAAAATGATGAATATTTAAAAAGAAGTAGTATAATCCGACTATGAAAGAAGGAGTCAGTCCAAGCGATGAAAATTTAGGTAAAAATTGTATATGGTGGCAAAATACATGTGTTATTCCTAAAGCAGAATTACTAGGTAGGCAAAGTTGCGAAGGGATTATAGATGATGTCTGCCTTCTTAGATTAAACGGAAGAGAACCAGCTAGTTTGACGAGAGTACAGGTGACAGAAATTCAAACTAATATATTGTATCTAAACGGTAAGAATCTTCCTCCGGGGGATATTAAATAATATTTAGTACCGAGTAGGGGAGTCGAACCCCTGATTCTCGGGCTGAAAACCCGATGTCCTAGGCCACTAGACGAACTCGGCGTGAAGTTAATTATACCTTAAAATTATTCCTGAAGCAATAATATGGCCACAAAAAACACCTCAAAAAGGTTTTTAAACCCGTGAGGTGTTTAATTTTATTTTAGCCTTTTCCTTAGACCTTCCAGAGTGTCTCTGGCTGTACCTTGTCCTCCAAGGCCGAATGCTATTCCGCCGGCTAAAGCGATCATCGCTACCAATCCTGTGAACAGGATCCTGATTAGATCGGCTGCGACGCCAAGCTGTGTTAATACAGCAAGGATAACAAAAACATTAATTGCCCATCTGGTAACAGTAGCAATTGTTGCCGAAGTTTGTCTGTCAAAACCTTTTGCAGAAGCTTGGATAAGCTCTCCAGCCAGTCTTGCAAGAACAAAACCTACGAGTGCTATTACTGCTGCTACAAATACGTTAGGCAAATAAAGCAAGAATTCGTTGAGGACAGTAATTATTCTGGGTAATCCCCAAACGTCAGCTGTAGGGATTAAGAAAACAATAATTACAAACCATCTAACGATTTCTCCCAATATGTTTGCCCAGACCATTTCATCTTTCAGCTGAGGTATTCCATACCTTTTAAGAAATCTATCCAATTTCAAAGCTCTGAAAGCACCAACAATGAGTTGTTTAAGGATGGACCCGATGATTACGCCGATAAGAAGAATAACTAGTCCGGCAACAAACTTAGGGGTAAAATAAGCAATCCCTGCTAGGGCATTATTCAGGGAGGCCGTTAAAGCCGCACTTACATTTGGCATTTATACTCACCTCCTTTCATCAAAGAATTACAAACAGCATATACACTACCAATTGTCTTGTCAAGATGTGCTCGGCTTGCTATAATCAGACTGTTGTTTAGTATGCAAACTCCCACTATTTGAGTAGGTTTTGCATACTTTTATGATTGGGCCGGTAGCTCAGTGGCAGAGCAGGAGCCTTTTAAGCTCTTGGTCGTGGGTTCGAATCCCTCCCGGCTCACCTCACTAAACATTCAATTGTAAAATCATGGCAAAAAAATATCTTTCACCAAATATTCCCTTAGATGAAAAAAAAAGATTAAATTCTTTGTACCATCTTAAAATTCTAGATACTCTTCCTGAGGAAAGATTTGACAGAATAACAAAACTTGCAACTTCCTTATTCGGTGTACCCATTTCGACAATAACTCTCATAGATTCAAATAGAGAATGGTTTAAATCTTGTCAGGGACTTGATAATAGAGAAGGAAAAAGAGCTATCTCGTTTTGTGGACACGCAATACTTGAGGACGAAGAACTAATAATTAACGACACTCTCAAAGATGAAAGATTTAGAAATAACCCGATGGTAACGAAAAAACCAAAGATTAGATTTTATGCCGGAATTCCATTAAGGTCTGCTGACGGATTTAAAGTTGGAGTACTTTGTATTAAAGATACAAAACCAAGAAAGTTAAGTTTCGAACAAAAAGAAAATCTTAAGAGACTGGCAAAATGGGCAGAGATTGAACTTAATATGCATGAACTTTCTAATTCTCTTGAAGCAAGAAAAAATGCCGAAGATAAAATTGTAAAATTAAACGATACATTAAAACTATTAAACAAAATTTTAAGACATGATTTATTTAATAATTTAACGGTAATTAATAATAAAATTAAGCTTTTTCTTAGAAAATCTATAGATGAAGACTCATTAAAAAATACGATAGATACCGTAGAAAGAAGCATTGATCTTATAAATCAAGTAAAACACATGGAAGATACCGTAACAAGTGGATCTGAAATCAAAAGATATAAAGCGGAAAATATGATCAAGAAAGTTGCAAGAGAATTTCCTCAATTAAAGATTACAGTTAATGGTGATCAGGTTGTTGTTGACGAAAATTTCTTTTCAGTTTTTGAAAACATAATAAGAAACGCATACATTCACGGAAATGCAGACAGGGTCTCAGTAAAAGTAAAACAGATAGATGAAAAAGCAGAGATAAGTTTTTCAGACAACGGAATAGGGATTCCTGACAAAATTAAAGAAAAAATATTTGATGAAGGATTTAAATATGGAGAGAATGGCCATACAGGATTAGGACTTTATATAGTTAAAAATATAATTGAAAGCTATGAGGGAACTGTTTCGGTGAAAAACAATAAACCCAAAGGAAGCGTATTTACCCTTCGCTTCAAAGCCTAATATTATTTAAAAGTAACTAAAATAGCGCCTACAGACATCAAAAGAGCTCCAACTATTACTCCTAAGGTAACTTTTTCCTTTAGTATTAAAAAAGCTAAGAATATGGTGATTACCAGACTTAATTTATCTATGGGAGATACTTGCGAAGCGTTTCCCATCTGAAGTGCTTTAAAATAAAATAACCAAGAAATTCCGGTCGCAATTCCTGAAAGAATCAAGAAAGTAAGCGAAAATTTCGAAAGAAATGATATATCTTTATAAGTACCCTGAAAAAAGACTATCGCCCAGGCAAAAATGACTATTACAATGCTTCTTATGGCAGTTGCTAGATTTGAATCGACATCTTTTATTCCAATTTTTGCAAGTATAGCTGTTACAGCCGCAAAGAAAGCACCGAGCAACGCATATATCAACCATGACATACCTTCAGCTTATAATTAATCGAAGGAAAAAACAACTTACCATTTATCAATCTCGTGGAAAATTTTAAAGTATTCGTCAGGATTAGATTCGAATTTTCCTACCGATTGCAAAATTCTGTAATAATAATTTTCGTATCTGTCTGTCATTATCTCCGAATTAAAATTCCTCAAGGAATAGCTTCTACAGTAATTCCTACTGATTATTCCTATGTTATCTACTGCTTCTATAAGTTCGTCCAGGTCGTTTACTACAAAGCCCGTTTTCCCATGAAGCACTATCTCTGAGGTTGATCCTTTATCTAAAGCCACAACGGGACATCCTGTTGCCATTGCTTCTATCATTGTCAGACCAAAAGGCTCATTCCACGTGACAGGGTGTAAAAGGCATAATGCTTTTGTCATAAGTTCGTTTCTTTCCTGTTCGTTTATTTCGCCAATCCATTTTATTCTTTCTCCGATTAATCTTGGTTTTATATATTCATTAAAATAAGGAATATTTTGTTTATCCAGTTTTGCAGCAATAACCAATGGAAGATCAAGAGCTTGTGCAACATCTATTGCAAGATGAGTTCCTTTTTCCATATCTATCCTCCCAACATATAAGAGATAGCCGTCGCTGTAACCGGCAAAGGGGTAATTTTTCATATTAAGACCGTTGTAAATGGTTTGAGTCTGAATATCGGGAAAATGTTTTACCTGAGCCCTGGAAATCGATACATAGTAAGGATTTGTAAAGGTTTCATATAGTCTTTTGTTATTTTTATTTATATTCCCGTGAATCGTCATTACAACAGGAGTTTTAGAAAACTGAGCGACATTAAGCCCAAAAACACTATTATGGTCATGAATGATGTCGAATTCTCTTTGCTTCATGTATGCTCTTCCTATATGAAGTGCAGTCCACTCATTTAATCCGTAATGATTTTGTACTCCCGCTTCTCTTAGGGATATAGGAAAGGCGGAATCAAGTTTTGCGCTTGTAATTGAATCACCTGTAGCAAAAAGCGTTACGTCGTGTCCTCTTTTTACAAGCTCTTCTGTGAGAGACGAAACTACTCTTTCTGTGCCTCCATATTTGGGCGGAGGTACTCTTTCCGCAGCGGGCGCTATCATTGCTATTTTTAGTTTTCTTGGCTTTTCCATAGAGACCGATGATAAACAATCAATATAAAAAGAGAGTAAGAAAATATACTCATGCATTCTTTCAATACTCTTACATATAATTGCTTTTTTCCTTATGAACTTTCCTCTATATTAATTTAACGAAAGGATAAATTATGACAAGAATGTTACTGGGAATATTTTCAAACAGGTCTGATGCAGACAACGCGGTAAACGAATTAAGAAGTAATGGATTTGACCCCAAAAATATCTCAATCATCATGAGAGGGGAGAAAGACAACGTTGTTGTGAATGACGGAAATAATAATTCATTAGGAGCAAATATCATACAAGGAGCAGCTTCCGGAGCTACTACAGGTGGAGTGATAGGTGGTATTGCAGGACTTTTAGTCGGAATTGGAGCCATAGCAGTTCCCGGAATAGGTGCGCTTTTGATAGGTGGTCCTTTGGCGGCAGCGTTAGGACTAACAGGTGCAGCTGCAACCACGGTATCGGGTGCAGTAACGGGTCTTCTTGCAGGTGGGTTGGTTGGAGGACTTATGGGGATAGGACTTCCTGAAAATGAGGCAAGATTATACGAAGAAAGACTAAGAGAGGGTGGAATATTGGTTGCAGCAGTAACCGATCATGAAACAGAAGACGAAGCAAGAGATATATTGGAGGAAAATAACGCAGATCAGATAAGATCAATAAATATCGATCAGAATACATCAAGACATGAGCATGTTGTTTCTTAAGTAATTAAGAGACTGAAATAAGGGACAATCTTATAGATTTAAGTGGTGCTTCTTAACTTGCACAACTGGCACTTAAGTCTTTCCTGCGAGGACGGATTATAGAAATATTTTCCGTAAACTCTTTAAGGAGGTGATTGTCCTTTATTTTTGTTGAGAAAGAGAACTTAGCCAGGGGATTGATTCGGATTGTGTAGAACTTGATACAAGGTTGAAAATTGCTTTCTTTTGGAAGTCTTCTATTGATTGTGCTCCGGCATAAGTCATTGCACTTCTAAGGCCACCCATTAATTCATATACCACTTTTTCTACAGGACCTTTGGCAGGAACTCTTATAGAAACACCTTCGGCAGTTCTAAATTCTCCTGTCTCTACGCCGTTATCTTTCATATATTCGGCGGAAGCTTGGCCTCTTGCTATCTTATATCCGTTCACCACACGTCCTGGAGCTTCGTCTGTTCCTGCAAATAATGAACCTATCATTACCAAATTTGCTCCTGCCGCAATGGCTTTTGCAAAATCGGCTGGTTTTTTGACTCCGCCGTCGGCAATTACATCTATTCCTGACGAGGTTGTCTCAAATACGGCAGAGAGTTGAGGAAAGCCGTTTCCCGCAACAAGTCTTGTGATACAAAGACCTCCCGGACCGACACCTACTCTTGCAAAATCTATACCAGCCTTTTTGTATTCCTTTGCCTGTTCATATGTAACTATGTTTCCTGCTATAACAAAAACCTTAAGTTCTTTCTTTATTTTAGTAGCAAGTTCCTTGACTCTTTGCATTCCTCCGTTTGCAACATCAACTAGGATAACTTTTGCACCGGCATCTATGAGTTCTTTTGCTTCTTCAAAACCGTTTTTTAATCCTACGGCATATACGCAGGCAATATTCTCCTGGGTGAATTTTTTGCAAAGTTTTTTTCTATCCTCAAGATCTCCTCTAGGTAAGATGCCTATAGCTCCCAATTGGAATAATTTTCTTATCATATCTTCTCCACAAATAGTATCCATTGGGGCTGCAATTATCGGCTTTTCCAATAGATATGGCCCTAATTTGACTCTCGTATCAACGGCGCTTCTTGATAATGCTTTTGAACTTTGGGGAACTAAAAGAACATCATCATAGGTTAGTGAGGTAGGGTTTACCGAGCCGACATCCGGCCAAGAAGTTGTTTTCCCGAGATACTTATAGAAGGTTTTAGACATTAAACCAATAAAAATTCCGCTTTGGGCGGAAATTGTTTCCCTTAAAGATACTAATCCATCGGATTTTCTTTGTCAATACACTTGCCTGAATAAAAAAATAGGACTATAATATTTGGTCAATAAAAACAACCAGATTATTATGGATAAAATAACAGTAAAAGGGGCACGAGAAAATAATCTTAAAGATATAGATGTAGAAATACCAAAAAATAAACTGGTAGTTTTAACAGGTATTTCCGGTAGTGGAAAATCATCTCTTGCTTTCGATACGATTTATGCCGAAGGACAAAGAAGATACGTTGAAAGCCTATCCTCATACGCAAGACAGTTCTTGGGTGTAATGAAAAAACCCGATATAGATTTAATAGAAGGTCTTTCTCCCGCAATATCAATAGATCAGAAATCAACTTCGCATAATCCAAGGTCTACAGTGGGTACGGTAACCGAAATTTATGATTATTTAAGACTTTTGTTTGCAAGAATAGGACATCCTCATTGTCCAAACTGCGGAAGAGAAATAACCCATTTATCAAAAGAACAGATAGTCAATTCCATATACTCGCTTTTAGATACCAATCCCAGGATAAAAATGCTTATTCTGGCCCCTATTGTTAAAGGAAGAAAAGGTGAATATGTGGAGCTTTTTCAGGATCTAAGAAAAAGAGGATATAAAAGAGCAAGAATTGATAAGCAAGTTTATTCCCTTGATGAGGATTTCATTCTTATTAAAACAAATAAACACACAATAGAAGCTGTTATAGACCAGGTCGTGTTTACAAAAGATACGGATAGGGGAAGGATAGCAACGGATGTCGAACAAGGACTTAAACTCGGAGACGGTGAAATAATAATAGCCGAAATAAAAGATCCGGGATTCGATATTCCCGAAAAACCAAAGAAAATGGAAGATACCCTTTTTTCCGAAAAATTTGCCTGTCCTATCGATAATATTTTTCTTCCGGAACTTGAACCGAGAATCTTTTCCTTTAATACACCCCACGGTGCATGTCCGGAATGCGACGGGTTGGGAACTATTCTTACGGTAGATAGAGACTTGGTATTTAACGACAACCTTACAATAAACGAAGGCGGGATAATGCCGTTCTCCAACCAATTGTCACACGATACCTGGTTCTCAAGAACTTTCAAGACTTTCTGTGAAGAAAACGGAATTTCCCTGACCAAAAGATTCGGAGAGATATCGGACGAACAGAAAGAACTTATTCTTATGGGAACAGGAGAGAAAGAATACTACGTTGAAGGAGAAAATAGGTGGGGAAGAGAAACCGCAATAAATGAACCGTTTAAAGGCATACTCCATGAACTAAAGGAAAGATATCAATCGACAGAATCCGTATTTCTTAAATCTCAAATAGAAAGATATATGAGATATGAGTCTTGCCCCGTCTGTAAGGGCTCCAGACTTAAAAAAGAAGCATTATCGATAACTGTTGACGACAAATCAATCGTAGATGTATCGGATATGTCTGTTCATGATTCTTATCAGTTCTTCGATTCATTAAAGAATAAGATTTCCGACAGGGAAAACGAAATTGGAAAGATCATATTGAAAGAAATTAAGCAAAGGCTTTCTTTTCTTTTGGACGTCGGTCTTGATTACCTTACTCTCTCAAGAGGCGCAAATACCCTGGCGGGAGGAGAAGCACAGAGAATAAGACTAGCTTCCCAGATAGGGTCGGGTCTTACGGGAGTTCTATATGTACTTGACGAACCCTCGATAGGACTTCATCAAAGAGATAATCAAAAACTCATAGATACTCTCAAGAAGCTAAGGGATTTGGGAAATACCGTTTTGGTCGTAGAACACGATGAAGAAACCATGGAGCAATCCGACTATATAATTGACTTTGGTCCTGGAGCAGGCGAGCAAGGGGGAAACATAATAGCAAAAGGAACGATAGGAGAAATAAAAGAAAATCCAAATTCTTTAACGGGAGAATATCTTTCGTTAAGAAAAAAGATAAAAGTATTGAATACAAATAAACAACTACTCCAAAATAATAAAGCTATTTCATTAATAGGAGCTTCCGAGCATAATCTTAAAAACGTAGACGTCGATTTCCCTCTTAATAAGTTAGTTGTCGTAACCGGAGTTTCGGGAAGCGGCAAATCTACTTTAGTAAACGATATTTTATACCATGCCTTAATGGCAAAAAGTAACCCCTTTCACAAAGAAAAACCGGGTAGATTCAAGACACTTTCGGGATACGAAAACATTAAGAATATATATATGATTGATCAATCACCAATAGGAAGAACGCCAAGAAGTAATCCCGCAACCTATACGGGTTCCTTCAACTACATAAGGGAGATGTTCGCAAAGACTAAAGACGCAAGACTTAAGGGCTATGGACCCGGAAGATTTTCATTCAATGTAAAAGGAGGAAGATGCGAAGCATGTGAGGGAGAAGGAAGAATCAAAATTGAAATGCAGTTCCTACCCGATGTCTATGTTACCTGCGAGGTCTGCAATGGTAAACAATACAATAGAGAAGCTTTAGAGGTTACATTAAATGGAAAAAATATTGCAGAAGTTTTAGCAATGAGTGTTTCTGAAGCTCTAACATTTTTTGCAAATGTGCCAAGTCTTGCTCATAAGCTACAGACATTAAATGATGTTGGGTTATCATATATTAAGTTGGGACAGCCGGCTCCAACATTGTCGGGAGGAGAAGCACAGAGAGTAAAGCTTGCATCCGAACTATCGAAAAGAGGTTCTAATGCTTTGTATCTTCTCGATGAGCCTACGACGGGTCTTCATTTCGCAGACTTGGAGAAACTGTTATATGTCCTTCGAAGACTTGTTGATCAGGGTAATACCGTAATAGTAATAGAACATAACCTTGATGTCATAAAAAATGCCGATTATATAATTGATCTTGGACCGGAAGGCGGGGAAAAAGGCGGAGAAATCGTTGTTAAGGGTACTCCCGAAGAAGTAGCTGCAAACAAAAGATCTTATACCGGCCAATTCCTAAGTAAGCACTTGTTTACAAAATAAACTCTTTCATCAATAATAGATTTAATGAAAAGGCTTTTATCCTTTTTTTTAGTTTTATTCCTGTTCCTCTCTTTAGTAAAAACAACATTCGCAGCAGATAACTTTTCCACAAACTATAACGTGAATTACACGGTCTCTTCGAATGCGAATACCCATGTAGATATAAACGTTGTGATGACTAATCTATCCGATCAGTATTATGCTGCTTCGTATAAGATCCTGCTTGGCTTTACAAACATTAAAAATGCCAGAGCTTCAGATTCAAATGGACAAATAATCCCAAGAGTGGAACAGACAGGAAAGGGAAGCAGCATTGAGCTTGCTTTTAATAAACCTACTTTGGGAATCGGAAACAAGAGTACTTTCACATTTTCTTTTGACACTGGCGAGGTTGCTCAGAATATAGGGGATATTTGGGAAATAAATATTCCTGGTATTGCCGCACAGAATGATTTCTCACAGTTCAACGTCAATGTATTTTATCCCTCGTATTTAGGACAACCCAGTTTTATAAAGCCCGACGTAGGAAAGGCATATCTCCAGCCCGGTAAATTAAGCTTTAGTAAAGATCAACTAGGCTCGTCAGGAATATCTATATCTTTCGGAAATTATCAGGTCTATAAGTTGGGTCTTGTATATCATCTGGAAAATACAAATCTATTTCCGATAACAACTGATATTGCGCTTCCGCCAAGTACAAATTATCAGGACATAGAAGTTGAAGATATTAATCCGAAACCTATAAATATTACAACGGATAATGACGGTAATTGGCTTGCGAGATACTATCTAAACCCTTCCCAAAAGATTGATGTAAATGTTACCGAAAAGGCAAAAGTCTTCTATTCACCAAAAGAAGAAGTTTTAGACAAAAATCAAATAAATGAATATCTAAAACCCAAACCCTATTGGGAAGTGAACAATAGCGAAATTCAGAAGGAAGCTAAATATCTAAAAACACCGAGCGAAATATACAACTATGTTGTAGGAAAGTTAAATTATGATTTTCTGAGGGTAACCCAGAAAGACCCAAGACTTGGTGCAGCGAAAACCCTGCAGAATCCGGATTCTGCAGTCTGTCTTGAATTCACGGACCTTTTTGTAGCCTTGGCAAGAGCTGCCGGTATACCTGCCAGAGAAGTAGACGGTTATGGATACACAAAAAACTCTAAAGAAAGGCCTTTGTCTTTGGTAGAGGATATTCTTCACGCTTGGCCTGAATATTATGATTCGGCCAAGAGAACATGGGTTATGGTCGATCCGACATGGGGAAACACAACCGGTGGAGTAGATTACTTTAACGTGCTTGATTTTGACCATATAGCATTTGTTATTAAAGGGTATAACAGCAGTTACCCTGTTCCCGCAGGGGGATATAAGCTTGCATCGAATAAAAATTCCAAAGACGTGACTGTTGAGCTAAGTGGTGATTTTGGATTACCTCAAACAAAGGTAGAAACAGAAGGAATATTTCCAGCCAATGTCTTTCCGGGATTTCCCGTATCGGGAACGATAAGAGTGAAAAACACCGGAAAGTTCGTTTCAACAGGGCAAAAAATAACTCTTTCTACAAACATTTTAAAACCGGGCACACAGACTTTAAATGTCGGAACAATTCCTCCCTTTGGTTACGTAGATGTTCCTGTCAATTTTGATAAGACTCCTATTTTGACAAATGCGGTTGATCAGATTAAAATTACAGACGAAAAGAATACTTATATATATTCAATGAAGATTTCTCCATTTTTCTTTAATAAATGGATAGTTTTGGGAGTAATTTCAGTTGTCAGTTTCATCATCATTATACTTATCATTGCCATCGGATCCAGGAGTTTATCTCTTCTTAAACGAAAACAAAGAAGTGATTTACGTTGGGAAAGCCAAGAACCTCCGCAAAAGAGTTAGCTCCTATTTCACTAAATCCGACCTTGGAGAAAAAACAAGAATGCTTGTTTCCCAGATTCGAGATGTTAGGACTGTGGTCGTACAATCTGAAATTGAATCATTTTTACTGGAAGAGAGACTAATCAAGAAGTATAAGCCTAAATACAACATTAAACTTACAGACGGCAAAGCATATCCTCTGATAAGAATTACTGTAAAAGACGAGTATCCTAAAGTTTTACTTGCAAGAAAAGAAGATGATCCTAAATCATTATACTTTGGTCCATATACGAGCTCAGGATCTCTTAAAATGGTGCTAAAACTAATAAGAAAGATTATCCCATATCAGTCTACGCTGAATCATCCTAAAGGCTTGTGCTTGTATTATCACCTCGGACTTTGTCCCTGTCCCTCTACTCTAACAGGCAGAGAATACAGAAAAAACATAAAAAGCCTAATCAATTTCCTAAACGGTGATACAAAAAAAGTAATTAGGGACTTTGAAAACGAAAGGGAAATATCAAGTAAAGAAGAAAACTTTGAACAAGCCTCAATGATCCAGAAAAGAATTGAGGCAATTAAACTGATTACCAGCCCTTTCTATAAACCCTTCGAGTATGAATCTAATCCTAATTTAAGAGATGACGTATTACAAATGGAGCTTTCCGAACTAAAAAATATATTAAACTCCAATAATGTTCCCGTATCAAATCTTGGCAGAATAGAATGCTACGATATCTCCAACATTCAGGGGAAAAATGCTACCGCTTCAATGGTTGTATTAACAAACGGCGAGAGAGATACGTCTCAATACAGAAGATTCAAGATAAGGATGGAATATAAGGGAGGAAAACCTAACGATTTCGCAATGATGCAGGAAGTACTCACGAGAAGACTAAAACACGATGAATGGGAAAAACCAGGATTAATTGTAGTAGACGGTGGAAAAGGTCAGGTTTCGGCTGCTACAGAAGTCATTGAGGAAAATATTCCGTTAATAGGTTTAGCAAAAAGAGAAGAAACTATAATTACAAGAGATTTACAAGAAATAAAGCTTCCTAAAGATTCCAAAGCGCTACAGCTTATCATGAAAATAAGAGATGAAGCACACAGATTTGCAATTACTTATCACAGAAAACTTCGATCAAAAAGTTTCCTTCCCTAACTATTTTCTTGTGACGTTATACCTATAGGGGAACATTACGAATGTTGCAGGTGGATCGTCCAAGAGATACTTCTGGAAATCTGAATAAATCTTAGTTCTCTCTGCAAGATTCATTGTTTGTCTTCCGTCTTCCAGCAATTTATCTATTCTTAAATTCTTGTACTTGGTAATATTGCTTTCCTGATCGGAATGCCATAGGACATATTGATCCGGATCTTTAGGGACATTAAACTCCCCCAAGAATACCTGAAAATTTGAGGGAAGAGAATTTACCACCTTAATATCCGCTTTCACCCCTATCTTTTCCCAGCTGTCCCTGATAATTTTAGCCAAATCTTTATATTCGGGAAGTGTCTGTATTGTCAATACAAGTTTTCCGCTATCTGATGCTGAAGAAAGATTCATGAGGGATTTTGCATGTTCAATGTCCTGGGAGTAGGTAGATAAGCTGCCGGAGTTTACCCAGGAGTTTGGAGGAAAGGGACCATAATTTCTTTTACCCTCGTTGAAATTGTCAGGAATCGCATAGGATAATGCTTCTCTTAATCTTTTATCGGAGAGGTTTTTGTCCTGGGTATTATAGAAGATGGTGGTAAGCGTATCGTAGTTAACCTGTTTATTAACTATTGTGTTGGGAAATGATTTAAAGCTCATGTTCTTATAATCAAGGTTAGAAAGATTTTCCGCTTCGGTAATCTCTCCTAAGACAAAAGCATTCTTTAAAGAGTCTTCAGTGGGATAGAATTGGTAAGAAAGTTCCTTATTAAGATCCTTGGTCGAAAGAAGGTTTATTGATTGAACAAAATTTCCATTTATATTAATAGATTGAACTTTATAATTTCCAAGCCCTATATATCCTTTTTTGAAAATAGGGTGGGAAACAGTAACAAGAAAAGGTGAATAGCTGTATTTAAGCTTAAAAATTATTGTTGAATCGTCTGGTCTTTCTGTAATTACATCCGAAAAATTGTATTGAATTTGGCTTGAAGTAAGTCTTGTACCATCGGTAAACCTAAGATTGTTATTCAAATGAAAAATATATGTCTTTCCGTTATTTTTTACTTCCCATTTAGTAGCTACATCCGGTTTTGGTTCACCTTTATCATCAATATATGTTAAACCTCTTGAGATTTGGCCCAATATACTCTCGGGTAAATTGTCAGAAGTATATGCTCCAACCATCCCTATTGTTTTCTGCTGACTAAAAGGAAGAAGAGGAATAAACATGTTTAGACCGAAGCGGATTATGAAAAAAGCAAGAAGTCCCAAAACCATTGAAAGTAATATTGTCTTCCCCCACTTCTTGATGTAGGCCTTAATAAGCCAGAGTATGAGACGTCTTCTCTTTAAAAAAATCATAGTTTTATGCTATTTATCTGGGGATAAGAAGTACTAAAGAAATGATGCCGAACAAGGCTGCTAATACAACAGTTGCCCACATAAGCATCTTCTCGATACTTCTTTTACTTCTATAGAATTCTCCGCTGCCACCAAATGAACCGGAAAGACCGCTCCCTTGCATTTGAAGTAAAATCGCGCCGATTAGAAGAATTGCCACTACTACCTCTAGGATGTTAAGAAATATCATATGAAGATTATATCATTTTTTAGTTAGCCAGGAAAGGAAAGTAACAACCAAGGATTGGCCTACGGCAACCACGATGAAAGATATGATGACATTTACCGCCATTTTTGGAATCACAAAGCCGGCATAGTTTATACCCTCAAACGTAAAAGCCGTAATTCCAATCTGCGGAACAAATACGGTAAGTAAATAAAATATTATTACGTTCGAAAGAAATGAAAACATTCCCAGTGTGACCAAGTTAAGAGGAAGCGTTAAAAGATTCAATATTGGCTTTATCACTATAAATAATATCGACAATGCAAGGCCTCCGAATAAGAAAGTTACAAGACCTCCGCTTACCTTAAAACCCGGAATTACTTGCGAAAGAACGAAGAGGGAAAATGAGTTAAATAAAACTGTCCTTAAAAAGGATTTCATAGCCATATAAAAATGCTAACAAAAAGCAAACCTTTAGTCAAAACTGTTGACTTTTGAAAGTAAGGGCGTATTATAGATAAAACATGAACGATATTGTTTGCCCAAACTGTGGAAAAAGAATAGAAATCTCCGAAGCTCTTAGGCATGAATTTGAGGAAAAAGTAAGGAAAGAAGAACAATCAAAAGCTAAAGAAGAAATCGAAAAGATTAAACTTCAAACACAAGCAGATCTTGAGAAGAAACTTAAGGAAGAATTTGAAAATAAAACAAAAGAATCTAAGCTCCAACTTGAGGAAGCAGAAAAAAAGCAAAAAGAACTTCAAGAAAAGCTCACATTAGCCGCAAAAGAACAAAAAGAAAATGAAGAAAAGATAAAAATCGAAGCAGCAAAAGAAGCTTCCGAAAAAGCAAGGCTTGAAAAGCTTGAATACGAAAAGAAAATAGGCGATATGCAAAAAGCTCTTGAAGAAGCACAAAGAAAAGGAAAGCAAGGTTCCCAACAACTTCAGGGAGAAGTACTTGAACTTGACTTGGAAGAAAGGCTTAAGCAAACATTTCCAAACGACGAATTTCTTCCTATTCCAAAAGGGGTAGAAGGCGGAGATATCTGGCAAAAAGTCAAACTAAACGGAAAAGTAGTAGGTTCGATTCTTTGGGAAACAAAAAGAACGAAAGCCTGGAGCAAAGGCTGGATAACAAAACTCAAAGAAGACGCCGGACGAGTATCTGCATCTGAAGCCATTATAGTTTCACAAGTCTTACCCGAAGACAGTAAAAGTTTTGACAGAAAAGACGGAATCTGGATAACCGATTATGAAACAGCAATAAACATATGCAGATTTATCAGATTCCTTATCTCTACCGTCGCAACAGTTAAATCTTCTGCCTCCCAGACCGAGGAAGAATGGGGAAGGATAAGAGACTATATGATGAGCGATTCATTTAAACATAGGATGCAAGCACATTTTGACGGAATCAAAGCCTTAAGAGACAGCCTCGACGCAGAGAAGAGATCTACAATTCTTAGATGGAAAAAACAGGAATCACAAATCGAAAAACTTGATACAAATACGACCAACTTCTATGGCGAACTTAAATCAATAGTCTCTAATCTTCCTGAAATAAGCGGTGTTGATACACTGCTTTTGGAGGATTCAGATGAAGAAGCCCAAGAAACCCTCATATAACTTGGAAAAACAATATTTGTCATCCGGAATTGACTATGTATTCGGTATTGATGAAGTGGGAAGAGGATGCTTTGCAGGACCTCTCGTTGCCTCTGCGGTTTGTTTTGACAAAAAGATCAAAAGAAAATGGTTCAAAGATATCAATGACTCAAAACAGCTTACAGCAAAAGAAAGAAGAAGGCTGTCTAAACTGATAATAAGACACGGCAGCTCGTACACAGAGACAATAGATGTAGAAACAATTAATAAAATTGGTATAGGTAAGGCGAATACTTTAATTTTTAAAAAACTTATTAAAAAAATATCTAATGACCTTGGTAAAAATAAAATTCAGTTCCTTATTGATGGAAACAAAAAAGATATCCAAATTGAAAACTTAGAATTTATAGTAAAAGGTGACAATAAAATTATTTCTGTTGCTGCTGCATCAATAGTAGCAAAAGATCATAGAGATAGAATTATGAGAGATTTGGATAAAGTATATAAAGGTTATAATTTAGCAAAAAATAAAGGATACGGAACAAAATTTCACCAAGAAGCAATTAAAAAATTTGGATTATCTGATATACACAGAAAATCTTTTGATCTTCAGAAATTTACCCAATAGCTCCAAGAAAATTTTTTAATATTCTTTCTCCGCAAGTTTGATCAACAAACATTTCTGGATGAAATTGAACTCCATAAATAGGAAGGGACTTATGTTTTACAGCTTCGATTCCGTCTTTAGATTTTGCTAATGCAATTAAATCAGTAGGAACTTTTGAAATAACCCATCTATGGTTTTCAAAAACCTTGAAATTATCTATCCATTTAAATATCTGATCTTCTTCAAGTATCTCTATATCCAATATGCCGTTTTCTTTTTTCTCCAATCTTTTCAATTCTGCTCCAAACGCATGTGCAATTAACTGAAATCCTAAACAAATACCAAATATCGGAATTTTTATTTCTTTTACAAAATTAATTTCTCTTGAAAATTTTTCTTCATTCCCAAGTATTGGAAAGCTATGGCCACCTGAAAGTATCACGCAATCAGCATAAAATTCATTGTTTAATTGGGAAAAGGGAATAATGGAAACATCATGAGGTTTTAAAATACCTACCAATTTGTCGAGGTATGAAGAGCCATTATCTACGAGCAGTATTTTCATTCAGTGAGCCGCCAGGGAATCGAACCCTGAACCTACTCCTTAAGAGGGAGTTGCTCTGCCAATTGAGCTAGCGGCCCGTGGACTCATTTTACCAGAAATCTAGCCATATTTCATTACCTTATAAGCTTTACTTCAGCCTCCCTAGAGTAGTATACTAGGGCTGAAAGCGCCCTTAGCTCAACTGGATAGAGCGGACGGCTTCGGACCGTCAGGTTGCGGGTTCGACTCCTGCAGGGCGCGCAAATCACATACAGCTCAACTGATTTATCCTATAATAGTTGAGTTTAACCTCAATTTCTGATATAATCTTGCACTCATGTTAGAAAGAGCAGTAACTCCAGACATAAATATCCAACCAGAAAGCATGGCTATCCATGAGGGGCATTTAGTGGAAAGTTTTGCAGACGGAAGAGTTAAAACATTCAGCGGTCACAGTCCTAAAACCTTAATTCACCTTCCTGAATTTAACACTCATGTAGTAATACATAAATTCGGGCCTTTTGAATTTAATAAAGTAGGAGAAGTAGATTATATAGAAGTAAGAAGGGGACATCATAAAGGAAGATTTGCCATGGGATTTTCTGATAAGAAAGGCGGAACTTCATTTGAATACGATAGCTGGTCCGATGAGGGTGTAATTGGAACATCTTACGGAAAAAGACTTGATTTAGTAATTGCCTCCTTATTTTTTGATGATCCAAAAATGAATGAAAAGATTGGTGAGGCAAAAATGGATGAAACGGTTAAAAGATATCTTAAATTTGCCATAATCACACAAGGAAGACTTCATCCTCTTAAATAAATTCCAGCTTTAAATGGTTGTGTTATAATCTCAATATGACTGAGGGAAGTCGACGGATTAATCCGGCCGATATATTTAGATCATTCCATAGAAGCGGAAAAAAAGAAGCGGCATCTCCCGAAATCCCTGTTATTCCGACAGCAGTCTCTCGTGAATTACCCTCCGATTATGAAGATTTAGAAATTTCCCTAACACCCCAAGCCCAGATAGCTTTAGATCATCTAATGGACATTACGGGATCTTCTATTCACAGAATTATTAATCAAACACTGGTAGATATGGCTGCAATAAGAGGTAGAGCACAAGAATTAGGTACAGACCACGTTAAGATTGTCGATAAATGGGGTAACGGTAGAAGAATAAAACTACATGAAATTGAACCGCCAACTCCCGAAAATCTTGTATTTTTTCCCAACGGAAACGATCAAGACGATCAAGCCTAATAGAATCTCTATTTCTATTTACTTTTCCATAATTAAGCACTAATATAGATTTGATGAGCAAAGTGTTGAACTTATTAAAAGCTGGTAGAAAATGGGCATTTTCCCACAAGAAAATTTCCTTAATTATTCTTATTGTTCTTTTAGTATTAGCTTTTTTTATGTGGCCTAAAAATCCTCCAAAAGTTCTTACCCAAGAAGCTTCTTACTCCGATGTTGTAAAAACTGTTTCAACTACCGGAAAAATTGATTCCGATAATACTGCCGATCTTTCATTTCAAAGCGGGGGAAAACTAATATATCTAGGAGCAAAAGTAGGGGATTATGTCAAAAAAGGCCAGGCGATAGCAAGTTTGGATCAAACACAACTTCAGGCATCATATAGACAAGCTGTACAAGATTTTACAGCGGCAAAAGCCGCTTCCGATCAATATTATGACGGGCATAAAAGCACGGGAGAAAGCTATCCGGAGAAAGTAACAAGAACGGCATTGGATGCGACACAAAATAAAGCATATGACCAGATGATGAAAGTTCAGAATGATTTATATAACTCTACCCTTTATTCACCTATAGACGGAATATTAACAAGAGCTGATACGCAATCTATAAATGTAAATGTTCTTCCAACAACCGTATTTACGGTAACCGATCCTACTTCTTTAGTCTTCAAGATGGAAGTAGATGAATCGGATATCGGAAACATAAAAGACAACCAACAAGTCGAAATTAATTTGGATTCCTTTCCAAACGACACTCTTAAAGTCTATGTAGATCAAATAGACTTTGTTAGCCATACCACATCCTCAGGAGGAACAGCCTTCTATGTAAAAGCTAAACTTCCTCAAAACAGTGCTTACAGAGTAGGAATGAGCGGAAATGCAGACATAATAGTAGACAAAAAAGAACACGTTCTTGCTATTCCGTTGTCGAGCGTAACAGACGACAATTCTGTATATGTAAAAGTAGGGAATAAATATGAAAAAAGAAAAGTTAAATTAGGTCTACAGAGCGATACTCTTACAGAGGTTTTATCCGGAGTAAGTGTTGGAGAAACTGTAGCTGTAGATCCTACTTCAGTTCCCCAAAACTTAATAGCTAAAAAATAACTTCTATGAAAAAGAATAGCATCATCAAAATGGTAGACATTGCCAAGGTATATGATGGCGGAGAATTTCATACTCAAGCTTTAAAAGACATAGATTTAGATGTCGAGAGCGGTGATTTTTTGGCAATAACAGGAAGATCAGGATCGGGAAAATCAACCTTGATGCATATAATAGGACTATTAGATACTCCAAGCTCGGGAAAATATATTCTTAACGGAACAGACGTCTCAAAACTTGATGAAGATGAACAAGCTCTTCAAAGAAACAAGGAGATAGGCTTTGTTTTTCAGCAATTCAACCTTCTTCCCAAACTATCTGCCTTAGACAACGTAATACTTCCCTCAATTTATGCCGGGACAGCTTCAAAAGAAAGGACAGAAAAAGCAGATATGCTTTTGACTATGTTAGGACTTGCGGATCATATAAATAAAAGACCAAATCAGATGTCGGGAGGACAACAACAAAGAGTAGCTATAGCAAGAGCACTTATGAATGATCCCGAGCTTATCTTAGCCGATGAGCCAACGGGAAACCTTGATACTGCTTCTGGCGACGACGTAATGAAAACATTAAAACAACTTAACAAAGAAGGAAAAACCATTGTTCTCATAACACATGAACACGATATAGCTTTGCAAGCAAGAAAAATACTTCATCTTGAAGACGGGAGGCTTATTGAAAAATGAACACCAGAGAACTTATAACTCTTTCTTTTAACGCTATTTGGGGAAATAAAATGAGAAGCTTCCTCACTACACTTGGAATAACCATCGGAGTTTTTGCAATAATTGTTTTGGTATCAATCGGCTCAGGACTTCAGGCATATATTTCAAGTCAAATTTCCTCATTAGGCCCTAATATCATGGATGTTATTCCCGGAAATAATTTAATGTCCGCCTTTGGTCCGGGTACTCAAAACAAGTTCACAATTCCTCTTGCCCAAAAATTATCCGATAGACTTGCTCCCATAGCTCAAGTCGCACCTCTTGCCGAAGTTCTTACAAATGTTAAATACAAAAATGTTGTCGATAAAAATGTGTATGCAATAGGAAGTACATACAATTTTCCTAAAGCCGTTGTTTATGGAAAAACAATAATGGGAAGATGGTTTTCCCAAGGCCAGGAACAATCGGGATCAAAAGTGGCAGTAATAGGCTACACCGTATATACAAAGTTTTTTAGTAACAAAAATCCGATAGGCGAAAAGATATTTGTAGGCAATGAAAAATATACCGTTGTGGGTGTCGCGGAAAAAAACGGAGCATCTTTGGGAGTAGACCATGACAATGTTGTCTATATCCCGATTGAAGCCGTTCACTCACAATTCGGAGTAGATAGACTGATGGAAATTGTTGTTAATACCAATTCCGAAAATAATGTTCCTATAGTTAAGAAACAAATCAACGCAATACTTTCCAAAGACTTAAATCCCGACGAATACAGTATTCAGACAGGAGACAGTCTTTCTAAAACACTCTCCAACATAACAGGTATGCTTTCTCTTGCATTAGGAGGCATAGCTGCAATTTCCCTTTTAGTCGGCGGGATCGGGGTTGCAAACATAATGCTTGTTTCAGTTACGGAAAGAACGAAGGAAATAGGACTTAGAAAAGCTTTAGGAGCAAAAAGAAAGGATATTCTCAGTCAATTCTTATTAGAGTCAGTCATGCTCTCAATGACGGGGGGTATTGTTGGTATTTTATTAGGAATGATAGCGTCCATAATAATAGCGATGATTCTTGTTTCAAGTGTAACATTCTGGTCGGTTGCTCTTGCTTTCTGCTTCTCGGTTGCAGTTGGTATAATATTCGGTATGGCTCCTGCCATTAGAGCCTCTAAATTATCTCCAATTGATGCTCTTAGATATGAATAATAAGGTTCTTTCTCTCGTAAAATACATAATCGGTTGGCCTTTATCGGTAGTTGCATTGTTTTTTGTAGTAAGACTGCTTCTTCCGAAAATCACGACCATTCAGAACGATCTTCATGAAATAAAAATTCCTTATCTTATAATTTCCATTTTATTATTCGTCATCTATTATTTCTTAAGAGTTGTTATCTGGAAAAGGCTAATAGATAAAAAGGGAAATAAGCTGAATTTTAAAAATACTGCATATATTTGGGCTTTCTCCGAAATAAAAAGATATATACCCGGAAATCTCTGGTCTTTCCTCTCAAGATCCTCACAACATATAGATAGGGGAATAGAAAAAAGAGAGATCCTTCACTCCTTATTAGTGGAAACCGAATTAGTAGTATTGGGATGTTTAGCTTTTTCATATTTTTTCTTGATTTTTTTCTTCTGGAATTATCCGGTTAATATTGCAATTCTTTTAATAACTGTTGCCGCTGTATCAATTTTTATTATCGGAGGAAAGTATTTTAAAGGAAAATTTTTCAATCTTATTTTCCCTTCTTTCGATTTTAAAGAAAACCTTAACTTATTCTTACTATCATTTCTTGATTTTGCAATTTTTGGAATAGCTTCTTATTTTTCGGCGATTTCTTTATTTTATATTGATATCAGAAGTTTTCTTGATGTATCAAGTTTATTTACCTTTGCTTTATTGGTAGGTTACCTTTCAATTGTCACTCCTATGGGACTTGGAGTGAGAGAGGGGATAGTAACATGGGGACTGGCAGGTTTTATTGGAACCGCAGCGGCAGCTGTTGCATCTATTTATACAAGAATTACATTAATACTCTCCGAACTCACATTTCTTTTAATTATCTTCTTGTGGAATAGAATAAATAGCCCGAAGATTTTAAAACTGGAAGCTAAGTTGTGGAAAAAAAGATATGAAATTTTACTTTTTATTTTTGTTTTAATCTATATTCTATATTTTACGACTGCAAGTTTTCTAAGATATTCAAACTTCTATACGGGCAGGTTTGATTTAGGAAATATGGATCAAGCAGTCTGGAATACTCTTCACAACAGGCCATTTCAGATAACCGATCCTAACGGTACCAACATAATTTCAAGAATGTCATTTCATGCAGACTTGATTCTTGTCCTGCTCGCTCCCTTTTATTATTTTTGGAACAGCCCTCTAACCCTGTTACTAATTCAATCAATAATTTTAGGACTTGGAGGAATTTTTGTTTATCTGATTGCCAGAGAAATACTTAAGAATAAAGCTTTATCTCTTGCTTTTGCACTTTCTTTCCTTCTTTATTCTCCCATGCAATGGGCTAATCTTTATGATTTTCACCCTGTTACTCTCGCAACTACTTTTCTTCTTGCCACATTTTATTTCTTCATAAAAAGGAAATATATTTTATTTGCTATCTTCGCCGTCCTTTCTGGATTAACAAAAGAAGAAGTTTGGGCAGTAGTTGCTATATTCGGCATATTTAAACTTTGGGAAGTACTTGTAGATTACATCAAAGCAAAAAAAGTAATCTTATATAAAAAATATATTTCCAAAATAATTTTTGGACTACTTATTATCGTTACCAGCCTTTCTCTTTTCTATTACTTCATTTGGATAGCTATTCCTCAGGCAAGAGGCGGGGGACATTTTGCGCTTCAATACTATTCGGATTTCGGCGACTCACCTTCAGGGATAATAAAAAATATAATTCTTTCACCCAACAAGACACTACCCATTATTTTTGAAAAAAATCATCTCATTTATATTTTCCAGCTCTTCTTCCCTCTGGGATTCTTATCTTTTTTCTCTCCACAAATACTTATCTTTGCAATTCCCGATTTAGTCATTAATCTATTAAGCAACAATACCCAACTCCACGAAATATATTATCAATATTCGTCTACTATTACGCCCTTTATCTTTATCTCCGCCATTTATTCCGTAATAAGGCTAAAAAAGAGATTTAAAAATCTTAGTTATTCCGGTCTAGCTATTTTACTTGTAATTCTATCTTTATACTCTGCCTACAGCATGGGTCCCTTACCGGGTTCAAGAAGACCTAATACAGATATGTTCTCAAAACAACTACAAAATGCTGGAATAATAGAAGATTTTCTTAGTGACATTCCAAGAAGATACAGCGTAGCCGCTACAAACAACATAGGATCCCATCTTTCCCATAGGCAAAGAATTTACACTATCCCCGTTGGAATAGATCAGGCTGATGTAGTTATTTTTCTTCTCAATGATCCTTATGCCCAACCTTCTTTAGCCGCTCAGAAAGAAATGGTATATAAGTTAAGACACGACGACAGGTATATAGAAATTTATGAACTTAATGACTTTATAGCTTTTCAAAAAAGAAACCTTGAAAATGATTTTTATAAGCACTAGTATTAAATTGTGGTAAATGTTATTAAAGCAACAGGGGAGATAGAACCATTTAGCAAAGAAAAGCTGGCGGCTTCAATAAAAAGAGCAGGAATTCCGGAAAACCTCGAAGACAAAGTATTAAACCACGTAGAAGATAAACTATATGAGAATATTCCTACTTCGGAAGTTTACAGCCACATAACTGAGTTTTTAGGCGAAACACACACCCCGTCTAAAATTAAATACAGCCTTAAGCACGCAATAATGTCACTAGGTCCAACGGGATATCCGTTTGAAGATTATGTTTCCGAACTTCTTAAAAAAATGGGCTATACGACTGAGACAAGGTCACTTCTTAAGGGAAGATGCGTAACTCACGAAGTTGACGTCGTAGCTCAAAAGGATCATCCCTTTGCAAGAATCATGGTTGAAGCAAAGTTTCACAATACTCCGGGAACCAGAACCGATGTACATGTAGCTTTGTACACAAAGGCAAGATTTGACGATGTAAAAGAAAAACATAATCTGACCGAAGGCATGATAGTAACCAACACTAAAGTAACTACAGATGCTCTGTCTTATGCTTTATGTTCCGGTATGAAAGTATTGGGTTGGAGCTATCCCCAGGAAGAAAGCATCAGGGATCTAATCGAGAAGTATTCCTTGTGGCCAATTACTTTTCTTTCCCAAATTAGTCTTCCCCAGATACAAACTCTTGTCGAAAATCACATCGTCCTTCTTTCCGACGTGATAGAAAAACCGGAATCTTTAGATATACTTGCACTTGATCCACAAGTAAAAAAGAAAGTACTCGAAGAAGCAAAAAGAATTTTAGGTTAAATATCAACTTTTCCAACAAGCTTTGACCTCTCAAATCTATCTGCCATATAGCCATTTGGAACAGTTTTTAAATTAGGTCCGTAAAGAAGAAAGCCATTTCTAATAGTATGATCACCAAATCTGTCATTTATCGTATCTACCACTTTTGAGATTTTTTCTTTCCTCTCTTCATTATCAAATAGTGAAAGGGTTAGGTTTTTTGAATCTTCAAGGTTACCTATGGAAACCGAAATCTGTCTTACCATCTGATTTTCCCTATCGCCATTATCCCATTGCCATTCCTCATATAACTTTCTGCAAAGGGCAAAAATATCGCTTCCTTTGTCTATATATTCCTTTATAGTCTTTCTTCCGTGTGCGCTTCTATTTCCTCCCAGATAGAGAAATACCGTTCTTCCTTTTTTTCCTATCCTCCTAAGCTTAATTGAGATTTCTTCGGAAAGTTCATATATATGCTGCAGGACAATTCTTTGGTCATAGGTATTCTTAGGAATACAATAGCTTCTCCCAACGGATTTTGTTTCGGTCTCAAAATAATAGGGGATAACCTCTGCCGTATCATCGGCCATTCCCAAGGATTTTAAAAAATGTCCCTCCACATCCTTAAATTCTTCTACAAGTTTTTCCAGAGGGGCACTTCTAAGTTCAAGAGGTGTATATATACCAATTCTGTTTAATCTTTTTCTAACTCTTTCTCCTATCCCACAAAGATCGGTAAGTTCTATTTTAGAATATACGTCCAAAACATTGTCTCTTGTTATTTCCGTCAGACCGTTTGGTTTATTCATTCCCGAACCTAATTTTGCCAGAAGCTTGTTGTGGGAAATACCTACGGATACGGTAATATATTCTCCTATCTCGTTTCTGATCCTTTCTTTTATCCTTTCTATTAGCTCATACTTTCCTCCGAATAAATTCTGTGTTGCCGTTACATCCATAAATACTTCATCTAGAGAAAAAATTTCGACATAAGGGGAAAAATCTTTGCAGATATTTATGAATTTCTGAGTTATTTCCCAATATCTCTCAAACTGAGCAGGAACAAATATCATGTCCGGAATTATTTTAGTAGCTTCCCAGGTCCTGGAAGGTGATTTAACTCCCAGTTTCTTTGCCTGCCTTGAGGCTGCTATTATGCAAGTCCTTCCGTTTGTTGCTGTTACACCAATAGGTTTGTCTCGTAGTTTCGGATTAAACTGTTGTTCACAGGATGCAAAATACGAATCAAAATCTATATGAAGAATTACTTTTTCCATAGTTAAAGTAAGTACCAATAAGCGTATTTTGAGAGGATTTTTTTAATAAATATTAAGGGCAGCATGAGAATAGTGTATGAGAAAAATACTCGAATTACAATAGAACAAAATACGACAAATAATTACTTAATAGGGTCAGTTTTTATTAAAGTCCGTAGGCGGAAAGAGAAGCGTTTCCTATATGTGTTCTATGAAGAGACATTATAAAGCTGTCGCACTGAATTTGTCCGGGAATGGAAGAAAATGCGCCTATAATTCCTACTTTTCTTGCAGCGTTAAAAGCCGTATTACTGAATGATCCGTAAGGATAGGTAAGTATATTAACGTCTTGTCCTGCATATGACTTTATTTCTTCCTTACCTACCGAGATTTCCATTTCGTCTTTAGCCTCGTTTCCGTTGCCAAGAGGGTAGTGAGACCATGTATGGTCCGTAAACTGAACAAGTCCGCTTGATGCTAAATCTCTAACCTGATCAAGAGAAAGCATGTCAGGATTGCCTACAAGACCCGTAGCAAGCATTAAATTTGCTTTAATACCATATTTCCTTAATACAGGAAGAGCATAGGTATCATTATCCGCATATCCATCGTCCATGGTGACCAAGACAGGTTTTCCAGAAAGCTGGGTATGTGTAAGAAGTGCATTCACAAGATCGCTCGCATAAATTGGAGTGTATCCGTTTTGGATAAGATAAGCCATCTGCTGATCAAATATTCCGTTATCGACAGAGAGAGAAGTCTGTTTTTTGGCAACAGACATAGCTTCAGGCTGTATATGGTGATACATCAATACAGGTACATGCAGACAGAATCCAGATTCTACAGGTTTTACCTCGGGATTTGAATTAGGATAGTTTGCCGGGTAAGGTGAAATTGTAGATACCGTAACTAGCTTGGGAGTGTATGGAACTGATGCTTTTACAAATTTAGGAAGATAAGATGACTTTTTTTCCAAAATGCTGTTTCCTAATGTAAGTACGGAAAGAAAAACTATAGCAAGTATTGACAGGTATACAAATCCGGGAAGACCTTTACTCCGATTTCTGGATTTTACCCTTTTAACCCTCTTTTTAGGCATAGGGAAAGTATACCATAGCTAGAAATAATTTTAAGTAAGACTTATGTTATAATTCAGAAGCAGCGAAAAGCTGTTTTTTTATGAATAATGAATTTAAATCCGACAAGATAAGAAACGTTGCCGTAATTGCCCATGTCGACCATGGCAAGACAACATTGATTGATTTCATGCTCAAACAGTCTCATACATTCAGAGAAAATGAAGCGGAAATGAGTCAGACCACAATCCTTGATTCCAATCCTCTGGAAAGGGAAAGGGGAATTACAATCCTTGCCAAAAATACGGCAATCTACTACAAAGATTACAAAATAAACATTATTGATACTCCAGGCCACGCGGATTTCTCGGGAGAAGTCGAAAGAACTCTCAATATGGCAGACGGAGCGCTTCTCATAATTGACGCGCAGGAGGGTCCTATGCCTCAGACAAAATTTGTCTTGAAAAAAGCTATAGAACTGGGTTTAAAAATAATTGTCGTACTAAATAAGATCGACAAAAAACTAGCCGATGTTAATCAGACAATAAATAGGACAAACGATTTATTCCTTGAACTTGCAACAACAACAGAACATCTGGAATTCCCTGTATATTATGCAATCGGAAGAGAAGGAAGAGCGGCAGGAAGCTTAGATGAATTAACAAATTCAACAACCCTTGAACCTATCTTAAACGAAATTATTGAATATATACCTGCTCCTTCCGTAGAAGAGGGAACTTTTCAAATGCTGGTATCGAATCTCGATTTTGATACCCATAAAGGAAAACATGCTATAGGAAGAATAAGAAGAGGAAACCTCAATAAAGGCCAAAGCCTTGTAATAATAAATGAACAAGGGCAGAAAATCTCGGGAAGAGCAGAAAGCATAAGAATAAGCCACGGTCTTAAAAAAATAGAAGTAGACGAAGCATTTGCCGGAGACATTATAGATATGACGGGTTTTGCAAATGTCGCAATAGGGGATACCATCACCGATTCTACAAATCCGGAACCTTTGCCAAGAATTATCCTTGAAGAACCTACCATAAAAATTGCAATTTCTGCAAACACTTCACCTTTTGCCGGAAGAGAAGGAAAGTTCACTAACTCAAGGCAGATACTTGAAAGACTTGTAAAAGAACTTGAAACAAATATCAGTTTAAGACTTGAAAAAGAAGGAGAAAGGATGATCCTCTCGGGAAGAGGGGAACTTCATCTCTCTATCCTTGTTGAGACGTTAAGAAGAGAGGGATATGAGTTTCAGGTAGAAAAACCCCAGGTTATTACAAAAACTGTCGACGGACAAACCCTGGAACCAGTAGAAGTTGCGATAATAGATGTCCCCGATGAATTTGTAGGTATTATCACAACAGAGATGGGTAAAAGAAAAGGACAGATGATCGATATGCATTCAGACGGAAAAGGAAACACTAGATTTGAATTTAAAATTCCTTCAAAGAACCTTTTTGGAATAAGAAACGATCTTTTGACAAACACTAAGGGAACAGCAGTGGTTAATACTGTATTTTTTGACTTTGAACCTCTTACTCCTCCAATTCCAAAGATAAGAAACGGAGTATTAATAGCATCGGAGGGTGGAAACGCATTGAAATACGGACTTAATAACGCACAAGGAAGAGGAATCACTTTTATTGAACCGGGAACACCTGTATACGAGGGTATGATCGTGGGTGAAAATGCCAAGCAGGATGACATTGAAATAAACGTAACCAAAGAGAAAAAACAGACAAATATGAGAGCTTCTACTTCAGATGTAACTTTAGGAGCACTAACTCCACCAACTATTTTAAGTCTTGAAGAATGCATAGATTTTCTCGAAGACGATGAACTATTGGAAGTAACTCCTCAAAATCTAAGGCTTAGAAAGAAATATTTAAGCCGCCTAGACAGAGTTAGACAGGCAAGAGCATAAAAGTTTTATAAAGTGCTACAATAGGCCCATATGAATTTGGCATATAGAATGAGGCCTCAAAACTTAGAAGAATTCGTAGGACAACATCACCTTGTAGGACAGGGAAAATTAATAAATAGAGTAATAACGACAGATTCACCTTTTTCTCTTATTCTATGGGGACCTCCCGGTAGCGGAAAAACAACCCTTGCGAACATAATTGCTAATGAAATAAACGCTGACTTTCATCATCTTTCTGCAGTAGAAGCTGGAAAAGCAGACCTTCATAAAATAATTGACGAGGCAAAGGAAAATCTGAAAAAAAATATTAAAACGATTCTTTTTATAGATGAAATTCATAGGTGGAATAAAGCACAACAAGATTCTCTTCTTCCCTATGTGGAAAACGGAACAATAAACCTTATAGGAGCAACAACGGAAAATCCGTCTTTTGAGGTAATAAGCGCTTTGCTTTCAAGATCTAAAGTACTTGTACTTCAAGCTTTAACTTTTGAAGAACTTGAGTTTATTCTCGACAGAGCATTAAAAGATAAAACAAGAGGACTTGGAAAACTTAAGAAAAAAATTGAAAGAGGAGCAAAAGAACTTTTAATAAGATTCTCCGGAGGAGACGCAAGAATAATGTTAAACGGTTTAGAAATGGCAGCAACTTCATATAAGACAGAGAAGATAACTCCTCAAATAATAGAAGAAGTATTCCAAACAAAATCTGCTGGACTTTATGACAAGAAAGCAGACGAACATTACAACATAATCTCTGCTTTCATTAAATCTATGAGAGGATCTGACGTCGACGCGGCTCTATACTATATGGCTCGAATGCTCGAAAACGGAGAAGATCCTAAATTTATAGCAAGAAGAATGATTATATTCGCGGCAGAAGATATAGGAATGGCAGACAGAGGAGCTTTGATTCAAGCTGACGAAGCATTTGAGGCGGTTAATAAAATAGGAATGCCTGAAGCTCAACTTATCCTTGCCTATGTGGTCATATACCTTGCAAAAGCTCCTAAATCAAGATCTGTTGCAAACGCATTGGGAAAAGCAAAACAAGCAGTATATGAATTTCCCAATGAACCTGTCCCTCTTCATCTGAGAAATGCTCCTACAAAACTAATGAAAGAGTTGGGGTACGCAAAAGATTATAAATGGAGCGAAAAATATGTAGGACCCAAAGAAAAACTTCCTTTTCTTCCCAAAAGACTGGCTGGGAAAAAATTCTATGAGTAATTTAGTTTCTCTTATTAACCGCTTTTATATCCCAAATAATATAATCTATACCGTAATCGGGCATAACTGGAAGAGGAATTGACTGAAAATCTTTTTCCATTTCCTGTCCTAAAACAGCTTTAAAATCGGCAATAACTTCTTGACGATCTTGGGAAGGACCTGAAACTGAAAGTGAAAACACTGATAAATGTAAAGGCATTGGAAACACTTCCTTTGTGAAAATGAAATGCGCTCCCTTTTGGTAGGTATCCCAAACCTCATCATCGTTAGCAACAGTCCCTGTTAATATTGTAGGAAGAGTTTTGCATTTATCTAATATTTCTTCTCTTTCTGGCATAGGGGGAATTATATCTGAAAGTTGATAAATTGCAACCAAGATCTTATGGGTGGAAGACGGGATTCGGACCCGCGACCCCCTGGACCACAACCAGGTGCTCTACCACTGAGCTACATCCACCAAGTGATGTAATTATACACTATTTTGGCCTCAAATATTAAACTTTCCCAATTCTTACCTAAAACTAATTCAAATAGAATATTTCCAATATATCTTTGGAGGAACTATGAGTGAGGGGGTGAAGGATATGCCAGAAGATAAAAAACAAAAAGCAGGCAAAAAAGGAGGAAGGTCGGAAAAGAGCAAAAATGACTCGAATAATTCGGGAAGCTCAAACGAAAATAATAAATAAGTCCTTTTAAGCTAAAAACAGGCAACGAAAGTTGTCTGTTTTTTTGTGCGACCCTGGAGGGAATCGAACCCCCAACCTGGTGCTTAGAACGCACTCGCTCTATCCGTTGAGCTACAGGGCCGAGCAGATATATTTTAGCAGATTGGAAGCTAAATTAAAAATCCTGATATAATCTTAGTATGAAGAAGTTATTCTATGATCAATTTATACCTCTAACTTTAACAGTACTTACTTTCCTTGGTATTTCATTGCTCCTTTTCTTCTATATAAATATTTTAAATTTAGTGGGCGCTAGGGAAAAAATATTAACTCAGATAAAAATTGTAGATGTAACAATAGGCCTTACGATTTATCTTAAAACCTCTATAGACTTTGCAATCTTTATAGGAAATCTGATGAAAAGTAATCCGGGCTGGAAAAAAAGAGTTTCAATTGAGATAGGAACAGCCGTAGGAAATGCTATAGGAATTCTTCTAATACTTACTCTCTGGAATTTCTTTAGAGAAATACCACTTTTGATGTTAATTATGATAATTCTTGCATCATTGGTACTTCTTTTAATGGCAGAGGAAAGTGTTGACGACTTCCTGGCACAGGAAAAGTATAAAAAGTTACATAGAGGAGCAAGACTACTTCAAAAAGAACTTAATTTTATTAACAAGTTCTTTAAACCTTTCTTGGGAAAAATCCTTCCTAATTTAAAAATTACCAATATAAAAACTCTCTCTTTCTTTAATCTCCTATTCTTCTCGCTAACTATTCCTTTCATTTTGGGATTGGATGACTTTGCAGGATATATTCCTCTTTTTTCCATAGTGAATGTATTCGGTTTTGCAATTGGAGTATTCTTGGGACACATGATATTAAACTTAGGATTATTCCTTAGTCCCTCAAGAACCATAACGATAGTGAGATCTCCACTTGTCCTAGTAGTGGGTGCTTCTGCTTTTACCGCAATTGCACTTTGGGGATTTTACGAGGCGATAAGAATTATTCCTTCAATTTTCTGACCACAAAAAAAGGACTCCTCAAAACCTGCCGTTTTAAAAAATCCTTTTGTGAGCGGGATACGGGAGTCGAACCCGTCTTTTTTGCTTGGAAAGCAAATGTTGAACCGATCAACTAATCCCGCGCTCTAGTAGATTATATAAAAAATGCTTGAGCCTATCAAGCTGTCGGGGAAAGAGGACTCGAACCTCCGACCTCACGGTCCCAAACCGCGCGCTCTGCCAACTGAGCTACTCCCCGTTATGTGCCGCGAGAGAGAGTCGAACTCTCACGCCCTTGCGGACAAAGGCTCTTAAGGCCCTCGTGTCTGCCATTCCACCACCGCGGCACGTAGTACATGTATTTTACCCTAGTAGGAAGCTATATTCAACCATGGTGGGGTGGAGTTATTCCTAAGCTCTTTAAAGAATAATCAAGTAAATCTATCATTTCGTTTCTTCTGTCCTCACTGTTTAATATCACTCCTATTATCTGGTGGCCTCCATAATTAAGATAGGTAACCAGACAAAGGCCTGCTTCATCCGTATATCCTGTTTTTACACCCTGGACGCCGGGATAACTTGTAAGAAGATTTGTCTCGTTTTCAAGATATATTTCTTTATGTGATTTTGTGTAAGGAATCGTATATTCAAAAGTAGAACTAACATTTCTAAATTCCTGGAAGTTATTCAATGCATAGGTAGTCATGACCAGAAGATCATAAGCAGTCGTATATTGCTGCCCATCTCCCTCCAATCCACTTGGATTAGTAAAGTTGGTATTAGACAATCCTAACGCTTTAGCTTTTTCATTCATTGCCTTAATAAAAGCATCTCTTCCGCCCGAATAGTTTGAAGCAAATGTTTCCGCTGCATCGTTAGCACTATGCAAAATCATGGCGTACATAAGATCGTTTAAAGTATAAGTTTCCCCGGCAGTTAAGCCTGCACTATCTTCTCCTACAATATCCTGATTTGTTACATAATACTTATTATCTTTTTTGGGATTTTCCAACGCTATTATTGCAGTCATTATCTTGGTAAGAGATGCCATAGGAAGTTTTTCCATCGGATTTTTCTCATATAGCACCTTCTTGGTAGTAAGATCATAAACCAATGCAGATCTACCCGTTATTTCAGGTTTTGCAATTCCAGAATTAATTTCGTCTGTTAATGAAGGAAGCCATAAATTAAGAGTTGAAACTTCTTTATTTTTTAACATCGTCAGAAAATCAGGAAGAGGGGAGAGAAGACTCTGTTTTTGTCCGCTGGCTAAAAATAGAGGATGAAACAAAGTTGAGATGGTTGCATAAATAAAGAAGAAGTATAGACAGTACAGGAGTAGTTTCTTCACCAATCTATTTTAACTCGGGCTCTTCCTTGAAGCAACAGCCTTATTTTGGTATCATTAACAAGTCCACATTTTGCCGAGTCGTCTAATGGTAGGACAACGGACTTTGGATCCGTTTATTCTGGTTCGAGTCCAGGCTCGGCAGCAGCTTATCAATCGCACCCTCACCATCCACCTTAAAATAATTTAAGTTATAAAACTCTTCTGCTATAATCCAACTACTATGAAAGTTATACTTGGTTCGTCTTCTAAATTTAGACAACAGGTAATGCAAGACCTGGGTTACGATTTCGAAATAGTTTCTCCTGATATTGACGAAAAAAGTATAAGAGATAATAATCCAGAGAAAATAGTGACAAAATTAGCTCACGCAAAGGCAGAAGCTATCATCAAAAAAATAAAAGAACCAGCACTCATTATTACGGCTGACCAGGTAATATCGTTTAAAGGAAAAATAAGAGAAAAACCAACTTCTAATGAAGAAGCGTTTGAGTTTTTATCAAGCTATGGAGAAGAACCATCAGAGACAGTAAATAGTGTAGTGGCAACAAATACAGAAAATGGCAAACAAGTATCTGGTATTGATATTGTAAAGGTATACTTACATCCCATTCCACAAGACGTTATAAATAAATTAATAGAGCAGGGAATTATTTTTCACTGTGCAGGGGCATTAAGACTTGAAGATCCATTAATGAAAGCTTTTATACAAAAGATTGACGGGACAGAGGACAGTCTAATGGGGTTACCTAAAACACTCGTAAAAAATTTAATTAAACAAGTCATATCCTAAGTGGTTGATGAAAGTTGGTTGATATTATAAATCATGCTAGTAGTTATAACACTTGGTAATTCCCTTCCATCAACTCTAAACAGATTTTTTGAAACATTAGCAGCCCAACCTATAATGCAGGAAGATTTAACAGAAGAATTTGTAAAAGAATTTACAGATAGGGTTCAACCACTTGGTTGTATCCTTATAGTAACTGGTAGCTTTTTTTGTCATGATAAAGAAAATATTGACTCGCATTTATCTACAATGGTTACGAAACAGGCTACAGGATTATTTGCTAAAGATACTTCATATGAGCAGCGTTTCTACAATTTAATTAAATAGTTTTATATTGATCTTATTTGTCTCAGCCTCGAAGTAACACAATCAGTTATAACGACTAAACGAATCTAGACCAAGATGCTCGGGCTAATGTATAATTAGCTCGCATATGCCATTAATTTATATTACAGGACTCTCTGGATCAGGTAAAAGCACTATATCGGAAGAACTCAAAAAAAGAGGCTTTGAATCGCATGATGCAGACTCGGAAAATTTCAACGCTTGGTATGAAATAAAAACAGGCAAGCCGATTAAGGATGACAAATTAATCGAAACCTCAGAAGAGTGGTACAAAAATTACCAATGGCAAACTTCAAGAGCAATGGTGGAAAAATTAGCGAAAAATGCTAAAAATAAAATAATATTCTTATGTGGAGCCAGCTACAATGAAAATTCCTGTTGGGATCTTTTTGATAAAGTCATCTGCTTAATTATTAACGAGTCAACACTTCGAAAAAGAATCCTAACACGTACTACAAATACTTTTGGTAAGAAAAAACACGAATTTGACTCAATTTTAGAGTGGTACAAAAATTATCCAGGGGATTATATTAAAATGGGAGCAAGAATAGTTGATGCCAATCGTCCACTAAATGTAGTTATCGACGAAATTATAAAAAATCTTAATTAAATAAATAAGTTCCAAGTTCATCCAGAAACAACAGCCAATACAAACTCTGCTATAATTCTTCTTATGAAACCCTCTATCCAAGTGTTAGGCGCTGGTTGTCAAAACTGCAAAAGATTATTTGAGATAACGAACGAGATAGTAGAAGAACTTAATATAGATACAAAAGTAGAATACGTTACTGATGTTTCAAAGATAGTAGAAATGGGAATAATGCAAAGTCCCGTTCTGGCTGTAAACGGAAAACCGGCAATGATAGGTTTTATCCCGAACAAAGAGAGAATAAAAGAAGCCCTGACTAAGGCACTTGATTAAGATGCTAAAAGAAATCACTACCTTTTTCATATATGACACCGTTAAAATTTTTCTTCTCTTAACTTCCATTGTCTTCCTAGTTTCTTTTCTTCGTTCATATTTTCCTCCCGAAAAAACAAAACATTTTTTAACCCATAGGCTTCCATTTGTTGGAAATATTTTAGCTGCACTCGTCGGAATAGTAACTCCATTCTGCTCCTGCTCTGCTGTCCCTTTGTTTATTGGATTTGTTGAAAGTGGAGTTCCGTTGGGTGTAACATTTTCCTACCTTATAGCTGCTCCTATGATAAATGAGGTAGCAGTTATTCTTCTCTTTGGATTATTTGGGATTAAAATTGCAGCACTATATGTTATTTCTGGTTTAGTCATAGCATCTGTAGTCGGGTTTTTCTTGGGAAAGATGAACCTGGAAAATTTAGTGGAAGATTATGTCTGGAAAATTAAATCAGGACAGACTATGGAAAACCAAAAAATTTCAGCTAAAGAAAAAGCCTATCAAGCTTATCTATATACAAAAGATTTGGTAATAAAAGTCTTCCCCTATGTCCTTCTTGGAGTAGGTATTGGAGCATTAATCCATGGATATGCTCCTGAAAAGTTTTTGACACAATTTGCAGGAAAGAATAATTTATTTGCCGTTCCACTAGCTGTTTTGATCGGTGTTCCCTTATATTCAAACGCAGCCGGAACAATACCCGTTGTTAGCTCATTGATAGAGAAGGGTCTTCCTTTAGGAACATCACTTGCATTTATGATGTCCATAACTGCACTTTCTTTTCCTGAGATGGTAATATTAAGAAAAGTTCTAAAAATTAAACTTCTTGGAATCTACATTGCCATCCTCTCAATTGGCATAATATTTACGGGATATCTTTTTAACCTTATCATCTAATCCAGAAAGAAGACATATTTTAATAGCTATTTCCTTTTATTCCTGTTATAATACTTAAACAAATCCTGTCCCCTAAACAGTTCTTTTAGTCATATGAAAAAATCCACAAATCCATGTACAAGATGCGGAAAAGAAAGAGTTTTTTTAAGAGAGTGGGTGGAGACTGTTCCATCATTTTTAGGAGACGAGGTTAAAGTAATTCATAGAGAAAATGTTTGTCCTGATAGTGAGTGCCAAAAAATCGTACAGGCAGAACTAGATAAACAAAAAAAGAAAAGAGATGAATTAGCAAGAAATAAGGATGAAAGACTCAAAAACAGAAAATCCAACTTTGCCTTAGCAAGAAAAAAGAAAACCCTCAATTAAGACTTCCATCTGAAATAAATTTAGCTATAATAGACATATGACAGCAACTCAAATATCCGGAGGAGTAGTACATGAACTACCTCAAGACTTACGAGATACTTTATCTTCAGATCCCAAAGCTCTTCAAGCCTGGGAAAGCTTAACGCCTCTTGCTCGAAATGAATGGATTTGTTGGACAACTTTTGTTAAAAAAGAAGAGACCAGAAAAGAACATGTCGAAAGAGTGCGTTCGGAACTTAAAGAAGGCA
>JAJYWL010000007.1 GCA_021791545.1 bacterium
ATGACTTCATCAACCTCTTTTGGGAGATTCTCGAGGACACTCTTTAAGGCCCTGGCCTCATTCTTACAGGGCATAACAAGTGAGATAGAGTAATTTTTAATCATATTATTATAGGATTGATTTTTCGAGGGATTTAGTATATCATAAAAAGGCTAAATTAGCAAATATGGAAAGCTCAAGTATTTCAACAAAAGGGATTTTGTCCCTGCTAGTTTTACTGGCTATAGGATTATTATCTTTAGCTATAGTTTATTTAAGGCTTCCTACTAGAAGCATATTTATTGATGGCAATAAGCTTGAAGCTTCTAAGTATGCTGTTGCTCTTTTTGATAAATCAGGTTCACTGATTTTTTCACTTTCTCCTCAGAACGATTTCTTCTATGACGGAAACGCAAGGTTCCATATAGAAGATAGCTTATCGAGAAGTACCGACGGAGGAGTTTTAAGGCAGCTATATGGAAGTTTAGAGGGAATAATCTTTAACAGAAACATTCTTAATTGGAACACGCTCGGATCTAATAGCAGGGGAAGGTCTACCGAAGATTACAGGTTTAATTATTCCTCGAATAATCTCGAAGTCACTAGGACTATAGCCTTGGGAAGCGAGGCTAATGATATTGGACAGGTACTTACGATATGTTCAGGATGCCTTGTAGTTGACAATAAGGACAGAGCATATTTCAACGGAGATTTTGTAAATCAGGATAATGTAAATCTGGCTTCAAGGCTGAAATTCGCGCCCCTTATTGTAGGGGAGAATCAGGCATTTCCTTCCGATATATCAAAGATATTTATATTCGATAGATTCGGAAATCTTAAACTTGAGATACCCTTATCAAACGAGGAAGTCTTTCTTCAGGACAGATGGCATCTGTTAGAAATTAAGGCTCCCGTTGATAGAGCTAAAAATGCTACTGTAAAAGAGAATATATATATTCATTTTTAATTATGTTTATTGATTTATTAGCAAGTCTTTCTTTTTATATAATTCCGTTTTTGACAGGAAGGCTTTTTGTTAAAAAAATAGTTAGGGCATGGATTATAGGAGCCCTAATCTGGTTCATTTTGTACTTTTTGGTAGCAGGAATTTCTTGGGTACTAAAAGTAAACGCTTTCTCGGAGATAATAAGGCTTTTAGCCTTGATAATAAGTGCAGTTTCAATAGGAAAGATTGTTTTTGAGAAGGTAAGGGAAGTGTTTAAAGAAAGGAAAATTAAAAGACCTAATCTTGGCTATCTTCCTATCTTTTCATTACTTTTTTTATTTACTTCTTTTGTTTATTTCTTTATTTTCTATAGAAACACTCCTTATCCATTGAGCATGAATTGGGATATGTACGAGCACATTACGCTTTCGGATCTTATTCTAAAAGGTAATCTGTCTTTTCTTACTACCAGAATTACAGATACTTTTACTCTTAATAGCTATTCTCCGATTTTTAGCATTTTGCTTTCTTTACCTAAAGCTGTATTTGAAAGAAGCCTATTGGGAATATACTGGTGGCTCGGATATTGGCATTATTTCCTCACTGCCATAGCTTCATTTCTTATAGCGGAAAGAGTATTTAGAAATAGGACATTGTCGGTAATGACAGCAATATTTTCTTCACTTATTTTTGAATCTGTAGTTGCCTATACAAGCCTATTTTTGATTCCGCAGACTCTTGTTGCTCTTTTATCTATGTTTGTTTTCTGGGAGATAAGAGAGCAAGGTAAGTGGATGATTCTTTTTTCTTCTATTCTTATAATCCTTATGCATTATGTCTTGGGACCATTAACTCTTTTCTGTATCTTTACACTTTATCTTTTGCCTAAAGCTACTTTTCTTACTCCAAAGCTTTTAAATGTAGCTATTTTCTTCTCAACTATCGTTCTTTTGGCATCTTTGGGAGCCCATTTTATTGGTAATTGGCAGACTCTTTCTGTTGAGGAAGCTTCACATTTTAATTTCTCCATAGCTCAAAAGTGGAATCTTTTGAATGATTGGTATGGTTTCTTGGGAATTTTTGGCATTATTGGATATTTCAGGATTTTGAAGAATAAGGATTATACTTCCAAGATAATACTTGTCTTTGCCTTGATCCTTTTGGCAATATCGCTTGCGCCTCTTTCATATTTTCTTAAGTTCTATGTTTTAGCACATTATTTTATTACTCTGGTCCTTGTTTCGGGACTTAGTGTTTTGATCTTGAATCTGCCTAAAGTATTGAAGATAGTTTCACTTTCTTTCATCACTTTCTGTCTTTTGATCGTGTTTTATAAAAACCAGTTGGGGTATAAGTATCCGTTGCATTTTGATAATTATTCAACTCAGGTTTCTTATGGAGAAATTGAAGCAGGGAAGTGGATAGGAGAAAACGAAAAGAATGCGATGATCATAAGTGATCCAAGTCTTCAATATATACTTGAGGCAACCTCAGGAGTAAATAGTCAGGGTGGAGTATATATGGACGAAAAGACAAGGCAGATCTTAAGCTCAATTAGCTATTCTATGGACACTTCATATATAAGGAATAAGCTTTTGAATATTAAGGATTTGTTACCCTCAGAACAAAAGAATAAAAAGACACTTTTTGTAGTAGGCGGAAGATATTTTGCCTGGCAGACCTTGCCACAAAACGAAAAAATGAGCTCGTTTTATAACATCTGGTCTCCTCAGAAATTGACAGATGAAAACGAAACCTATGTAGATTTTCTTTCAAAGAGTACCCAGTTTAAGGTAGTCTATAGAAACAGTGAAGTTGTAATATTTGAAGTAATATGAAAAAGATTCTTGTTATAACACCATTTTTCTATCCTCATATAGGGGGAAGTGAGCAGTATATGGAGGGTCTATATGCTTTTGTTAAAAAAGAGCATCCGGAGTTGAAGATAGACGTTCTTTCATATAATACAAATGATTCTTTGGCTTTTGAAAAATACAGAGGGTTAAATGTATACAGAATTCCCTGTATTACCATACTTAAAGACCAGTTTTTATTGCCTAATCCCAAGGCTTTGGTAGATTTTCTCGATACTCACAGGGATTATGATCTTATTCATACTTCTACCAGGTTTTTTGACTCTTCTTGGTGGGCTCCTGTCTTTGCAAAGCTTATCAAGTCAAAAGTTGTTCTCACCGATCACTGTGCGTATCATCCCAAGTCGTCTAATGCCCTTGTAAATTTAGTTGTAAGGCTTGTAGAGGCAACTATTGTGAGATTTAGCCTTGGATTTTATGACAAGGTCTACGTACAAAATAAAAAGACGGGGGCTTTCTTGAAGGAAAATTTTGATATTAAATCAAAAGTTGCATATCCGGGATTAACGGTTACTAAGATAAAAAGACAAGAAAATAAAAAGCTCAATGTAATTTATGCGGGAAGAATGATTAAGTCTAAAGGCGTAATGGAGTTTTTTGATATAGCAAGAAAAGAGAAAAGAGTTAACTTTATTTTTGCAGGACCCGGAAAACTTTCGGAAGTTTTGAATAGAAAAGTCTCAAAAGAAAAACTTGGACATATAAAAATTATGGGTGGAGTAAGTAAAAAAGAGGTGGAGAAGCTTTTATTAAAATCCGATATTTTTGCCTATCCTTCTTGGCATAGCGAAGGGATTCCGATGGCAGTTTTGGAGGCTGGGGAAGCGGGGATTCCTGTTCTGGCAACAGATACTGGAGCTATAGGAGAGGTCATTGTGAATGGAAAAACCGGTATTTTGGTTCCTCCAAAAGATAGGAATGCATTTAAAAACGCTTTAGATATTATTATCAATGACAAGAATTTAAGAAATAGTCTTTCTAAGAACTTTAGTATCTATCTTAAGAATAACTTTTCCTGGGATAATGCTTCTAGTCTTCTTTTAAAAGAACTTCAATAAAAAAAATACCCCGCTTTTTATGGCGGGGTACTTTTCAAAGATTTGTAATTATCTTTAGCTTTGTACAGCTGGTTTAATTACAGAACTTGGCAAAACGTTTTCACCCTTTAATTCAGGATGATCATTAGGTCCTCGTTCAATCTTTATTTCATGGGCTTGTTCTCCCTGTGCTGAAGCACCTAGGTTGAATACAAAAGCGACTTTTACATCGTGTTGTGCATCTGTTTTAGGTAATTCTACAGAGAAGTCACCAAACTTGCTTGCTGTATAGACAATAGGCGTGTCGGTTCCGTCCCATGTAAGTTGCTTTCCTGTATCAGGATCGACAGGAATAATTTGCTGGCCTGCTTCTAAACCTTTAAAGGTATATTGCATCTTCCAGTTGTTATCTACCTGTCCTGTGCCGTTTATTAGGCCATCATTTTGATGTTTTCCTAATTGCATGACACCGAATTCAACTAAACCTCCATTGTCTGCAACGATAACTGTTTCTCCAACAGCACCGTGAGTTGTAAGGTGAGCTGCTCCTGACTGTAATTCTTTGAAGGCAACCGGACACCAAGGTCCAATTCCTCTCCAATCGAATTTTGCATTTGCCTCAAATTCGTCATATGCAGGTAAGAACCATTGTCCTTCCTGATATTTTGCGAATTTTCCTCCATCTATAAAGCTTCTTACCAAATCGCCTGAAACTTTTTGAGGTTCAGGGATTACAAGCAATTGAGCTCCTTGTGGTAATTGTTCTGCTCCTGTTGAAGGCATTGGGCTTTCAATAGGTGAAGCCGAAGGGAAGACAAGTGTTCCGGATCCTGAAGGAAGCGGAATTTCTTGGCTTTGACTTGGCATAGCAGAAGTTATAGGTGAAACTTCGGGAGAGCCGGATGGCATAGGAGATCCTCCTGTGTCAGCGTTAGTTACCATTTTAACAGGTCCAAATTCGGAACCTATCATTCCTGCAACTATTCCTGCTCCTGCAACCAAACCAGCGACTCCAATTTTTTCGTTTCTAGTCATTATTTCTCACCCCCCTTTTTCATTAGGTTCATCTTGGTTTTCTTAATTAAGCTAAATCCTGCTCCTGCCAAAGGGAGAAGGGAAATGAGGGCAAGATCATTAGGTCCCGTAGGAGGTGTTACCTTAAGCTGAGACGGTGGAGCAACCGTAGGTGATGGAGTTACAGTAACTGTGTTTTGAATACAGAACTGACTTGAAGAAGTGTTTGTCATTCCGTTATTGTCTGTTCCTGTTGCTTGGTTTATAAGACAGCTGACTCCAGATGAAAGGTTAGATGAGCCTGTAATTTTTAAAGTAAGGTTATATGTTTTACTCTGTCCTGCTCCTATATTAGTAGCAGTGAAAGTAAGCGTGTTATTTGAAGAGTTGAATGTAGAACCAGCTCCGGATACAAAGCTTACAAATTGGGGAAGAGTATCGGTTACGGTCATAGAAGGGATATTTTGGCTTCCTGTATTTGTAACTACGATCTGGAAGTTTACGTTTTGTCCTGGTGAGAATTTAGGATCGTTAATAGAGAAGCTATTAACATAGTTTCCACCGTTAGGTCCCTGTACGAATTTTTGGATAGTGAAGGTGTTTGTGCATGAAGTGCCTCCTCCGTAGACTGTTGTACAGTCTGCCAGGGCTTTTGGAGCACTAAACAGTGATACTAAAATTAAAGATAAACCTAATAGAATTAATTTCTTCATAAAGTTCAAAGAATAAATCACTGGAGGCCAGAGTATACCACATATTATAGGCTTTGTCAATCAGATTATGGTCGGGCTATAGTACGTTTTAAGCTCTTCCGTTTCCCTCTTGACAAGCATAAATGGATATAGTTTAATATGAATTGCTTTTAATTAATCTTCAAAAGCATTCCCTAAAGTCACATGAACGGAATTTTCTATATTTAAGGTCGCCCAAAAAGCGTTTTTTGGCACAAAATTATGGTAGACAAGAAAAAAACAGAACTACAGGAAGAAACAAAGCCTACATCAGTAGAGGATATAGTAGGACAACCTCAGGAAGAGACTCCCGAACCAAAGGTAGAGGAGGCTAAAACTGAGGATGTTAAGGTTGAGGAACCAGCTCCTGTTCAGAAACCAAGATACGAAGATAGATATGAACAGCAACAGCAGATAACAACTCCCGTTAAGGGCATCTTAGATATCCAGCCTGAAGGACACGGATTTTTAAGGCCAAGGTTTATTCCTTCCCAAAGAGACATATATATCTCTCAATCACAGATAAGAAGATTTTTATTAAGACCAGGGGATATGGTAGAGGGTGTAGGTAGACCTCCTAAAGATACTGAAAGATATTTTGGTCTTTTGAAGGTAGAAAAAGTAAATGGATTGCCTGCAGAAGAATCCTTAAACAGACCATATTTTGATGAACTCACGCCAATTTATCCTAAAAAACAGATTAAATTAACCACGGGAAAGACTCCTTTATCTACAAGAATAATCGATCTCATTGCTCCTATTGGATTTGGACAAAGAGGAATGATTGTGTCTCCTCCTAAAGCAGGAAAGACGACAATATTAAAAGAATTAGCAGCAGGAATCACCGCTAATTTCCCTGACGTACACTTAATGGCAGCCTTAATCGGTGAAAGACCCGAGGAAGTAACAGACATCTCAAGTTCGGTAAGAGGAGACGTAATAGCATCAAACTTTGATGAACCGCCGGAGAATCAGACAAGAGTTGCTGATATTGCTTTGGAAAGAGCCAAAAGACTCGTAGAGCAGGGAATAGACGTAATCATACTTTTAGATTCAATTACAAGGCTTGCAAGAGCATACAATCTTTCTGTTGCACCTTCGGGAAGAACTTTATCCGGAGGATTTGATCCTGCAGCTTTATGGCCTGCAAAGAGATTCTTTGGAGCAGCCAGAAACTGTCAGGAAGGTGGAAGCTTAACAATTATAGGAACAGCTTTGGTAGATACGGGTTCAAGAATGGACGATCTTATATATGAAGAGTTCAAGGGAACGGGAAACATGGAGCTTCATCTTGACAGAAAACTTGCAGAAAAAAGAGTATATCCGTCAATTGATATAGAGAAATCCGGAACCAGACAGGAAGAGCTTATCTTCAAGCCAGAAGATCTTAGTAAGATAGTAACAATGAGAAGAATGTTATACATGCTTGGAGAAGACGAGAGAACAGCTTTATTTATAGAACAACTTTCAAAAACTGACACAAATGAGGAGTTTCTGGAAAAACTCGGAAAAGGCAAAGTTTAGCCTCAAAACGTTGACTTCTTAGCAATTTTCTGCTATCATTTTTTCCCGTAATGCATAAGCGTTTCAGCCTATCATTTCTGTCCGTCCTTAGGTTCCTGCACGACTTCTCGGATTTTTCCAAGGTTTTCTACTCATACTTAAAAAACAAACTTATTAAGATCTCAATTATTTTTGAGAATTACAAAAATTCACTTGTAAAGCTGTTTACGATAAAAAGAGGACGATACACACGTCCTTTTTTACATTTAGCCACAATGGGAGTCTTGGGTGTAGGAGTAATTTCTGCTCCTTTTCTGGCCAGCACTTATCCCGTATTTTCCTCTAACGCTTCTACTTCATCGGCAGTAACAAATCTTTCAGGACAACAGTCGATTACGGTAGGAGAAAATGTATTCCAGACCGATGTTTCTCAAAAACCTAGAGACAAAACAATAACCTATACGGTTCAAAGAGGAGACACAATCTCAACAATTGCCCAAAAGTTTGGAATTTCGACAGATACTATTAAATGGGAGAATGATTTAACAGACGATAGCCTTAGTGTAGGAGATACGTTAAGAATACTTCCAGTTTCGGGAATCTCATATAAGGTTCAAAGCGGTGATACAGTCTATACTATTGCTAAGAAGTTTGATACAGAAGCACAGAAGATTGTAGATTTTCCGTTTAACGATTTTGCAAATCCTGAAACCTTTTCCTTGGTAACAGGACAGATGCTTCTCGTACCTGATGGAATTAAGCCTTCCGAGCAGCCTTATGTCAAACATGAAGTCTATGTAGCTCAAGGTCCTACTACTTCATTCGGCTCCGGAGGATTTACATGGCCGGTTCATGGAATAGTTACACAGTTTGCTTCCTGGTATCATATGGCTTTGGATTTGGCGGCTCCTATAGGTACTCCTATCGTTGCCGCAAGAAGCGGTAGAGTAGTCCAGGTAAATACGGGAGGATGGGATTATGGATACGGAAACGATGTAATAATAGACCATGGTGATGGAACTACGTCTCTTTATGCCCATATGGAAGCTGTAAATGTAAGTGCAGGGCAGACAGTAACAGGTGGAAGTAGTGTAATAGGATGGATAGGTATGACCGGAAGAACAACAGGACCTCATGTTCATTTTGAAATTAGAAAGAACGGAGTAACCGTTAATCCTATGTTATATCTCCAGTAATAGTGGACTTACCGAGAATCGAACTCGGAACTGTACAATGCGAATGTACCGGTATACCATTTACCTATAAGCCCCAGAGTATAATAACAGTAAATTAAAGATAAAATCAAGCTTGCACATGGAATATCACTGGAGTACAATTTATATATGTTTTATGAGAAGAATTTAAAAGAGGAGGCGATAAAACTTAGATTAAAAGGATTTACTTATACTGAAATTAATAAAGAGTTGGGAATTATTATACCTAAGGGAACATTAAATGCTTGGTTAAAGAAGGTTTCTCTCCCGGATAACTATAAAGAAAGAATAAAAAAGATTAATAATTTAAATTTAGATAAGGCAAGGACAAAAGCTTTAAAAGTGAATAAATTAAAAAGGGAAGAGTATTTAAGGTCTTTAGATAAGCTGAATATTGAAATAAGTGAAAGGATTAAAAATCCAGCTATTGGAAAAATAGCTTTAGCAATGCTGTGTTTGGGAGAAGCAAGTAAATACAAAAGCGGGAGATCATTTAACCTTGGTAGCTCAGACCCTAAAATAATCAAAATATTTTTGGAGTTGTTAAGGACATGTTTTAGCTTTAAAACTTCAAAAATAAGGTGTACCGTCCAATGTAGAGCTGATCAAGATCTAAATCAATTGGAAAAGTTCTGGATGGAGATTACAGATATCCCTAGGGAACAGTTCTATAAACCTCAAATAGACAAAAGAACCATAGGAAAGCCAACACTAAAGGAGGATTATAAAGGAGTATTAAGAGTTGATTATTTAGACAGAAATGTTCAATTAGAGCTAGAATCGTTGGCAAATTTGATATATAATCAATTGAATTCCAAAGGGCCCGAAGTTTAAATGGTTGAACATTTGGCTGGCAGCCAGAGGGTAGCGGGTTCGATCCCCGTCGGGTCCACAATTTCCACCAAACTTGCTATTTATCCTCAAAACCTATATACTCCAAATAGATGAACAGGGAACCAATCACTTCTCTCTGAATGAGCGAGGAAAGTTGACCCCAAGAATATGATCAGAGAGGAGGTGACATTTAAGATAGTTAAATAGCAGCTAAAACTGCTTAACTAACCTCAATATGGATTTTCAAGACAAAACATTAGTATGTAGAGATTGCGGTAAAGAATTTACATGGACCGCATCCGAACAAGATTTTTATCAGAAAAAGGGTTTTACAAACGAACCAGTTAGATGCCCAGATTGCAGAGCTTTGAAAAAAGCTAGAATGAACGAGGGCAGAGGAGGAGGACCAAGACAGTCTTTTGAAATAACTTGCGCACAATGCGGAAGAAAAGACACTGTTCCTTTCCAGCCTAAAGGTGATAGGCCGGTTCTTTGCAGAGATTGTTTCAGAAGCAAGAGACCTACAGCATAAGATAACTCCAGAAATTAGAATCTCGTAAGTTGATTTTATTATTTTTTGTGGTTTTACTTATCCAAAAGATTCCCAATGTCCAAAATTGGGATTTTTTTGTGGCATAAATAAGGTAAGTAAGCTAAATATTTATTTTCAGATTAAGGAGTAGGGGAAGGAGTGATAGTTAATCCGCCTTCGGTTGTTGCCGGTGTAGGAGTAGCGCTTACTTTAGGTGTAGGGCTAACGGAAGGAGCAGGAATCTTTACCTGAGGATTCTGAGCCGGAAGTTTTGCAGAAGGTTCGTTTACTTTAAGTGTTTTTGAACTAGCGGCTTCATTTTGTGCTGTTCCTTGATCTATCTGTTTTTGCAAGTCTGCTATTTCAGCATTTATCTTATCCAAGCTTGCTTTATCTTTCTGTACCAGCTGTTTTACCGTAAGAAGTTGTGTTTGGGCTCCTTTAAGATCTCCTTTTTGAATCAATGTATGGGCAAGATTATAGTATGCGTTAGCAAAGTCAGGTTTAAGGTTTGCTGCTGTTTGGAACTGTTCCTGGGCTTTATCCCATTGTCCGAGTTGATAGTATATTCCTCCCAAGTTTATATACTCCTGAGGATTATTAGGATCAAGCATTGTTGCTTGCTGTGCTGTTGAGATGGCGAATGCATCTGCATTCTGACCGAATCCGATCAAACTTCTGTATATTGATGAAAGGTTCTGCCAGTTTGTTGCATCTTGTGGAGCAAGGGTAGTTGCCTGTCTTCCTGCGTTTATAGACTGCTGGATCAAGGTATAGATTGTCTGCTGTGTTTGTGCGCTTGGAGTCGCTCCTTTTGGTACAGAATTTGCCAATGAGTTGGCGAGTGCAAGGTTTGTTTGAGAGAACAATCTATAATATGAGTCATTGTTGTTAAACATACCGATTGCTTGATTCTGTAGTGTGTATGTTTGAGATCCGTTGTTTGCGGCAGCCGCAACTAATGATTTTTCAAATATTATGTTTGAATTGAGATAGTTAAAGCTTACATATCCTACTCCTAATGTAAATAGAAGTATTAACCCGAAAACTACATATGAAAGAATAGGGCTTATTCCTCTTTCTCTTCCGTCTACTGCCGATATTGCAAAGATACCTTTTTTGAATTGCACAAGCTGGAGTTCAACATCAAAGTATTTTCTTTCGTGTTTCAATCCCATGATTGCTGCATAGAGACCAAGAAGAATGAAGATAAGGGATGTTAATACGAAAGAGAAGGGCAATATGAATGCTGCAGCGAGTAAAAGAACCAATGGGATAAATAATGGTCTTTCTTTGACTGCTTTATAGCAAAGAAGTAGGAATGAGAGAAGGCCTAATAATCCGGTTGTTGCCAAGAGTTCCAATACTAAGCTTGAGCTCCTATAGAATGTAAGGGTCCATAGGGATTGGTTAAGATTAAATGCTGCAGGTTTGAATCTCGTAAAGTCGTAAACATACGTTCCGTATCCAGAACCGAAGAGGAAGCCCTGAAGAATTCTTCCTGCATCTTGAGATATGGCTGCAAATGCTGTCTGGAATCCTACAGATATTGGAAGAAGAACAGGGTTTTGAACAAAAACCATCTGATAAACTGATACTAAAAGCCCTATTAATATAGCGATTGATCCTATTCCTAGTCCTAATACCTGTACTCCGTCCGATTTTAGTTTCTCTCTATTTGAAACGTATGGAGAGAGAAGATATGCTCCTACTCCTAAGGCCATTAACAAATAGACGGCGAGGTCTAGGGTAGTGCCCATTGTAGTAAAACCTTGAACCTTTGCGAAATCAAACGGGAAAACATAAACCTTAAAGAAGGAAAGAAGAGAAATAAGACCAGAAAGAGCAGCTCCTCCCAAGAAGCTATATAAAATTGCAAGAACCGATTTATGATCCTTTGCGTTATTTACAATAGCAAAGTAGGAAAGTGCTGCAAAAAGGAAAGGAACAAAGTTAATAAAAGAATTGACTCTGTTTAAAGAAAATACGCTTGAAAGAAGTACGGATACTATTAATAAGACAATAGGAAGATCAAAGACTGTTTTTCTCAATACCAATTTCTGCTGAAGAAGTACTTTTACCCCGAAAAGTAAAACCAGGACTAAAATTGTGAAGGTTAGTATTGCTTGTTTAGGAAGTGTGAAAAAGTCTGTTGTGATTGAAGAGAAGGCGAGAGGAAATATGATCAATAATAATCCAACTAAAGCTGTTGAACTCTTGTCTAAATATTGGACTATATTGTTTTTAGTCTGCTCATCCATGTTAATAAAACTAATTTAACTGTTCAAAAATATAATGTCAAGGAGTAAATAGTAACTCCTTGTTCTTACTTATATTTAATTGACAATAATCCAGTTAAATGGAATATTTGACGTTGCAAAATCGGGAAGTCCGACGGTAAATGACTGTCCCGCAACTTGTCTGATAAGGTAGATTACCTGGTTTTTTGTATCTGCTGTCGGCGTTATATAAATGAGTGATTTATCTGTTACAAGTGAATTATCTATTGTTACTTCTTTTTGATGTGCTGCTATCCAGGCAGTTCCTGCTGAACCGGTTGCCGTAATTTCTGTTTCCGATAATGCTTGAGCAGGTTGTATTAGGCTTAAGTTAAGCTTTGCAAATGTTCCGGCACCGGAAGCTGTAAGATCTCCAGATTTTCCGTTAAGGCTAAGAATAGATGATCCTGTCGCATTTGTGACGTTAAGATTTGCCACTTTTCCGGATGGGGAGGCAAGGTTAATTGCCAAGTCATTTCCCGGAATTGGTGCAATAGCGTTGGCATATAGAGTTCCTTTAACTTGGACATCCGATCCGAAGGTTACGTTTCCGTTTGTATCTATATATACAAGACCTGCCATTATTGAGACTCCACCTTGTTTAAGAGGTTGAATGTTAAAGTCAGAACCTAATACATTAATAGAGTTATTTGCAAGTATTAAGCTTCCGTTTATTGCTACCTGTCCTGTTATAGATACATCGGATAGGGAAGAAGGTCCAAATACTGTAAGTCCTTCGGAGAAGGCAGCAGTCTGGGAAGAAAGCGTGGGAACGTATGAAAGTTGTCCTGACATTGAAGATATATCCATATAACCCGTTCCTGTCTGTGTTTGGTTTGTTGTTCCTGAGGAAGTACTCGTTGAAGAGCCGTTTACAAGACCAAAGTTTGTGTTAGATGAAGGAGTACTATTATATACATTAGTAATATTGGTTACATAAGTTGCAGAAGAGCTTCCTGAAACTATCTGATCAGCAATGATTTTCCCTACATGTAAAGTTCCAGAAATACTTGCATCATTTGTATCTAACTGATTAGAGGTTAGCTTTCCACTGAAGCTGGCGTTGCCTTGATTATCTATTGTTGCAACGGCAGAACCGGAAGAATTATTTGTGTTCAAAACAGATAATTTATCATTTTCAAACCTTAAAGCTACTGCTGAGCTTGTTGCAGTAGGGGCTATTAGATTTGTTTTAATAGAATCCGATGCAATAGGTGAGACAACTTGTCCATTTGCATTCTGACCAACTATGTTATTAACAATAGTAGCTATATAGTCTCCAAGGTTTTGTCCGTTTACAATTATTTGCTGTGCATTTACAACTCCTGCTCTTAGATTTGCGACTGCAAGTTGCGCAAATGCTCCAACTCTATCAATAGGATTTCCTAAAGCATCAGATATTGAATAGTAGTGGGGAACAGTAAAATCAGCGCTTGTTGTTGCTTGGTCAACAATGCTCATATCTCCTGTAGATGTAAGATAGACCTGGGGATCAGAAAATCCAGGTTTAATAAATACCAAAATTTTTCCGTATGCATAGCAGTCGGGCTCATTTTGAGTACAGGTAGAATCCAAAATTTGCCACTGTCCGTTTATTAGTCTTGCCGATTGGGTTGCACTTGAAGGATCAAAATCTGTTAAAGCTGTTCCTACAACCATTCCTGCTTTGGTTGCTTTCATTCCAACTCCGGGAATTTCGCTTGATGTTACTAGGTCACCGACTTTAATAGGGCCATTTTTAGAAGTGACTTTTACCGGAATACGTCCTGCAACTGTCAAGGGTCTTTCATTAGATTCCCAGAGATTGTCTGAATTAAAATTGTTATTAATTAACATTCCCGGGTTTTCGCTTATTGCTCCTATTAAATCAGGTGAATATGGAGTACTTGTTTTCGAAGCTAAAGCTTTTTGGTAAATGTCTTTTACGCTGTTGTCATAATCTTTTGCAGCAACTATATCACCAGAATCAATCGATTGATCTTTTATTCTTATAGTTTCAGCGTAGTCAGGTGTGGTGCTTCCTGTAATCGTACCTGCTGCTCTTATGATACCGGTTAAGCTGATTGATACAAGGCTTGTCCCACCGTTTCTTTCAAACATTAATTTTCCGGTTGTAGCAGAGCTTGCCGTCAGATAAGTGTCCATCCAATATGTTGAGTTTTGTGTCCATTTTAATCCTCCTTGTCCAGCTACGCTACCGCTACTTACAACAGTTACCCATTGTCCAGCCGATCCTGATGGATCCATGTATACGTTCCCATAGAAACCTGAGTTATCTATATTCAAAGCTGAAGATGATCCGTTTCCTCCGAGGTGAAGAGCACCAGCTGTATCCGCAACCAAGTACATGTCGGAATTACTGGTAGATCCGTCACCAACATACCCAATTCTTGTTCCACCGCTGTCATAAAAACCTAAATAGGCATTGCTTGTGGCTCCTGTAGCTTGACCATACAATCCTACATAATGGGTCTCGTTTATTCTCATGGCTAATGTCGGGTTTGTGTTTACTGCATTTATAGTGTTGAAATCAAAGTAACCTCCGGAGGTATCAGAAACAAATCCTATGCTTGCTGCTCCATACGTGCTTCTTGCGAATGCTCCGTCGCTTGATCTTCTGTTAATTGCAAGATAAGCAGCATCAATATATGTATCCATATACATTCTATTTCCGCTTGACGAGCCTATACTCCAGTTGGAATTAGCCGTCCCGTTGCCAATTGATAGATTTTCGGCTGGGGATGTGTTTCCAATTCCGATGTTTCCACTTGATCCGGTAATTGTGCCTCCTCCGCTTCCAAGTTTAAGACTCGCTATAGCACTATTACTATTTCCATAAAGACCAAGAGTATTTGCAACATCAATATCTGTAAAGAATGAATCGTCACCTACTTGAAGTAATTTTGCCCCAGGATTACTTCCGCTGTCTTCAATAAGTATGCCTCCATTAGTTCCTCCTCCGCCAAATACGTCCATTTTGTATCCTGAGGTAGGGCTGGTTACGTTGACTCCAATATTTCCGAGATGATCTATCATCATCCTTGTCTGTGCTCCGGTAGCAAAAGAATTTGTGGTTGCAAAATACATCTTAGTTCCGTAGGCTCCGCTAGATTGTACATAAATACCAGCTTGAGCAGTATTGCCGGATGAAGATTGTCCTGCACCAAAGGTAATTCCATTAGCATAGTCAGCAACGTTTGTAGGTGCTGTTAAATGTATGCCATAAGTGGTAGCGAGTCCGGGAGTTGTTACATTTATGGTACTACTTTCGGATACATCTAATAAATCATTTGGAGCAGTTATTCCAATTCCAACGTCTCCTGTGCCCGTTATTACCATTCTTTGATTAGTACCGCCTGTTAAAAATGAAATTGGAGCATTGTTTCCTTGGAATATGTTTAGAGAGTTAGCTCCTCCATAACTTGCTAATGCTGTTCCTCCTGCAAAAACACCCATGTTTTGAGCAGCATCGCTTTTAAGTAATAAATATGCATATCCTGCAGAATTGGTATTTTGTATCTCTCCAGTGATGCCGGATGAAGAATTTCCATAAATATGTAAAGGACTTGCAGGGCTATCTGTTCCTATTCCCATATTTCCACCATAGCTGTAAAAGGCGTAGGTAGGGTTAGTTTGTGTTCCAGCAGGAAGAGACGCAACTGAAGCAGAATTTGTTGGTGAAATTGTAATATTATTACTTGCGCTTAAAGCTGTGTATGTATATTCCTCATAGCTTGTTGGATTTTTAACATATAAAGTACCAGTAGTTGGTCCCGCATAGCTCGTTAGAACAAAGACTATGTTTGCTGCCTTAATTCCATAAAGATAAGAAGCCTGTAAAGAAACAATTGGGGGACTTCCAAATGCCGCCTGTTGTTTTACTTGCAAATGTACAAGGGCATTATCGTCAGATTGAGATCCTGCAGCGCCTTGTTTCGAGATTAAAATATCTGCTGTCCCATATCCATATTGGGCAGGAATACTTACAGATGCAATAGGGAAGTATTGATTTGTATAGGTACCTCCTCCTGTAGTTGTTGTCCACCCAGACATTATTCCTTGTTCGAATAATCCTATTCCTCCGGCAACATCAAGTTTCGTAGTCGTACCAGTAATAGAATATGTTCCTATTCCGGCAGCTCCTGCTGTCGTAAGAGAAGTTCCCGAAGCTGCTGGGTCAAGGAAGTATGAGTTGTTGTCCAAGTCAGTAAAGGATCTACCATATATAGAACCAAGATTTGTAACTTTAAATTGTAGTCTTCCAAGAGCAGGGGATAGACCTGATGAAGCATTTATTAAATCTCCTGCCCCGGTATTGCTGTCTATTCCTAAAGCAGGTCCACTTGTTGTTCCCGAGAAAGAAGCGATAGGAGTAGTTGCTGAACTTCCTCTTACATCTAAAGTCGCAAGGGGAGCTGATATGCCAAGGCCAAGATTTCCTAAATGGTCTAATCTCATTTTTTCTGTGTAGGTTGCTCCATTTCCTACCATAAACCCTATATAACCGCTTTGATCTGTGGCTGAGAAGGCAGCATCTGTTCCGAAATTTATTCTTCCGACATCTTTGAAACTCGTTCCGTTATATGCTCTACCTACAAGAGTAGTTACGTCGGAATTTGCTGTTGCTATTGTAGGAGCTGCTTTTGTTCCTTTTGCAACCTGAAGAATTAAAGCAGATTGTCCTGTTGTGCTTCCCGTGTAATTATCTACTTCTACACTTGGATACCTTGGTGCAGTGCTTGAATCATTTTCTACTACTATTATAGAATTCATATCATTTCCTACCACATTTATTCCCCCTCCATAGCCTTTATTTGGAGTAACAATTAATTGTCCGCTAAATGAAGCTTGAGTTTGGTTTCCCATTAAACCTGTGAATGCAAAATCTGCAGATGCTGTCGAAGATCCCCCTATAAGAAGATCATCTCCAGATTGAACAGGGGATAGAGCACCCGAAAGTTCTTGCCAAAAGTTATATGTAGTCGGACATGTTCCCCAGGCAGGTATACTTGATCCGGAAAGAAGACATTGTCCGGAAGTTGTTGTTGATGAGACTGAAGTAACAAGACCTGTTGAATTTGCAGAATAGAGTACTGCATTGTTTCCATTGTTATTAACAAGAGTAAGAGTTTTCCCTGTTGGTATTGTAGTATTTCCATTTAGAGAAACTGTTCCTGTTCCTGTTGCAAAATTACCAGTTCCTGACATTGTTATATTTCCTGAACCATCAATGGTTAATCTTGTTGAAAGGGTTTCTGGGTTTACTCCTGATACTCCTGCGGTTGATGTCATAAAATATATGTTTCCTCCAGCAGCGTTTCCTGTAGATATTCCGCTTGCTAGGGTAAGATTGGCTCCTGTAACGTTTGTACCTGATCCTCCGCTGGCGTGTAGTATAACTTGTCTGGGAGAAGCCGTAGTAACTCCGTTTCCAAGATAAAAATCTTGTATGTAGCTTGTGCCCGTATTTCCTCCTATAACTGCTTGATTCGACCCTGTCGCAATTGCGTTATACCCTAAAGCAAGAGAATAATTAAGGTTATTCGAAGACATATCTGCATATGCTCCGATTATGGTGTTATTGTTTCCAACAGTAGGAACTGTGCCTGCATATGCTCCTAGTAATACATTATCTGTTCCTCCTCCTAAATTAACTCCAGCTTGATATCCGAGTAAGGCATTTTCAGTACCTGTGCTCAAGTTTGTACCTGCGCTTGTTCCAACAGCTGTGTTGTATCCTGAAGCAGTAGGGTTGCCAGCAAATCCTCCTACAAATATATTTGAAGTGCCATAGGCAGAAAGTATATTTGTTCCTCTAAATGCATAGCCTGTATAGCTATTAACTCCTCCTCCGTATCCCTTGTTTGGCATTATGTTAAGTTGTCCGCTAAATGATGCTTGTGTCTGGTTTCCCATCAGACCTGTAAATGCAAAATCTGCAGATGCTGTTGAAGAACCTCCTATAAGAAGATCATCACCTGGTTGAACGGGGGAGAGAGCACCTGCTAGTTCTTGCCAGAAGCCTGCCCCTCCATTTGTAAGAAGTACACCATTGGAATAGATATTTTGACCATATATGTTTCTCCACTGGTGTGTGGCATCTCCTAAATCTATCTGCTGATTGGTTGTAGGGGCAACATTTGATCCTGTTCCTCCGGAGGGAGCTATGGCTAGATTTCCTGAGGTAGCTAAAAGTTGGACATTGTTTGTAGTTGCTCCATCATAAATTTGGATTCCTCCTGTTCCTCCTCCATAATCGTAGTTAAATCTAACAGCAGAAGTACCTCCGTTTGAAGATATATCCAAGATTCCGGATGCTCCTGTTTTTTTAATAACCGTATCTCCACTTGAAGCTGTAAAACTTAATCCATTTCCTGTTGTAGTTATAGCTCCGGTTGCATCAACTTGAAAATTGGAAGAAGATCCAACGGAAAATAACGCAGCTGAATTGGAATTTCCTATTCCAACATATCCGGAGCTATTAATAGTAAGTCTATCTGTATACGTTTCTGCGCCATAGGCTGTTCCATTGGTTCCTTGCTGAATCCTAAAATCAAAATTGCTGCTTGCCAAGTAAAGTCTTGCACCTGTTCCTATTCTATTTCCTGATGTAGTTCTGTAAAGAGTGATTGCTGGATTAGCATTGCCCTGAACAGATTCTCCGATTGTTACCAATGAATTAGCTGAAAGAAGAAATTCTGCTGAACTCGATGCAAATGGAGTTACAGGAGTACTGGCTGAGACAGAATTTTTAAATACAGCTCCGTTTCTTACATCAAGCTGAGCAACTGGATTATTTGTTCCGATACCAACATTGCCAGCAAAATAGCCTTGTCCGTCTGCTCTCACGCTAAAATTGGTGGTTGAACCAGTTACTCCTTGAAAATAGGTGTTATTAGCACCCGTTAAATTGTCTGTTATTGCCTGGAATATTCCAGGCGCACCGTAAGAATATCCTGATCCTACTTGGTGTCCTGTAAAAAATACTTGCCCAGTTGTGCCCACTGATGCAACAGCACCGGTTGTATTTACGGTAAATTGTCCATTGGAACTGTTGGGACCTACAGTTAAAAGTTGTCCTGGATTTGTTGTTCCTATTCCAACATTTCCTGAACTGGCTTGTATCGTCATCCAAGTAGACGTGGCATTCATGTTGGTAAATCTTAGATCAGCTCCCGTTCCGGCTCCCATTGCTGCACCTGCGCTTTCGATATAATTTATTCCACCGCTGGGAACGAATTTAAGTCCACTTAAGACGCTTGCTAGTGTTCCATTATCTCGGATATATTGAGTACCAAAAACATCTAGGTTAACTTGTGGAGCTGCTGTGCCTATACCAACATTGCCTTCTACAATAAGACCGTTTGAGGGAGGGGTAGTGGTGACATATGTTGATCCAATAGCCTGACTCCCGCTTACTTCCAATACAGCTCCAGTATTACTATATGTTGCTCCTGTATTCGATAAAACAAAGCCACGACTAGTTGCTGCATTTAAAGAGACACCTCCCTGATAATTTGCTAGTATATATGCATTATTGGCTGTTCCACTATTACGTCCAGTTAGGTTTAATTGAGCGTTTGCGCTTCCTGCTCCTGCGTCAATAGTAAAGGCTCCGGTAGTATGGCCGGTACCTGTTACGTCAAGAGTATATGCGGGAGTGTTTGTTCCAATTCCAACATTTCCTCCGTATCCATTATTTGGCATTACGATAAGTTGTCCGCTGAAGCTGGCTTGTGTCTGATGGTTTGCAAGTCCAAGTCCTGTGAATGCAAATTCGGCGGATGCTGTCGAAGATCCTCCTAGTAATAGATCATCTCCTGACTGAATAGGGGACAGAGCTCCCGAAAGTTCTTGCCAGTAGTTATAGTTTCCTGTAGAACAGCTTCCCCATGAGGCATTTGCTCCTCCGATAAGACATTGTCCTGCTCCTGTTGAGGCTCCCAGTGTAATTGCTCCGGAAGTTAAGGTTAATCCGGTAGAGGCTGCTATTGCGCCTGATGAATTAACTTGGAATTGAGCCGAAGATCCTACATTAAATAAGGATGTGGCTGTTGTTCCGCCTATTGTAAAGTTACCGTTGGTGGCAACCATATATCGTGGAGGATAGCTGGCTGAGGATGAATCAAAAACCAACGTTCCCGTGGGGATAGATGTAGAACCAGTTGGATTAGGGTAAACAGTAGCTTGAATAGATTCTGTAATATTATAGGAGATAGACGTATAGCTGGTTGCTTTGTGGTAAGTATAGACTGAAATTGATCCGTCTGTTTCCTGATAGGCCAGAATCTTAGCTTTACTTCTTACATCTCCAAATAGATCATATTCATATTTAAAGCCATTTCTATTACCCATTAAGATATTGAATTGGGATTTTTGATTGCTGCCCCAGCCATCGTCAAGAATTCCGTTAATAACTATATGATCGTATGTCGCGCTTGTGGAAATTGGTAAAGTTGCTATTTTATAATAAGTGTCGGAAGCAGGATTAACTCCTGTTTGGCTCCAACCCCAAACGGTATTGTTTATTTGTGCGCTATTTCCTACTACTTGAAGAGCAGTTTGTGGATTATTGGTTCCTATTCCTAAATTTCCACCAGTTAAATAAGAATTTCCACTGGAGCTAAGTTGGACAGTAGCGCTTGCTCCTGAATAATCGTTTATGCCCGGGCTTATTAGAAATGCTGAAGCATTAGCAGCGGAGTTGTTAAACTGAACAATTTTACCTGTTTGATCTAATCTAAAAGATTGATGACTAGTTGTATTGACAACATTGGTAAGATTTATAGTGGTAGCTTGAACCGTACCACTTGTGTTACCGGGTGTGCCATTCCCGATATTTATATATCCATCTCCTCCCCTTGAGATTCCCGTAGTGACTGATCCTGATCCGTTATCCCAACCAAGTGATCCTCCCGAACTTAAGGTTAAAAGTTGTCCTGGGTTTGTTGTTCCAATTCCAACATTTCCACTACTATTTATTACCATTGCCGTTCCTGTTCCAAAGGAATTATTATTAACATTAAATTCAATTCCTTTGCCTGTAACCCCCTGAACTACAGTATTAAGGTTGGTTCCGTCGTATCCGAAGTAAGCTCTGGAATTTGCAGACAAATAAGATATATTAGATGCACTGTCTACACCTGACGGAGTTAATTTAATAAAAGCATTTCCTGATGTATCTGAGATATCCAATTTTGCACCTGGGCTTGTTGTTCCAATCCCAACATTCCCTCCGTATCCGTTGTTTGGCATTACGATAAGTTGTCCGCTAAAGGAGGCTTGTGTTTGATGGTTAGCAAGTCCAAGTCCTGTAAAAGCAAATTCGGCAGATGAAGTTGAAGAACCTCCAATTAGCAGATCATCGCTTGAATTGATAGGGGAAAGAGCACCGGTTAATTCTTGCCAGAAATTATAGTTTCCCGTAGAGCAACTTCCCCAAGAAGGTGCGTAACCTGCTCCTGCTCCTGAAACCAAGCATTGTCCTGAAGTTGAGGTTGTAGCGGATGTCACTACTCCAGTTCCCGTAGTTGCATAGAGTACTGCGTTATTTCCGGTTATTCCTCCAAGAGTTAATGTTTTTCCGGAGGTAACTGTTGTATTACTATTTAACGTAATTGTTCCTGTTGAATTTCCGACTGAAACATTTCCCGTATTGGTAGTAGCAAGGTTTAAAGCACCAGTGCCATTAGGGATTATCGATAAATCATCGTTTGAAACAGTACCCAAAGTTGCTGCAGAGCCATTTCCTAAGTAAAGAGTAGTATTGGTGATGTTATTTCCGCTTATTGTAAGATTTTGCGCCAAGGTTAGACCAGAGCTCATGGAAAAGTAGCTCCCAGTTGTTTTGGTTATGGTTCCATCGCCAATTTTTATTCCTCCCGTTGTCCCATCGCCAAAAACCGAATTAGATGTTGAGTTTGCGGATAAAATTCCTCCTGCAGTCACGTTTCCCGAAGCATCTACTGTAAATTTAGCTACTCCGCTTGCAGATGCACTTATTATCGGTCCTGTTGACCCTTGATTTATTGTCACTGCGGATTGTCCGCTTGAAGTAGCAAGGACGGCAAACATGTCATCTACTTCAACTGCTCCCTGAGCGGTAGATATATTGTTATTGTATGAGCTATTTTGTAATGGTTTTTGAAGATCAATCTTTCCTAAACCGTCCGGAGAAATAGTAACATTAGCATTTGAACCGACATTAGTGCCAAGCACAAGCGGTTGTCCTAATAGCTTGAATTGGCCGCCTGTTGCTTGAAATGTGGGAGTGGCGGTGCCTCCAATAGAAAGATTTCCTGAAGAATCCAAGGCCAGGATTACGTTTGTTGCCGAAGTAGTAGCCGTAGTCGGATACATTCCTTGGAGCGTTTCGGCGTTTGTTGCATACGCAACTGTAGCTAAAGGTTGTCTGGGAGTAAGTTCTGCAGTTTGTCCTACTGTTACTCCTAGCCACAAAGCGTTATTTTGCGTAAATACTTCCGGTGGAATAACAGAGTTTTGTCCTAAGAGGACATTGAATATTCCGTCGGTGTCGGGAGATACATAATCCGTCTCCTGCCATTTGAAAATTGTGGTTCCAGAATCCGATGCTGTAGCACTGGTATAAATACCAAAACGCAGCCACGTGGGGCTGGTGATTGGGTTATCGTTGCTGTCGGTCAGCCTACCCTGAAACGACAGTATTCTCGGTGGAGCCACGGGAGCGGCAGCAAGGATTGGACTTTGATTTTTGGGATTATCAAAAAAGCTTGTATAGAATCCAAATCCTATTGCAGCCATTATTATTATCAAAACCGCAAAGTTAAGATAGTGGGCAAGTGGATAGGAGTGATATGTTTTATACCAGTTTGGTCTTTTATATCTCAGTGCAATCCAATACTTTTTGTAGGAAGGAAGGTTAGCTGTAGATATGGTTAAAGGAGCATAGAATTCTTTCTTTATATTTGAGACTTTAAGAAAGTTATGATCCGGGATTTTAGCTTTGATTTCGCTAGATTTCTCCGTGAAAACATGTTTTCCTTTAACTTTCCATGCTATATATTCGGCATTCCTTACGCCCTTAGCGAGAGTTTCGGTTATCGCTTTATCGAATATAGCTTGGAAACCTAATCCCATTTTTTGGGCTACTCTAAGAGGAGGGAACCAAGAGTAGTTTTTAATTCTAGGTTCCTCAGTTTTTGAAAGTTCTTGTGAAATAGCTTCAGGTTGTGTTGTGAAAAAGGGAGTTTGATAATTTGTAATTTCAGGCTGTGCTTTTATGAAGCCTTCTTCTTGAGCCCAGGAAAGATATTTCCTTAGAGAAGATAGCTTCCTATTGACCGTGGTAGCAGAAAAATTATTGTGGGTGATTAACCTCTGTTTGTATTCCTCGATGAGTTCTTTGTTTATTTTCCCTACGGTTGGAAGGTCTGAGTTAGGAGTGACCGTCTCAGCCCAGGTAAGGAATTGTCGAATATCAATGATATAGTTCTTTATAGTAAGATTCGATGCGTTGAATACATAGAGGTAGTTTTTAAATTCCTTTATGTGCCATGGATCTTTAACCTCGACGGGTTGAGGAAGGACAGCTTTGAATGGATCACTAGAGATATATCCTTCAAGCTTAAGAAAGTAGAAGAACTTTCTAAGTGATGACATGTGCCTATCAAGTGAGCTTTCGGAAAGAACGGAGGCTGATTGTGTTTTATAATTTCGTATTGTTTCAAAGCTTATCTCGGAGGGGGAGAAAGCTTTCTTGTATTGGTCTTCAAAGAATTTAATGAAATGATTTATGTCCGATAGATAATTTTTTACCGTAACCTTTGAAGGCTGGTTCTTTTGTGATAATAAATAATTTTTAAACTGGGCAAGTATATCCATTGATTTAAATAATAAATTCTTGTGAAAATTCCTCTATAGCCTCGAGATTATACAGATTATACGGTTTATATCCGTGAAAAAAAGATTTATTACTCATACTATTAGAATAAAGAAAATTTTTCACCACTGTCAAGGACCTAGAGTATTATTAGATGAGATAGATTGTTAAGGATTGATATACTTGTTGTTGAAGGTGGTATTGGTGAAATAGGGTAGTGAAAAGGCTGTTTATGCCCCTGAGGCTAGTAAATTAGATAAAATAGCTATATCTTAATGTATCAAACTAGACTTTCATCTAATTTTGGGGTAGTTGTTGATTTTGATATATTTGCCTAGAAAATGGCCGAGTTGTGTAAAATTAATCTAAGATCAGGAGGGTAGTTTAGCCTCACTCTTAGCAGATATATGGTGTGAGTGATAGGTATTTTCACATAGGGGTTTGGATTGATCTGGCGGGCTGTTTTAAATCTATTCTAGTTTTATTCGTATGTCTCTAGCTTCGTCTATGATTTATAAAGATTTTAGTACCTTAACTGTTGTATTCCCTGAGTTTATTATACAATATAACTAATGTCCAAGACCAGACTGGCCATTCATAAATTAAAAGTAGTTCAAAGAGTGATAGGTATATCTCTTCTTGCGGTATTGTTGCTAAACATTTTTACCCCCTATGTCTCGGCTCAGTTTAAAGGATCCTTAAATACCTCCGTATCAGGAAGAGTAGGAGAGTTCTTTCTTGATGTTTCCGGATATATCTCTCCTTATGCTTCGGTTATACTAACATCCGACGGAGTGTTCCTAAGAGCTACCGTAGCGGACTCTAAAGGTAACTTCTATATCTCCCAGGTCCTCATTAACTCCGGCTTTTCACACTTTTGCTTGGAGGCTGTAGATTACAAGCAGATAGGAAGTTCGGAGACTTGCATGACCATTCCTCCGGCCACAGGCTCTGTAGAGATTAAGAATATATTCCTTCCTCCCACAATAGCAGTACAGAAGAAGGAGATAGCTGAAGGATCTCCCGCGATTGTTTACGGTTACACAATGCCCGGAGCAGAAGTTAAGCTATTTCTTTCAAATAAACAGACTATTACGACAACAGCCGATGAAACTGGTTTCTATAGATTTGAGATAAATAACCTCAAGGCGGGGACATATAGCTTATATGCAAAGGCATATTATAAGGACAAGGAATCGCTGACTCCGGCTAAGAAGATTGAACTTAAAAGTCTCTCTTGGTGGGAGCAAATTATTGCTTTTATCAAGGATCTGCTAAGTAAAATCTGGCTTTATCTTACATCTTTGTCTTTAGGACCACTTTGGCTTGCTATACCAATCATTATCCTCATTATTATACTGATTTTTAAGTTATTACCCAGAGGCATTGTACGTCCCAAGGAACATCTCCATCATTATTGGATGGTACATGAATAATCTTTTGTCAGATGAGAGAGTAGGGAAACTCCTTTATATTCTTCCTTTTAAGTTCTCTAGTCAGTTCTAAGTAGATAAGAATAAGAGAGACAGTGAGCAAAACAATTCACTAAGCCAAGTGTTTACTCAGCAGGTGTATGGTATTCATGGAGAACACCGGGGTTTTGAACTTTTGGTCCTTCTTCTTTCTTTCCGCCTCTTCTACTTCTCTTTCTCAAGTAGAGGATAAGAAGGATTACGGCTATTACGATTAAGACTGCGAGTGTTGTAAGTTTCCATGGGAATACCCAGAAGGAAACTGTTGCTGAAAGCGGCTGAACGCTGTTAAATCCATATGTTCCGGAAAGAACGGCAGTGTACTTTCCGAACATGAATTGCTGTCCTACGAAGTTCTCATAGTCTCTGGCTGCACCGGGAAATACATCATGCTGGGGAAGAGTATATGTTTGATTAAAGAAAGGTCCTGTTACTGTTATTTTTGCATTAGGTCTTGTATGAATATCTCCATAGTTTCTTATCTGCGTCATTATCTTAACGGGTCCGTATTCCTGGAATGATTTTGCAAGGAAATTGGTTATGCTTGCTTTTTCAAGTACTGGGCCTTTAACGATAAGTTTAAAGATTGTTCCGAGTTGTGAATTTACAGTGCTTCCTGTGCCTTTATCTGCTGTTTTGACTTCAGGTGTATATACAACTGCTGCGTAATGTCCTCCCGGTCTTGCGTTAGCAGGAACTTGGATGTAGTAGTTTAGATCCTGTCTTTGATGGGGTTGTACGGTAAATTCGCTTGGGTAGACGGCTATCCAGGATGCACCGGAATATTTTGATTCTATTGTTCCTAGTGGAAGAAGTTGGGGAGTGCCAAGACTATCTGTAACTATGAAATCTTCAACTGCTGCTTTGAAAGTAAGGGGAGCATCTGTATCATTTGTAATTCTTGTTACTCCTTCGCTTTTCTCTCCGGGATTAAGGGAAGCTTCAACTACAGGGTAGGTAAGTGTGACTGTTCTTTGGACTTCCTGTGCTAAGGCGACTCCGCCAAGAAGGGTAACTCCTAATATTGCGGTTCCTAATATTAATTTTTTATGTTTAATGTTGGGCAGTTTCATATTTTTAGAACGTAGCCGTTGCTACATACGTCATTGTTGTCGTGTAAACACCCGGAGGTGTTGTTCCCGTTACTTCGGCTCCATATCTTACTACTGTTTTTGCTGCGCTTACAGGCCCTCCCGTATTGGAAGCAATTGTTGCGTAATATGAGTTTGTTCCAGTATTCCATGGGTTTGCAGTTTTTGCGCTTCCGGCTGCCATTGATGTTGCTCCTGCTCCCCATACGGCTGTGGGTATATCTGCTCCACAAGGGCTTATTCCAAAGAATGCAGTTCCGTTTGCGGGGATTGTCCATGGCGCAGGAGTGTCAACAGCCGTCAGCCCGTTATTTCCTCCGTTGACAATGTTATCTGTAAGATAGAAGCCTGAAGCAGGATTAATAAACTTGCCTGAAGAAGTTGCCGTGATTACATATCCTGCTGCTCCGTTTGTTGTTACTGTTAAGAGTTGTCCTGCTTTATTGGGTCCAGTTGGAGTAAGAAGTCCTAAGTTTACAAAGGTTGCAGTAGAATCGATTCCACTATTTGATGTTTCAGAAGTGCAGCTTGAAGAACCGGAAATTGTATTGTAATTGTCTGTATTAAGTAATCCTGCAATCGTAAAAGTAAGGGATGGTTCAACTGTTGCTTGAACTTGTACAGATTCAATGGTTGCTATTTTTGCAGATCCTGTATCTAAATCAATCCCGTTATTATCCTGGGTTTTCATTTGAACTTTCCAAGAATCGTTTGTCCCTGCAGTTGCTGTTTTTGTCGGATTAATAAGTGCTGGAGTTGTATTTCCTATTACTATCGTAATGGTGGAAGCAGCCGGTATCGTGGCAGTTGCTACTGTGCAAGTAATATTTGGCGTGGTAGTACCAACATTTACAACCCAAGTACATGTAGAAGAACCGGGAAGAGTAGCGCTAATGTTAGCAGTCTGAAGATTATTAAACTCGAAGCCGGTAGCCGATGGGGAAGCCAGATTGGAGCTTGCTAGGTCGGTGATGGTTGGATAAGTTATGATTATTTTTCCATTTACAGGAATTGCAGCGACCGTTGTAAATTTGATGGTATGTTTTGCAGTTACTGCTGTTTGGATAACTGCTCCTATGCTATGGCCGTTTGTTACGGTATTTGTGAAATATAGGTATCTAAAGTTGGGGGTGCCCGATTGTTGAGCAGACATTGATGCTACATTTAAGCCGGCTTGGAAACCAGGCGTCATTATTGTTGCCGAGTCTGATGCAATCCATTGTGCAGTTGTTCCCGTAGTATCTGCTACCTGAACAAATGTTGCCCCGGTGGTTTGATTAGCTGTTAAGTATGAAGAGGCCGATGGTCTTGAAGTGGTAACTGTGTCCGTGACGCTGGAAAGTGAGGCTGCATCTACTGTATTAACTGAAAAAACTCCAAAAAGGAGGATAAGGGATAACAAATAAAAACTTCGCTTAACTATAATTCCCATCTATATACTATTATATGGGTTATTTTTATATACTTGTCAATATATCAGTTTAGGTCATTTAGCCTCAAAATTCGGGAAGTTTTTTCTTAACACGAAGAATTATGAAAATAGCTATAAGAATTACTGCAAATATTACCGCTAAAGCCTCTAACGGGAAGGCAAAGAAATATGCATTTCTCACATAAACAGGTCCGCTATCAGATAGTGAAAGAGTTAAAGTTGCTGTATAGGGACCCAAGAGGAATGTCTCCGGCCAGACTGCAACAGGATAATAATTTGCAAGAACGACATCTTTAATCTGTCCGAATTCTTTCTCTTTGTCGGGAGATTGGAGGCTGTCCGGTATCCTTCTTGTCGTGCCGGCAAGTATATTTACTGGCAATAAATCTACTTTTCCTATTGTCTGTCCAAATATGTTTTTAATAGTGATGTCTCCTTTGGGAGTAATAAAGTGGGAAGATGTGTTTTTTACTCTTACTGTAAAGGGGACGGGACCTTTTTCAACGAAAAACGGAGCGCTGAAGTCAGAAATCACTCCTTCTGTTTTACCTTTTTGTCCTATCGATAAAAGAACATTAGAAGCAATTGCTCCGGTTGCCTGGGAACCGTTAAGTTGGACATTGTCTCTGGCTTTAGAAATAAAGAGGATAGAGAAGTAATAATCCGAAGAAGTTTCTTCTTTTGGAATTTGGATATGTAGTACAAGATTTTTCTTTTGTTTTGGTGCAAGGGTTATGCTACTGACAGAATTTTCTCCGTCCAAGATTTCCATCTTTTCAAAAATGTAGGGATCTTCATAAGTACTTAAATCTTGCTGATAAGAGACTTCACCGTTTTCACGATCTCCGGCAGTAAAGGGTTTTACTGCAATATCAAGGTCTATAGAGTCCTTGTCCGAGAGGTTTTGAACAAAAAAATTCGTTCTGATATCCGAAGGTGGATTAGCCGTGATTTGAAAAACAGGAGGGTAGACTCCGACGTTTACGTCCTGTGCAAACGATTTTTGGGCAAAATTGTGAAAAATTAACGGTAGTAATAAAGCGATTAAAAATAATTTTTTCATTTTAGTATGTTGGTGTTGCAATAAAATTGATTACATTGGTGTAAAGTCCTGCCGCTTGTACAGCAGAAACATTTAGCTTATATGTTATTGTTGCTTGTCTATTTCTTCCGACATTTGAAGAACTCATTACTGTTACTGCAGAAGGGGAAGCGGCAAAAGGTCTGAAGTATGTGGAGTTTACAAAGTCAGTTGAACAATCTGTTCCGCTAACGTTGGTGCAGTTATAACCAAATCCGAAAGTTCCCGGCAAAGTCCATGCTCTTGCGGTAGTTGTCGTACATGTGCCCGAGTCGCATGTAGTATCGGGTATATCTATTCCTTTTGCATTAAGTCTTAGAGGATGGTTTTCGGATGCAGTTACTATGTAGCCACCGGCAGATCCGTTCGAAACTGTTAATGTACTTGTTCTGGTTACGGCATTTGTTGCAAAGACAGGACCGAAGTCAATATTTAGCCCTGTTATCTTAAAGGAGAAGGGAATAATGGACATTATATATTGGAAACCTCCCCTTACTCTGTAATTTACTCCGGTTAAGCTATAAAAACCGTTAGCAGTCTGTCCTGCGGTAAAGCCTAAGGCATAACCTGAGCCTGTCGGATGGCCGGAAGACATATTGAGATTTCCCATCCTTATGATATAAAAGCCGTTAGACATAGTCTGAGCCTTAACAATAGAGGCTGTAAGAAGTATTAGAAGAGTTGTGAAAAGGACAGCCAGGAAATATTTCATAGATTATTTGAACTTTCTCTTCTTAGATCTTCGGTTTCTTCCAAGACTTCATTGAGTTTTTCCATATCTTCTGGTCTTAGGTTCTGTTTTTCTTCTTTTATCACTCTATCTATATCTTTTGCGATTGTGTCTGCAGCTTCTTGGGTTCTTTCTTCAAGTTCTTCAATTTTTTCTTCTTCCTGGTCTCTTAATCTATATTCCTTTCCGAAAAAGTAGGCAAGGGGTCCGATCAAGACAAGGCTTAAAAGTTTTAGAAGATTGACTGTAAAGTCTCCCTGAGAAAGAGAAGGAACAAAAACAAGGAAAGCACCCAATATGAAAATAAAAACGGAGGCGGGTTCAAATACAAAAGCTATTCCGAAAGAAAGGAAGTATAGGAGGAAGAAGACGGACGATGAGATATTTCCGGTTGAGAATATAACTAAAAGTATAATCGAGGATAGAAGAAATATTCCAAAAGGATTTCCTCCCATCGTAAGGAAGCCTTTGCCTCTGTTTCTCAAGGAGATAAAAAGATAGAGGACAATAAAGATTGCAAGAAGTTGGACATTTATGGCTGAAAGTGGAGTTTGTTGCCATGCAAAGACAAGGATAAAGGAAGTAAGGAGTACAAGGCAGTGTTCTAAAAGCTTCATATAGTTATGGTAGGAGATTTAAGCTTAAAGTTCAAGTCTGATATAATGGTTGGTATGGACGAGGCAAAGAAAAAAGAAAGATATTTCCCAAAAGAAATAGAAGAAAAGTGGCAAGATAAATGGCAGAAAGAAAATCTATATAAGTTTAGGGGAGATAGCAAAAAAGAAAAATATTACAACTTGGTAGAACTTCCATATCCTTCTGGTGATTTACATTTAGGGCATTGGTTTGCATTTACTCCGGCAGACGCACACGCAAGATATAAAAGAATGAGTGGTTTCAACGTCTTCTTTCCCAACGGTTTTGATGCTTTTGGTCTTCCTGCCGAGAATGCAGCAATAAAAAGAGGAGTACATCCTCAAGACTGGACTATGAAAAATATTGAAACCATGAAAAAGCAGTTTTCGACAATGGGGACCATGATTGACTGGTCACATGAAGTAATAACTTGTCTTCCCGAGTATTACAGATGGAATCAATGGATATTCATAAAGATGTTCGAGAAAGGCCTCGCCTACAGAGGTAAAGCACTATCAAACTGGTGTCCAGTAGATCAAACAGTACTAGCTAACGAACATATAGAGAATGGAAAATGCTGGAGGTGTGGCTCCGAAGTAGTTCAAAAGGAAGTAGAACAGTGGTTTTTGGGTATAACGAAATATGCGGAGAGCTTAATTTGGCCTGAAGAACCCAAGGTAGATTGGCCTAAATCGGTAAGAGAAGGCCAGAATAATTGGATTGGCAGATCAGAAGGCATGATGCTAAAGTTTAAAATTTCTAAAAAAGACGGTCAATCCAAGCTAAACATGGATGAGATAACTGTCTTTACAACGCGTCCCGATACGACTGACGGCGCAACTTTTGTCGTAGTTGCTCCTGAACATCCTTTTGCTCAACAAATTGGTCTGGAAAATGTAAAACAATATATCAAAGAAGCTCAAAAGAAGACAGAAATGGAGAGAAAAGAGGAAAAAGTAAAAACAGGAGTATTTAGTGGAGAATACGCAGTAAACCCCGTAACAGGTAAGGAGATTCCTATCTGGATAGCAGATTACGTTCTTGCAACATATGGAACTGGTGCAATTATGGCTGTTCCTTTTGCTGACGAAAGAGATAAGGATTTTGCCGAAAAGTTTGATCTTCCTATCGAGAAGACAGATTTTGAAGCTAAACCAGACGGAGAAAAGGTAGTCCAGTATCATTTAAGAGATTGGTCCATATCAAGGCAAAGATATTGGGGAACTCCTGTTCCTATGATTCACTGTGAAAAATGCGGGATCGTGCCTGTTCCCTATGAAGATCTACCAGTTGAGCTTCCTTATAACGTAGATTACACGCCTAAAGGCAAACCTCCATTAGCAACAGATGAAGAGTGGCTAAATACAAAGTGTCCTAAATGCGAGGGGGAAGCTAAAAGAGATGCGGAAACACTGGATACTTTCTTCGATTCTGCCTGGTACTACTATAGATACGTATCTTCTCATTATGAAAGAGGGCCTTTTAGTGAAGACGAGGTGAGAGCGCTAATGCCTGTTGATGTGTATTTTGGAGGCTCGGAACACACTTTGGGCCATACTTTATATGCCAGATTCTTCACGAAGTTCTTTAAGGACTTGGGTTTAATAGGATTTGATGAATTTGCCAAGAAAAGAGTCCAGCACGGAGTAATTCTTGGGCCAGACGGGAACAGGATGAGTAAATCGAGGGGAAATGTCGTAAATCCGGATGATATTGTAAAAGAATATGGTACAGATGCTGTCAGACTATATCTTTGTTTCATGATGCCTTATGAGGCAACCGCTCCATGGTCTACAGATGCTATCTCCGGAATCTACAGATTTCTTCATAGAGTCTGGGATTTACGAAATAAAGTCGAAGATGGTGCGAAAATGGACAAAAATGATCTCGTTTTCATGAACCAGACAATAAAAAAGGTGGGAGATGACTTAAATAGCCTCGAATTTAACACCGCAGTATCTTCGCTCATGACTTGGTTAAATCATTTGGAAGCTAAAAAAGCAATTACAATGGATGAGTGCTACGTTTTTATAAAGATTCTTGCTCCTTTTGCTCCATATATGACAGAAGAGCTGCGTGAAAAGTTGGGTTATAAAACATCAATTCACCTTGAAAAATGGCCTGAATATGATGAGGCTTATCTAACTGGGGATAAGGTTACTTTTGCGGTCCAGATAAACGGAAAAACAAGAGATACGGTAGAAATTGAGGCTGAGTATATGGCTGATGAAGATAAAGTTTCGCAAATTGTTAAGGAGAGCGCTAAGGTTTCTAAGTATTTAGAGGGTAAGGATATTGTGAAAACAATCTTTGTTAAAGGTAAAATAATAAATTTTGTGGTAAAGAATTAGCCTTCCAATGGATACAGAACAGCTAAAGGAAAGATATTTGCCTCTTTTAAAAAGGAATTGGATTCCTTTGCTTCTTGGTTTGATAGGTTTATTGCTTCTAAGTTATGGTTTGATATCTTTATTGTCTTCAAACGAGAAAGATACGGTCGTAATAGAAAAATCTGAAGATAATAATGTTTCTTCAAAGATAAAAGTAGATGTTGAGGGTGCAGTTGTGAAGCCGGGAGTATATGAATTGGATAATACGGCAAGAATACAAGACGCCTTAATAGCAGCGGGAGGCTTCTCAGCCTCAGCGGATAGGACTATTGTATCTAAAAAACTGAATTTAGCTTCAAGACTTGTTGACGGATCCAAGATATATATTCCTCAGAAAGGGGAGGAGACGATATTGACATCATCCGGCTCGGTGGAAGGGACTATAAATATAAATAGTGCAACAGCAGAACAGCTCGATACTCTTTCGGGTATAGGACCTACAACCGCAGAAAAGATTATAAATCTGAGACCTTATTCTTCGCTTGAGGATTTGGTGACAAAAAAAGCAGTAAGTCAGAAAGTATTTGATAGCATTAAAGACAAGATAAGTCTTTAAATTTATGCCCGACAAAAAATTTCTTCTCCCTGCAATTCTTTTATTCCTTTTTTTGTCTTTAAGATTTATTTATTACTTTTCGCATCAAGAAAATTTAAGACCAGGGGAGAACCTGAGTTTTACTACTGCTATTTTATCTTCTGTAAACAGGTCCGGCTCTTTCCAGACCTTTACTGTCGAGACACCCGGAGGAACAAATGTTTTAATAGTTGCAGACAATAAAAAAGATTACTCTTACGGAGATAGTCTAAAAATCGTTGGCACTGTTAATAGGAAAGTGCTAGACAACGGAAAGAGCATTTTTGTAATTTTCACGCCGAAAATTGAATCTAATTTCCGTGAAAATAATTGGTTTTTGGCAATTACGTTAAACATCCGACAAAGATTTGTAGACTTTTTTGAAAGGATTTTGCCCCAAAAAGAAGCGTCGTTATTGTTGGGGATAGTGTTTGGAATCAAAGAAAATATACCTAAGGATTTTAACGAAATACTCAGAAATTCAGGAGTTTTGCATGTAATTGCTGCGTCGGGTATGAATGTCACTTTAGTTGCGGGTTTCATAAGCGGACTTTTAGGATACTTTTTAAATAGAAGAGTGGCTCTTTTAATTAGTCTTCTTGCTATTATCTTTTATGCTTCTCTTGCAGGTTTTGCTCCTTCAATTGTTAGGGCTTCTGTAATGGGAGTTGTAGTTTTTTCGGCTCAAATAATCGGAAGGCAAGCTTTTGGTCTTTACAGTCTTTTTCTTGCCGCCGGAGCAATGCTTTTTTATGATCCCGGTCTTATCTCGGACATTGGCTTTCAGCTTTCTTTTTCGGCCACCTTGGGAATTTTGTTTATAAAACCTATTTTTGATTCTAAAAAAGTGTTTAAAAAAATCTTTTTTGAAGATTTTGCCACAACGGTTTCCGCTCAAATAGCCACAATCCCAATAATGTTTGCTAATTTTGGTACTTATTCGTTGGTTTCTGTCATAGCCAATGTGCTAGTTTTATGGACTATTCCTCCTCTTATGGTTATTGGGGGAATAGGAGGAATAATAGGTATATTGTGGGGAGGATTTGGCTCATTGTTTTTATACCTATGCCTTCCTTTGCTCTTCTTTTTCGAAAAGGTCGTGAGTTTCTGGGGAAGTAAAGGTTATTTGTTTAGCTTTGAAGGCCTTTCTTGGGAGTTTTTCCTAGGCTATTATCTTCTTATCGTTTCTTTTATAATCTTTCTAAGAAAGAATGAAGCCTAAAGGTATAATCTCTTTGATAATTTTGGTTTTAGCCTTGGTTGGTCTTTATATTTATCAGAGTCTGGTTTTCTTTGACGGTAAACTTCATGTTGTAGTTTGTAATGTAGGGCAGGGAGACGCAATATTCATCAGAACTTCCGATGCCAAAGATATCCTTATTGACGGAGGCCCGGATAATTCCGTCTTAGATTGTCTTTCAAACCATATGCCTTTCTGGGATAGGGATATAGAGCTTGTTATGCTTTCTCATCCTCATTCCGACCACTATACGGGGCTATTAGAGGTGATGAAAAGATATAAAGTGATACATTATGTTACTGAAAAAGTTGAAAATGGTGAAAATGAGGTTTCAAAACTTAATAAAGAATTAGCAGACAAGAATTTGAATGCTAAGCACCTTTTAAGAGGAGATAAGATTGATATTTCGGGCCAAACTCAACTATTAACTTTATGGCCGGAGAAGGGAATGGCTAAATTAGGCAAGGATACAGATATAAATGGATCGGGATTGATAGAACTTCTTACTTTCCAAAGCTTTAAGATGCTTTTGACAGACGATGTTGGCTATAAATCCGAAGAATTAGCTTCAAGTGGGATAGGTATGATAGACGTCCTAAAAGTACCTCATCACGGCTCTTCAACGGGCATGAGCAAAGATTTTCTAAGTAATACGGATCCTAGGCTTGCCGTTATTTCCGTGGGAAAGGGAAACTCCTTTGGACATCCCGCTTTGACCTCACTTAACCTTCTTAAAGAGGATAATATTAAAACTCTTAGAACAGACATGGATGGGGAAGTGGAGATCGTAAGTGACGGAAAGAGTTTTACCTATAAAACTAATTGATTGTAGCGACGGGTTTAAGCGTATTCTGCCTTATAAGATCTTCTTTTTCATCTAAAGGAAGATAGAAGAAGATTTCGGTCCCTTTTCCTTCTTCCGATTCTACCCCTACTGTCCCTCCATGAGCTTCTACTATACCTTTTGTTATATATAATCCCAGTCCTGACCCTTTTTTGGAAAGTTCCAAGGGGTTATTCTGGATCTGATAATACTTAGAGAAAAGGTCTTTTTGTTCGTCTTTTGGGATACCTATTCCGTTATCGCTTACAGACACCCTTAGCATATTTCCTTCGATTTTTGTCTTAACTGTTATTGTTCCTCCTTCGTTTGTGAACTTAAGGCTATTTGATATCAGGTTATTGAGGACTTGGGTAAGATGAACGCTATCGAATGAGAATTGAGGAATTGCTACGGGTATCTCGTTTTTAAGCGTTATCTGTTTTTTCATTGCTTGTGGAGTAAAAGCGTCCGTTACTTCTTTTATTAGCTTTGTTATATCGTTTTTATCCTTTTTTATCGTAAACTTTCCGGCTTCCATTTTCGCTGCATCCAAGACTATCCCTATCTGTTCAAGCATGCTTTTGGATTGTTTATCGACTATTGTAAGTAGCTTTAGTTTTTCTTCTTTTCCAAGATCTTCTTCCATCATAAGTTCTGCGGAATCCTTTATTGCAGAAAGAGGTGCTCTTAATTCATGCACCATCATGTTGGTGAAGTCTTCCTTAATCTTACTGATGTTTTTCTCGACCGTGATGTCATGAAGGAGTATAGAGGCTCCTATTGGTGCTTCGCTCTGGTCTTGTTTGAGTCTTTTTACGGGAGTTACAAATATCTGAAAGAATCTTGTTCCGATTTGTACCTCCTTGTCTTCAACAGTCGTATTTTCTTTTATTGCCTTATCTATTTTTGAAGCCAGATCAAAGGGGGAGAAGGCTACCTGTATATGATAGAAGTTGGCATTGGGAGGAAGATTCAAAAAGTTTTTAGCTGCATCGTTTATTATCGAAAGGTTTTTATGCATATCTACCATGAAAACACCGTCTGCAAGGCTTCCTATCATTGAGGTAAGTTTACTTTTCTCCGTCTCAAGAAGATTCTCAAGCCTTGAAAGAGCAACAGAAGCCTGTTCGGTTATCTGATACAAAAGAGTCGTCTTATCTTCCTTATATAGGTTGGGAGTAGTAGAAGAAACGTTAATAAGTCCTACGACTTTATTATTTACGATAAGAGGAATATTGAAAAAGGATGCTACCGGAGCTAATTTAGATTCGTCAATGGTAACACCATACAGTCTTTCATCTATCTGGGTAGGGGTTTTCTCTAAAAGTGCGCTCATGGAGTTTACCATGCTTTCCTTAACCTGCCTTATGAAGGCTGAATTTACGTTTTCATCAAGGGTTGTCTTTAAGATTATCCTGTCTTCCTTTACGACCATTGAGGAGGCTGTGGAATAGGGAAGAAGGTGTTTAAGGCTTCCGGTTATTACGTCTATTATCTTTTCGATATCCAAAGAATATCCTATTCTATTTTGAATTTCTCTAAGTATTGTTATCTGGTAGATTTTCTGTTTTTGAAGTTCTTCTCTTTTTGCAAGCTCTCTTCTTATATAGAAGTTTCTAAATAACAGAAAGATTGCTAGGAAATCCAGGGCAGTTGTTAAAAATACCCAAAATGAGGTTAAGAAAGACATAGGCAGTTAGTTTGTTAATGATTCGAGCTTATCTCCGGTTTTCTTGCTCCCGATTACTATCGTATAGGTGCCGGCGATGAAAAGAAGTTCTTCTATTATCGACAAGACAACTCCCACTGCTCCCAAATCCGATCTCGCTATTAAAAGATAGCTTTTTACAGCCTCCATAAGGATTCCGCCGGCTATAAGAAGAACTCCTATTGCTATGACTTTAAATCCCGTTGCCAAAATACCCGTACCGAATTTCTTTCTTACCTGCCACATTACCAAAGCTCCTACTATGGCTGCAAAAGCGGAAATAAATGTTCCCGCTTCAATCACTACTGTTAATAATCTTTGTGAATCAATCATATCTTATGTATTTTGTACAGGACTTTGAGTCGTTTGTGCTTCAACAGTTGGTGTTTGAAGGGGAACGGTAGGAATGCCCATGGATAAAAGAGGTTCCATTGTCTTTTTTACGATAAGTCCCGAAAGTTGGACAAATTGGTCTATAAGGCCTTGGATTAGTTCCGGCGGATTTCCCTGTATATCTAGTACTGTTCCATCGTCTGCGACGATTAAACCCTTTACGTTTCTTGCTTTTGCCAGAGTTATGCTTGGCCCAAGGATGACCATCTGTTTTTTAATTACCTCTGTAAGGAGTTTTTTATAATCTTCGTTGCTTTTAGGTTGCATTACTTATTAAGGATGCCGTTTATCTTGTCTACTACGTCTTTGGGTTCAACTTGATATTTGAAGACATAATCAACGGCTCCTTGGTCTATTGCCTGTTTTACCAGTTCTTCCTGGCTGAAGTTGGAAAGCATTACGATAGGAATATTTTTTGTTGCGTCCTCTGTCTTTAGACTTTTTAGGACCTCATTTCCTGATGTGTCAGGTAGTACCTGATCAAGTAGTACGAGATCGGGTTTTTCGTTTTTTGCCTTTTCAAGACCTCCTTCGCCTGTCCCGTCCGAAACTACGTCGAAACCTTCTTTTTTCAAGGCTGTGGAAAAGACCGTTACCAATGATTCGTCGTCGTCAATAAGGAGTATTTTCATACCTAATATTTAAGCTACCAGTTATAGTATTAAAAAGCAAGAGTTTTATTTTGCTCTTTGAGGCGCGGTTCTGGGGTGTCTGACTCTAAACCTGTCAGGGTATCTAAGTCCTTGTATTATTCCGCCTATAGCAACTCCTTTAATGATTGTTAGATACTGGATTCCTTCAAAATATACGATTGCAATGAGAGCGATTACCGAGAGAACCATCCAATGGTGAATCCAATATGTTTTTCTTCCTATATGTATTTTGAGGTTAGGGGATAGTTCTAAGACACCAATTTTAACCTTAGGCAGCTTGTCCTTCTTTTTGGAAGGGTGGGTAAGATAAAGAAATAGTACATACCCAAGCCAGGCGAAAAATAAAAATGTAAAAAGTCCGTTCAAATTTAAGCTTTCCATATATTTTTGCTTAAACATAGGCATTCTATATTAAACACAAATTTAATGCAAGTCCACCAAATTTGTTCATCTGAATATGCTAAAATCAGAATTACAATGGAAAATGCAAAAGAAAAAATTTACTCAATACTTGAGAATTTGCTTCAAAATCTTAATATTGAAGACGTAAAGATTATCGTAGAAAGACCCCATGATTTGGTCAACGGAGATTATTCATCAAATATTGCCCTTTTAGCTTCGAAAAAATTAAATATTTCACCAATGGAATTGGCACAAGAGTTGGTAGACGGTTTTGGAAAAAGTGAAATATTCGAAAAAATAGAGATTGCTACACCTGGCTTTATCAATTTTTATCTTTCAAAAAAGTATCTGCAAAGTCAGACAGAGAAAATTGTACTTGAAGGTAAAGAATATGGAAAATCAAAAAAAGGAAAAGGAAAAAGGGCGAGTGTCGAGTTTGTTTCGGCAAACCCAACAGGACCGTTACATATAGGTAACGCAAGGGGAGGGCCTTTAGGAGATACGTTGGCAAATGTTTTGGAAAAGGCTGGATACGAAGTAACAAGAGAATATCTTCACAATAACGTCGGAGGTCAGGTAGAAAGACTTGGAGAGACGATATATTTTGAAATTCACCCCGACCAAAAACCCGAGGATTATGTTGCACATTATCCCGGAGAATACGTCAAAGACCTGGCAAATTTAGTTAAAGAGCAGCTCGAAGGATCTGAGCAATATGAAGAACTTTCACAAGAGCAATTTATAGAAAAAGCAGGGGAAATAGCAGTCGAGATAATGCTTCAAGATATCCTAAGAGACTGTAAGGACATGGGAATTGTCTACGATAAGGTAGTTAAAGAATCAGATCTCAGAAGGCAAGTTCCACAGGTCTTAGAAAAAATACATAAGTACTTAAAAGAAAATGAAGGAGCTCTTTGGTTTGCTCCCAATGATGAATTCCTAAAAGATAGAGAAACAGTAGTCAAAAAATCAGACGGAGAATATACATATTTTGCTTCGGATATTGCATATCATAATGATAAGATGTCTCAAAATGATCTTGCAATTGATGTTTTGGGCTCAAATCACAGTGGACATGTTCCAAGGCTTCAGGCCGCAGTAAAAGCATTAGGATATGATCCTGATAACTTCAAAACCATTCTATATCAATTCGTAAGGCTTAAAAGAGGAGATGAAGTAGTCAGAATGGGAAAAAGATTTGGAAATATCATTACTTCAAAGGAGGTATTGGATGAAGTAGGGAAAGATGCCTTCAGATTTTTTCTCCTTATGCCTAAAAACTCTACCCACATGGATTTTGATCTTGAACTTGCCAAAAAACAGGCAACCGAAAATCCAGTCTTTTATGTCCAATACGCTCATTCAAGAATATCAAGTATATTCAGTAAAGCTCAGAACTATAACTTTAGCAATGCAAAGTATGAACTGCTAACAACTAACGAAGAGGTTGATCTGATAAGGAAATTGATAGTTTTCCCGGAATTAATTGAAGAAATTTCTGACTCTTTTGCCGTGAATAGTTTAACTACGTATGCGATGGAGATTGCAACCGCTTTTCATAAGTTTTATGAGGCAGAAAAAGTAATAACAGACGTTAAAGAAGAGTCGGAAGCTCGTCTTGCTCTTATCAAGGCAACACAGGCCGTTCTTAAAAATACTTTAGATCTTTTGGGAGTTTCTGCTCCCGAAAGAATGTAATTTTCTCCATGAAATTGTCCCAGAGTGTTTTAGGCCTCTAGCAATCAACTCTAAAACCTGCTATATTAATTTCCTATGAACCACCAAGGAAAAGTACTTAAAAATGGCCTCAAGGTAATCACGATTCCTATGCCTTCCTTCGAAAGCGCAACGGTCTTGGTAATGGTTGGAGCAGGCTCCAGATATGAAACAAGACAAAATAACGGTATTTCACACTTTTTAGAGCATATGGCTTTTAAAGGTACCGAGAAAAGACCTTCCGCTTTGGATATTGCCGAACTTATAGACGGAATAGGCGGGGAGTTCAATGCATTTACAGGAAAAGAAACAACCGGGTATTATGTTAAATCGGGAAATAAATATGTAGGACTTTGCCTCGATATCCTCTCAGACATGCTCCAGCATTCAAAACTTGAACAGGCCGAAATAGACAAAGAAAGAGGAGTAATAATAGAGGAAATTAATCTTTATGAAGATACTCCTGCAAGAAAGATAGGAGATATTTACGAAAGACTTCTTTACGGAGATACTCCGATGGGTTGGGATATAGCAGGAGAAAAAGATGTAATTCAAAAGATAAACAGGGAAGATTTTGTCAGCTATATGGGAAGCCTATATAGTCCAAGCAATATGACAGTAGTTGTGGCAGGCGGAGTTGAAGCTCCTAAAGTTGAGGAAATGACTGAAAAATACTTCGGAGAAATGAAGTCTTTCGATACAGTAGGATATAAAGAAGTAGTAGATAAACAGGATAAGCCCGAAGTAATGGTAAGACAAAAACAGACAGAACAAGTCCATTTTTCAATTGGCTTTAGAACAGTAAGTTTATTTAATCCTAACAAATATGCATTAGCGGTTTTAGCTTCAATCTTGGGTGGAGGAATGAGCTCAAGATTGTTCCATGAGATAAGAGAAAGAAGAGGATTAGCATATTATGTCAGAACAACTTCGGATCAGTATGTAGACGCCGGAAACTTGGCAACCGTAGCAGGAGTAGATCCCAAGAGAGTAGACGATGCCATACAGGTTGTTGTAGAAGAGTATAAGAAGTTCTCCGAAGGAAAAGGAAACGTGACAGAAAAAGAACTCACAAAAGCAAAAGAATTCATAAAAGGCCATTTGGTTTTGGAACTTGAAGATTCAAGATCGGTAGCAGGGTTTTATGCCCAGCAGGAAATCTTGGAAAAATCTATAGAAAATCCGGATGAACTTATGAAAAAGATTGATGAAGTTAAAGTAGAAGATGTAGAAAGAGTAGCTAAGGAATTCTTTAAATTAAATACATTAAATCTCGCGTTAATAGGTAATTTTGACGATAGACAAAGATTTGAAAACTTGCTAAAATTCTAAAAAGTATATGGAAAGAACCTTAGTAATATTAAAACCCGATGCCGTAAAAAAACATGTAATGGGTGAAATCCTCACAAGATTTGAAAAAGTCGGCCTCAAAGTTGTTGCAATGAAGTTTCTTATTGCTAAAAGAGATCTTATCGAAAGACATTATCCAGAAGATAGAGAAGAACTTTGGGTGGGTATAGGAAATAAAACCCTTGAAAACTACAGAGATTTGGAAATGGATCCGGTAGAATCTCTTGGAACAAGTGATGCCAGAGAGATAGGGAAAATGGTAAGAGTCTGGCTTATGGATTACATTATGGACGGACCTGTTCTAGCTATGGTCTTGGAATCACCTCATGCTGTAGAATTAGTAAGAAAAATGGTAGGACACACGCTTCCTTTGGTTTCCGCTCCCGGAACAATTAGAGGAGATTATGCATACGATTCATCCTACCTTGCAAATAGCAATAAAAGAGCAATAGAAAATCTTGTTCATGCATCAGGAACAGTAGACGAGGCTAAATACGAAATTCCACTTTGGTTTAGCGAAGACGAGATCCACAATTGGTAAAATTTAAGCCTTAAAAGCAGCTTTATTAAGAGAAAATTATTTTTTCTACTTTATTTATTACGCTCGCTAAGTCTGTTGAATTGTCTACAAATCTAAGTGGAATTTTGTTGTCTTTTGAAATTCTTTTAGCAAAATTGATCGAAATATCTTGACTTTGTTTTATTCTCTCTAACAAACTGCAGTCTTTTCTTATGAGGTTTTTTAATCTTCTTGGAAGATTAGTACGATCTGACGTTAATCTTTCTAGGATTGAATTTGGACTGGATTTTAAATAAATTAATGATTTAAAATTTTTTATCCATTCTTTTTCAATAACTGATTTGACCCCATTTTTAGTAAAAAGAACAAAATGTCCGTCTAATATAGCTATTGTAGATTCTAATGAAGATAATTTAGAGAAGATTTCAATTCTCCCTTTTTCTTGTTGTTTGTCTGAAATTCTGCCTAAATCAAGCTGATCGTGGCAATTAAAGTGATTCATTAAAGCTTGAGAGCCGTAGATAGGGGTAATTCTTTCATCATTTATTGCTAATTCTCTAGTAACTGATGATTTACCTGATCCTGTTATGCCCCCTATAAAGAAGAGGGCAGGCTTAATTTGTTCCATTTATTTGTTTAATATATTTCTTAAAAACGCTATCGATGGTTTTAATATTGAATTTTTTGTTTCCATATTTTTTCATCCATGCCCAATAAGTTTTTAGTTCATCCTCATTTAAGCTTGTTATTCCGAGGGTTTTTGCTAGCTTATTTAATCTAGTAATTGAAGCTGTCTCTTTAAGAGTTTCTATTTCCCAACAGAAAATCTTATTGTCACATTCAGTAAATTTCACTTCTTCACCATTAATTTGAAATATCCAGTCTTGACAATTAGCAACTGCCGCTTCTTTGAAGCCAAGTGTATATACAAAAAAAATGCTTGGGATAAACTGCTCCGCAGTTATCTTTATTGAGTATTCTTCTCTCGTATTTCCTTCATGTTTCCCTTTTTTGAGTACTATTTCTCCATTCAAATTATGGAGTCTTACTTGTAAGTCAATTCCTTTTTCGTTACCTGAAGTGAAGAGAATGGAAAGCCTTTTTCTTTGTTGCCATTTAGGGGAAATAGCACTTAATTTAGCTAAAACCTCATACATTTCTTTCCTGTTTTTAAATTTTCCTCTTATTTCTTTTTCAGTTTTTTTCATTTAAATACTTTTTAGATTCTTTTAAGAGCCTCTCTACGGTTTCAATGTCTTTCTCATATATATGAGCAGAGGAAACCATAAATTTCATTTGTCCTAATGGATATCCTGTTGCTTTTGCTATTTTTTTATGTAGATAGTGAATTGCGATAAAATTCGCATAACTTCTTGTCACATTTTGAGATCTAAAGAATCCTGTTAAATGAAGCCTTCCTTCTCTTACTTTAATATCTATTAAGCTTAGGCACGGTATTCTTGGTCCAGGATCATTGGGCAAAAGAAGACTGATGGTAGCAGCTTTTGTTTCTGGTTTTGATTTTAATCTTTTGACAATCCAATCTATCTGATCTATTCCTAATTGATCGTACAATCTTTTCCCGTAAGAAGAGTTTAGTTCGGGGACTATTTCCGTAGTTTCCATTTTTTTTCTATATAAGCTAACTAATTTTTTATCTCCCAATTCTTTAAATATCTTATCATTTGGGTCGAATGTATTAAATACTAGGAAAACATCTGTTAATTCTTTTATCTTTTCTTCTTCATCATGAAATTTACTTCCGTAATCTAAGACGTTTTTACAATAATTTATCCAGTTTCTTCCACCAGAACCTCTTATTGTTAACATATAATGTGTATATCATACACATTATATGTTGTCAAGTGGTACTTTTTCTATCTTAATTTTCAGATATAATATGCACACGAAGTACATATTGATTTTATATTTTCTTTCAGATATCATTTTGTTGTATGAAGGTATTTTTTGCAGCTTCAACTTCTCAGTTTGATAAATATTTTCCTATTTATAAACAGATTTGTAGTACTATAAAATCAAGAGGACATACATTAACTAGAGATTGGATTGATGAAGCAAAAGAAGTTCTGGAAAAAGATTTAAGAGTTGATTATGAGGAAATGTATGAAGATATTATGGCTTCTATTTTATATGCTGATGTTGGGATAGTGGAGGGTACAGTTAAGGGTTTAAGTACTGGTCATCAAATGACTATTGCTCTTCAGAAAGGAAAGCCTCTTCTTTTTTTGCACCAGGGAAGCGGAGAAGATAAATTCCCCTTTATTGTTCAAGGAGTCCATTCTGAGCTTTTTGTAGATAAGCAATATAAAGATCCAAGTGAAATTCCGGCACTCATAAAAGAATTTTTGGAATTGAATAAGAGAGGAAAAAAGGTAAGATTTAATTTAGTTTTAACAGCAAAAGAAGAGAAATATGTTGAATGGGCTTCTTTTGTTTATAAAAAAACTAAGACAGATATAATCAGGGAATTAATTACTGCAAGAATGGAGACGGATTTAAATTATAAAAAAGCAAATAAGAAGTAATTTCTTCAGTCTTTGGGTTTTTGGGTATTATAAATTATTCTTCAGGATCTTCGGAGTGAACTCTAGTATAGAGAATAGCTAGTCTTTTTATTGGTTCGCTTTTCATTGCTTCAGCGGTTTCTGTAATTCTGTTTGGGGATGGGATTGCCTTTAATACTTCGGTTACAGCTTCAATTTGTCCAATTGATGCTAAATACTCCAAGTGGGAGACTAGTTCTTTATCAAGAAACATTGGAAGATATTCCTGAATAATGGGATCTTGAAGCCTTGCTTTGTAGTCTTTTTTTGGTTTTACATTTCTATTTTTGTCATAATCATAATGTTCGTCAAATCTTAATGATTCTTCGTCTGTAAAATCAGGGCCAATTACTTCGTCAAAATACGGCCTCACAAGTTTAGCTATGTCTTGTTTTGAAACCCCCAAGGCTTGTCTATCTGTATTTATTCTACCCACAAAATCGGCATATCTATCTAATGCCTCATCTGATAGATAGCGTAAATCAAAATCAAATTTTCTACCTTCACCATTGACTCTTTCTAATACTTTTAATCCGTCAGCAGTGCCTGTTGGATCCAAGTCTTTATAATTTTTCGTTAGAACATTATCAACAACTCTAAAAGAGTGTCCTCCGTTGATTCCTACTCGCATGTCAGCAAGTTCTTCCCAAAATCTTCCATTGTTGAGTCTTCTTCTTAGTTGAGGGCTAATCCTGTCTGCAAACATTGATCCCGGTTTTTCAACAATTTGGCTATGTGCAATGCTAAATGGTCTTTGACTGCCTGGAGCAAAAACAGTACCTTCGGGGGCGCTAAATACCATTTCCATATATATTCCGAACAGATCCTGTAACTGTTCCTCTGTGAAATTCTCTTTTGCCCAAGTCCTTGATTTTTCTCTTTCTTGATCCCACTCAGACTTTGGAAGGCCATTTGCAAAAGTAGGAATTCCTTCATAGCTTACTTGTCCGTCAATTCTATCCATAATTCCCCAGAATCTTCCGTCTTTGATGTCTCTAAAAAGCCATGCGACACTTAAATCATCTTTTGCTTCTGGGTGTTGCTCATAATAGGAATCCATGAACTGGTTGGCTTGAGGGAAAGCGGAATCTTTCTGAGGAAGACTTCTTAGGTGTTCCCATTGAAGGGAGTCATGTGTTGGTGGCCATACTCTTTGTGTTGTTCTTTCCGGTGTTGTCATATTTATTTGGGGCAGTCAGAGGCAGTTAACTTATTATCTATTTTTCTTTAACTTTGTCAATAAGTAAATCTTTTGAAAGGATAGCGGGAAGTAATAATAAAGCTGAAATTAGCTCCGAGAGAAGGCAATATTGGCAAAATGCATGTATTACAAAAATCTGAAGTAAAAGTAGCTGTAGGGAGACGATAAAGCCTACAAAGACAGTAAAGACTAATGAACGCAAATACAACCTCTTGTAGTGGAATAGGCATAAGATGGAGAGAAATATTACTGCAAGGTAAAAAATAGACCCTAAAAGAGCAAGCGGAAATGGTCCTACGGTTGAATAAGTGCTTGTTAAGACAGTTTCACAGCCGGTCTTAAGCGTGCAGGGAGGTAAGACATTCCTGTAATGCATGATAGTAAGATAGGTAGAATCAAGGAATCCTAGAAACCCCAGAACTGCGGACAGCTGAAAAAGATTATTTCTTATTAAGTTCATTGTCAATCAACTGCTTGAAGGCATCGTAGCTCGTTGGATTACTTATTAATTTACCGTTTAGGATAAAGCTTGGTGTATATGTAATTCCTGCGTTATTTCCTTCGTCTTGTTCTGATCGTATAAAATTCTTTGTTTGATCCGAATTCATGTCTTCCTTGAACTTATTTACGTCTAAGTTCAATTTCTGGGCATATCCTACAAAAACACTCGTTGGATCGGAAAGATCTGCCCAATCATTCTGGTTATTAAATAATAAATCTCCCATTTCCCAGAATTTTCCTTGTTTGTAGGCAGCGTATCCTGCTTGGGCTGAAATCATTGCATTTTGGTGGATGTTGGTTAATGGGAAGAATCTGTAGACGAAGTATATTTTATTTCCGTAATCTGAAAGAAGCTGGTTAACAAGTGGATGAAAAGCTGCACAAGCAGGGCATTGAAAGTCTGAATATTCTATTAGGGTTACTTTTGCGTTTTTATTTCCTCTTGTGACATCAGTTGAGGAAATAGGCTTTACGTTAATTGATGTTTGAGTCGGGGTGGTAGGGCTTGAAGAGCTTGTTGCAAAGAGGATGAGACCGCCTACGGATGCAATTATTATTGCAATAGCTCCTATCCATATGCCAATCTTTTTTAATCTTTGATTTTTTTGTTCCTGGGCTAACTTATCCTGCCATTCTTGTTTTCGAAGTACCTTTTTCTCTTTTTTGGTGAGTTTTTGTGTCTCTGCCATGCCAAATATCATCGCACAAGTTAATCTTTAATGCAAGAATGTATTAATCTTTTCTTCTAAGATTTTGGGGGTAGCTTATTGAGGAGATAACTTTTTCTATGTCGCTTCTGTCTAATTGAACCAATTGATTTGGGGTATGAAAATCTTCTGTTTCTTTATGTTCTATTACTTCTCTGGGGGAGAGAAAATAAAGACTGGTGGTTTCCGGTCCGTTTTTGTCATTGATGTTTGTCAGAATAAGATCTGTATCTAGCCTTAACTGCTCAAGTCCCGGTATTTCGTCATTAACTCCCATTTGTTCTATAGTTTTAGGAGTGGTTATTGTCCATTCCTGACCGTCTTCCGTATTAAATGATGCTACTCTTGCTTTCCCAAGCATTTCACGAAGCTTAATCCAGAGCCTTCTTCCCGGCTCTTTTGCTTCTTCTTGCGCTTCCTTACTTAGCGTAAGTCTTTCAAGTGCCTTTTCCTCAGGTTCTTCGGGTGGAATAGATCGAAATTTAGTATCTAAAGCCTGATTATTTGAAAGATCTTCAGAAATAGCTTTTATTCCAGTCTTTCCTAGCTCGACTTTTCTAAATGAAAGTTCGCTTTCTCTGATCGGTACGGTATGTATTCCTTTATCTGTCTGTATGAATGTAGGCCATTCAAGGTCGATAAGAAGAACACCCATCTTAGTTAAGAAGTAGTATTGTCTTATTTCGTATTCCGTAATTTTGCCGTATGGATTTATCTCTTCACCCTTACTTATTCTGACTAAAGCAGCTTCCGCATTTACAGGAGAAAGTCCAAGTTCTTGTGTTTCTTCTTTTCCGTATATTCTTATGACATCTCCGCGTTTATCGATTGCTTCCATGTGGGTTGAGTTTCCCAAAAGTCCTTCAACTTGGGTTTTGAGGCCTGATGCTGCCTCTACGGCTTCATTTCTGGCGTCTTTTTGTAAGAGAGTTATATCTGCCAGATCATTTGAGATATTTCTTCTCATTGCAAAAATGAGATATGTGTCGTTTATCATTCCAAGAGACTCTTGTGTTTCTTGATTTGTGTTTTTAGAGACGATTTTTTGTGCTTCAAGTACCGTAGGGGACTGATTTGCATCTACAAACTCGGGCATAAAAATATTTTAAATGGTTGAGTAAACGGATGCAAGAAGAAAAGTCGGGGTGCCGGGAATTGGACCCGGTACCTCTCGGTCCCGAACCGAGCGTTCTACCGATGAACTACACCCCGTGGGATAATTTTATTGATTTTGATTTGAATATACAAACTTGTTCTTGATTGACAAGAAGGTCTCATTTGGTCATAATTAAATTATGGCTAGACGCTTGAGTGAAAAAGAACTTAATAAATTGAAATTTATGAGAAAGAAAGGGAAAAGTATACTAGAAATTTCTAAAATTTTGAATATTCCTAAAACTACAGTTTTTTATCATGCAAAACAAGTGAAAATGTCTTCAGAAGTTTTGAAAGCATGGAGAACTAAGAGGGGAGGGAGTAAGAATTTAAAATTTGAAAAAGAGAAAAAAGCTTTTGTTGAGGCTAAAAAAGAAATCGGAAAGTTATCTAAAAAGGAAAAGTTGCTATTTCTTTCAGCACTTTATTGGGCAGAGGGTAATAAGAAGGATTTCATGCTTTCCAATACAGACCCTAAACTAATAAAAGTGTTTGTTGAGGGTTTAAGAAACATTTTTGAAATAGACGATGAAAGGTTAAAAATAAGCATAAGAATATATGAAGACATGGATAAAGAAAAGTGCCTTACTTTTTGGTCTAGTTTGATTGGTGTTCCAAAACAAAAATTTCAAAATGTTTATATTCTTAAAGGAAAGAAGCAGGGAAAACTGAAGTTTGGGATGTGTAGAGTAAGGGTAACTAAAGGCGGGGACCTGTTAAAGAAGGTATTTGCAATAAATAATATTGTTGCTAATTTTTAAGTATTTCTATAGAATTTAGCAGAAGCCTCCGTAGCTCAATGGATAGAGTAGTCGCGTCCTAAGCGATCGATGCAGGTTCGATTCCCGCCGGGGGTACTAGATAAAGATTCTTTTACATAATTATTATGAAGAGAAGCGAAATTTTGCGCTTTTTGATCTTAAGATCCATAGGTAATTTTCTTGTTCTTTTTGCCATTTTTGGAATTTTAGCAACCTTTGGTCCTGCGATTTATTATGAAATTTCTTTTAAAGTCATACAGACAAGGGGAGTGCAATTTACGGTTCCTCAAAATGTCCAAGTTTTATCAAAACAAGAAAATAAGGCTCAATCTATTTCTAATTTTTCGGATGTCCTTACAGGCCCGAAAGAGCAGGTTCTTGTTCCTCCGGATCCATCATTTTCTATAGTAATTCCCAAAATTGGAGCAACTGCAAAAATTTTTCCAAATGTCGATGCTTCAAACCAGGATCAATTTCTTCCTCTTTTGATGAAGGGAGTTGCTCATGCAAAAGGAACAGTTTTCCCGGGAATGAAAGGGAATGTCTATCTATTTGCACATTCTACGGATAACTTTTGGGATGTAGGAAGGTATAATGCCGTTTTCTATCTAATTAAAGATCTTAAGCCGGGAGATGAAATAGTAATATTCTATGCAAATAAAAGGTTTAATTATGTGGTGACAGGATCAAAGATAGTTAACCCTTCGGATGTTTCATACATCGTAAATGCCCAGAATAAATCTTCGGAGACTTTAATTTTACAGACTTGCTGGCCTCCGGGCACCACTCTTCAAAGGCTTCTGGTCTTTGCCAAACCTAAATAACTATTTGAGGCTAATTGTATAGAGGTTGGGAAGGATATTTGGATTACCAAGGTTAGTTAATATAACAAGCTTTGTTCCGTCAGGCCATGGAAAGACATAATCATTTACAAAAGGTCCCGCATAAACCGTAGTTTGATTCTGTGCATCGTATTCCATCATGTCAATTTTACCGTTATGTACGTATACAAGATGAGTAGAGTCAGGGAAGAACATTATTGGAGATGGTGTTCCTTCGGGAAGTTTATCGAGTATCTTGAAGTTCTTGTCTTCTTTTATGTCATAAACGTAGACTGCACCTTTTGAAAGTGTTCTTTCTTCGGGAGTTGAGTCTGTTCCTATTAATGCAGGAGTAATTATAGGAGGAAGGGTAGCGTTATTTGAAGCTTCATAAAGAATTTTTGTTTCATCTTCAGACCACTGAAGAATGTTAAAGTCATTTGAAACTATTGATCTTAATGTTTTAGGAAGTGCTTCGTTTTGTGCTTTTTGTTTATCTGTCTTTTGCTTATTCCAAAGTGCAGTTGTGGCGGATAGGGTTTCTGTTACATCAGTTGGGTTAGAGTTCATTCCATTGGCAGCAAGAAGAAACATTGACTGTCCGGAAATGGAAGCTAATATTTGTGATCCGTCAGGTGACCAGCTTAGAGTTGCTTTGGAGAACGGAAAGCTTGTATCGTCTGCTATCTGATTAGAAGAAGCCTGGAAAGTAAGAATTGGCCTTGAAGACATATCTAAGACATAAATACCGTTTTTAACTGCAGATTGAGAAGCTACGTTAAAGGCAAGTTTGGTTAGAGAAGGATCAATCACAGGGTTAGATATTCCCGTATTTGTAATACTTTCAAGCTTTGGAGCCGTAGGAAGAAGAAGAGCGTCTGCTTTTGTTACTACTTCTTTTTTTACTACTAATTGTTTTTCCCAAGGAAAGTACCCTTCCTTATATATCTTTACGTCGTAGTTTCCCGGTGCAAGATTAATAGTGTTATCCGTAGCAGTTGTCAGATGTCCATTTACAAATACCTGAGCTCCGTCCGGGTTACTTGTCGTAACCAAAAGGCCGGTTCCCGAAAGAGCCGGAGCTCCATTAGATAATCCGAATCTGTAACCCTTTCCGTAAAGAACGACAAGTACTGTCATTACAAGCAGAAAGATTATTATTAAAGAAGGGATAATGAGTTTTTTCATACTCAAGCGAATTATACAGGCTACAAATAATACTTGCAAGAGACCCTTGAGCTATATATAATCAATTTGGCGAAGCTAATCAGAGAAATTGATACACTAAGTTGATGTTTTGATATATTAGTTCGCTCCTTTTTTATATGCTTTCTAAGAGAATAGGGATAGACCTTGGAACTGCTAATACCCTTGTATATATGGTAGGACAAGGAATAGTCCTTAATGAACCCACAGTAGTTGCCGTAACAGCAGAAGAAAACCGAGTTGTTGCCGTGGGAAAAGAGGCAAAAGAAATGCTTGGCAGAACCCCGGGGAATATCGTTGCTTTAAGACCTTTAAGAGATGGTGTAATCGCAGATTACACGATAACAGAGGCAATGCTCACGTATTTTATAGATAAAGCAGCCGGTCAAGCACGTTTTTTCAAGCCAGAAGTAATGATATGTATTCCGGCGGGAGTTACCCAGGTAGAAAGACGTGCGGTTTTGGATGCAACTATGGCAGCAGGGGCAAAGGTAGCATATTTAATAGAAGAACCCTTGGCTGCAGCAATAGGAGCAAAAATACCCATTGCTCAGGCAGCAGGGCACATGATAGTAGATACGGGTGGAGGATCAACGGAATGTGCTGTTATTTCTTTAGGAGGAGTAGTTGTGCATGACAGCGTAAGAGTAGGAGGAAATAAGATAGACGAGGCCATAACAAACTACTGTAAAAAGAAATTTAACCTTCTTATAGGGGAAAGGACTGCGGAGGAAATCAAAATCCAAATAGGAAATGCCGTAATAGACGATAAGAGAGAAGCAGAGAATACAAAAATGGAAATTAAGGGTAGAGATGCGATATCAGGTCTTCCAAGAACAATAGAATTAAATGAAACCCATGTAAATGAAGCGATATACCCAGTTTTAGTAGACATAATATCTGCAGTAAAGGGTGTTTTGGAGCAAACTCCTCCGGAACTTGCATCAGACATCATAGATAAAGGTGTTGTAATGAGCGGTGGAACATCACAACTCAAAAACCTTGATAAGTTGATGACAAAGATAACAGGTGTTCCTTGTCATTTGGCAGAAGATCCACTTTTATGTGTAGTAAGGGGAACGGGTGTAGCACTTGAAAACATAGAGCTTTATAAAAGAAGCATTGCTAAGAAATAAGTCCTATAAGAATTTTTGACAATAAATGAGTTGGGAAAAAAAGACAGTTGAGATAGACAATTTTCACGCTTAACCATAATATAGTATTTAGAAAGTAAAAATAGTCTAAACTTAACATTATTTAAGATCTCAGCTATAAATTAAGAAGTCAAAAACTGAATAATTAAAATGTTCAAAACTAATAAAATTACAGATTCCGGAAATTATGAAGATTGCCTTATAGTAAAATGAACGATTTTGACAAAACTTTTTTGCTTGGGGTAGGGTTTAATAACCTAACTGAAACAGAAGTCCTAGAGTATATAGTAAAAAATCTTCAAAAACAAAGAAAAAAGTACTACATTGTGACCCCTAACCCCGAACTTTTGGTAATTGCCAACAATGATAAAGACTATAAAAAAGTCTTAAATGGGGCAGAATTAGCTTTGCCGGATGGCATTGGGATAATTTTAGGAAGCCAATTGTTGGGTAAGTCCTTAAAACAGCGTATAACGGGTGTTGATTTCATGGAAATGCTGTGCAAAGAAGTATCAAAACGGCCTATAACGGTAAGCTTTCTTGGTGCAGGACCAAACGTAGCAGTCAAAACATCAGAGTGCTTACAAAAAAGGTATCCTGGTTTAAACGTAGGTTGGGTCGCTCAAGAATGGTCGGAAGAGCTTAAAAATAAAGAAACAGACATTTTGTTTGTGGCTTTTGGTTCCCCAAAGCAGGAAATTTGGATCTCAGAGCACTTAAATGAACTTCCTGTTAAGGTTGCAGTGGGCGTAGGAGGTGCTTTTGACTTTGTAAGCGGTAATGTAAGAAGGGCACCGGGCCTTATGAGACGTCTTGGGCTTGAATGGTTGTTTCGTCTAGTAATACAACCATGGAGAATAAAGAGACAACTTTCTTTAGTTAAGTTTTCTTACCTTATCTTAAAAGAAAAGTTTTCTTGATATTTCAATTACATAATTACTCTAAGTCATTTAATAGTCTTACTAATCAATTTTAATTTTAGTGTTTCTTTATCTGGTTAATGTAGAAAATGACTAGTTTAATAAATGATGGGGTGGAAAAATCTAATTTCTGCTTAATGTAATATTAAGATATGTAAAAGTCTTGTCTGATATATTTTATTACTTATCAAGCTTTATAAATCTTCTTTTTCAGTTTAGAAAATTATTTCACAGGTAGGGAAGCCGGGCGTTCGAAAAATGTTTCAATTATCTATTACCGAGGATTTTCCGAAAATACAATTTATAAAGCTAAAAACGTTGGTGAAAATTGATCGGTCAGGTAGAGATTAAAGAATAACGCTCAGCTATCTTTATTTTCGTTTTTCCTTTAAAACTCAAGCAATTCTCTCATGTAAAGTTAATAGCACTCTTTATTTTTTCCTGCTATTGGGGTGTGAATTTAAGTTTAGAAACATTCAAATTCTTTTCAAAAACTATATCATTTAAAATCTTTATAATACTTAAATAGAACATATTTCAGCGATTTTTAAAAAATAGCTTAAATATTTGGTTTTTCACGCACTTTTTCATTCGTGAAAAGACTTATTGCAAAACTCATGAATTTTAATGTTTAATAAGTATATGGACTTTAAATTCCTGCAAGATTCTATATCTGGAAAATGGGTTATTTCAGCTCCGAAGAGATCCAAAAGACCGGATAGATCAAAAGGAGTAGAGCCAAGTTGCCCTTTTTGTGTAGGAAGAGAAGCAGATGAAAAAGAAGTCTATAGGATAGGCGGGAAAGAGGGAGATCCTAATTGGAAAGTAAGGGTAGTCCCAAATAAATATCCCTTTGCTCCCATACATGAGGTAATAATACATTCTCCAGATCATCATAAAAGCTTTGACGAGCTTCCTTTGGACCACACCGAATTGATAATTAAGACATATAGAGAGAGGTTTAAGGCCCATCAGGATAAGGGTAAAGTATATGTATTTCATAATCATGGTGAAGGTGGAGGAGAGAGCCTTGGTCATCCACATAGTCAGCTTGTGGTTATACCGGATAATGTAAAAATGGAAATCCCTGTTTTGCCAGAGGAGGCTAAGGGAGAAGAATTCCAGGAAACCGAATTTTTTAAGATAAGTTGCCCAATAACATCGGAATGGCCGGATGAAGTTTGGATACACCCTAAGGAAAGAGGAAGACTTTTTTCTGAGATTACGGATCTGGAAATAAAAGATATGGCCAAAGTGCTTTATAGAACTATTCAGATTTTTGATTTAAGGCATGGGCACGAGTTTCCTTTCAATTTCTATATCTATCCAGGAGGAGATTGGTATCTAAGATTAATTCCCAGGCTTAAGATTCTTGGGGGTTTTGAGCTTGGAACAGGTATATCTGTCAATACACAAGATCCCAAAGAAACAATAGCCTTTATAAAGGAGCATTTCGAGAGTCCTAATGAGGAGAAGATAAGGCAAGTCCACAGAGCAGATTATAGAAGAAGTGTTTAGTTTTTCTTCAGACCTTTTTTGAATCCCAATAGCAAAGCAATAATAAGTATGCCAATTAAAGCTAAGACCCAAGGTTGGATGCTTCCTTGTGATAAAAACTGAGCTTCTTTTGTCAATCTTTGATTATATTTGCCAAAATGGAGATTTACCGATATTTTGAAAGGTTTGTCGGAATGAATGTCTGTATCGAAATTCCTTATCATTCCAGGAAGAATTATGTCTGAATTGCTGTTTAGAACAGCTTCTGCTTCGGTTAGTTCTTCGGTAACTCTATTTAAATTCCGAGATAAATACTCACTTCATTTTTGGTAATTTTGAGGACCCCTCTTTCAAGTTGTATCTCTTTTTTGCTTCCATCCTTTTTATGGAAAGTAATCTTTTCTCTTATTATTGAGATAAAATTTTCATGAAGCGGGAGGATGTCGAAAGGACCTCTTTCGTTGACTGATGAAAGAGCTTTAACGTCTTCTTCGGTTGTTTGATTTTCTTTGTTTTTTATTACTACCCTTAGGAAACTGTTATCGCTCATTTTATTTGTTTTGCGCTACCTATATAGAGGAATTTTTCATCGCTTACGCTGTCGTATTTTCCGTTCAATATGTCATTTACATCTTCTACGGTAGTTTTAATTGGAACGAAGGAACCAGGTTTTCCTGTTTGATCCGTAGCGACAAAGAAGTTCTGTGTCATGTAGTTTTTTATTTTCTTGGCCCTTTCGTAGACTAATTTGTCATCCGCGGATAACTCCGATTCTCCTACGAGAGAGACTATTCTTTCGAGTGCTAAAGATTGCTTTAGAAGAGCTTGAGTTTTAAGAGCAACTTCATAATGAAGGTCTCCTACAATTTCCGGATTAAGGTTTGAAGAGCTTGAAGAAAGAAGGTCAATTGCGGGAAGTCTTCCTTCTTGATAGACATTCCTTGAAAGTACTACCGTCGATTCAAGATAGGGAAGAACTGCCTGAACTCCCTGGTCTAGAATATCATCATTTGGAATATATATTGCCTCAATCGTAGTTATTGAATTATCTTTATTGGAGATGAGTCTTTCATGGAAAGAAGCCATCTCCGAAGCTAAAGTCGCCTGATATCCATCTTCCGAGGGAATGGTATTCATCAAAAGTGAAAGTTCGTTTCCTGCCTGTGCGAAACGGAAAATATTATCTATAAAAAAGAGTATATCTCTTTTTTCTTCATCCCTAAAATGTTCGGCAATTGTTGCTGCTGCAAGGGCAGTCTTAAATCTTATTGACGGGTTTTGTCCCATTGTTCCATAGATAAGACTTACTTTATCCAATACTTTCTGTTCCTTAAGGGTTTCATGGAGTTCTTGTCCTTCTCTTACCCTTTCTCCGATACCTGCAAAAACAGAAACATTTTTACCAGACTTTGAGGCTTTAGAATCGCTTTTTTCGAGTGAAACTACGTTATGTATGATTTCTGTTAAAAGTATTGTTTTACCGACCCCTGCGCCTCCAAAAAGACCTGTTTTTCCTCCCTTTACTAAAGGGGATAAAAGATCTATGGCTTTAATTCCTGTTTCCATAATTTCCTGTTTTGTCGAAAGATCTTTATATACGGGATATTCTCTGTAAATAGGTCTTTCCTCTGTCCTATCTACTTTCCCTAAGTCGTCCAGGGGGTTTCCAAAGATATCAATAACTCTTCCAAGAACATTTTTTCCTACAGGAATTGCGATGGGTTTTCCTGTATTTATGATTTTTTTCCCTCTTGAAAGTTTCTGAGTAGGGGAAAGAGAAATGCAATAAAAGCTTGAAGGGCTCGAGGAAATAGCTACTTCCAGGCGAACTTTATTATCTCCTTCTAAGACAAGAACATCGTTGATTTTGGGAAGATTTTCTTGAGGAAACTGAACCTCAACTATTTGTCCCTGAACGCTTATTATTTTTCCTGAATCTTTCATATTATCTGCTCCAAAGCCTCATACTTGAAAATGTCTGCAACTGTTTTTTATTTTCCTCGCTATGTATTAGTTTATTCTTTTCATACAGCATTTGGTCAAGTCTTTTTTTAATGTTTTCCGTAGATGAATCTAGTGTTACTATCCTTGCGGCAAATTTGGCAAGTTGTGATTCCTTCATAGTTTGTTCAAAAATAGATGCAAATATTTCTTGTTCAAAAAATGCAAGAATCTTTTCTATGGATGGCTCAAAGAAATACTTTACGGGAACACCGGTTGTCTCTTGTTCTTCAATATTTCCTGAGATATCAGCCATCTCTGCTTTTTGTGTAATTATACTTTGGAATTTGGAAAAGAAAACAACAATCCTTTGATATTGGAGAAGGAAAGTGATTATCTTTTTCAGCTGTTCATCGTCAATTCCTCCGTCGGGGAAGTCAAAGTAGGTATATTTTTTATTGATTTTTTCGTTCAAAAAGAGATTCAATCCTTGTTTTCCTATTATCGCGACTTCCGCATTTTCCTTCTTTATTTCCTCTAAAAACATATCGTATGTATTCTTAACAAGGTCTCCATATAGACCCGTATTGGCAGAAACAAGTAAAAAAAGAGTCTTACCGTTTCTAAGATAAAAAGTGGCTTTATTGGGATCTTTGATTCTGTTTCTTTTTAAAAGCATATCTATTTCTTTTTTATATGACATTTTTACTTCGCTAAAGATAAGGTTAAGGTCTTCAACAAAGAAACGACTTTTAAGTACCGACTCTCTTGTTTTTCTTATTCTTGAAGCCGCTATTTCTTCATAAGTCTCGACCATTATCTTGAGTCCGGATAGATTGTCTATTTCTTGTATTATTCCTTTTTTTGAAATCATAAGTTTAGTATCTTTTCTATAATCTTATTTTCCGGTGTTGTTTTTTTAAGTAACTCATTTAATGTCTCCGAAGTTTCAATCATCTCATCAAGTTCCTTTTGTAATTTCGGGTCCTTAAGATATAGCTCCGTAAGTTTTTTTCTCTTTTCTATGACTTCTTCAATTTTAAGATTGGGAAGTAAGGTTCCCCATACCATTACAAATATTATGACCTGTACATTAATTGGAATTATTTCATTTGATGGCTGGTCAAAGAGTTTTTGGATCTTTGCTCCTGTATCTAGCGTTATTTTTGATGATTCGTTAAGTTCGGAACCGAAATGTACAAAATTCTGTATTCTTTCATACAGGGTCAAGAATGACGTAATTTCTCTGTTTATGCTTCTTTTTATTGAGGACTGTGTTTGTCTTCCTACCCTTGTTACCGAAAGGAAGGGGTTTATTGCAGGTCTTCTTCCTTGATAGAAAAGATTACTGTCGAAGAATAGATGGCCGTCAGTCATAGACATAAGGTTTGTCTGTATAAAACCGGAAAGATCTCCCTGTGTTGTCTCTACAACGGGAAGACAAGTTATCGCAGTCTCTCCATTGGTAGTAGAGAAGTTGCCTGCTCTTTCCATTAGTTTTGCATGTACATAGAAAATATCTCCGGGGTAGGAATTTCTTCCTGGAAATCTTTTACCGAGAAGTGAAATTTCCCTGTAAAACTTTGCATGAGTAGACATATCGTCCAAAACGACGAGTACGTCTTTTCCTTTGTCTTTAAAATACTCTGCGGCTGCCATTGCAGAGTAGGGGGTTACGAAAATTGTTCCTGCAGGATCGGTTGAAGTAGAGGCAATCAGTAAAACTTTATCCATTATCTTATTCGCCCTAAAGAATTCTTCCGATTTTTTTATATCTATCTTTCTTTTACCTATGCAGGCATAAATACAAATATTGCCTTGTTTTGCCTGCGTAAGTATCGTATGAAGGAGAAAATTAGTTTTTCCTGTTTTTCTATCGCCGATTACCAACTCTCTTTGTCCCTTTCCCAGAGGTATCATAAGGTCGACGATTGAAGTTCCCGTTTCGAGATATTTTTTAATGGATTCTCTTTCGACTATTCCTTCCGGTTCTCTGTCCACCGGGTAGGGAGTTGTTTTAATTGTTGCTTTTCCCTCTTCTGTTAAAAGGTTTCCGAACGGGTCTACTACTTTTCCCAACATGCCTTCTCCCGAAGGGAATTCAAGAATTGTTCCTGTTCTCGTTATTTTTGTACCCACCTTTATTTGTTCGGGTGAGAAAGTGAGTATTTCTATGGAACCCTCATTAAGTGAAAGAACTTGTCCTTTTTCTCCTGTTTCAAAAACAACAATCTCGTCCGGTTGAACTCCGGGAAGACCTTCTGCATATACTATGCTGTCTATGACTTGAGTGACAAACCCTATTTCACCTGTTTTATCTAAAAGTTTTTTAAATGTTTCCATTGCTTAAGTTTTTAAAAGACAGTTCTTCAAGTTTTTTCTTAATGCTTAAATCCGTATAATATCCATTGTAGCTTAGAACGATCCCACCTAGTAGACCCTCATCTTCGTTTAAATTGATTATTATATCCTCGCTCAAGTTTTTCTTAAGCCACCTATGGATATTTTTAACGAATACTTCCGACGGTTTAAAACTCAAGGTTATATTTATTTGTTTTAGAGATTCAAGTTTTTCTTCCATTTGATCAAGTGCTTTTTTCACTTCTTCGTTATCTTTTAAAGAGTCTCCTAGTTCTTCTTTAATAATCTTTGAATAGGGAAGGGGAATCCCTTTTAAGGTTCTTTCTATTCCCTTCTCGGTGAATATTCCGTCTCTAGCCATCTGAATATAGTCCAGTAATTGATCTTTCTCTTCTATAGTTGCTATATCCATTTATAATTTTCCTTCCTTCTTGGCCTCTTCCAGAGCCTTCAGAACGAGTTTTTCATGCTCTTTTGTGCTAATGCTTTTTCCTATGGTTAGTTTTACCGTGTTCATTACTATTTTTTGTATATTTGTATCTACGTCTTCCAGCTTTTTCTTTTTATATTCTTCCAAGCCTTTTTCTATCGAGTCATGAGATTTTTCAATAGCTTCTTCCAACAATTTTTGTGACTGAATCTCTTCTTCTAAAACCTCTTCTTCAAGTTTTTTATTCTCTGTTTTTTTATATTCTTCTATACTTTTTGATATATTATTTCTCAGATTGATATCGCCAATTTTTTCTATCTTTAGCGATAATCCATACTTCTTAAGAAGGTTTCTGGAAGTCTCTTTTATTAGTTTTAATTCGTTTTCATCTAGGTCTTTCAGGGTGTCGAGAAGCATTTCTTCGGTATCTTTTTTCTCTTTATTTGCCTGGTCAACTATTTCTTTTGCATCTTCTTTGGCTTCTTTTATTTTTATCTGATAGTCTTCTTGGGCTTTTTTTAAAAGCTCAAGACTTCTTTCGTTTATTGATTCTTCTTTTAATAGTTCTTCTTGTTGTAATTTCCAATATCTTTTTAAGAGCTTAAAGTAGAAGAATACTAAAAGGCCTATTCCCATGACAGTAGCGCAAAGTAAAAGAATTAATCCTAGATATAGCTGTAAATAAAGGTTCATATTATTAATATTAAGTAAGCAATTACGAGTCCCGCAAGTACAATTGCTCCTGCGAAAATGACATTAAGTACGACAGAGATTTCAATAAGTCTTCCGGCGAGAGGATTCCTTCCCAATGCTTCGACTCCCTTTGAAGCAACTCTACCGAAATATATGAATCCAAGTACAAATGCAATTATTACCGTAAGTCCTGCAAGAAGATATCTAAGTGAGGCAAGAGGAGTAAGAAACGTTGCGGTTCCCATCGTCTTGAACTGTTGAATTAAGTTTGTTTTAGTGTCAACGAACGCTCCGTTATAGTGAATATTTATTGAAACAAGTATTTTTCCCTTCTGCGACTTATTCGCATTTGAGTAGTCTTCTAAGGCTGTTCCAAGTACAAAACCGTTCAGATCTGCTTTTTGTCCTGCTCCCGGAATAGTTGATGTTGCGATAAGATCGTTTTTCTTTATATTTCCGTTTATTGTCGTTACGTTTACATATGCTTTACCTGTTGTTAAGACTGACTTGGAGCCTGGGAGGGGATTTTCAAATAGAATTGCCGGGTTTGAAGTGACGACGCCGTATGTTGTAGGATCGTAAGCTATTCTTGAAAGCTTATAGCCCATTTGAGTAGAAGAAATGATATCTCCGTCCTTTACGGTATCGTTTACGGGTATTGATACTGCAAGGCCAGAGGCTGTGTCTTGTGCAGCAAAAACTATTTTAAGTGGAGAAATGAAAAGAGATATTAAGAGTAAAAAGATTCCTGTTTTTAATAACTTCTTCATATGGGCAGAAAATATGTTAATAAAACTAGCTTAATACAAATTAATTGAGCCTGTCAACGCTGGACACCTATTGACATCTACTTGAGATTAATTTTACTATTAATATAGGTATAAAGTTGGACAAAAAAAAAGACGACTGTCCAAGTTATTTTAACACTAAAAAACGTCCTAAATGCAAGAAGAACTTATTTCTATCCAGAAGGCAGCAGATTACTTGGGAGTTTCTACGAAAACCCTTCGAAGATGGGAACAACGCGGCATCTTGGTACCCCAAAGAACCTCTGGAAACCAAAGAAGATATACTTTTACGGAACTAGAGAATTTTAAAAACGGTCAAGAAGAAAGAAAACATGAAGAAAGAACAGAAGAAGCTTCCGATGTAATTAATTCTCTTCAGCCTCTGGATACCATTTCTTATATAAAACTTGAAATGAGTAAATTTCCTTTGAGCAAAAAACTTCTTCTTACCTTAGCACCTGTAATAATATTATTTTTGGCTTCCGGTATAGTCGTGAAAGACTTAGTATTTAAAGGAATAGGGACCGGAGGGGAAAAGAGCGTAGTAGCACAGAAGCAGGGTAATGGAAATGCGGTTTTAGGAGCAGAGACGGAATCTAATAACTATATCTTTAAAGTAAACGTTCCTAGCACTTTTGGTGAATCAGCAAGCTTCTTAAAAGGAATAACGGTTAACGGACAGACTATCTTTGCCGGTGGAATAGATACCAACAATAGGGATGTAAATGCGGGTTCGGGTAAATTGACGGCATCTAATGTTATCTATAGTCTTCAAGCTGGTTCCGGACTTTCAGTTACTAACGGACAGACTCCTACAATAGCTAACACAGGAGTGCTTTCCCTTGGTGGTTCTACAGGAGCGATAGATCTCGGCGCCGGAACAGGAATATCTATAGACGGATTAAAGATTACAAATACGGACACAGGATCTTCTCAATATATATTTAAAAATATTGTTTCGGGAGGACAGAAAATCACAGCAGATTCGAACTCAGATACTTTAAACTTCACAGCCGGAACAGGTGTTACTCTTTCAACAGATGCATTGACAAAAACTATAACTATAGCCTCAAATCAAGGACAACAAACAGGAGTAACTTCTTTGCAGGGTCAGACAGGAGCTTTGACATTAGCTGCTGGAACAGGCCTTTCTTTGGCAGGTCTTACTTTCTCCAACTCCGGAGTGACCTCTGTAAATACTCTTACAGGAGATCTTAATATTGCAGCAGGATCAAACGTCAGCGTTACAAAAGATGCTAATACAAATACTGTCACAATATCTTCAACTATATCAAATAATACTATTTCAAATGTCTCTGGTTGGACTCAAAGCGGCAATTATGTAACATTAGCAAATTCGGGAAACTACGTAGGCATAGGAACAGCAACTCCGGCAAGTGCTTTACAGGTAGGGGGAGATATTCTTCCTACCCAAAACGGTGTTTCTAATTTAGGTTCGTCAAATCTTAGTTGGAACAATATATACGCTAATCAAATAGTTGGAACAGGTGCACAGCTTAATCTAACAATTCCTGCAACAAGTTCGGCGACCGGTCTTTCGGTCTCTATGAGCGGCACGGGGAGCGGACAGCTTGCATCCTTCAGCTTTAATGGAACCCAGGTTTTAGGCGTAGGTACAAACGACGTATATATAGGAGGAAAGGTAAGTATGATAACAGATGATACAAACCTTTCGAATGCAAAAGATGTTTTTGTTTATGACACTTCAAAAGATTCTGATGCAGGACAATGGGTAAATGGTGATACATCTCAATCTTCTTCCTGGTATAACGAACAGTTGGATCATACAGGTCTTGCTTGCCAGATAGGAACGGATAAAAGGTGCGGACAAAGGCCCTTCCCTCAAAAAGTAACAATATATGTAACCTCGAATTCAGTTTATATCTATGACAATAAAGACAATACGATGTGGATGAAGTTCTCGGAGGGTCAGAATTTCGCAATAAACGGAACAAGCGTTAATCTTACTTCAGTTTACGCATTAAATGGAATAATTTTCCTCGGAACAGATACGAACGGATTAATAGAAATAAACTTCTTAACGGATAAGATTTTTGAATTTAACTATAACCAGGGAAATGGTGGAAGAAGTCAGTTCCTGGGAACAATTTCCGAAAGAAATTCTGCTAAATTCTACGGCTCTGTCGAATCTTGGGGAAGGATTGCTTCAGATAAGGTTAATGGAGTATTTGCAAGAGTAATTAACGGAAAAGTGTATGTTGCTGTTTCGACTTTGGGAGGAGCATCGGTAATAAATCTTTCAGACCAAAAAGTAGTTAAGTACGTCGATAATTAATATGACAAAAAAAGATTTTAAAAAATTTAATTTTAAAGACCAAAAATTCTTATTCTTTGGGTTGATTGTTTTATTGGCATTTGTTACTTTTCTTGTTTCGCATAAAAATAATCAGAAAAAAGAAATGTCGGCTCTCGAAAGCTTCGTTTCAAAGCAAAAATTACCTCAAAAAGATGGGTCAGTAAAGTATTCAATCCAGAAAGAAAAGGGTTATACCTTAAAAACAGCGGAAAAGGGAAATGTAGATTCTCCTGTAACTTTTGAGGCAAAGGGTGGATCTGTCTCTTTTACAAGTATTCCCAATCAGACCTTGGGAGGATTAAATACCTCGGTGGTAGAAGCAAAAGACGGTAAAACGGTTTATAACAATATATATAATGGTATAAACCTTATTTATACCCCTTCTTCAAACGGAATTTTGGAAGAATATGAAGTAAGAGTCAAAAGGCCTCTCGAAAATATAGTTCAAAAGATAAATGTTTCGGGTCTAACTTATAAACAGCAAAAAGACGGCTCAATACTTTTCTATAACAAAAATAATCAGTTTGCATTTGCAATACCAAAACCGGTCATGTACGAAGAGTACAACACGAAAAACAGGAGCTATGGTCTTCATTATGAAATCTTCACTTATGGAGGAAATACATATCTTGCAAAAGTAATTGATCAGGAAGGGCAACAGTGGCTTTCCAAGACAAACTATCCGGTAATGATAGACGCTACAATTCTTCTTACCCTTTTTAGTTATCAATCTTACCCGACAACTTCAGTAAACTGGCAGATTTCAATAGATACGGTAGGGTCAGGAGATCTCAAAATTCAACCAACAGATGGCACAACTTGGAATGATTTGAGCTTAACTTCAATTACTTGTGGAACCGAAAAAGTTTCATATTCAAATTCAAATGGTGTCATAACAATCCCTAATTACTCTTGTGATCAGAATACATTGATTACTACCAAGTTAAAAGATCCGTCAAAGCAATCTTCTCTTTCCTTTAATTGGAGCGGATACGAAACGGTTGTTCAAAACCAGGTATATACGGGAAAACCTGAAATAATTTCTTCGTCTCTAAATCCCGCAGTAGTGAAAGTAGGAGACACGATTACCGTAAAAACAGAAGTAGCTGATTTAAATGGTGTAAAAAGTGTAAAAGCTGACATGGGTGGTATACAAACAATAGACCTTAGTATGACTTCGGGAACGGCACAGGATGGAGTATGGCAAGGGCAATGGAAAGTAGAGGGAACAAAGATGCTTCCTTACGAGACAAAAATAACTGCATCAAATGCTTCGGAAAGTACGACATCTTCAATAGGGTTTTTTGATCCTTACACTTGTCTAGGTGGAGGAGATCATGCAGGTGCAGCTTGGGATCCTGCTACAGATTGTCCTTCCGGGTTTGCGGGAAATCATACAAATATAGGAACAATGTCGATAGGAACAGGTGAGACGGCAACAGTTCAGGCTTTTGATCAGGTGTCAAATTATGGAATAGCAACAATATCTGCTTCAACAGTTACTATAACAGGAACTTTAACAGCATATGGAAAAGGTTGGCGTGGTGGTACTGCGGGTGGGGGTTCAGGTTTGGGACCAGGATTTGGAGCTGGTTCTACGGGTCATGGTGGAGGAGCAGGTTACGGAGGAGTAGGAGGAACAGGTAATGGAGCAGGGGGACCTTCTTATGGTTCGTTATCGGCACCAGGCGATTTGGGAAGTGGTGGTGGAGGAGGAGGATCTGCAGCCGGAGGAGCAGGGGGAGGATCAATTAGGGTTGTTGCTACTGGAACTCTTACCGTAAATGGAACTATTTCTGCAAACGGAGTAAACGGTGGTAATGCAAATGGTAATAACGGTGGTGGAGGTTCGGGAGGAAGTATATATCTTACTGCCGGGACTTTAGCTGGAAGCGGTACTGTTACAGCTATTGGAGGAAACGGTGTAAACGCTTGGGGAACAAGCGGTAACGCAGGAGGAGGAAGAATAGCAATGTATTACACTAGTGCTAATAATTTTACCGGAACTACACCTGTTAATGTAGGAACAGGTGGTCTGGGAGGAGCAAATGGAACTGCTTTTATTGAAAATCCCAACACTAATGATCTTTTAATAGTTTCTAATAATGGAATTTGGGTTGGAAGCGATTTATCTTCTTGGAATTTTTCAAATCTTACTATTAATGCAAATGTCGCTTTTCAGCCTTCTAATGCTCAACTTTTAACAATTAATGTTTCCGGAACAACTACTATTGGTTCAGGAGTGACTGTTTCTGCTATGAGTTCTTATACTACCAATTCGAATGGAGTTGGAGTCTATTTTAATTTAAGCGGTAACGTTACAATACCGGCAACTTCTACTATAACTGCATCTGGTTTGGGTTATGCGGCCGGAGTAGTCGGAGGAACTTCTGGAGCTGGTCCCGGAGCAGGTGGTGGTTCTGCGGGTGCTGCGGCTGGAGCAGGTTATGGATCAGCGGGAGGAAATGGAAGTGGAGCAGGAGCTACAGGTGGTTCTTTTTATGGTTCGTTGACGGCACCTGTTGATTTGGGAAGTGGTGGAGGTGGAGGAGGATCTGCAAACGGAGGTGCAGGTGGAGGAGCAATAAGGATAACTACTCCGGGAACTCTTACTATAAATGGAACGATTACATCAAATGGAAATAACGGTGGAGATGCAAATGGAAATAACGGTGGTGGAGGAGCCGGTGGAAGTATTTATCTTACGGCGGGTACTTTAGCCGGAAACGGTTCTGTTACAGCAAATGGAGGAAATGCGGCAACTAACTGGGGAACTGGCGGTAACGGAGCAGGGGGAAGAATAGCTATATATTATACGACTACTAATAGTTATACAGGTTCGACTGCGGTTAATGTGGGAACTGGGGGAGCGGGAGGAGCAAATGGAACTGCTTTTATAAAAGGTTCGAGCGCTGGAGACTTGCTTATTCCTGCAAATAACGGAATTTGGTACGGGAGTGATCTTTCGAATTGGAATTTTCACAATATTACCATTAATGCAAACATTACGTTTAAACCTAGTGGTGCCAATCTTCTTACAATTAATTCAACCGGGTCGGCAACAATAGCTTCAGGAATTACTATTACAACGGCAGGTTCATATACAAATAATACAAACGGAGTTGGTGTTTTCTTCAATCTTACGGGAAATGTAACATTGCCTGCTACAAGTACGATAAATGCAGCTTCTCAAGGTTACGCAGCTGGTGCTGCCGGTGGATCTTCGGGTTCCGGTCCGGGGGCGGGTATTGGTTATCCAGGCGGTCACGGTGGAGGAGCAGGCTATGGAGGGGCAGGTGGAAATGGTACAGGTGCCGGAGGAGCCGCTTATGGTTCATTAACTCTTCCAGGAGATTTGGGAAGTGGTGGAGGCGGAGGAGGATCTATAGCCGGAGGAGCCGGAGGAGGAGCAGTAAAGATAGTAACTACGGGAACTCTTACTATAAACGGAACGATTACGGCAAACGGAGGAAATGGTGGAAATGCAAATGGTAATAACGGAGGAGGAGGATCTGGAGGAAGTATATGGTTAACAGCTGGTACTTTGGCAGGAAATGGAACTCTTACGGCAAACGGAGGAAATGGAGTAAATGCCTGGGGGGCAAGCGGTAATGGAGGAGGAGGAAGAATAGCTATGTACTACATAACAGCTAATAATTTTTCAGGAACAACGACTGCTAATGTAGGAACAGGCGGAAACGGTGGTGCAAATGGTACGATTAACAGATCTTCAGATAACATTCCTGCAATAACAAATCTTTCCCAGTATCAAACAGATTGTATTAATTCTTTGGCTGTTGGAGGGACTTTGCAGGGTGATAATTCGGGATCGACAGGTTGTTTTAAAGCTAGCCTAAGTACATCAAATATCTCGGACAACTTATACCTTCAGATAGAAGCGCAGCAAATCGGAGGTACATTTAGCAATATTTATTCGACTCAAAGCGCGGGATTTGCCTTCTCGGGGTCGCCTCTTACGGCCAATGTCTCGCAAGTAGGTTTCACCCTGGGAGTAGCTTATCATTGGCAAGCAAGAGTAGTAGATCAATATGGTTATCCTTCGGCATGGACATCTTTTGGAGGAAATTCCGAGTCGGTTGCGGATTTTGTATCAAATGTTCCTGCCCCTGCAAATATAACAGCTACATATAATTCCGACAGTCAAATTACAATTACCTGGACTAATACGGCATTAAATGTTGTTCATTTTGAGATACAAAGAAGTACGAATGGTGGTGCATATACGACAATAGGAACCACAACGGATGGTAATACTTTATCTTTTACCGATAATCCTACTAATAACCCAGGAGCTCCTCCTTCAGCAAATCATAAATATTCTTATCAGGTAAGATCTAATTTCTCCGGTTATTCTTCTGATTTTGGTACGCCTTCATCTTTGGTATATACAACTCCCGCAGCTCCTTCAGCAGTTTCTATATCTCAAACAGCAGTAGGTTCTATAACCGTTTCTTGGACAAATAATGCGAATTATCAGACAGCATTTCAGGTTCAAAGATCGATAGGAGGAGGATCTTATCAGACAATAACATCCACAGTATCTCCTTCAGCAACTTCATTTGTTGATTCAAATGCTCAACAGGGAACAAGCTATGATTACAAGGTTGCAGCATTAAGAACAACCCCAAATGCGCTTACCTCAGCATTTGTACAAGCAGCTTCGCCGGTAACTATATCTAAGGGCTTTGGAAGGGGTATTTATCTTACTCAGAACGGTTCACTTGTTATTCAAAATGATGTAAAAAACAGTGTAGATATATTTACAAATATTCAGAATGATACCCAGGATAAAGTAGGACAACAGTTTGCATATGACCAGACAAATCCTTCTTCCGGGCCTAACCTTCCCACGGGAAGTACTCTAAACGGATTAACTGTTAAAGAAGGTGTATCTACAGCCGACGGAAAATCAAATGTCATTTATGTCGCGACAAATAAAGGATTGGTAGCTATTCATGAAAACCCCACAACTCAGGCATTGGGAGGAGTCAAATACTACACAAAGGACTATATCTCGGAAATGATGTACGGAGATATAAGGGGAATGTGGCCTTTGGATGCAAGCGCTTCGGCCGGTTTAGCAGACGCTTCGAATAGGAGTCAGACACTGACGAATAATGGAGGAGTTACATTTACGGCAAATGGTGTTAGGGGTACCGCAGCAACATTTAACGGGACAAATCAATATCTTTCTATTGCCGATAATTCTACTTTTTCGGTAACCGGAGATTTGTCTTTCGGTGCATGGTTTAAGGCAACTACACCCCTTGCCGCACAAACGATAATGGCTAAGAATGGATCATACACTTTGGGATTAAACTCTTCCGGAAATGTAACGGCAAGCGTAATCGGAGCAACTACAGGAACCGTAACAGGTTCAACTGTCTTGAATAATGGTTGGCATCAGGCAATAGTGGTTTATAGCGCCTCAAATAATTCTCTAACACTTTATCTCGACGGAAAAATTGAAGGATCTACTACCTCTTCCGTTCCTTCTTCAATAACAGATTCGACAGGGGACTTTGAAATTGGAGGAAATAACGGAACTTCGCTTTTTGCAGGGAATATAGACGAACCTTTTGTTACAGCAACAGCTATTACCTTTGGAGAAGTTGCAAACATGAATCTTAACGGCTCAAGATCTTTACAGAATCATCCCGGAAATGTAATTACGGGTGTATTTACTAACGGTTTCCAAAGACTTTTGGGAAATGGAACAGGAGATACAACTGTAAATAACGTTTCGAGTGTAGCGGTTGACGACGGAAATCAATTTATATATGTCTCTACAAATGATACTTTGGGAACAAGCGGAGGAACGACGGCAATAGGAGTGCATAGTGATTCTGTTTCCGATCTTTTTGCGGGTACAAATTCACTCCAAAAAGACGATCAGGGAAACAATTTTGTAGCTAATAATGTAACTGCACTTAGCGTAAGCGGTATTCCAAATCCGGGCTTTAACACTAATTCCGATTTCTCTCAAAACGGTGGAACAGTTGCAATTGCCGGAACAACAAATACAACACAAGGATTGTATATAAGAAACCAAAGTTATTCTTTGACTCAGGTCTTGGCAGCGGGAGGGACAGGCGGTAGCAAGAATTCATTTAATGTTGGAAATCTTCTCCTTGTAGGAAATCTTTTGGGAAGTAATGCTTCCACGAGCGGAGAAGTATTGCAAATCCCCGCATTCCAGGTAGATCAAAACGGAATAGTACAGCAAAATTATCTCGGAACAGATACTTCCCAAACAGCAGTTTCGTTTAACGGAGGTTCACTTACGACAGGAACAATCCTTGGAGTTTCAGGTTCCAATCTTACAACAGGTTCTGCTTTGAATATTGTCTCTTCTTCGCCTGTCTTTACCGGATCTCTTGTCCAGATGACTCTTTCTGCAACCAATTCTGCAACTACCGGAAATCTTCTCTCTCTTTCCAATCAATCTAGTGGAGGGGGAAAGACTCTTAATGTATCGGCAACAGGAATTGGGACTACAAATATCGGAATATATGCTTCCGCAAGTGGTGCTTTGAACAATTATGCTGCTCTTTTCCCGACAGGAATGGTTGGCATAGGAACAGAGTCTCCTACGGCGCTTCTTGATATTAACGGAAATGCATCAAGCTCTGCCTCTCTTAGTTTTAGAGGAAGCACAAGCTCTATAAACTCTCTTAATGGTAACGGTCTCGCATTCAAAACATCGGTAGGAGGAGATTTGGGACTTACGACAGCAATGTATATAAATTCTTTAGGAAATGTCGGAGTCGGAACAACTGCCCCAACGGCAACTTTGGATGTTTTGGGAAGTGCTTCGATAGCAGGACAGCTTACTTTTGAAAATACTTTTGGAACAATTCAAACAACCAGGAACCAGCTATTGACCTTAGGAGGAAGTACAACGGGAGATATTCAGCTTAAACCAGGAAACTCGACCGGAGTTTATCTTAGTTCAACGGGATACAACGGTTTTGGTTTGGCAAATCCAGCAGCGACTATAGATGTTTATGGAGATCAATCATTATCTTTGCCAAATCCAGGTAGCACAAATTTGGGACAACTCCATTTCTATATGCCAGATAACCAAAAGGCAGTGGGAATAACATTCTCTCAGGCAGCTACTTCTAATGCTCAAGCAGGACTATATGTTTCCAATGACAATACTCTTGGAACCAAGATGTATTTTGCTACAACGAATAACTACACTACCGGTCCTCAAGTAAGATTAACTATAGATAATGCAGGTTATGTTGGAATAGGAAATACGACTCCGTCGCAACTCCTTACAGTCGGTAGTGCGGGAAGTGCGGCCAACTCCGCTTATGCCATAGGAGCTAGCACAATGGCAGTAAATTCAAGCTTCTATTCCTACGGATACATTTGTGCAGGAAACAGTGCCGGAGGATGTACGGGAAGCGGTGGAGTTGTCATAAAGAATGATACAGCTGTAAATACGTCTGCAACCGTTGGTCTTAGCACGGGTGTTTCATTCTTTAACGGAGGAAATGTGGGAGTAGGAACGACTGCTCCAACAGCAAAACTTGATGTTGTGGGGAATGCTTCAATAGCGGGACAACTTACTTTTGAAAACAACTTTGGAACCATACAGACAACTAATAATCAACTTTTGACCTTTGGTGGAAATACGACCGGAGATATTCAATTTAAACCCGGGAATACTACAACTTCTCTTTATCTTTCTTCAAATGGAAATGTTGGTATAAGTAATACCAATCCAAGTTATTCGCTCGATATCGCAGGCAATCTGCATGTTACAGGAACAGCTACTTTGGGTGCCACACAGTCTGCTTCGGGAAATTACACAATTTATACCTATACCAATGCAGGTCAATTTATTCCTGCTAAATCAGGAAATATAGAAGTACTTATAGTCGGTGGTGGAGGAGGCGGAGGACAACACGGAGGAGGCGGAGGTGGAGGCGTAGTTTATTATGCTTCAACTCCCGTAACTGCAGGGACTACATATAAGATAAGTGTAGGATCAGGTGGCGCAGGAGGTACTTCGGGTGGTGCTAACGGAGGAAATTCATCATTTACGGGTTTGACGACGGCAATCGGTGGAGGAGGCGGAGGTGCAGCTAATACCGTTGGTTCAAGTGGAGGTTCCGGAGGTGGAGGAGGAGCAAATTCAAGCGTCGGTCAAGTCTACGCGGGAGGCTCCGGAACAGCAGGTCAAGGATATGCGGGAGGAACGACTCCCGGATCTTCGTGTAGCCCAAGCGGTGGAGGTGGAGGAGCAGGTGGTGCCGGAGGAAATGAGACTGCCGGAAACGGTGTTTCCTACTCAATCTCTGGAGTTTCAGCATATTATGGAGGAGGCGGAGGAGGAGGATCTTCTTGCGGTGGAAGTTTTGGTACAGGAGGATTGGGCGGAGGAGGAAATGGAGCATCCGGAGGAACAGCGACTAACGGTGTACCAAATACCGGTGGTGGTGGAGGAGGAAGCAATACCGGAGGATCCGGAGGATCGGGTGTAGTAATAATAAGATACTTAACATCAGATGGAATAATTTCTACTCCACCCGGTATTGCTGTTACAGCCTTGGGAAATGTCGGCATAGGAACAACTTCAGCTTCTCAGGCTTTGGATATAAATGGAGCTCTTAATCTGTTAAGTTCCTCTACGAATAGAGGAGATATATATTCAGGAACGACTCAATTAGATCAAAAATGGAATAATTCGGCTACATTTAACTCGACGGGAACTGTTTTCTCTTCGGGAATGCAAAACCCTGCTCCGGGTAAATTAGTCGTAAATTCAACACTTCCTCTTACCGGCTGGGGTTATAGGAAAGCTGTTACTATAGATAATTCTACAAATAGCGCTACTCTTACGAATTATCAGGTTCAGATTACAACAGATACGGCTACTCCTGTATCCCAAGGAAAAATGAATTCAGATTGTTCGGATCTTAGATTTACCGATTCGGATGGTACTACTTTCTTGAATTATTGGATTGAAACAGGATGCAATACGGCTTCAACTTTAGTTTGGGTAAAGATTCCTTCGGTTCCTGCGTCATCGACAAAGACTATATACGAATACTATGGTAATTCATCTGCTACGGCAGTATCTTCAACAACGAATACATTTGTATCCGATATTCCAAATCTTGCCTTAGCGTATAGATTTGATGAGGCAAGCGGAAATGCAACCGATTATTCGGGAAATGGGAATACGGGAGTGCCAACAGGAACGACGGTTGTTTCAGGAAAATTCGGAAATTCAAGATACTTCTCTGCATCTTCTCACGTTGTAACAACAACTACACCCGTAAATTACGGGACAAGCTGGTCACTCTCGACTTGGTTGAATTTCCCATTGTTTAACACGGGTCAATGGAGAAGCGTATTTGTAAAAGCAGGAGGAACATATCATGCGATGATAGTCGATGTTAGCGGAAATATAGGAATATATAACAATGCTTTCTTTTCCTCCGGTTATAACATTAATTCCTTAAGCGGATGGCACCAGGTGACAGAGGTAGCAAACGCAGGAGTAACCTCATTCTATGTAGATGGAACAGTTGTCGGAACAGCCAGCGCAGAAATAACTAACCAATCTATTTCAACAATTGGAAATTATAGCGGAGGAAGCCAAGAGGCAGGATATGTTGACGAGCCAAGGATTTATACAGGTGCTCTTACTCAATCACAAATATCGGCTCTTGCGGCAAATTACGGATACGCCACTCCTAATTATGCAGGTCATGAACTTGTAAGGGCATATTCATATCCTGAACCGTTTAGCAGTGTAGGTAGTGAATCCTCTTCATTTAGCTCGGGTGATCAGACATGGACCTCTCAGACGCTTGATGCAGGAGCAGGTAATACTTACAGACCCAATTATCTTACGGTAAACTATACTCTCGACGGAACAGACAATATTGCGCCCAAATTTGAGATTCAGGGTTCGAATACGGGAGCATTTGCGGGCGAAGAAACTACGTATCCTGCGGGTTCGGGAACTTGGTATCAAGCAGGTGGTACCTATCCTATCGCAAGCGGTACAGCTTTGGATGTCTCCTCCTCCGTCAATACTAAATTCAGGTATTGGAGAGTAATTGCCGATATAAATACGGGCGCCAATACAACTGATACTCCTGTTGTTACAAGTGTTGAGCTTCAAGATTACAAACCATCCATTACTCTTCTTGCTAACGGTAATGTGGGTTTTGGTACTACTGTTCCTAACTTTAAGTTGGATGTTGCCGACGGACAGTCTGCTACATCAACTGCGATGTTTACAAATCTTAGTACATCGCAGACCGCCGGTGTTCTTGCTCTTAAGGTTGCAACCTCTACAGCAACACTCACAAATAACTTTATGACTTTCCTTGACGGAAATGGAGACATAATAGGAAAAGTCCAGGGTAATGGTTCGGGTGGAGTGAGTTATGCTACGACCGGAGTAGATTTTGCAGAATACTTCAGGAAAGAAAATCCTCTGGAAGAGATGGGTAAAGGAACCGTAGTATGTCTTGGTCCGACAGGAGGTGCTACAAAGTGTCAAACAGGTAAAGGAATCCTTGGAGTAGTGTCCGGTAAAGCAGGATTCATAGGAGGAGGAAATCATGATCAGGATCCTAATTACGTAGCGGTAGGCTTGGTAGGACAGCTTCCTGTAAATGTCTCATCTGAAAGCGGAAAGATAAACCCCGGAGACAATCTTACTATAAATGATAACGGAGTAGTTGTAACCGCAACGAGTGAAGGACAGATATTTGGTCAGGCTCTTGAAGGATATAGCGGAAATGGAGATTCACAGATAAACGTAAGGATAAATACTTCCTGGTTTAATCCTAATGCTATTTCCCAGTCACAAACATCCATTTCCGACTTAATTTCTAGAGTAGGTATATTAAGTAAGAGCGTAGATACTCTCCAAAATATAGTCAACTTTAACGCAACAGCTTCGTCATTTATGAATAGCTCTAATTCTTCTACATCAGGTCTTCTTTCCCAGGACGAGCTTAATATTAAAGATGCAACTTTATCAGGAAACTTAATGGTCCTAGGAAGAACAAACCTAAATGATCTTGGAGTAACAGGAAAGATAACTTCAGGACTTATGTCTATAGCAGGACTAGATACTCTGGATAACGGAGATACGGCATCAACAATCAACTCTGTAGGAGATCTATACCTCCAGAACAAAGGTATGGGTGGAGTAAACATCCTTTCAGGATTAGTAACAATAGATAAAGTGGGGAATATGGATGTCAAAGCAGTACTTTCCGCAAAATCTGTTGAAACAGAAAACCTTGTTATAAAAGGACAGGGAAGTACCGGAACAGCAATTCTTCCTAAAGGAAAGACGCAAATACAGATAACATCGGATTCTGTAACTTCTACTTCAAAAGTCCTTGTTACACCTAATACCTTAATAGATATCCCATTAGTTGTTACAACTAAATCCGACGGAAGCTTTGTCGTAGCAATTTCTACCGCCCAGAATAAAGACGTAAAGTTTGATTGGTGGGTTATTGGTACTAAATAACCGAAGCTAATTTGGACACATTTTGGACCATGTCCAGGTTTTTGGGTAGGAATAAAATCTTAAGATATTATTGACTTAATAGTAGAGACTGTGTTATCATTACATAACCTAAGACAGTGGGCACAAAAATAAGACCTACCGAGGAAAACTGAAGTTCAATTAGAACTTATTTACTCGCTTAGGGCGAGTTTTTTTGTTTATATATGGCAGAAGATACAATAAAAGTAAGCGCAAACAGGCAGAAGAAAGAACAAGTAGTTGCAGAACTTTCCGAGAAATTGGGAAGATCTAAAGCTGTTGTTTTTACAAACTATCAAGGGTTAACCCATAAACAGATAGAAGAACTTAAAAGAGCAATCAAACCTCTAGATGCTGATTTCGTAGTAGCCAAAAACACCCTGGTTTTAAGATCATTAAATGAAAGCAAATTAAAACTTTCAGATGAAAAACAATTAGAAGGACCTACAGGAACAATGGTTATATATGGAGATGTAGTAGGGCCTCTCAAAGCACTCGCAAAAATGGTAAAAGAGCTAAGTCTTCCTACAATTAAGCTTGGATTATTGGAAAACAAAGAAATAACAGCAGCAGAAGTAACCAAGATCTCGGCACTTCCTCCAAGAGAAGTACTTATTGCACAATTCGTAGGCGGAATGAAATCTCCTATATTCGGACTTCATAGAGCATTAAATTGGAATTTGCAGAAATTAGTACTTACTTTAGGAGCAGTTGCAAAGGCAAAACCGGCTCAAGCAGCACCTGCACAAGAACCTGCAGTAGAAGCACCTGCAACCCAGTCGCAGGAACAGCCTGTAGCAGAAGCAACAGTAGAAGAGGCACAACCAGTTGAAGAAACTACAGTTCCTGAGGAAGCACAAACTCAAACAGAAGATCAAAATGCAGACCAAAAAACTGAAGGAGGTGAGAATTGATGGCAAAATTAACAAAAGACGAATTAATACAAGCAGTTGAAGAAATGTCAGTTCTCGAACTTTCAGAATTGGTAAAAGCCTTGGAAGAAAAGTTCGGAGTAAGCGCTTCCGCAATGGTAGCAGCAGCACCTGCAGCAGCAGGAGCAGCCGATGCAGGAGAACCTGCAGAAGAACAGACTGTCTTTAACGTAGTCATTGCAAATTCGGGAGCAAACAAAATCTCCGTAATCAAAGCTTTAAGAGAATTAGTTCCTACATTGGGACTTAAAGAAGCCAAAGATTTGGTAGACGCAGCTCCAAAGGAAGTAATGACAGCTGTAAACAAGAAAACCGCAGACGAAGCTAAAGAGAAATTAACAGCAGCAGGTGCTACTGTTGAACTCAAGTAAACTTCAAAGTAAGTTTTCGCAATTTTCCCCCGAAAGGGGGATTTTTGTTGGCAAACTCATCTTTTCCCTCTTGACAATTTTGTTACACATTGTTACATTATAGATAATTAATTAGTATATTGATATGGCTGAGCAAATTTCTATAAATAATCTTCCAGACCTTCTAACAGTAAGAGAAGTCGCCCAGGTTTTGAGAGTTTCTCCATTAACGATTAAAAGATGGGGAAAAAGAGGCAAGCTTCCCGCAATAAGAATAAATTCCAGAGGAGATAGAAGATACAAAAAAGAAGCAGTGCTTTGGCTCCTCGGAATACAACAGAAAGAAGAATAGTTCTTCATATAACTTTTAAGTCATCCTCTTTGCTATAATCCAAATATGGAAACAGGCGAAAGTGTAGTAAAAAAAGAAATCAAGGCAGATCCTCAATTTGATGTAGTGGTCGTTTTAGGTGGAAACATAAGAGAAGTTGCTCCGGGAAAATTTAAATCGACTTCTTTTGTCGAAGGCCCTGAGAAAAGTATTGGAGGTCATTCGAGAACTTTGGCTGCAGCCGAGCTATATAAAAAGGGGATTTCTAAGAACTTTTTAATCTCTACAGGGCAAACTATGGTTGATGAATTGGGAATAGTAGATCCAACAAAGCCAACCGAATCAGAAGTAATGAGGCGGGAAATGGTAAGGTATGGTATACCTCCTGAAAACATTGAAAAGGAAGAGATATCTACTACAACCCAGACAAACGCTATAGAGGTAATGAAGATATTAAGAGAAAGAGGATATAGAAAAGTAGGTCTTTTAACAAGTTTCTGGCATTTGGAAAGATCAATGGAATTTTTTAAGACTCAACATTCGGAAATTGACGGAATAGAGATTACTCCATTATCGTCTGAAGACATTATTGCCGAAAAATCTGAAAGACATGCAAGGATAGTCGATGCTGTTAAAAATACATTAACGATGGAAGAAAGAATGGCAAACGAAAAAAGGGGAGTTGATTTACTAAAATCAGGTAAATATATTTCTAAGCCGCTCGGACAGAAGTAACTAAATCTCTATATTCTCCCTGGTTTGGGGTAGGAAGAAGTTTTGCCATTCTCACCATTGCCAAGTCAGTTAGACTTACATTAGGATTCAATTCCTGGTCATGCAATAAATCTTGGTAGGAGAAGGGTTTTCCTGCAATAACAGTAGTATTTGTGTTCATCGGCCTAATTGGTCCGTGTACTCCGGCAAGGGGGAGAGCAAGAACATTTTTTCCTCCTAATTTAAATAAAACTTCAAATCCTTCTTGTGCTTTATGAAGTTGATTATCTTTGCTTCTTGTTCCCTCGGGTGCAATTGCCAAAACATGCCCTGGTGTTCTTAAGAATTTTGCGGCTTGTTTTAAGGATCTGGTATTAAAGTGGTCGGAATCCTCATAATGTCCGTCGCCGTTTTGTATCATAGGAATGATTGTTACGCCGTACACTTTTTCCCAGTCTTTCATGATAGCTCCCTCAACTTTATTTCCAAGACCTCGTTCTCCATCTAAATGTTTTAATGCAATTATTGCGGCAAGGTTATCAAAAGATGTTAAGTGTTCTCTTACGATTCTTCCGTATAAAATAGCATTCAGTTTTGCAAAATCAGGGAAGTAAAGAAAAATTGATCCTTCTTGCAAGTGTTGTCTTGCTATATCGAGGTTTTCTTTTCCATAGACAGTTCTATGGACATTTTCTAAAAGAAAATCACCAATTTTTTCGCTGGCAGCAAGTCTTATATGTTCTTTATCCATTAGACTCTAACCTTAATCCCGGGGCTCATTGTGGATTTAAGAGTAGCATTTTTTATGTTCGATTTCTTTACTGCGTTAAGCATTACTTTGATATTTTCTTCTAACTTAGAAGCACCGAATGACATTTTTCCTACTGTTAAATGTAAAATAGGGGATTTTGCTTCTGTTTTGAAGTTTACCTGGCCGCCTTCATATTTTTTGACAACTTCCTCAGGATTTGGGTTTACTGTTCCATTCTTTGGGTTAGGCATTAATCCTCTTGGACCTAAAACTTTTGCGACTTTTGCAAGTTTAGGCATCATTGAAGGATGCGCAACAAGAATGTCGAAATTAATTACTCCTTTTTCTATCTCTGCAATGGTTTTATCGTCTGCAATAACAACCCTTGTTTTCTTTCCTGTTCCGTTTGGTAGTACAACGCTTCCCGAAATTCCGGAATTAAGTGTATTTAAATGTAGCTCTACTGTTTCATCAAAGGAACCTCTTTTTAAGCCTTCTAAAAGCTCTAGGGCTTCATTTAATGAATATTCCTTAGACTTATCAACCTTTTGTGCAATAGTCTGGTATTTTGAGGATCTTGTTTGTTTATTGTTATCTGTCTTTTTCTGGACTTTTTTTACTTCTTTTACTTCTTCTTTTGTTTCAGATTCCGTAACTTCTTCCTGGGGAACTGTTTCCTCAACCGGTTGTGCTTCCTCGACAATTACTTCGGCCTGTTTTTCTGCTTTTTTAGCTTCGGCTTTTCTTTTAGCTTCTTCCTTTTGAAGTTTTTCTTGTTCTTCGTCTCCTAATGTTTTAACTCTTATTTTTCCCATAATTATTCGACTTTTATGCCCATTGATCGGGCTACTCCTTCTACTATTTTTGTTGCGGGTTCTACTTCGGTTGTATTCAAATCTTCAAGTTTTGCTTTTGCTATTTCCTCAGCCTGGGCTTTTTTCAAGACTCCTGCGCTTTCTTTTCCGGGTTTTCCTGATCCTTTTTGGATGTTCATTGCTTTTTTAATCATTTCTGCGATTGGTGGTTTTTTTGTTATGAAAGAAAAAGTTCTATCTTCATAAACGGTAATGACTGCAGGAATAATAGTTCCTTTTTGATCTGCTGTTTTATCGTTAAATGCTTTAACGAATTCCATGATAGGTAGACCGTGCTGTCCTAATGCAGGACCAACGGGCGGTGCAGGAGTTGCTGCTCCGGCCGGAATATTTAGTTTTATTAATGTTTTTACTTTTTTAGCTGCCATATTTTGTTTTTGTCGTGAGAGTAGAGAAGTACTTTGAAGTTCTTATCTACTGGTTCAAGCGACATTCGTCTCCCAGACTACTTAAGTTTATATATTATAGCTTAGTTACCTGTAAAAAGTCTAGTTCTACGGGTGTTTCTCTTCCAAATATTGATACCAAAACCTTGAGTTTGCCTTTTGCTTCATCAATTGAGTCAATTGTTCCAAGGAAATCTGTGAAAGGTCCGTCAACGATCTTAACAGCTTCTCCCTGTGAGAATGTTGTCTTATACAAAGGTTCTTCGGTATTCATGAACTTTTGTATCGCTTCTACTTCTTTTTCTGAAATTGGAGTTGGTTTGTTTCCTGCTCCGATGAAGGCTGTTACTCCCTGTGTTGTTCTTACCAAGAGCCATGATTCATCATCGAGAATCATTTTTACGATAACATAACCCGGGAAAATCTTTTCTTTTACGTTTTCTTTTTTACCTTGAGAAACTCTTACGGTATTTCTAGTAGGGACAATTATGTCGAAGATTCTTCCTTCAAATCCCATGCTTTCGACTCTTTGTTTAAGGGATTTTGCTACTTTATTTTCGTGTCCCGAATATGTGTGCACGATATACCACTTGGCCTGAGAAGAAGCGTCTTTTGTAGCTTCTTCGGCTTCTTTTGCCATTTGCTCTTGTTTTGTATTTACTACGTCGTCCATATACTTACCTTATTAAGAATAGGTTCAATAGTTTCGTTAAAAAGAAATCTATTCCTCCAAGAAACAGTCCTACCAAGAGACTTATTAATATGACAACAGTTGTGAGCCTTATAACTTCCTGTCTTGTAGGCCAAACAACTTTCTTTAATTCGTCTCTTGTCTCCCTTAAAAAAAGAACTGGCGTTGTTGCCATATTACAATTCATGATTCTATCAAAAAAGATACTTCATGTAAAGGAGAAGTGTATAGGTTATGCAAATATCCTGTAATAGAAAAGTAAAATGCCTTGACATACCTAAACTCTAAGATTTACAATCTAGTTTATGAAGATAAGAAAAGTAGTAATCCCCGCGGCAGGCTTCGGAACAAGATTCCTTCCTCAGACAAAAGCAATGCCTAAAGAAATGCTCCCGATAGTAGATAAACCGGTTATTCAATACGTAGTAGAAGAAGCAGTCGAGTCCGGAATTGAAGATGTAATTATTGTTACAGGAGCGGCAAAAAGAGCAATTGAAGATCACTTTGATGTTCCTAATCCTGAGCTTATAAAAAATCTTGAAATGGGTGGAAAACAGGAGCTTTTGGAACACGTAAATCAAATTTCGGAGCTTGCTAATTTTATATATATAAGACAAAAAGGAGCATATGGAAACGGAACTCCAGTACTTTCTGCGGAACCTGCAATAGAAAATGAACCTTTTGCGGTACTTTGGGGAGACGAATTTATTTATGCAACTCCGCCAAGACTTTCCCAGATGATCAAAGTCTATGAAAAATATGGTGGAATAGTTATCTCCGGAGTAAGGATAGAGAAAAAAGAAGATCTGAAAAGATATGGAATTGCCGATATAGAACAGGTTGACGATAAAGTATTTAAGATAAATGAAATCGTAGAAAAGCCGGAACCGGATAAAGCACCCTCAAATCTTGCAACACACGGCGCATATATATTGCCTCCCGAAATTTTTGATGCCTTAAGAAGCCTTGAGCCCGGAAAAGGTGGGGAAATATGGTTAGTAGACGCAATAAATAAACTCAAGAGCCAGGGAGTTCCGGTATATGCAGTAGAAATAGAGGATGCAAAATATTATGATACGGGAAATAAACTTGAGTACATGAAGACTGTTGTAGACTGGGGACTTAAACACCCCGATATAAGTGACGACTTCAGAGATTACATTAAAAGCTTGGATTTGGATAAATAAATGAAAAAATCCGGATCTCTCCTCGTAGGTTTTCTTTTACTTTTTCTTTTTATAGCTTTTACTTTTATAGTTCACGACAATTTATTTACCCGTATTGATTTTGATACTACCGTTAGGATTCAAAACCATATCCCAAGAAGTTCCGATTTTATCTTTTCTATACTTAGTCTTGTCGGAAGTGCCGAGATAATTTCAATACCTTTGGTTTTAGCTTTGATTTTAAGGAAAAAGCTGATTGGGATTTTTGTAATATTTGCTTATGCATTGGCGCATTTTATTGAGCTTTTTGGAAAAGCATTTGTTACTCATCCCGGACCTCCTTATCTTTTCTTTAGATATGATATTCCTTTTTTATTCCCAACCTCTTATGTCCAGCCCGGTTCTTCCTATCCTTCCGGACATCTTATGAGGACTATGTTTGTTTCCGTAATTTTGACTTTCCTTATCTCAAAATCAAAATTTAAAGATACCAACAAACTACTAATTTATAGTTTTATTTTTGTTTTTGATGTTTTGATGTTTATAAGTAGAATCTATTTAGGAGAACATTGGCTTTCTGATGTTTTGGGTGGATCTATTTTAGGTTTAGCTTTTGGATTTTTATCGCTTATCTTCCTCTTCTAGGAGAAACTTGATATTTGGGGAGGGGGACTGAGTCTACAATTCTGCATCCTTTTACTTCTCTATACACAACTTTAGCTTGTCTTGTGAAAGCTGTAGCCTCCTCCCAGCTTGCTTTTCTAGGTGCCATTCCGGCCATTTTTAAGGCTATTCTTTCTCCAACACACTCACCTTCCGTAGCATCTGGTGAAAGAGAGGCTTTGCAGTCTAGACATAAATCTTCTACCGGGTGCATGATAGGCGCTCTAAAAACTTGTCCTCTTGGTTTTGGTGTTTCAGAAGTTGCCATACCTGTATTTAAGCATATAGGTAGGGGAAAATAAACTATTTTCTGAAAAAGCCGGAACTTTTATGAGTTACAGGAAGTTGAGATGAAGAACTTTTAGTTTTCTTAGTAATTATGTCAAAAGGAGTCTCGTCTATTGGGCTTATATGTATTGCAGCTGAGAAATAATGGGTTCTTAAAGCTTTTTTGACAAGCTCTCCAGTTTCATCATCGTAGACTTCATGTTTTCTTTCACTCGTTTTAATTCCTCTGTCGGTTAAGGAAACTGTACAAAGAAGTACAGCTCTTTGTGATCCAGTAGGGAGTGCTGTAGATACTATATTTCTTGAGAATTCAAAAGACCTTGAGGAAGCGGGGTCTGCTTCTTTCCCTTTTACTATTGAAACATCAGTCGGTACTATTTTTACTTCAAATCCTTTGCTTCTTCCAATAAAACCTCTGTCTCTGTCTCTTGTTTCAATCCTTCCAGTAAAATCGACTGCGTTTCTTAAATCTTTGTTAATAGTTGGGTCAGGGTCAACCGAAAAAACCGTATGTGAAACAAGCCAATTTACAACTTTGTTTACATCAGCAAGATTTTCCATTCCCACAATTCTTGTTCCTTCTTCAAATTGAATATGAGGATCTTTAAAATGGAATACTTTTTCAGCACCTTCGGCCTCTGGGGGCGTTGGTCTTCCTTCTTCAATACCCATGACGAAGGGATTTTAACATGGAAAGGCCTATAGAGCAAGCTGAGCAATTGAATTGAACTCATCCTTTTGCTATTATTCAAATCTGTTATGGAAAGACACTTTAATCGTCCTGTTTGCGAAAACGCAGCGATTCTTTTTAACGGTTCTAAACCGGAAAAAAGAGATAAAGTTGAGGCTGTGGCAAAAGGTCTACAGAGTTACTCCTGGCAAGTTGAAATTTATCCCACACTTGGACCCGGACATGCAACGGAACTTGCATCAAATGCAGTTAAGGACGGGAAAACAGTAGTATTTGCCGCAGGGGGAGACGGAACGTTAAATGAGACGGCAATGGGACTTTTGGATAGTGATGTTGCATTGGGATTAATTCCACTTGGAACTGTAAATATACTCGCTGGAGAATTGGGGATTAAAAAGAATGTAAGACGCACGGTTGATGATGCTGTAAACGGTAAATTTAGGTTGATGGATGTCGGCGTATTAAATAACAGACCTTTTCTTACTGTTTCGGGGATAGGATACGACGGTGAAGTAATAAGTAAAGTTCAGGAGCCGGGAAAAGGAAAGAAGGCGAAAGGAGTTGCTCCCTATGTCTTGTCTGCAATAAGAGCACTGCCTTTTTATAAAGGAGTAGCCGGAGAACTTGAGGTAGACGGCGAGAGAATTCCGTTAAGATTTCTACAGGGATGGTTTCAAAATACAAGAAGATTAGCATATTTTGATGGAATGAGACCATCGGGGCAATGTGACGATGGAAAAATTGAAGCCACAATATTTGAAGGAAGAAATGGAGGAGATTTATTTCAAGTACTTTTTGCTTTAAAAAATCATGGAGAAAAAATGATGAGATTTCAGGCAACAAATTATACTCTTGATTTAGCAAAACCTTTAAAAGGACAAATAGATGGAGATCCTATACAAGCAACAGATCATGTTGAAGTTGGAAATAGATGTGAGGCTTTGAAAATATTGGTACCCAGGAGAGAAATTGCTATTTTCAGCAGAAATTAAATGCAGGGACGCTCAGATTCGAACTGAGAAAAGCAGTTTTGGAGACTGCTGTGATGCCATTTCACCACGTCCCTATACAACGACTATTATACTTATTACTTTATCTCTAATCAATTCCGCAGATAGGAAAGTGGATTATTTGAGTTTCTCGACTTCTTTGTGATCTGTTACTTTTCTGCAATGGTTGCAGAACTTCTTCAAAAGAAGTTTTTCAGGTGTGTTTATTTTGTTTCTTTGAGTTAGGTAGTTTCTGTTTTTGCAAACAGAACATACTAGTCCTAACATTGCTCTTTGTTCGCCTTTTTTTGCCATAGAGAGTATTTTATCAAAAAATGCTTGAATTTGAAAGAGTGGTCTTAGAGCCTAGGGAGGGAATCGGACCCTCGACTTCCAACTTACCAAGTTGGCGTTCTGCCACTGAACTATCTAGGCTAGTTGTGCTGAGTGAGGGACTCGAACCCCCGCAGCCCTTCCGGGCGCCTCGTCTACAGCGAGGTGCGATTGCCGCTACGCGAACTCAGCTTAATTTATATTCGTTCCAACTTTTTCCTCCAATGACAAGTTGTGACTTACTTCTAATCTTATTTTCAGGTACAAGGTATTTGTCTCCGTTGCTACAGTATACAAAAAGGTAGTCAAAATCTCCTTCTACGTACTTAGAATGGTAAGTTTTTTCTCTGTAACCACCAAATGTTCTTAGATCTATAATAAAACCTCCGCTTGGGGCCTTATCATTAGTATATTTACACTGAATTTTTTTAAAGTTTTTATCTTGGTCAATTACTAAATCGTATTTATCACAGTCAGAAACTGGGATAAATACTGACCAATTTTTACTTATAAAATAAGATATAGCTTGTCCCACCGCTAGGCTACCTTTTCTTTTGCTATTCACACATTTATCATACTTGGGTGTCTACCATGTGTCAATATTGCCTCTGGAGCCGACTGTCAGATTCGGACTGACGACCTGCTGTTTACAAAACAGCTGCTCTACCACTGAGCTAAGTCGGCTTTTAGGCTCATTTGATTTTATCAAAAACGAACGGAAGAGGAAAGTAGTTAAAGAATGTGCGTTTTTAAACAATAACAGGATTCAAATTTAAGAATTTACCAAATTTTTCTACTTCTTTTTCAAGGTTTTTTCTCTGAGTAGAAGTTATCTTATCAAGAAGGTTAATTTTTATTTCCACCTTGTTTTTAAAAATTATTCTTTTCCATCCACCAACCATTTTACCGCTTACAATAATTGCCCCGTTTATCATTCCTCCTCCAAGATTCAAATGTTTTTTGTATCTTTCCTCAAGAATTTCACTTCTATCGGAATAAGCGACAAAATATTCATCGAAAGCGGGGATAAGAAAGACTGAATCGATGAGCTTGGAGAAAGAATTTTCGAAGAAATAGAAGTCTTTTCCGTTTATTCTCTCTTTACTAAGACCTTTTTGCATGGAAATTCCTTTGGTTGTATCTTTCACGGTAAGTCCAGACCACCAAACAAAATCTTTAATTTGGGCAGGTCCATGACTTTGAAAGTATCTTTTCACTAGTTCTGAAAGTGCTTGATCTCTATCTAAGTCAGGATAATTGGGAACCCTTTCTTCAAACAATGCATATGTGAATTGTTTGCCTTTTTTTGGTCCGCTTACAACAATACCTTCAAGTTCAGCCTGCATCATTACAAACGATAATCCAAGAGCATCAAGAGGGATTTTATTTATTTCCAGGATTTTCTTTATTTCTTCTCTTGTTAGAAATTGTCCGGAAAGATTTTTCTCGAGAATCTTGTTGGTTTTTTTAAAAATTTCCCTGTCATATCCCGAGCGTCTGAAATAGCTTCCATTGAATCTTTGGACTCTCTCGGAAGTTTGTTTCAAAAGCCAGCGAATGTCTTGAGGCGAAACAAAGTGCCAGGTGGGACGCATTACATGAGTTCTTAATATAAGACCCTTATTAAAAGCATCTTCAACCTCTTTGTCTGTAGTTACCTGAGATCTTAGGGTTAAAGCCCATTTTGCTGCTGCAAAATCTTGTGCCTGAACCGCTCCAAACCATGAAACAACTTCCTCGGGCTTGGAAAAGGGTTGGGAAGTGAGTTTTTGATTGGATAATCTGCGGTCAACAAGATCCATTAGAAGAGTATAGCACTAGTAAAGGAGAGACAAACTCAGGAATTACTCCCGAGAATAAAAGAATAAAAATAAGTTCTGTCTTTGGTATCGAGAAAAAGTTGATGTTTCCCCGAACTCTAAATAGGTGAGCTCGATTTGTTCCTCCCGGGAACATAATATTTGCTCTGTCTCCCGACGTTGTCAGGATACCTCAGTCCGTTGAAATTGTAGAGGAAAATCTTACCAACGATCCTCAAATACCAAAGAACAATAATAGTATGATAAAGAGCCGGATTAAAGTCAAGACGCTATAGTAATTTCTTACCTATTTTTCAACACAAAACTTGATAGGAAAACTAAAACTGCAAGAAGCAAGAGTATATGAATAAAGGCTCCTGCAATATGAAATAGAAATCCTCCTAACCAAAGCACCACTAATACGAGTGCCACTAACTCAATAACCCCCATTATTTACACCTCCTTGGACATTTACTTTAGGAGTAGAAGGTGTATTTACTTGGGATCCTCCCGCTGATGTTCCTCCTCTTAAGGAGGGAAGTCCGAATATCACGAGAAGAACTAAGACTAAAATGACAAGAAAGATTCCTATCATTAGCCCGTTGTTGTTTCCTGAATTTTCAGCTGGTGGATTGTTAACGATTGTTGCCATTTTTTGTCACCTCCTATCTCATAAAATGAGTAATCTCAATTAAACCCAGTTCAAAAATCATGAAGAAAGAAACGGCTGTTACAACCAAAAGAGGTTTGAGGATAAAATTGTTTTTAAATTGACCTTCCATGTAAGGATTATAAGGAGGAGTCTTTAATCAACTATAAGACTTACGTAAGATTCTTGAAAGACTATAGACCTAGGATTTTTTGAGAGAAAGTCATTAGATTGAATATAAGTCCACCCAGAGAGAAACCTCCTATAGGGAAAAGAAGAAGGAAGAAGACGATTATAAATCCTACAGAGCTTAGGGAAAGATAAATAGCAGCTTCTCTTTCCGGTAGCAAAAGAGCAAAGACTTTCGAACCGTCAAGTGGAGGAATAGGGATTAAATTAAATATGGCAAGAAGAATATTTATCTGGGCAATCATATAGAAAGTCCAGTAGAGAACGGAATAAACCGCCGTAGAATAACTTCCAAAAAGATGGAATGCGGTTGCAAAAAGCACAATCTTGGTAATTATTGCCGCCAAAACTGCAAGGATGACATTGGTTGCCGGACCTGCCAAGGAAACTATGGCCATGTCTTTTCTTCCGTCTCTTAGATTGAAAGGGTCAACCGGAACGGGCTTTGCAGCTCCAAAAATAACAGGGGATCCTGAAAGAATAAGTATCAACGGGAGAAGGATACTCATCATCGGATCTATATGGTTTTTGGGGTTCAAAGTTAATCTTCCCATGAGTCTTGCAGTTGGATCTCCGAGCTTTTCTGCTACAAATCCATGGGCAACTTCATGCAGTATGGCAGAGAAGACAAGTATGACGAGACTGGATAATTGAAGTAATAACTGCATAATGATTGTAATTTTAAAGCTTTTTTAGTATACTAACAGGAAGGAAATTTGTCTATGGCATACAGATGTGAAAATTGCGGAAAAGGAACAATGATCGGAAGCCAGCATAAACACCATGCAGGTGTAGCTGGAGGAAGATGGAAAAAAAGAGCTCCGCATACAACAAAAGTTTTTAAACCTAATCTTCATAGAGCAAGAATAGAGTTGGGAACAACAAGTAAAACAATGAGGCTTTGCACAAAGTGCTTAAGGCTTTTGCGTGGAACTTCAAAAAAGGTTTCTTCTCCGGTTGTAGAGCAAGCTACAGTTTAAAGCTACTTTAATTCTTTTTCTTCAAGTGAGGCCCTTAATATAAATAGTGGTAGGGTTATAAGAGACAAAAATACAAGACCGGGCCAAGATTTAAAAGCAAGACTAAGTCCAAGAAAAGTAGAATAGATGCCGATATACATAGGGTGTTTAAAATACTTATATAAACCTCTTTTTACTTTCTTCTGTTTTTGAGGTAAAACTCCAAAATTAGTACCCAGATTGATGAAACTTATTACCCAAAATACAATTCCAAAAAGAGAAATAATTGTACCCAGAATAGCTACAGAAGAAAGCGAATTAAAGCTATCTTTAGTTGAAGAAATAACAAAAATATTTAGAAGATAAAGGAGAGGAATAAAAATTGTTGCCCAAAATTCAAATATTAGTTTAGGTCTCATTTATAGTAAATGAAAATCAGAAAGTAGTTGTTTTCCTAATGGATAACCGTTTGCAAAATCTTTATAAGGCATTTCTTTTCCTCCTTCTACCTGAATTTTCCCTTCCGGTAGAAACTTTATGACCTTATCGGGTCCTTGAGGAACCAACTTTGCTGTTGTCCATGCTCCGGGCCAGGGGTAATATGCTCTTGCTATTCTTTCAAGTTCTTCTTTTTGAGGAGGATTTTGGGGATTTATAAAACCATCTTCTCTTTTAAGCATTTGTGTGAAGGTTGCCTCATCATGGTTTTGCTCTCTAAGTAATACTCCGCCTTGTTCATATTTAGTAAGAATATTGCCAAGCATACTTGATCCTTGTTTAAAGAGCTTGTTGTATAAACTTTCAGCAGTATCGGTTGGTAATATGAAAGTCTTTTCTTGGGCAAGGATTGGGCCATGATCCATAGCCTTATCTACTTTCATTATTGTTACTCCTGTTTCTTTTTCATTGTTAAGAATAGCGGTCTGTCCCGGTGTAGGGCCTCTATATTTAGGTAAAAGAGAAGGGTGAATGTTTAGAATCCCAAGAGGAAAAAGATCTAAAATATTTTGTGGGATCATAACGCCGAAATTAGCAACTATACCTAAATCCGCATTTGATCCTTCAAGTTGGAAGTTGGAGATTAAATCGGAAGCTTTACTTACGGTTATAAAATCCTTTTTGTAGAGCTTACAAAAAAAGGGGACAGCTTGCATTTCTCCAAGCTCTGTAGTCACAACCAGAGCAAGATCGTAGTTATCTTTAAGCATTTCAAGAGTCGGTACAACATATCTACCGGCTCCAAAGAAAACGATTCTCATATTAGATATTGTAAATGTAAGCGGATCTAAATTCAATAAATTGACAAATAAAGTCTTATAGTATAGTATTGTATATATGACAGAGCAGATGGGTGAAAAACCTCCAATTCCTTTACCTTCTGAGCTTTTGGCAAAATTGCCTTTTCCAGAATATTCTTGGGCAGAGTCAGGATACGACTTCGCTAACTTTCTAATAAGGTGTTCTAGGGGATTGGGAATAATTCAAAGATTACAGCAAAATTATGGACTATATGAGAAGATGAGTGGTGTTTATAAAACTAGAGATGAATTGAAAAATATGGTTAAAGGAGAACATGAAAAGTACTTGTTAGGAGTAGCGTTTGATGAGGGATATATGTCTATTGGTGAATTAAAAATTACAGGTATTCGTGTGGTGAATTCTGCGGAGCCAGGTTTAGCTTTTACTTCAACTCCTCCTCAGGCTACTCTTTCAGGTGCTATTCCTGATGGTATTAGATTACAGGAGCAAGTAAGAAGTCAAACACCTTTTTCAGATCCGGATTCTCATGATTGGGGTTAAATTTTGAGTTCTTCGAAGACATCTTGACCTTTTTCGTCTTTCTCGGATTTATAAAGTGTACCACCCTGCTCAAGTACTCTTTTGGGGAATAGAACTCCTCTTAAGTGATCTTGTTCGTGTTGGATTATTACTGCCATAAAGCCTGTGAATTTCCTAGTTCTTTTAATTCCTTTTTCGTCCAGGTAAGCAAGTTCTACAAATGGAGATCTTAAGACTTCACCCCAGATGTTGGGGAGTGAAAGGCATCCCTCCAGTTTTGTATGTTTTTCGCTTTTGGATATGCTTTCAAGTTTCCCTTCAGAGATTATTTCGGGATTAATAAAAACGTGGAACTTTGATTTTTCACTGGGTTTTGCTATGAATATCTGAAGTGATTTTCCAATTTGAGGAGCTGCAAGACCGACTCCTTTTGGATCTGTTGCGGCGAGCATTGATTCTTCCATTTGCTCAATCAGTTTCAGAATAGAGGAATCAACCTTTGATACAGGCTGTGCTTTTGAAGACAGAACGGGATTAGGAGCTTTAACTATTTCCAACATTATTTCTTTTGCCAGGTGTCTAATGCATCTTGAGCCTGCTTGTTAGGACCGAATTTTTTAATTATATATTTCATTTCGTCTATGGCTTTTTGTGCATAATCTTCGTTTACCACATTGCCTTTTGAATCTACGGAAAGTTGCCTGTCAAATACTCCTATTGCATAATATGCCATCAAGTAATCGGGTTTTAATTTTATTGTGTTCTCAAGAGTCTTTATTGCTCCTTTTAGGTCTCCACTCTGACCCTCTATTATTCCAAGGTTGTATGAAACGTCAGCATCTGTAGGTGCCAGTTCTGCAGACTTCTTTATTGCTTCAAGAGCTTGAGTAAGATAGGTTGGATTTGCCTGGGAAAGAGTATAGAAAACTCTTACTCTTGTTTTCCAATACACAACACTATTTGGGTGGTTGCTTGTAACTTCATCGCTTAATGCTATTGCGTTATCTGCAAGTTGTTTTGCTACCTGTTGGCTTTGTTGAGCATTCTGTCCTTGCTGTTGTCCTTGCTGAAGAACCATTATTGCCAGCACCGCTTCGTTTATTGATAGTTCATCCTTAAATACAGGTTCTCCCGGTCTCATGTCGCTTGCTTTTTTAAGATAGGAATAAGCAGTCTGATAGTCTCCGCTCTTATCGTAGTTCGAGCCTAAATAATATGCCCTGTCTGCATTCCAGTAGGTTACTAAGGTATATATAAAGTAGATGGCGATCAAAGCAAAAACTGCGATCAAAACTTTTTGTAATTTACCTGCATAAGCTATCTCGTTTTTTCTCTTTGGTAGTACAACTACTTTACCTAAGCCCGTATTTTCATTTAGGAAGAAGATTGCCGGGAAGATAAAGAAGAATAGATTTATTATTACGACCGAAAATCCGAAGAAGTTGGAAATAATTATGGCTACAAATCCTGTTAAAAGTCCTAGGGGAATAAGGTTTTCTTCTTTCTTATTCTTCAATAGATATTTGACTCCTACAAAAAGGAAAAGTCCGATTATGGAAAGGTATGTAGCAAGACCTACTATTCCTGTTGTTGCAAGATAGTTGAGATATTCATTGTGAGCTTTGTTATAAAGATATTTCCATTCGGAAGTTAAATTATGTCCTGCGGGTCTATATTTATAGTATGAGTAGGCAAAAGTTTCGACACCCGTTCCGAATATTGGGTTGTTTTGCCATATCTTAAGTGCACCTTCCCAGACATAGAGACGGATTGTCCCCGAATCCGTGCCACCAAGTTCTCCTCCGAAAGTAGAAGGAGTCGTTGTTGTCTTAGGGGCAGGAGCTTTATTAAAGTGAGATTGTAAGCCCGGAAGAGTGAATTTACTGAATTGAGCAAAAGGAACTCCTGCAAAAAAAGTTATTACCAAAAATCCTAAGAGAGAAATCAACAAGAATCTAAAATCAAGATTAAATCTTTCTTTTTGCCATTTAGGCCAAATTTTGGAATAGAAGAACCATCCTACGAAGATAATGAGTGAAAGCCAAGAAGCTGCTATTACAGATCTTGATCCTGTATAAAGCAAATCCGTATATAAAAGAATAGTGAATAGGAGATATGCTGTTTTTAAGGATAAAACTTTTTTAACTAGAGTCGCTTTTTTTGAGAAAGCTTCGGGAAGACCCTTTAGGAATAAGGCCAGGGAAACAGGAATTAAGGCCGCAAGATATGTTGCCATCCAATCAGGTTGTCCAAGAGTAGAGAAAATTCTTACTTTTGGCTGGAAATCGGCGGTCCAGCATGAGACATCAAGTTTTCCTCTGAATAAAAGACACGTTGGATCATATCCGAAGTGAGAAGGAAGACCCCATAAAGCGACTAATAAAGCCGAGGAAAGAATAGAGTAGAGCATCCTCTTAACAGGATTATTGGGTCCTGCAACCATGAAAACTGCAAAAGAAACGAGGACTGTTAATAATGACACGGGCAAAGTCAAATTAACCGCTGCAAGAAGAGAGGCAAGATACATTCCCGCGAAGAATAATAATGTCGCTCCTACAAAGAGCAAGGGTTTTCTTCCGTCAAATCTTGAAGTTGTCTTCTTGTCTTCATTCTTGAAATTGGAGACAAAAGCATAATAAAGGAATATGTAGGAGATTATAGATAGTAAACCTCCGTTAAATCTTGAATAGTAACCCCATATGGATATATGTCTATCTATAGAAAAGATAGTGGAAATTACCTGAGATGCAAGAAAAAGAAGGATAGGGATGTCTAGGACTGTTCTTTGTACTTTTATCTGGCGTTGTATTGCCATTTTTGTAAACCATGCAAGTCCGACTACTGTGGTAAGAATAAAAGTTACCCAAAGTTTGTTGAACTCAAAAAGTTCGGAGGTGTCACTCGTAAAAGCAAGTGGGACCAGGAAGAAAATAAGGTAAAAAGAATATTCGATTACTTTATTGCAGAAATTTAATAGCTTCATGAGTTAATTTAAATCCTAACATATTGGAAAAAGTGGTGCAAGATGTTATTATTGAATAGAATTTTTTGTATGTTTGATAAAATCTTCTCTATCTTCTCCCATGATATTGGAATAGATTTGGGAACCGCCAATACTCTTGTTTGGGTTAAAGGAAAAGGAATTGTAATAAGGGAGCCTTCTGTCGTCGCAATGCATAAGAAAACAAAAAAAGTAATTGCGATTGGGTCGGAAGCAAAAAGGATGGTAGGAAAAACTCCGGCAAACATCATTACCGTAAGACCCCTAAAGGGAGGAGTCATTTCGGATTTTGACGCAACAGCTGCAATGATTTCTCATTACATTCAGCAAGTACATGAGGTTGGAAAGTCTATCCCCGCATTTTCAAGACCAAGAGTCGTAATTGGAATACCTTCTTCTGTCACGGAGGTTGAAAGAAGGGCAGTCTGGGAAGCTGCGCTTTCGGCGGGAGCAAGACAAGCATATTTAATAGAAGAACCAATGGCAGGAGCTATAGGAGAAGAAGTATCCGTATTTTCTCCAACGGGAGTGATGGTAGTTGATATCGGAGGAGGTACAACCGAAATTGCGGTAATTTCTTTGGGAGGAATTGTCGTTAGTAGATCCCTAAGACTTGCAGGAGACGATATGGATCACGCAATTTCCCATTATATTAGGTTAAGACACGGATTATTAATAGGAGAAAGAACCGCAGAGGAGTTAAAGCTAAAAATAGGAAGTGCATACGTAGTAAAACAAAAATCAAAAACAAAAGAAGACGGGGATCAGGAAAAAATGGCGGTAATCAGAGGAAGAGATATAGAAACAGGACTTCCGAAGAGTCTAAGAATTACGGAAGTTGAGGTAAGGGAAGCATTGTCTCCTGTCGTTTCGCAGATAATAGATGCGATAGGTGATGTTTTGGAAGATGCTCCGCCGGAGTTAACTAGTGACATCTTGGAACACGGAATACTTCTTACCGGAGGAGGTTCTCTTCTTTGGGGATTGGACCATCTGATAGTAGAAAGAACTCATATTCCTGTTGTAAAGTCCTCCGATCCATTGACCTCTGTTGTAAGAGGTACCGGGAAGGTTTTGAACGACGATTCACTTCTTGAAAGAGTAAAAGTAATAGGCGGATTAAAATAGTTATTGCCCCTTTTTATAATGTGTAAATCTTAAATCCAGTTCAGCATCTACCTCGCTTAGTCTTATGTTATTTAAAACAATGCTTTCTCCCGGTTTTATTTCAACTGGTTCGTTGTCTAATACTCCCAATATATCTACTTTTCCCGTATGGTGGTCTTTTATTAAAGTTGATCCATTGAATTTTGTCATAAGCGTTTTTGAGTCGTCTTGTGCACATTCAAATATCACGTGTTCGTGTTCGCCATCGCTATTATAAAAGTCTAGGGAAGCGGGTTCGTTGGCTCTTGCTTCCAAAGGAGTGATACTCCAACCTTCTGTTCCCGAAACTCTTCCTTCAATTCTTAACGGAGACATACTAATAAGTAGTATAGGAAAGGAATTTAAAAATAAGGTAAGACAAGTTGTTGTATCTCTAGAATAAAAAGATTAAAATGGTTGCATGCAAAAGAAGAGGAATTTTTTGTATGTCTTTATCATCCTCATAATAGTGTCTATTCTTCTTTTTGCTCTTTCAAAAACTTCTTTTCTTGACGGTCCAAAATCTTTTGTCCAGTTCGTATTTTCTCCGGTCCAATCAGCATTTTTCAACATAACTCACTTTAACCAGAAAATATCGCAAAGTAAGGATCAGGAGATAGATAAAACAGTCAAGATAGCGGATATAAATAAACTTGAGGGTGATAATAAGGCTTTAAGGGATCAGTTTGAGACCGGAAGCGAGAAAAACCCAAACCTTATCCCTGCAAGAATAATAGGAGAGCCTGCATTTATACCCGGTTTTTCTTATCCCGAAACTTTCATTATCGATGAAGGGAAAGATAGCGGAATAAAAGAAGGGGATGCCGTTATATACAAAAATATTGCTGTAGGAAAGATTTCGAAAATATCTGATTTTTCATCTGTAGTAACGCTCATCACAAACTCCTCGTCTTCTTTTACTGCAAAAACCATGTCTGGTTCTGTTTCTGGAATTATAAACGGTCAGGGTGGAGGAGTAATCATTTTTGATAACGTGCTTTTGTCCGAGAACCTAAAAATAGGTGATTTAGTACTTACAAAAGGAGACGTGAATACTAACGGAATAGGTTTTCCGCCGGATTTGGTGGTGGGAAAGATTAAATCAATAAATAAAAATCCCAGTGCTTTATTCCAAAAGGCTGAAATAGAAAGTCCTCTTGATTTTGAAAAACTCTCTCTAGTTTTTGTTTTGACCCAATAAAGTATGAAATTATTCTTGCTATTTCTTTTTCTTCTTGCCGTAGTTTTGGAAATTTCGGTTACGACAGTTCCTTTTATTTTCCTTGCTCTACTATTTCTAACAATACTTTATAGAAATTACTGGGTTTATGTGATGGGGTTTTTCCTTGGTTTACTTCTAGACACACTAGGATTCAGAAGTTTGGGTCTTACAAGCACATTTTTCCTTGTCTTTATGTTTCTTGTACTTGCTTATCAGGCAAAATTTGAGATTTTTACCTTACCTTTTATTTTTATATCTTCTTTTCTGGGAAGTTTCTTATATTTGCGTTTTTTTGTAGTACAGGGTTTTCCCTTGATGGAATCTTTATTTAGTTCGCTGATTGCTGTCTGTTTTTTTGTTCTTTTAAGAAAACTTTCTAACAATAATTTCCTTGATTTGGATAAACGTTATGGTTAAGACAGGTGTAGCTTTTGGCGATTTTATAATTAAAGACAGTACAAGAAGAAAACATAGTGATTATGGGTATAGCGAAGGGACACTGCGCGAAATTTTCCTTCCTTTATCGCTAATAGTCATTTTTTCTTTCTTGTTATTTAAGATATTTTCGCTTCAGGTGATCCATGGTTCATATTATAAAAATCTTTCAAATACTAACAGAACAAAGACAGTAGTAGTCCATGCTCCAAGGGGAGTTATTTTTGACAGAAACGGAAATTCATTGGTCTACAATGTTCCCGGTTTTCGAGAAGAAGTAAACGGAAAAACAGTGCAACTTGGGAGAGATGAAGCTCTTTCTCTTATTGCAAAGGGAACTACCAATCTAGAAGTAGATTCTCTTAGAGAATATCCGTACAAGGAAGCGGCAGCTCATGTTATTGGATATATAGGGCAGATTTCAAAAGATGAACTTGGTGAGCCCCAGTTTTCTTCATATCTTGCAACAGATTTGGTGGGTAAATCGGGAATCGAGCAAGAATATGAAAGTAAACTTAAGGGGGTTGACGGTAAGAAACTTATTGAGGTAGACGCGAGGGGAAATGACGTAAGAATTTTAGGACAGACGGATCCTGTCCCCGGACAAAATATTACTTTGTCTTTGGATGCGGGGCTTCAAAAAGCAGTTTATGAAGCAATGTCGGGGGTTAAGAAAGGAGCGGCCATCGTTTCTGCTCCTGACGGAGAGGTTCTCGCAATGGTTTCTAAACCATCCTTTGATCCTAATCTTTTTACTCTCGGACCGAGTTATCATGTCTCTTCCCAGAGTGCATATAAAAATTTGACTCAGGTATTGATGGATGGAGATAATCAGCCTCTTCTGGATAGGGCAATAGGCGGGGCATATCCACCCGGGTCTACCTTCAAGCTTATTGTAGCGGCATCAGGACTAGACAACCACCTGATAGATACAAATTTTCAGGTTGATGATACGGGAGTACTTAAGGTAGGAGAATTTTCTTTTGCCAATTGGTATTACACCGGCTATGGGAAAACAGAGGGACTGGTGAACGTAACGACCGCTATAAAAAGATCTAACGATATTTTTTTCTATAAACTTGCAGAGAAAATTGGGGTTGATACAATCTCTAAAACTGCGTCACTTTTCGGTTTAGGAAACCCATTGGGAATAGATTTAGCGGGAGAAGCTTCCGGAGTCGTTCCTACAAAAGAATGGAAACAAAAAGCGACAGGAGAGCCGTGGTATCTTGGAGACACTTATCATTATGGTATAGGTCAGGGATTTTTACTAACAACTCCTCTTCAGGTAAACGGATGGACGCAGGTTGTAGCTAATCAGGGAAACTTTTTTAGGCCTGCCTTATTGGAAATAAAAAATCCAAAGCCCGAAAAAACAAATCTTTTGACCAAGGACGCAGCAACTATTATAAGAGAGGGAATGATAGAAGCTTGTAATCCGGGCGGTGTTGCATGGCCTCTTTTTAATTATTCGGTTAAAAATCCAAAGCTTAAGATAGACGGACGAAATATAACCGAGGTGCCGCAAGCTACCTCTTCTGCAGATTTTAAAGATTATAGACACGTAGTTATAGCCTGTAAAACAGGAACTGCAGAAACAACGACTAATCAGGATCCACATTCCTGGATTACATTATTTGCTCCGGCATATAATCCTCAGGTAGTAGTAACAGTTCTTTCGGAAAATAGCGGCGAAGGATCAAATGTAGCAGGTCCTATTGCAAAACAAATTCTTGATTATTATTTTAGTAAATAATTAATTTTAGAAGGTAAATTTTCATTTTCCCCATATTAACTCTTGACAGCTACTATATAATTTAGACTACAATTTGTGAAGTTATGAAAAACCTGGTAATCGTCGAATCACCGACAAAAGCAAAAACAATCAGTAAGTTCTTGGGAAGCGATTTTGAAATTAAAGCCTCAATGGGTCATATAATGGATCTTCCTAAAAGTAAACTTGGTATAGATGTGGATAAGGAGTTTACTCCACAGTATCAGTTGATGACGGATAAGAAAAAAATAATATCCGAACTCAAATCTTTAGGAAAGGATGCGGATAATATAATTCTCGCCACAGACCCTGATAGGGAGGGAGAAGCAATCGCAGCACACGTGAGGGAAATATTGGAAAAGAATGCAAAAGGTAAAAAGTTTTCAAGAATTGTATTCCATGAAATAACAAAAGAAGCAATTGAAGAAGCAATCAAAAACCCAAGGGGAATAGATGAAAATCTTGTTAATGCGCAAACTGCAAGAAGAGTGCTTGATAGATTAGTGGGATACAAGATTTCTCCCGTACTATGGCAAAAAGTGAGAAGAGGCCTTTCTGCGGGAAGAGTGCAATCTGTTGCTTTAAGACTTATTGTCGAGAGAGAAAGAGAAATCGAAAAGTTCAAGAAAGAAAAATATTACACAATCGATATTATCTTTACGAAAGATAATAAAGATATCAAATTTGATCTGATACAGATAAACGGCGAGAAACTGGAAAGTACCCAAAGTTTTAAGCTTTACGATGGTGAGTATAAGATTACAAAAACAACAATCGATTCAAAAGAAAAAGCAGAAGAGATTCTTTCTGATTTAAAAACAAAGAAATATTTGGTAAGTGACGTAACAAAGAAAGAGACAAAAAGAAGCTCTTCTCCTGCTTATACGACATCTACTTTACAGCAGGATGCTTCCAGAAGATTTGGCTTCTCCGGAAAAAGAACAATGAGTCTTGCCCAGAAACTTTATGAAGAAGGATTCATTACTTACCATAGAACAGATTCCGTTTCTATGGCCTCTTCTGCAGTGTTTGCCATAAGAGATTTTGTCAAAAAAACTTACGGAGATAAATATATTCCAGAAAAACCTAAATTCTATAAAGCAAAACAAAAACTTGCACAGGAAGCACACGAGGCGATAAGACCTACAAATGTAGGAAGAGATGCGGAAGTCATCGCAAAAGATCTTGGAAGGGACTTTGCAAAAATCTATGACATCATATGGAGAAGGGCAGTTGCATCACAAATGAGCGATGCTTTAATAGAATCTACTGCGGTGACGGTTGAATCAAATGACAAGAAATATTTATTGAAAACTAACGGCTCGGTACTTATTTTTGATGGATTTCTTAAAGTTAGTCCTCAAGCTTTAAATGATGTTATTCTTCCCGACTTTAAATCGGGAGAAGTGCTTGATGCCAAAGAATTTCTAGATGAAGAGCATGAGACCTTGCCACCACCAAGATATAACGATGCTTCTTTAATCGGTTCCTTAGAGGATGAGGGAATAGGAAGACCTTCTACATATGCCGCGATTATCTCTACGATTGAAGCAAGACTATATATAGAAAGAGTTGAAGGAAGATTTCATCCGACTAGCGTAGGAGTTGCCGTAAATGATTTTCTGGTCGCAAACTTTTCTACGATAGACGATATTCCATTCACCGCAACGATGGAGGACGAACTTGATGACATCGCATCAGGAAAGAAAAAATGGGTACCAGTAATAGCAGATTTTTATAAACCTTTCGAGAAAACACTAGAAGAAGTAAAAGGTGCAGGAAGAGTTAAGATAGAAGTAGAGAAGACTGACGAATTGTGTCCTCAAGATCAGGGACATCTAATAGTAAGGATAGGAAGATTCGGTAAATTTCTTGCTTGTGAGAATTTCCCCACATGTCGATTTACAAAACCTTTGGTTCAGGAAACTAAATTGATCTGTCCGAAGGATGGAGGAAAAATTGTACTCAAAAAGACCAAAAAAGGCCGAAAATTCTATGGCTGTTCTAATTACCCAAATTGTGATTTTGCGGCCTGGAAGTTGGAAGATATCAAAAAACAAGGTGGAGAAAAAGAGGCACCTGCGCAAGCTCAATAAGTAAGTGATTCCAAGATTTGAAGAACTTCATTTCTGTCTACGTCCATAATTTTACCCGATGTATTAAAGATTATTTGATTTCCTGTTTTGGTTTTGCTGTTGAAAACAAGATGGGGAGCAGAACAATTGGCTATATTTCCCAGCTTAGGTGAGCTTTGGTCTACCCCCAATGTTTCTAAACTTGCGGATCCTGAAGAAATGGAGATATCTATAAGGTTTAAGGGTGCTGCGTGCAGAAGAGCGATTACTTGATTTATTTTATCTGTAGCTGTCTGCGAGCATGCTCCTCCTATATAATTTCCTCCTGTTGAATATGTAATCTTTGTCCCGTTTTTACTTGTAAGAATAAGTGTTTCGGAGGCGGAGTTTGTGCTTTGCATGGGTGTCCAGGTCGTAGGGTATTTAAATGAGAGGGAAGGCTCTAATTTTGAAATATAGGTTGCTAAACCTGTTTGGATTGTGGGTGGAGTAAATTTAATTGTAGCAACCAAGAGGTCAAGCTGGTTTTCCAAATTCTTGTCTTCCGAGGGTACGGTGACATGAAGTCCAAAGGATCCACTATTATTCATTCCGGTAGTGTAATAGTCATAAGAAACATAATTAATTCCTTTTCTTATCCATTTGGTTCCGGTTTTTCCTCCTATAGTTACAACGCTTTGACTTGCCGAATCAGATGCTTTTATTGAACTAAATTCTATAGGCGAGAACCCTATTGTTTGATCACTAACTACGTTTGGAATTCCTAGTCTTAAGTTATCAAATCCGATCGCTCCCGAGAAAGTAGCAGATTGTGGAGACCAGGTAAAAGGATATTTAAAGGAGAAGTATAAAGATTGATATGTTTTCCAGTCAGCAGTTGGATCCGGAGGAGGAGTTATTTCGGTTATTGTTGTGTTCCCTTGTGTCGCCACGGGCTCATTTTTTGTGGCAGTTTGGCTTAAAAAAAATGTTGTGACAGGTATTCCTATTAATAGGACAATTGTAATTAATCCTAAGGCGATCCATGTTAGATTTTTCTTTTTTTCTGGAGGAGTTTCCGTTAAGACTGGAGGTTCTTGTAAGGGATTTGTGGGGGGAAAGTTTAAGTCCATAAAAACATTCTTTCAAAAAGGAATATTTTGTGTCAAGTTATTTAGACTTAGGAGGACACATGTTTGGGGTCTCGGCAATCATGCACCTTGGAACTGTATCTAGGCATTTAGGTCTAGGGATACATGTGGGAGAAGGAGTTGTCGTAATGGTGGGCATTGGTACGGGAGTAACTTCGGAAATTATCTTACCGGATTGAAGTTTTCCAAGGCTAAAACCGGCGTAAAAAAAGGCCAGGAAGAACATAATGAAAATAAATAAGGCAATAATCTTGGAAAAAGCCGTTACTGTGGTTAGTGATTCGGGTAATCTTTTATAGAATTTCATTTAGAAAATCCTGCCCATAAAGATTATGGCTAAAATTAATGCTACTTGATTGATTATTCCCCAGGGTTTATCTAATTTATTATCGAAGATTTTTTGGAGTTTGTAGGACCAGGAGAAAGGGGGAAAGTTCATGTCGAAGAAAAGGTAAGGTGCAGTCAGCCAATCAGGTAGCTGTGCCATAATGATAATCAAAAGTGCATATGGGTAGCTGGTTTGAGGAAAGAAGAAATGGATTAGAAGGTAGGAGAGTATGAAGCTTAGAGCAACGTCTATAGAAGATTGTATAAAGAATTTTTCTTTGCTTTTCTTAAATCTTGTTGTACCGGTATCCCAATGGGGAAAGGCGTCAAGTAAGAAATGGGAAGCTAGAGCAATGGGAATTGCTAAGGCCGGATTTCCGATTTTTGCGGCAATAACGGTTCCAATTAATGCGTGACCAGTAGCTGTCATAACTTTTATTATAATCCTTTTTGTAAAAATCTTGTCAACTTATTCGAGTTCTTCTCTTTTGTTGGCTACGAAGGAGAACCATTGTTCAAAGAAGCCGACTAAAGCCTTGAAAGGTGCCTCTATTATAAAGTCTATTACGATCAAAAGAAAGTTTATCTGCGAAATACCCTCGGTTAACCTTCGTCCAACTCTCACTATCGGAACAAAAAAGAAGTCTACAAGGGGAGTAAATATATTCTGTTTATATAAAACCGTGTAGATATTCGCTGTTTGATAAATTCTGTAGGTAAGGAAAGAAATTATAGCTATAAAGAATAAGAATATAGCCTGGCTTAAAGGATTGAAATGTAATTTTGTGAGAAGGTAACTTATTAGGCCAAAGCTCAATAATGTTGCCATAAACCAAAGGATTGAAAAGATAGTATCTTTCATTCCCGGTCTATTAGATTTAAGTCTGATAGACAAAAGGGGAGCAATTTTGGGTTCGTCTTCGGTAAGAATTCGTTCGATATATCTATAGATAAGCTCTGAATTGTCTTGTTCCGGTGTTCTTATTCCAAGTCCAACAATTGCCATAAGAACTGGTGGAACCGTAATATTTAAAAATATTGAAAGCCAGGCTACATTTCCGTAGATGAATCTCTCAAAAGTTCCTTCAATAGCAAGAGCAACAAATGCTTTGGTAAATAGGATAAAGATAAAACTTCTTATAATAGCTGTTCTTACCTTATTTTTTATTCTTTTATATCTTCTGTCGCAGGCTGCATAGACTCTTGTCCTAAACTGTTGTTCGTCTTTGACGAGATTTTTCATATTTCTTTTTTCGTCCATTAATATGTCGTAAAGAATAAGAA
>JAJYWL010000016.1 GCA_021791545.1 bacterium
AGAAAAGAGCCAACGGTCCCAAGACGTAATGCATAAGGATTATAAGAATAGAAGAAAAAAGAATCATCCACTTACCTTGCTCTCTTATCTCCCAGAAAACAAACATAGACAAAAGTGCAACCAAGGTCTGCGGAATCAGAAATAGGCTTGTATAGGCAACTACAGATTCAAAAACAAGTGAAGAAAAAATTGCTGCCATTACCGACAATGTCCTATTTCTAAATACTCTTTCTGCTATAAGAAAAGAAGCTATAGCAGTAAGAAAATAATGCCAATATCCAAGCCACCAGTATATTCCCAATAGGCTTCTTTCAAATACAGCTTTAGGCAAAGAAAGCAAAATACTAAAAATCGGAGAATAACTATTAAGAGTGAAAGTATCCGATATCCTGGTAGTAAGAAAAGATAGATTACCTTTTAGAATAAGATCCGAAAGCGTAATGTGCTCGTACATATCCCAATTCATGCTCAAAGGATATGGAGTATTCCTATAGAAAATAAAGAAATAAACAAAAGAAGTGAAAAGAAAAAGCAATGAAAAGATAGGAAGATAGCCAAGATTAGGTCTTTTAATTTTCCTTTCTTTAAACACTTCTCTTACCTTCTCAAAAACAATCTTTCCTATTGAAACTGCACTTATTATCAAGGCTAAAAGCCTTATTATCTCCGAGAAAGCGTTTACTTTTAGTACCCAAGAAATTCCTGCTACCAAAAAGTACAAAATAAACCAAATCAGGGCTCCTATAATCCACGCTCTTACTATCTTTTTTACAAAAAGCCTTCCTGTCAAAAACGGAATTATATAAAAAGAAAGACTTGCCAATAAATCAATAAACATAATTAAAAATGAATATATATATTCTCTTTTACAGTAGCATTTTTTGCTCTATCAACGGGAGCCTTAATCTCTAACAGATGCCATCTATCCTGGAGAAAGACCTTCTCGTTTGATAAAGGTATCTCAAGTTTAAGGTTTCCGAATCTGTCAAATATAAATATCTTTGATATATCGGAAGGAAATGCCTGGTTCTCTCCTACAATAAGAGGAGCAAATTTCAGCCTTGAAGCCATATTTACATTATCCTGATTTACAAACTCTCCGTTGAAATATGCTCTGTCCTTATTATCGACTACAAGGCATCCGGAACATATCGTAAGCACCTGTCCAATATCGTTAGTCTCGCTCCCCAAGGCTATAGTCCTAGTAACTTCAAGATTATTCAAGGAATAATTAAACCTGTAATCTTCGGTAGACTTTCCCCTGCTATTAGATCCGAACGTGTTCCAATTGAGAATGTTTCTGTTAAATAGAATTCCCTCTAAACTTCCATAAAGCTGCCTTAAAACTCCGCCGTCGGTACTTCTTGACAAGCTATCTTCTATATGGAACCTTGCGTTACCGTCATAGAAAAAGTCATTCTGAGGAGAAAGAGAGAAAATAAGTGAACCTGATTTATCAAAAAGAGCAACAGCATACTTAGAAGCCTCAAGCTTATTGCCATCAATAAATATGCTTCTAGTAGGAAGCCTAAGATAAACTATAGCTAAAGATAATAATCCTATAGCCAGTAAAACTAGCAGGGATAAAACCCCTTTTGTTGAAATACTTGAGCTTTCCATATTTGCTAATTTAGCCTTTTTATGATATACTAAATCCCTTGAAAAATCAATCCTATAATAATATGATTAAAAATTACTCTATCTCACTTGTTATGCCCTGTAAGAATGAGGCCAGGGCCTTAAAGAGTGTCCTCGAGAATCTCCCAAAAGAGGTTGATGAAGTCATCGTTGTAGACAACAATTCAAGCGATGAGACTAAAAAAGTAGCAAGAAGCTTTGGAGCAAGAACACTTTCCGAGGCAAGAAACGACAAATTCGGAGTCGGATACGGCTTTGCGATACAAAAAGGAGTAAGTGAAACTAAGGGAAATATAGTTATCGTTATGGACGGAGACGGATCATATCCCGTAAAGGAGATTCCCCTTCTCGTCAGAAGCCTTATCCATAGAAACCTGGATATAATTTCCTGCAACAGACTTCCTTTCAAAAGACCACAAGACATGTCTTCAATAAGAGCTTTGGGAGTAAACATCTTAAACCTTACTACATGGGCTCTATTTGGCTACAGAATCAAGGATTCACTTACCGGAATGTGGGTATTCAAAAAATATGCTTACAATAGCCTGGATTTTTCAGAGGGAGGCTGGAATTTCTCGCTGGAATTTAAGTTAAAAGCAATAACAAACCCTAAACTTAGATTTGCGGAAAGACATATATCTTATCAGGACAGAGTTTTGGATTTAAGTAAGCAAAAACTGTTTAGAACAGGATTTCAACATCTTATTTACCTATTCATGTTTAAGCTCAATTTACTACCAAAATTGACTTACAAAAATGTTTATGCTAAGATTTCCGAGTCAAAAGATGAAAACTAAATAAATAGCTCCTGTCCGGACTCTTTTAACTACCCTCCAAAAAATGAAAAGCACTAAACCATTAATTTCAATTATTTTGCCTGTACACAATGCCTCAGAGCACTTAAATGAGTGCTTATCTAGCCTCCTTAACCAAAGCTATAAGAATATAGAAATACTGGCAATTGACGATTTCTCAAAAGATAATTCATACAAAATACTAAGGGAATTTAAGAAAAAAGATAACAGAATAAGAGTATTTAAAAATGTAAAAAGATATGGAATAGGAGTAACCCTAAATAGATTGGTAAGGCACGCAAAGGGAAGCTATATAGCTTTCATGGACACGGACGACGTATCAAGCCCGAACAGGATCAAAAAACAATATAATTTCCTTCTCCATAACCAGGATGTCGTAGCAGTAGGATCACAATGTACATTTATAGATGAATCCGGAAAGAAAATTGGAAGAAGCGACTTCCCTAACGAAAACTACGAAATCTATCAAAATCCCCTTCATGGAATATCAATGCAGTTTGAAACGGTACTCATAAATAAGGGAAAACTTCCCAAGGATGTTTTAAGATTCGAAACAGACGGACATCCCTTCGTATATAGCGATCTTTTGATTAAACTTACTCCATACGGGAATCTTGCTAATCTTTCCGAATTTCTCCACTATCATAGAAATAACCCTAGCGTTTACTTTTCGGACCTTAAAAGAAACCTTATTTCCTACATTAAGCTCTGGATTAAGTCGAGAGCAAACTATGATTATCAGGCCTCGATGAAATCCTTCTTTACCCCCCTAATTAAGACCGCTTAAAAATTTGTCAAGACCCTTCCCCAAGTTATCCACATTTTTTTTAGTGTTTTTGTTTAGGCCGTCAAATCAACCTTTTTTCAATTTATTTTACTATGAGTTATGCCATTTTTAGCCTATAATTTGCTATAGGATTGACAGACTTGACACCATGTGCTAGAATTCCCTTAGATATGAAATTCTCAATTTTAGGACTTTTAAAAACAGGTAAAAAAGCAAGAAGAACGATTGCAGATTATCAACAGGAGCTCTTGGTAAGACAAGGGCGTGAGCAGTTCAAAAGACTGCTGGAAAAAGGGATTAACGTGCCAGTAGCATTTCTTTAAAAAAAGAAGAGCATCGCTTTCGTTACTTTGGATATAAGCTCTTTTGTACGATAAGCAATGCTCTTGGAAAAAGGGCAATTAGTCCTTTAGGCAGGAAATAAAACTAAATGCCTCTTGTTGTTAATATCAAAAATAGAAAGTTGTGTCAAGAAAAATTGATGTAGCTAAAACTAATCGATTAGATTGATACATAAACAAAATTTAATATCGAATTTTTTGATATTTGGAAGCTAGAACGGTGATACGATAATTGGGCAGGTTATCGTATCACCTTTTTAGTATCTACGACCAAACACCCAATTTTTTACATCTTTTTTGCAAAGAGGATTCTTCCCGCAGTAGTCTGAATTACCCTTGAAACAACCACGTCGACTTCTTTTCCTATCTCTATTCCGGCATTCTCAACTACAATCATTGTTCCGTCATCCAAGTACCCTACTCCCTGCGTAGGATCTTTTCCTTTATGAGCCAAGCTTATATGTAAAGATTCACCGGGGACGGCAATTACTTTAAGTACATTTGCCAAAGTATTTACATTTACGGCTATTACTCCCCCAATACTTGCCTTCTTCTCAAGGTTATAGTCACAAGTAATTACTTTTCCTTTTTCTTCCTTGGCTGCTTTAATCAATCGCTCGTCTACTTCCTTAAGCTTATCCAAACCCAAGGCCTGTTCCTGTTTTTCGTTAAATACAACTACTTTTACGCCTTTTGCCTTCTTAAGTTTTTCAAGATATTCAAGTCCTTTTCTTCCTCTTTCCCTTTTGACCATATCCTGGGAATCGGCTATATGTTTTAGCTCCAGAAGGATACTTTCTAAAATGACAAAATATCCATTTAGAAGACCAAGAGCAATAACGTCAAATATCCTTCCGTCAATTATTGCCGAAGTATCAAGAAATATTCCATTTTCAATTTTTGGCTTATTTGCTTTTTTCTTTTTCTTGCCGTTTTGCCTATTTATCTTAGGAAGCCTTTTTACTACAGTTTTAGCAACTTCATCTGCAAGTAAAGCTACTAATTTAGGAGAAAAAGATATAGAACCGGGTTTATCCGGAGGATTTTCTCCTTCCTGTTTTTTCTCTGCTGCCAAAGCTATTTTTATTTCTTTATCCATAGTTAAAAAGATTTTAACACGCTATCCAAGGTTTCAAAATGTTTTGGAGTAACGATTTTAGTAAATCCTAACTTCTTTGCCTGAGAAACTCTCTTATCCAAAAAAGAAGGGGTCCTCAACTCTCCCAAAAGCCCCACCTCTGCGATTCCCACAGTTTTACTAAGAGTTATATTCTTCACACTTGAAAACACCGCCAAACAAATTCCAAGGTCTGTAGCAGGATCCGAAAGCTTTAATCCTCCGGCCACATTTACATAAATATCCATCTGTTCGACGGGTAATCTGCAGTGTTTTTGTAATACCGCAAGAAGAAGTTCCAATCTTTTGTAATCTATACCCGAAGCAACTCTTCTAGGCATAGGAAGCTTCGAATATACTGCCAAAGCCTGTACTTCTACCAGAAAAGATCTTGTTCCTTCCATCGTGGCAACCAGAACAGAGCCGGGAGATTTTGCATCCGTAAGAAAAAGCTCTTCGGGATTTTTAACTTCTCTCATTCCGCTTCCTTCCATTGCAAAAATTCCTACTTCATCTACAGGTCCAAACCTGTTTTTAAGACTTCTTAAGATTCTTGTCCCCGTATTTTTCTCTCCTTCCAAGAACAAAACCGTGTCGACCATGTGAGATAAGACCATAGGACCTGCCACCATTCCCTCTTTTGTTACATGCCCGACGATTATGAAAGCTATATTTAAAGTTTTTGCTATTTTTATAAACTGGGAAGCTGCATATCTTACCTGACCAACACTTCCCGAAAGACCTGTCAAATTCTCCGATTCCATCATCTGGATTGAATCTATGATTACAAGATCAGGTCTTATTTTTTCTACTTCCGAAATAACGGCATCCGTAGAAGTAATTGAGGTAACCAAAAGCTCCGCCTTTTTATTCTTTGAAATTCTTTCTGCCCTAATTTTTATCTGGGCATCGGATTCTTCTCCCGAGATATATAAAACTTTGAGTTTTTCGGAAATATTTAATCCTGTCTGAAGTAAAAGTGTAGACTTTCCTATTCCGGGATCTCCGGCGAGTAAAATTACGCTTCCCGAAACTATACCCCCACCCAAAACATTGTCGAATTCAGAAAAACCGGTTGTTATTCTTGTCTTTTTTTCTTCGCTTATCTCGGAGAGCGTGTGAGGTTCGACTCTTTCCTGACTATCCAAAAAAGCAGGTTTTAAATCAGAGGCATCTTTAATTCTTAATTCCTTTAGGGTATTCCATTCACCACATTCGGGGCATTTCCCTAAAAATTTAGGAGAGTCGTATCCGCATTCCTGGCAGACAAAAGAAGTTAATGATTTCATAAAAGTATTTGGTAAGAAGTATTGAGTATTTAGTATGAAGCAAAAATCAGACTAGATACTAGATACAAAATACTAGATACTAGCGATATCCTATTGGTTTTTCCATTAGGACGGGCACCAAGACGATTCTTCTTTTCCTCTTGTCTATTTCTGAAACCATAAGGTTTAAAGAATCACCCTCTGCGTAGGTTACTGTAGGAGGAATCTTTTCTTTCTTTAATATTCCTTCGACGCCTTCAAAGTCAAATATTAATCCCTGGTCTGTTACTCTCGAAACCGTTGCTTTGAGTTTTTGATCCACAGCAAAGTTTTTTACTTTTTCTTCAAAAGGATCTTTAGTAAGTGCTTTTATTGAAAGATTTAACCTTTTTGCTTCTTTGTCAAAATCTTTTACGACAGCCTCAACTTTATCTCCTACTTTGAAAGTATCAGGGATTGTCGGGAGTTGTTCCCATGAAATTTCTGAAATATGAATAAATCCCTCGACGAAGTTTCCTTTACTAAATTCAACAGAGGTAAATATTCCAAAAGGAGCTATATTTGAAATTGTAGCCTCAACTTTATCCCCTACTTTAAGTGCTTTTACTGCATTATCGAAATTTTCCGAACCCATTATTATCTTCTGTGAGAAAATTATTTTTCTTTGAGGTCTACTAATTTCTATTACAGTTGCTTGTAAAGTTTTTCCTAAAAGATTCTGGGAGTTTTCTATAAAAACAGTCTGGGAATTAGGAAGAAAACCTGCGATACCGTCACTTGTAGAAACAAGAAATCCTCCCTTTGTTATTTCATTTACGATTACATGGAGTTTTTCTTTGTTTTTTTGGATATCTGCAAGTCTTATCCAAAGCTTATCGTCTATAAATCTTCTCAACGAAACGACCGTATAGCCCATATCCGATTCGGGATTTAATACAAAAACATTTACTTTATCGCCTACTTTTAAGCTAGAAAGAAGATTTCTTAAGAGTCTTTTGTCTTTTTCCAAAACAACTGCTTCGGTTTTTGCTCCTATATCAACGAGAATTTCAGAAGATTGTAATTTTTTAATTGTCCCCTCGAGTACGTCTCCTTTTTTAGGACTTATGAATGTTGAACTTACCGATTTCATTAAATCGGCCATTGAGGTTGCGTGTGATTTAGATTGTGCTTGTGTTGCCACTCATTAAATTACCTTTCTATTAAGTTATTACCAGTATACATTAAAGGGTCAGCTAAAGCAAATGCATTTTAGAGCTATTTTTCACAAGGAAACCAATTAAGGTTCAATATTGAAAATACTGTATATATTTTTTACTCTTTGTGAAAATATTTATCCACAAATTAAGCACAATTTATTCACATTTTGCAATATTTTTACACTATTCATAACCAATTTTTTTATAAAGAGGGTACTCTTCCCCTATGACAGTAGAACAAAGAATTTTGGATGAAAATTTTGAAGTTTTGGAAACAAAAGAGATTTTACCGGGAGAAAAACTTAAAACAACGTTAATGGGTTTAAACCCCGACCATCCACACCAGACGAGAGAAATTACTTTTGTTGCTTTATGTGATAAGGAAGATACACAGGGAACAATAATTTTTGAAGACCTTGAGGCGGGAGCAGTATCAAAAAATTTTACAGGAGAACAAAAACCATATCATTTAATACAAAGAGAAGAAGGTTTAGGCTTGATTGAATGGGAACATGTCAGAAAATAACCACAAAAAATCCCGGCGTTGACCTATTGTCCCAGGGATGAACCCTAGTATCGTGAGCGCTGAGACGTTTCACTTCTCTGTTCGGAATGGGAAGAGGTGGTGCCATCTCGCACTAAACACCGGGAAAAAATTTTGACTCTCTAAAGAGCGAAGAAAAGAAAAGTCTTTATTCTTAAAATCTACTTTCTCAACCATTAGTACGGGTAGGCTCAATAACTTACGTTACTTCCACCGCCCGCCTATCAACCTCCTAGTCTAGAAGGGGTTTAATGCTTACGCAATGAGATCTAATCTTGAAGTCCGCTTCCCACTTAGATGCTTTCAGCGGTTATCGGTTGGGAATCTAGCTACCCGGCGATGCTTCTTATGGAAACAACCGGCACACCAGGGATTCCCTCATCCCAGTCCTCTCGTACTAGGGACAAATCTTCTCAAATCTCGACGGTTATACAGGATAGAGACCGAGCTGTCTTACGACGCTCTGAACCCAGCTCGCGTACCGCTTTAACTGGCGAACAGCCAGACCCTTGGGACCTTCTCCAGCCCCAGGATGCGATGAGCCGACATCGCGACTTGTTACCAAGTGCATTGACTATACCTTCACCCTCTATCATCAAATTAAGAGGGGCTAGCCTTTTATAAAAGTTATAAATTATCTATGATTCATAGATTAAAACTTCTATCTTCATCTCCGATTGCTCGAAGAATCCAGTCGATACGGGGTCCAATTAATTGGACTTCCCTCGGTATTGTCCAGAAAAACTTTCTGGAGTTCACCGATTTTGACTAGTAAATTTTATTATTCACCGTACTCTCTAAAAATACGTTTGTTTGAATAATCCAAGCTTGAGAATTACTTCTCAGGCGCCCCGATGTAAATTACATAAGGTGCCAAACCGCATCGTCGCTGTGGACGCTTGGATGCGATCAGCCTGTTATCCCCGGGGTAGCTTATATCCGTTAAGCTCCGTGCATACCACTATGCATCGGAGGATCACTAATACCTTCTTTCGAACCTGCTCGACTTGTAGGTCTCGCAGTCAAGCTGGCTTATGCATTTGCACTATCACCTTGATTTCTATCCAAGGCTAGCCAACCTTTGTACGACTCCGTTGCGTTGTAGGAGTCAACCTCCCCAGTTAAACTGCCCGTCAGACACTGTTCCCCTGCCAGATTTTTTTGTGGCTAGAGGTAATGGTTGCTCATTTCAAAGAGAGGTATTTCATATTTCGCCAAAGCTCCCTCCTATTCTAAACAATTAAAATAAACTCCCAAATGCCAAACTACAGTAAAGCTCCCGGGGTCTTTTTGTCCATGTATAACTAGGCCGCGTCTTCACGGCCATCTCAATTTCGCCGGGTAAACGTTCAAGACAGTTATTCAGTCATTCTACCTTTCGTGCGGGTCGGAACTCGCCCGACAAGGAACTTCGCTCATTATGTTATTCCTAGATTCGCAATCTAGACTCTTACAGTCGCCTGTAAGTTCGGACTATATCTTGTTTCATTAAATGAAACTCCGACATTTAGTCTCTGAGGATTCTGAATTTTCATTCAGTCTTTCCTGCTGATTGACTCCACCAAAAGGATTGTCAGTATTAAATACTACCTTTGGATACAGAGTTATTCCAGCATTTGGTCGGATTTCTAAAACACCTCTCTCTAAGGCAACGAAGTTGTCACCATAGAACAGTTCACTTCTGTTACGTGGACGGTTGGTTACGTCTCTCATGGTCGCCCATGAGGTCGGACTATATCATCTCAGCTAACCTGAGGTCGACATATAGTCTCTGGGGATTCTTGAATTGGAAAAATATCTGTTATTGAATATTTTCTAGTCCTTCCCTTTCCTTCATTTAGTTTTTCTCTAAAATCAAGGATTTTTCTTAGTCCAATCAAATTCTTATGTTCTCCTTTTTCCATTAATTTTGCTATTTCACAAAAAATTGAAAAATTCTTCTTTTTTGAATCTGAAAGAACTGGGAATCTTTGAAAATATGGAATAACTTTCTGAATTATATCCTTTGGATTTGTTACATCAAAAGAGTGTAAGTTATCAATTTTTCTGACTTTAATAATTCCGCAATCCAACTCCTGCTTTAGTAAATAAAGCATAGAAGGATCCTTTTGTGAAACATTAAAGCTCATTACAACTTGCCAATTAACTTTATAATCAGCTTTTCTTCGTAAAGAAACATTGAAACTACCTTCTCCTTCGACAAATCCTGCTAGGAAAAATCCAAGTTTTTCCTTATTCAAGTCTTTCCTGCTGATTTTCCGCACTGAACTCATTATCACCATAATACATGGTAGAGTCAGATACTTCAACCGTTTGTTTTTCAACAACGGTACGGTTTTTCCAGCATATAGTCGACTTTTACAACTACAACAACTTTTGGTTTTATAGTTACTGCTGCCGTTTACTGGAGCTTGTATCAAAAGCTTGTACCTTGCGGCACTTCACCCTCGATAATTAACTTACCAGCACTGGGCAGGTGTCAGCCCCTATACTTTGCCTTTCGGCTTTGCAGGGACCTGTGTTTTAGATAAACAGTTGCTAAATAAACTTTTGCTGCGGCCTACAAACTAATGTAGGCAAGGCATCTCCCATAGGTTACGCCTAGCTTTTTTGCCGAGTTCCTTGAACATTTTTCTCCCGATCGCCTTAGTCTTCTCGACCAATCCACCTGTGTCGGTATACGGTACGGTAAAATATGAATTTTCCCATCTTACGATGCGCTGATGAAACTTTTCTCGGAAACTGAAAGCTATCAAATCGGAATTATTGCTAACCCCTTTCATTCGTAGCTCAATTAAACACGATAACGGATTTGCCAGTTACCACTATCTCACTACTTAGACTCTACGAATAGAGCTTGACTCTTCCACTTTCGTTATTCCCTCAGAATATTCACACTCTGTAGTCGAATTTCAACGACTTATCCATCAGGTTACCCCCCAATTAAACGAGGAACACCCTTAGGACCGACTAACCCTCCGCTGACTTACATTGCGGAGGAAACCTTGGATTTTCGGCGGATATGTTTCTCACATATCTATCGCTACTCATACCGGCATTCTCACTTCTATCCGCTCCACCAAACCTTACAGTTCAGCTTCGCCGCAAATAGAACGCTCCCCTACCAATTCTTACGAATTCTACGTCTTCGGTAAAAAGCTTAATCCTCGATAAATTTTCCGCGCCAAATATCATCCTCCAGTGAGCTGTTACGCTTTCTTTAAAGGATGGCTGCTTCTAAGCCAACCTCCTGGTTGTCTATGAAATTTGACTTCGTTCAAAACTTAGCTTTTATTTAGAGACCTTAGACGGTAGTCAGGGTTGTTTCCCTTTTGACCCATCAGCTTAGCCCGACGGGACTGACTAGTAGTGTAATTACATCTGCATTCGGAGTTTGATTAGTTCCTACATCTTGCGACGCAGGTAACCATTCAGTGCTCTACCTCAGTGTATACGTAAACTACCGCTATACCAAAATATATTTCGGGGAGAACCAGCTATCTCTGAGTTCGTTTGGCATATTGCCCCTAACCTCAGGTCATCCCAACCAATTGCTGCTGATACGGGTTCGGGCCTCTTGCAAGCTTTCGCTTGCATTCACCCTGCCCAAGGTTAGCTCACCCAGTTTCGGGTCTAATGACTGCAACTAAATTGCCCAGTTAGGGCACGCTTTCACTTTGCCTTCTCAAGATATACTTGATTAAGCTAACGCTGCAATCAATAACTCACCGGTTCATTCTTCAATAGGCACGACATCATCCTTGCGGACTCTGTCTGCTTGTTAGTCGACAATTTCAGTTCTATTTCATTCCCCTCCCGGGGTGCTTTTCACCTTTCCATCGCTGTACTAGTTCACTATCGGTAGACTTTGATATTTAGCCTTGGAACGTGGCCGTCCCGGCTTCCCACAGGGTTTCACGTGCCCCATGGTACTTAGGAACAGACTATCGGAGTTCTTCCTTTCGCTTACGAGTCTTTCACTCTCTATGGAGGACCATTCCGGATCCTTCTGCTAGAAAAAACTACATCGAATATCGTCTGCCCTACAACCCCAACAATAAATTGCTGGTTTAGGCTGTTCCGCTTTCGCTCGCCGCTACTGACGGAATCTCAATGATTTCTATTCCTGGCGCTACTAAGATGTTTCAGTTCACGCCGTTCCCCTCCAAACACTATATATACCCTTACGGATACATTTTTATGTTTGGACACCGAATAAATCGGTAGGTTGCCCCATTCGGAAACCGCCGGATCAAAGGTTTATGACACCTCCCCGACGAGTATCGCCGCCATATGCGTCCTTCCTCGGTCAAAGCCTCCTAGGCATCCATTATCGACATTATGAGTAGACTTTAATTTCTGTTATACAACAGATTTAAAGACTTTCTTCTCTTCACTTTTCAAAGAGCCAAATCATCATTATCTAGTGCGTAGCGACCAGGTCATTCTGGTACAGCGCTACGCACTAAACAACAATGTGAGTGGACCGGAAGAGATTCGAACTCTCGACCTTCGCGATGCAAACGCGACGCTCTACCAGCTAAGCTACCGGCCCGAGTCTCTGGGTCCAAAATATTAAAAGTACAATTTGAAAGTTATTAAAGCGGAAAAAATACCTAAGAAGCCATCAAAAACCCTTTTGGGTTAAAGACATTATTCTGTTTGCTATCATAAGTAAGTTTCCACTTTATCAAGCCAACTAAGGCTGGATAAACGTTCACTAACAGGGAGTTTACCATAGGTAAAAGAAGGTGTCAATAGCCTTGTAAGAGTAGGGTAAGAAAAAGCTGATTTTACTTTTCTTCGTTATCTTTTTTTCTTAATTCTTTTTCTTTTTCCAACTCTGGCTCAACTTCTTCCTCTACCTTGCTATTCATTTTCGTCCTCATCTCAAAAATCTGTTCACGCAGCCTATCATTTAACTCTTCTGCTCTTTTCTTAAACTTCTTGTTCTTCAGTGCTTCCGAAAGTCCTATCGCAAGTCCAGCTCCCGCCAAAGCACCCATAAACCCGGCCAGTGCTGAACCTAGCCCCCTATCATCATTTCTTTCATCATAATATGCCATACTCAAACTATAGTCGTTAAAGGAAACAAAGTTTACAAAATAAGGTAAGAAAAAAGTAATTAGAAAATTTACTTCTGATATACTTAATGAATGAATCCAGGTTCTCCCGAAACTTCACACCAAAATCCCAATGGAACAATAACAACAGAATCGCTCTCCCATTTAGACCAGTGGGCCATTGCACCAATCTTAAAATTTGAACCCCAAATTCTTGCACAAGATAAATGGCAAGAAATGATTGAAAATACCCAAGCTGATGGAAATGAAAGAGGGATAGTTATCAGTTGGGATGGTAAAAAACTTTTAGAAAGTAAAGTCTTTAGCGGAACAGAGGCTGGAATTGTTTCACCCGGACTTCCACATGGGCTAAAAACCCTAAGCCCTTTTATAAACGAATTGGTGAATATACATACTCATCCTCTACCCCAAGATTTAAAAGTTCCAACCACTATTTTTTCAGACCTGGATATTAATGCCCTTCTTAAAAGATCACTTAAAGCTTTAGTTGTCTTAGATAAAGGCGGAGTACACATGTTATCAAGGACCCCCTACTCTTCTTATTTTTCAGATCCTGAACAAGGAGACAAACCGGTGAGAATATCAAATGAGGTAATTGGTATAGCTGAAAACAACACCGGTCTTATAGCTGAAGCAAGGCTTGAAATGGCTAAAAGACTTAAGCCATTGGGAATAAATTACTATTATTCGCCTGATTTAAATCTGTCTGCAGATAGACTTGTTGAGTTAGCCCAAGTAAGATAGCTTTACCTTTGCTCCAAGGCAACACCTAACCCTGTTTTTTCTAAATAATCGCTTGTTGCCCTCCTAAATTCCCTTTGCTTTTCTTCCAATTCCCTTGCTAATTCCAAATCTTCAATTGCCATATTAGCATCAAAACCAAAACTAACAACACTCGTATTTACCGAAGATCTTTGTATTAAAAGCCTTGAATATGGAAATTTTTTAGAAGCAATTTTAAGATCAAATTCTGTCCAAAATTTTAAGACATGAGAAACATCATCCAAATTAGGATACCTTTTAGAAGGCTCGGGAGTTTGGGCAACATTAAAATATATTTCAGATATATCTTTTAATCTTTCTTGAGATAAATCTGAAAGCCTAATTCCATAAAACACTTCCTGAGGTCGCTTTCCTGCTTCTGTCATTTCAAAAATTATAGCAAAATATAAATATTGAAGAAAACTACATTCCCGGAGGAGTTTCTATAATTGCAATAGTATTCCCCTCCGTATCTTTAAATTGAGAATAAATTCCTACTCTTTCCATTTCTACTTTTTCGTTTACTTTAGTTCCTCCTGCTTTTTGAATTTTTTCTGCATAATCGTCGTAATTTGGTACCTGAACATATATCACACAGGCATTTGGATCGCCTTCAGATGAAGGATTTTCCCTTCTCATCAGTCCTCCGTTTAAACCTTCTTTTGTATCAATGTTCCAGTAATCAATTCCGCCCTCCTCTGAACCTTGAAATTTCGTTATTTCCCAACCGAAAACATCCCGATAAAACTTTATTGCTCTCTCGGGATCATCCGCGTGAATTTCAAAGTGGACTATTTTCATATAAAAATATTATCTCAAGAATAAATATTTAAGAATAAAAAATAGTAAGAAGAAAGTAAAAAATTAATGGATGTATTTTCTAAACAAGCCGCTTCTAAAAGTAGGGTCTGCGTATTTTCCAATGTAATTTGAAAAACTTTTAATACCAGCTCTTATCTTTGGAGCAACGTATCCTACGCTTACTCTTGTTAAATAAAATCTTTCTATAGTCTTTTTATTTTTATGTATTACATTATAAATAGGAACCAAACCCAAAATACCCTTAAGCCTACTTTTCTTTCCGCTTTTTTGCCAAGTCTTAAAGTATTGATAAGCTGCAATTGCCCAAAGCTGAGGATCATTTTTCCCGGGCTTCATTGTTTGATTGTCTATTATAAAAAGTTCCGGGTAACTTCCCTCATAGGAAAATAGATAATTAGTTACTCTGAAACTTACTTCTTTTACATGATTTAGTACCATAACAAGTTCTTCATCCTCTATCTTTTTTGCCCACTCTAAATGTTTTACAGCACCTTTATGGATAAGAGCTTGTTCATGAGTCCAAAGAGTTCTTGCATGATAAGCATCTGGGACTCTTGCGGCATCTTTTGGGTCCAAAACTCTGTATCCAAGAGGCGTTTCCAACACCACTGAAGACTGAACAATTTCTTTAATCATCTTTGGAGATATATCTTGAGGATTTAAATAAAATAGAGCTTCCAGCCCGTCCGAACTTATCGCTTTTATTTCACCATTCCCGTCTATTGCTATCGGAAAATTCCCCATCTCCTTATCGAAAAGTAAGGGAATGCTTTTTCTCATTTCCTCTGCCCTTTTATAAAGATCTTCTGACATAAGTAAATGAGATGCAGCTCTTAGACCTGCCAAATTCTGAATCTGCACAAGAGGATATTTAACGGGATATATAGGTTCTCCGTTAGTTCTGTCTAAAAGAATTGAGTCTTTCCAATATGTAACTTTTAAAGCATATTTTTGCGCATCGCTAAATCTTGGATCTTCTATAAATATATTATTTTCGTCCAAATGCATAAGTATATATTCTGCCGCCATTTTTATATTCTCTTTTTGAGCATCGGAAAGATGCCTGTTTCCTGTAAGTTTTTGATATTCTTCATGGGCGATAAGATAAAGTGCCGTCGTATCCGATGCATTAAATTTTGTAGTAAGACCCGGACTTTGAGAAAGCTCTACCCCATCGTTTAATTCGGTATCATATTCATGAAAAATTATTCCGGGTTGTTCACCTGTTCTTGGATCTTTTTTGACTCCCTGAATAGAAGCTGCAAACTTTAGCTTATTCTCAAGCATCATTGCATTTCCCGACAAAAGAGCAGACAAAACTCCGTCTCTCATAAATGTCCTGGGAAATCCGGGAAGACCCGCTTTATAGAGGATATAGTCACCATATTTAAAACTTAACTGGTCCAGTGGATCAATAGATAAATTAGCTTTTGCCATATTACTTACCTACTATAACCCCGGATTAAGAAATTACAACACTGAATCTAACTAGAGGACTTCTTATAGTAATTTTGCTATGAGGTTTCTCTTAGGTATTTTTCTACCTCAAGAGCGGCTGCCGAACCGTAGCCGGCCGCTGTTATAGCCTGTCTATAATGTGTATCGTGAACGTCTCCTGCCGTATAAACTCCCTTGATGTTAGTCTTGAAATGATCATAAGCTTTTATGTAACCTACCTCGTCAAGATCAATTACCCCCTGGAATAGCTTGGTATTGGGTATATGACCTATTGCTACAAAAACTCCGTCTATGGGCATTTCCGACTCTTCGCCAGTTTTATTATTTTTTATTTTGACTTTTTCTACCTTAAGCTCTCCTAATATCTCTGTTACTTCGGTGTTATATATAAACTTTATCTTGGGGTTTTCCATTGCCTTTTGCTGCATTGCCTTTGAAGCTTTTAGGGTGTCCCCTCTGTAAACGACGGTAACCGAGGTCGCAAAATTAGCTAATACTGTAGCTTCTTCCATCGCAGAATCTCCTCCCCCCACAACTATTACATTTCTGTCTCTAAAAAAGGCGGCATCACAAGGAGCACAAGAAGATACCCCTCTTCCGATCTTTTCTGCTTCTCCCGGTACTCCGAGCCATTTAGTATCGGCTCCTGTTGCCAAGATAACGGTTTTTCCTTCATATTCCTGGTCTCCTACTTTTACCTTAAAAATATCACCGGAAAAGTCAAGAGAAGTAAAGTCGGAATCAACCATTTCTGCTCCAAATCTCTCTGCCTGTTTTCTCATGTTTGTCATAAGCTCAGGTCCCTGAATCCCTTCAGGAAATCCGGGAAAATTCTCTACGAGAGTCGTAAGCATTAATTGTCCTCCCCATTTAACACCGCTAATAACCAAAGTCTTAAGTGATGCTCTGGTCGTATAAATTGCTGCGGTTAAACCGGCAGGACCTCCACCTAAAATAATTACGTCGTACATATTAAAAGTCTTATCCGAGAACTGCGTCTATTTCTTTCTTGAAATTCTCTTTGCTTTGTGCCCCTATCATTTGCTTAACGGGCTGTCCGTTTTTGAAAATCATTATTGTAGGAATACTCATAATTCCAAAGCTGGAAGCTGTTTGACCGTTCTGATCTACATTTAATTTACCTACTTTAAGTTTTCCGGAGTAATCTCCGGCGAGTTCTTCTACTATTGGGCCTACAATTCTGCAAGGCATACACCATTCTGCCCAGAAATCAACCAATACAGGAACTTCCGATTTTAATACTTCTTCCGCAAAATTTTGATCTGTAATATCTACCATCGTTCACCTCCTCGCTTTCTAAAATACCAGAGAAAAATCTTCCCTGTCAATTAGTTTTCAAGTATTTTCTTTACAAACTGTGCGTTCTCGCCTTCTCCCAATGAATAACAAATATTCTGTCCTGTCCTTTTAGTTTCTACAATACCCATAGATTTAAGTTTGGAAAGTTGATGAGATACTGCAGAAATTGAAATATCGACCTTCTTTGTTATGTCCGAAACACATGGACCGTTCTCCTCTACCAAAACGGAAAGGATCTTAAGACAATTAGGATCTCCTATACATTTAAATATTGCTGCCTTTTCTAAAAGTTGGACATCTTTCTGTTTATTGATATTGAATGGATTCATATTTGAATGATTGCTCAAATACTAAAATACACCCGGAAAAGGTTTTATGTCAAGCAGTTTTTACTAAATTCTGGTATTTCCCCATTAAGAAAGCTTTTATATTAAGTATTGTAGTATCCAGAATCTGGATTAACGCCTCATTACTATTGAAAGCATTGTGCGGAGTAATGACTACGTCATCCCTTGTTAAAAGTACATGATCCAAAAGCTGTGTTTTTAGATCGACCTTGCTCAGGTACTCAGAGGAAAGGAATTCTCTCTCTTCTTTAAGACCTACTTCTTCTTCCAAAACATCAAGTCCTGCTCCCGAAAGTATTCCCCTCTCTAAACCCTCAAGCACTGCCTGAGTCTCTACTAATGATCCTCTTGCCGTATTTATTAGAATTGCTCCTTTTTTGAATTTCCCAATATTTTCCATATTAATGATGTGGTTTGTCTCCTTACAGGCGGGAAGATGAAGACTAACGACATCCGAATTGGCAAGAAGCTCATCCAAAGAAACAAAACTTACTCCCTTCAAAACGAGGTCTTCATCTATTGTTCTATTATGTGCAAGAACTTTCATTCCAAACCCTTGAGCTATCTGTATTGCACTTTTCCCTATATGTCCCGTTCCTATGACACCGAGTGTTTTTCCAAAAAGATCGAAACCTGTCAATCCTACACTCGAGAAATCCCCCTTCTTAGCCTGCTCTACGGATGGAATGAGTTTTTTAGATAGAGCAAGAATAAGAGCGAAGGCGTGCTCGGCAACCGTATGGGAACCGTAAGTGGGAACATTTGAGACCGCAATATTATGTGAAGCACAATACGAAAGGTCTATATGATCAAACCCCATGGAACGGGAAGAAATATATTTAAGATGAGGCATCTTAGAAAGAGTTTCTGCGTTTACTGTTGAATAGATAAATGGAGAAAGAATGGTCGCGTCTTCAAATTTAGAGGCATTTGTAGCCTCAAGCTTTTCCGGAGTCAATTCTAATACGTGGTCCGGAAGAGCTTTTCTTATATAATCCTCTTCCCATTTTTCTATCTCACAAAATACGATTTTTTCCATTCAATTAAACTATAACATAAGTTTGGTTATTGACAAAAGTTTTAAAAAAAGGCTAAAATTCTTTTATGGCAAAAGCGGCTAAGCCTCAAAAACTCAATTTTTTACCTAAAAAAACTCCTGCTTTTATAGATAATGTAGTAAAAGGAAAATCATATACTCCTCTTTTAGTCCTTCTTTTAGTAGTAGCTGCATTCTTAATAGGAATGCTTGTCACAAAAATTCAATATCTTGAAAAGAGTGCACAGCAAGCTCCATCCGTTGCCCAACAACAGCAACAGCAGGGACAACAACCTCCTACCCTTGCACCGGGACAAAGAGTCACTGTTGATACGGGAAATCTTCCTGTTATGGGAGACAAAAATGCAAAAGTAACAGTTGTTGAATTTGCAGACTATCAATGCCCATACTGCGAAAAATGGTTTACAGATTCGGAGCAAAATATGATAAACGATTATGTTAAAACAGGAAAAGTAAAATTTGCTTTCAGAGATTATCCTTTCCTCGGTCAAGAGTCTACCTGGGCAGCAGAAGCCGCAAGATGCGCTAACGATCAAGGCAAATTCTGGGATTATCATGATTATCTATACAAACATCAGGGTCCTGAAAATGGCGGAACATTCACTAAAGACAGCCTTAAGAAATTCGCAGCAGATTTGGGACTTGATACTACCCAATTCAACTCCTGCCTAGACACAGATAAATACTCAAAAGCCGCAGCCGATGACTTGGCAGCAGGACAAAAAGCTGGAGTATCAGGAACTCCAACAATCTATGTAAATGGTCTTCAGTTAGTAGGAGCACAACCTTACGAGACACTTAAACAAACTATTGATCAGGAGCTTTCAAAATAACCTCAACCCAGAAGCTTAATTAATCCCCAGATAAGAAGAATGCCCAAGATAAAGAAGAATGTTTCATTAAAGGCAAGACTTCTTTTTGCTTTGGTATGTATTTCGGGAAGAAGGTCTGTTGCCGAAAGGTAAAGAAAATTTGCCGTAGTTATAGCAAGCATTACGGGGATAATCTTTTCAAAAAAGCTTCCTACATAGAATGCGATAAGTGCTCCTAAAATAGCCAAAACCCCCGTAAGGAAATTAAATCCGAATACTTTCCATCTTCCATATCCTTTATGAATTAATATTCCAAAATCCCCTAGCTCATGGGGAATCTCATGGATAAAAACTGCTGTTGCAGTAACTAAACCTAAAGGAAAACTTACCAAAAAGCTGGTAGCAATAGAAATTCCGTCTATGAAGTTATGCATTCCGTCTCCGGAAAGAAGAAAGCCTACAGGAAGCCTCATTTCATCTTCCAACGCCTTCTTATCCTCTTCCCCATGATGATGAATAAAGATAAAAAGCCTCTCTATGACAAAAAAGGCGGCAAAAGAAATAGCAATCCATAGAAAAGCATTGTCTCCTCCCTTTTCTATCGTCTCCTTCATCGTGTCCAAAAAACCTGTTGCGAGAAGTGCCCCCGCGGCAAAAGAAACCAAAGAAAAGGAAAACTTTTTCATTAATTCCTCTTTAAAAAGAAGTATACCCACCAAGAATAATGACAGTATCGAAGCCAGAAAGGTGAAAAATAAAATGGTTACTAATGTATTCATTTCTTACAAGCTGAGCAGAGGCCGAAAAATTCAAGAGCATGTCTTTTCACAAAAAATTTATTAGCTTTCTCTATCTCTTTCTCCATTTGGGGAATTACAGTATCCGAAATAGTCTGTACTTTTCCGCAGTTTTCGCAGATCAAGTGATGGTGATCCCCCTTACTGTTAAGTTCATAGCTAATTTTACCTTTTTTAACTTGAACCTCGTGTGTTATTCCCTTCTTCAGAAAGTCGTTCATCATTCTAAATACGGTTGCTCTGTCTACTCTAATATTATTATTTTTTAAATAATCTAGGATTTCTCCGGCGTCAACCGGACCTTGAGTTTCAAAAAACCTAAGGACCTCTACTCTTGCGGGTGTAGCTTTGAGGTTAAATTCTTTCAGTTCATCTTCGCACCTATGTTCTTGTTTCTTAAAGGGGTTTAACATGGCACAAGTATATGCAACTTGATTGCATTTGTCAAGTATCAATGGAGAATTTGGAAATCTAAGAAGCTATCCTGATTATTTTCCCAATTAACATCCAAGCTTTTTACTTCAGAAAGGAAGGGGCCTTTCTCCATAATTCTTATTAAATCTTCTATCTTTTCTTTAGGGCCCCGAACGACTGCCTCTACTCTTCCGTCTGAAAGATTCTTAACCCATCCTTTTAATTCTAATTTTCTTGCGTTTCTTTTTACAAAAGCTCTATATCCAACACCTTGAACAAAACCAATAACAAAAATGTGAGCGTCCATAATTATTTTGAAGCCTTATCCTCTGATTTTAACTGTTTCATTTTCCACATAAAGAGACCAATTTTGTTGTCTGCGTTACTGTCAGAAACAAAAGATAAAGCCTTATCCAAAATAGATCTATGAACAGTCTTTGCAAGCTTTATATACATTGCTCTATGTTTATAATCGTCTAGCTGCTCCGCAAGATATATACCGTATGACTGGAATTCTCTTGAAATATATTTGTCTTTTGCCGGATCGAAGTTTTTGAGGATTTTACCTACCTGTTGCATTGATTTATTATAGCAAATTACTTTATATTAAATTTATTCATTGCAGCTTCCAAACCCTTGTCCAAAGACATAATAATTGCCTCTACTCCCTTTTTCTCTAGTTCCCTAATATTTCCCATATCGCCTTTTTTAAACTTTCCCAGGACATAACTATCTATTTTCTTAGGTTGTTTTTGCTTAAGAGCTCCCTGAAGTTGTCTTCCTATTCCCATCCTAAATCTCCAAAATTTATCCGTTCCCAAGGTATTTATAATTGAATCAACTCCCCTATGTCCTGCCGATGCTCCTCCGAATCTTATCTTCATATTTCCTATAGAAATATCTACATCATCATGGATTACCCAAATATCTTCAGGCGGGATTTTATAATATTGGGAAATTGCTTTCACGGCCATACCTGAATTATTCATAAAAGTCTTTGGCCTTACGAGGATAATTTTCTCTTCCTTGTATTCTACTTCTGCAGTTTCTGCCTTAAACTTCTCGTTATCATTCCACTTCGTCTCTTTTACGGGCTCCATTTTCCTTAAGAAACTCGAAAGTACAATAAAACCGAGATTATGTCTGGTTTTCTCGTACTTAAGTCCCGGATTTCCTAGTCCGACTATGAGTTTCATATGTTTATTATAAGGCATCTCTGCAAGAATTTAGTTAATTATTCTTAAGTAAAAAGAAATGACGTATTCTAACCCTTCAGGAAGAAGCATTAAAATACGTCAAAAGATCTTTTACCGACTATTTATAGTAGGGTTTTATCTGGAAAAGGAAATAGAATGCTATTAACGAAACCAAAACTCCTACTACTGAGAATGAAATTACTGCAGCTACTACTGCTACGACTTCCGACCAGAACATAAGGTTCCAGCCTGCCATTTTTCTTTTGAAAAGACTTGGTGATGCAACGAGCATCATTACGCTTTCCACCAAACCCAATACTGCTGCTACCAATAATCCCGTTGCGAGTCCTACTCCACCTGCCATCGCGGCAAAAGGTGAAAATACAGCAGAAAGTCCGAATGCCGAAAGAGATGCCAATACTCCCAAAACACCGAATATCAAAGCTAACCAGGGAGTTATTGTCACTATAAATTCTCGGACGCTGGGGGCCAAAGCTGGAAGTTTTTTATAAACGTCCTCTACGGAAGCTACCAAATTTAATGTTTTTGTTTGTGCCATTTTGTCACCTCCTTTCACTCGATTGGAGAATCAAACCGGCTTTAATTGATAGTATAGTTAATAATTTTAAAAGTCAAGGCCAAGCCTACATAAAATTAAGTATTGAAAAGATGAGTTTATAAGTGATTAAATAAATTATGGCGTTAAGGGAAATGGAATCATCTTTATTTGAACCGCAACAAGTAACGCCCCCCGCCCCCGAAGAAGTAGACCCTGAAGAAATAAAACAAATGTTGAGGTTTTTAAGAGACGGAACCCACCCTGATCCAAAATACGGAACAGTACGCGGGAATCAATTGGTATTAGGAGCACAAGCCGAGGAGCCCGAAAAACCAATGCTGACGGTAATAGAAAATAGAAAACCCGGAATTCTTCAAAGAATATTTAGTAGAAAAGATGCACCTATTTCTTCCCCTGCTGCTGGTACATCTCGATAAGTTCTTCAACACTGGTTGCGTCTTCTGCCTTTTTATCGGCATTCCTGAATGAAACAAGTCTTGGAAATCTTAAAGCATATCCGGGTTCTCCGTCTTCTTTTCCTGCAGTATGGACGGGAGATCGGGTTATTTCATCTGCCAAGACTTCTATAACAATCTCCGGTCTTATCCAAACTGAAGGATTAATTATCGAATTTACTCTTGGAGGTTTATGATCCAGAGCTATTTTATCTGCCCTGTTATGTATCTCTCTCCACTCTTCATCCGAAAGTCCTGTTCCGATTTTGCTGACAGTAACAAATTCATCCTTTTTGGGGTCGTATATCCCCACCAGAAGAGCTCCCGCACCAAAAGCCGTTCTCTTACCTCTTCCCGTTATATATCCCAAAATTACGCAATCTATGGTGTCATTTAATTCTCCCGAAGAATGTCTCTTTAATTTCACCCAATTAAAGTTTCTTGCTCCTGCTTCATATGGACTTTGAAGTTTTTTAATTACTACTCCCTCAAGGCCCTTAGATATTGCATCCTCAAGTAAATTTGAGAGAGTTTTTGGATCCTTTATCGTCTGGTTACCGGTCTTAATCAAGACATCATTATTCGGAATCGTTTCCTTTAAAATTTGAAGCCTCTCTTCCAATGGCTTATCCAGTAGTCCTTTTCCGTCTTTATATAAAATGTCGAAAACAAAAGCTTTTAAGGGAAGGCTTTTTGCCATTTCTTCGATTCCATGCTTCCTTCTTCTTTTGGTTGTTTCCTGGAAAGGAAGAAACTCTTCGGATTCGGGACTATAAGCAAGAGCTTCTGAATCAAGTATTACAGATTCTGCTTTGATTTCCGTTTTTGCAGCTTCAATAAGTTCGGGGAACATATGGGTCATTTCCTCAAGATTTCTTGAAAACATCCTAATGTTGTCACCGTCTTTATGTATCTGGACTCTGAACCCGTCATATTTATACTGAGCGTCTACTTCCCCCATTTTTTCTATTACCTTAGCTGGACTTGGAAGTCTTTCGCAAAGCTCTGATCTTATTGGATTTCCCACTCTTACTTCCAGTTTCTCTACCCCATCAAGTCCTTTATTAAATAGTGTTTTTGCAATAAGTCCCAGATCGGAAGTCCTGTTATATGCTCCTTCCATTAGTTTTCTGTTTGATTTATCTCCGAGTTTTGCCGTTGCCAAGGCGTCTAAAACAGTAGGATCTCCTATACCAAGCCTTAAGTTTCCTAAAGGAATCCTGACCAGGTGTTTTGCCGAAACCGCATCTACATTTTCCAAAAGCCCCGTTAAGAGAGTCTGTCTTTTCTCGACAGTTCCTGCTCCCTGAGTCTTAGCTATTTCTTCCAATGTTTTATAGACATCTTCTACTGTTAACCCGCTATCTTTTGCCCCGGTCTTTTGCGCAAGCTCTCCTGCGGCAAGCCCTTCGTCTCCCAATTTGGCAAAAAGTTTAAGAACATCTTCTTTATTCGATTTATATGCATTGGCTATAGAAACAGCCACGTTTTTCTCTGCCATTCCTATCTCTAATGGGACGAAAAACGGAGCAAGTCGCCCCTGGAGAAGATAAACAATCTTATCTATTTCTTTTTCCTCTGTTTCCTTAAAAAGATCGGAAAGAATATCTATTAAGGAAAGTCTTGAAGAAGTTTTTTCTAGATTTTCAAAATATTCGCTAAGTTTTGAGAATTTCATATTATGCCATTATATACTTTGCGCCCTTGGTTACACCATGTTTTTTAATTATCCCGCTATGAACAAGAACCTTCAATTCGTTAAGTATTGTATCTTCGGAAACCATAGGAAAAAGTTGGACAAAAGCCTTGTTCTGTAAAAAACCCGTCTTTTGAATGTACTGAATTATCTTTAATTGCCTGTCTGATAAAAGCAAGGGTTGTCCTCCAAGTTTTTCTTTAAGATTAACATCTACAGAAATAGCTTCAATCTTATCTTTAATCTTTGAAAGTTCTATCGCAAGTCCTAAACTGAAATATTCAAGCCACTCGGTAAGAACACCATCGTTTTTTTCAACACTTTGAAGCGCCTGATAGTATCTTGCTGCGTCAGTATCAAAATATTCTTCCAAAGAGAAAAACTTTCGTATGTCATAGCCCTCCTGAAAAAGAATCAAAGTAGAAAGAGCCCTCGCTACTCTTCCATTACCGTCTAAAAAGGGATGGATTCTAACAAATTCGAAATGTGAAACTGCACTTTTTAAGATGGGATGAATATCTTCTTTGGAATTTAAAAACTCCAATAAATCTTTTAACTGGAAAGGAACTGCAACCGCCATTGGAGGCCTGAATGAAATTTCCCCGGTATAACTATTTTTAACTACAACCTGCGTTTTCCTTAATTGCCCACACTGATCAGCTGGAAGAATTTTATCCACTGTTATTTTATGCATTTGTTTTATTAAATCTTCCGTAATCTCCGTTTTTATATCTGAAATCCTTGAACTACCTATTAATTCCATTACCTTTCTGTAGTTAATTACTTCTTGGATATCTCTATCTCTTCCGGGCACCTCTATTCCGTCCATAACCTTTTCCGCTTGGCTTAGATTAAGCTCGTTTCCTTCTATATGAGTTCCGTAATGAACAGCCCTTACAAGTGCGTCTTTTTGGAATTCTCTCTCATAGAAAGGAAGGAGTGGAGCGTGGTCTATTACTTCCCTTGAAGCTTCAATACTTCCTATGTTTTTTAGTATCTGGTTGGTAATAGTAAATTTAGGAGAATACATCACAAAGATTATATCAAAAATTCCCGAACTTTTCCCTAGATTACTCAATTTGATATAATTACTACATGGCAAAGAAAATAAATAAAAAAGAAGAAAACGGGACAAAATTTCATATAGAACTGATAAAACAACTTACTGCTTTGTCAACCGCAGGATTCGGTTTAGTTGCAGCACTTGCCTGGAACAGTGTGATACAAGAATTAGTCAACACCTACATCAAGAAATACTTTAAGGGAAGCGGACTCATTTCCCTTTTAATCTATGCCCTGATAGTAACTTTAATAGCAGTAATTGTCACTTACCAACTTTCAAAACTTTCAAGAAAAGCCGGAGTAGAGAAAAAATAATCAAACCTCTTTTACGAATTTAATAAGCTGTACTTTATCTATAATTTCTTTTGGAAGAAACTCTTTATGGGTTGTTGTAATAATCGTTTGCTGTTCTCCCAAAATTTCCAGAATAAGACCAATATGCCCCTCGTCAAGCTCGGAAAATATATCATCTAAAACAAAAGTAGGCCTTTTACCTAAAGCATTTTCTATATATTCAATTTCAATATGTTTAAGCTGTAATATCGCAAGCCTTTGTTGTCCTCTTGATCCGAAATATTTAATATCATGGGTAGAATCATCCGCTTTATTAAACATCGAGACAGAAAAATCGTCTCTATGAGGACCTACTAAAGTTACACCTGCTCCCACTTCCGCTTCCCTATACTGATTTAATCTTTCCTCCGAAATTATGCTCTTATCGTAATTAATTAAGAAATCAAAAATTGTTTTTTGTGAATTGTTTGCAAAAGTTATAAACTCCTCTCTTTTATTTGTTATATTCTGGCCGTGTTTTATCAAAAGCTCGTTCCAATACTCGAATTGTTTTTCGTTTCTTACTCCCGTATCTCTTGCAAGTTCTAAAAGAGCATTTCTTTGTCTTAACGCTTTATTGTATGACGTTATATCCACTCTGTATGATTTGTCTACCTGCTCAAGTACTTCGTCTAGGAAATTTCTTCTTAAAGAAGGAGATTCTATTATTATCTCCAAATCCTGAGGAGAAAACATTACCACTGAAAAATTTCCCTGAAAATCAACTTTCCTTTTTGAAACACCGTTTACAAGAAACTTTTTATATTGAGATTTCTGACCGTATAAAAAGCCGTTTGTCAAAACTACTTCAAGTTCTGTATCTTCGGTTTTTCCCTTTACCCTTCCTATTTCTTCGCTAAATTTAAGCATTTGGGCATCCTTATCTGTCCTAAAGCTTTTACCAAAAGCAAGAAGATATATGCTTTCTACAAGATTTGTCTTACCTGAAGTGTTGGGGCCAATTACTACAGTTGTTAGTCCTTCAAATTCGAAGTCCTTTTTATCGTAGTTTCTGAAGTTTTGAAGCTGAAGTTTCTTTAACATGCCTTTGTGGCATTTATTCTATCACAGTCCCTACAAACTTTTCTCCATTGAAGTATTTTTCCAAATTTTCAAAATCATGACCGGACAAAACAGTAACCTTAATACCGAGCTCTTGCGCTTTTTTGGATGCTACGGGATCAAACGGAGCATTTAGACCCGGTGTCCACTCATCCCCCACTATCTTTCTGAAATCTTCCCATGAAATCTTATCTATCGGCTTTGCGTCTTTAAACTTCTTTGGATCTTTATCATAAACCTTGGAAATATTACTTAAGTTTATTACTTCCTTAACTCCGTAGTCTTCGCAAAGAAGTACTGCGTCGTAATCCGTCGACCAACCGGGCTTCCATCCCGCTGCTACAACCACGGGTTCCGTTACTTTTCTTATGATTTCGTAATGTTTTATTAAGTAGTGGTGAGCGATATCCTGGAAGATAGTCCTGACCAAATGAGCGTTTAGTCTACTTGCATGAATACCTAGCCAATCTAAATCTTCTCTTGATAACTCATGTTTTACGACTTCTCTTCCCGCGTTGATATAGTGCCTTGCTGTTGCTCCTCCTCCGGCAACCAAAAAAAACTGGCGGTTCTTATTTTTCGCCAGTTGGTCTCGGACAAAATCGTTTAGATTGGAGAGAAACTTAGTATCAATTCCCCCATCGGGGACAATCAGGGAGCCTCCTATAGACATTATTACTTTGTCAGTAAAAGCCATAAAAAATCTAGCTTGCGCTAGATATTAATAGTACCAATTGGATAATAAAATATCAACCCTACTTTTGACAATTTTCGCAAAAATATGTTCCTCTTCCGCCCAAAAAGATCTTCTTGACAGTTCCTCCGCAGTTTTCGCATTTATCTCCCTGTCTTCCATAAATTAAAGTGTGATTCTGATATCCACCCTCTTGTCCCAAGACATTTACAAAATTAAGTTCGCTTGCACCACCGTACTTTATTCCCTTTTCCATTACCGTATGGACTGCTTTATATAATTTTTCTATTTCCTCGTCCGAAAGGGTTTTTGCTTTTCTTCTAGGGTCTATTTTTGATAGAAACAAGGCATCGTTTGCATATATATTCCCTATTCCCCCTATTTTTTTCTGATCCATGATAAGAGGTTTAATAACAGTATTAGAGTTTTTGATTACATTTTGGAATTTTTCCAAGGTTAAATCTTTAAATGGCTCAGGTCCCATTCCTTTAAAGTACGGTAGTTCCCCTACTTCACTCGTTGGTAAAACTTTAATCCAACCAAATCTTCTCCTGTCGTTATAATAAAGCATTGCTCCCTTATCCAAGGTGAAAATTACGTGGGTTGCGGAAGAAGGAAGAGTTCCCACTTTTTCTTTTGATAAAGGTTCGTCTTTTGTTTTTTCGTCCCTATAAATAAGCTGACCCGTAAGTTTTACGTGTATTGCCATGGAGTTTCCGTTATCAAGGTCTATTATCAAACCCTTTCCCATTCTTCTTACTCCTATGACTTTCGCACCCATTACTTCTTGCGGTTTTCCTTGAAATAGCTTAGGCACCTTTACTTCGACAAGTTCAATCTTATGTCCAACGACATATTTCTCAAGACCCAATCTTAATGTTTCTACTTCTGGTAGTTCCGGCATATTATTTTCCTTTAGAAGTTACAAACTCTTTTATTTCCTTTTTAAAGTTAGAACCTTCAAATTTCTTTGAATTCTTTATTACATCTTCTCTTTTCCAATTCATTGTCTCAAACTTTTTTAAAGCTTGTGTAAGAGACTCTACCGTTAGTTGATCAAAAAATAAACCGGTTTTCCCCTCTTTTACTGTTTCCAAAGCACCACCTGATCTAAAAGCAATTACGGGAGTCCCTAGAGCCATTGCCTCAACCGGAGTTATCCCGAAATCTTCATCCTCAGAAGCAAAAATAAAAGCTTTTGCATTTCTCATTAACTTAAATTTATCTTCATCTTTTACTTCCCCTAAAAACTCTGTCTTATCTCCCGAAAGCTCGACGAGTTCTTCTCCATATCCTGCAAACCCCTTTCCGAATACCTTAAGCTCCTTATCAAGATTGGCGAAGGTTTCAACAATTAAATCGGTGTGCTTCGGTCTTGCCAATCTTCCTCCTGTAAGATAATAATCTCCAGCCTTCGAAGCTTTTACTTTAGGAACGCTTACGGGAGGATATATTACTTTTGCATCTCTTCTATAGAATTTTTTAATTCTTTCCTTTACGTTTTCAGAGTTAGAGATAAAGAAATCTACGTTTTGTGAAGCTTTATAGTCAGCTATTCTTAAAAGATGGTTTACCACTTCTCCTACCGCTCTCATAACAACATTTTTCTTCCAGTTTCTTGCTGTTGCAAAGCCATAAAGGTATCTTGGTGGCGTATGCGAATAACAAATTTGAACTGCATTCTTCTTATTTATTGAGTTTGGGACATAAGCTCCTGTTTGAGAAACAATAATTACATCAAACTTTGAAAAATCAAATCTTTTAAAAGCAAAAGGAGCTACAAGACGAAAAGGACTTATGAGTTTATATGCGAAAGGAACATTTTGAAGAAAGCTTGTATGAACTTTAAGTTTTTCGAATCTTTTTTTATGAGGTCCCAAGAAAGAAGGAAAATATACCAAAGTAAAAATTTCAGCTCCCGGAAAGATTTCAACGAGGTTCTCTAAAACCTTTTCTGCTCCTCCGTATTCTTTTAGATAATCGTGAACTATAGCTACTTTCATATTCCAAGCTCTGCTTCTGTTTTACCTAGAAAATCTCTTATTATCTCCCCTTCTTCATCTGTCATTTTTGAAAGATCCCTTTGAACTCTATATTGTAACTCCACGCCATTCCTACTTGAATATTGTACATGAAGTTCAAAATTACTATTTGTTCCAAAAGAAGCAAAAACATTGAGGCCTTGCCTTACTATTCCTCCTATAGAAAGCAATATTGAATTAGGGTTTTGAAGATTGGAAGAAGCAATTATCTCATATTCATCAACCTTAAGAATGACGTCACTTTCTTCACATATTTCAGGATCAGTCAGATAATCCGTAGAAGGGACTCCATTCTCTAAAACATAGTTTCTGATATTGCCTATTCTTAAAAGTAGCGGGTCGATCTCCTCAGGAGAAATTAGGTGCTCCGAAGAAGCCATATGACTTTGAGCACTGAGCCCCTTAATTATTCCTATTCCTTTTTGTATAGGATTATTTGGTAGAGCTTTTCTGTTAAAAGCACTTACTCTTCTTAATTTATCCTCTAATGAAGAATATATTGCCTCTGTCATTTATAAAAGATCTAGTTGATCGGGCTCCTTTTTCTTTTCTTCTTCCGCTTTTTGCTCTTCCAACTTTATCTTCCCCACCAAACTTCTCATTCCAAGTTTATTGAAATATTCATATAAATCCTTTGTATTGAAGTTTTTCATGGAAGCTTTACCAAGCTCTAGCGTTATGGGGGCATCTCTTACGATTGTTGCAAGTTTTTTAGCAAGTGCCGCCTGCTCCGCATCTGTGGCAAGCTTTAAAGAAAGATTTTGGGGAAGGTCGGAAAGATGAGAATAAAGATTCTCGAATGTTTCATACTTATGTAAAAGGTTTGCCGCTGTCTTTGGACCAACTCCGGTTACGCCTGGATAGTTATCTGAATTGTCCCCAACCAATGCTTTATAATCGATAAACTGGTGAGGATGCAGTCCGTATTTTTCCTGAACTTTTTCAGAATCGAAAAGAATCATCTTGGTGATTCCTACTATTGGAGCAAGAATCTTAACATTATCGTCAACTAATTGAAGAAGGTCCCTGTCACCCGTAACTATTATTGTCTCAAGGTCCTTATCAACAGATGCCTGGGTTGCAAGAGTTCCTATCAAATCGTCTGCTTCATATCCGTCAATTTCAAAAATCTCTACTTTTGCCTTCTCCAAAGCTTCATGGATAAGCTTAAATTGACCCGAAAGGCCGTCATCCATCTTTGGCCTAGTTGCCTGATACCCCACATATAATGACTTTCTAAAGGTTGGCTTACCCCTATCAAAACAGACGACAAAATAATCAGGTTTAAGATCATTTATGATTTTTGTAATCATTGCGAAAAAACCGTAGACGGCATTTGTGGCAGTACCCTCTTTTGTACTTAAATTAGGCAATGCATGGTAAGCTCTGTGGACGATAGCGTTTCCGTCTATAAGTACGAATTTTTTCATTTCAATAGTTAAATATTAACACAATTAGGCGGTAACTTTGGCGAGAGCTTTCTTGGGGCCAATTATTTTTTCAAAATCTTCCTGTTCTATCGTTTCTCTTTTAAGAAGCTCTTCTGCGAGTAAATCAAGTTTTCCTCTCAACTTAGAAAGGACAGTTACCGCACTCTTATATCCTGCATCTGTAAACTTTTTAACCTGTTCATCTATTTTTGCTGCCATCTCGGGAGAAACCTGTGGTTTGTCATACGGTGTTTTTGCTTCAGGATCCAGATTAACAGGCCCCAAGTCACTCATTCCATATTCAACTACCATTGTCCTTGCAACTTCTGTTGCTTTTGCAATATCATCCGAGGCTCCTGTTGTCATTTCTTTAAACACAAGACTTTCGGCAGCTCTTCCTCCGAGCATTACGGCAATCTGCTCAATAAGGTGTGATTTTGTCTCATGTAAGTGTTCCACTGGCTCCATCATTGTGTGCCCCAAAGACATTCCTCTTGAAACAATTGAAATTCTATGTACCGGATCCATGTTGGGCATATACCAGGAAACCAAAGCGTGTCCTGCTTCGTGATATGCGGTCATTTTTCTGTCCTCTTCCGACTGTAATCTTCTCTTCTCCGGTCCAAGCTTAACTTTTGTTGCAGCTTCTTCCAAATCTTTCATATCTATAGCTTTTTTTCCAAGCCTTGCAGCAAGGATTGCAGCTTCGTTTAACATGTTTTCTATATCTGCTCCTGAAAATCCTACAGTTCTTTTTGCAATTCTTTCCCATGAAACTGCCTTATCGAAAGGCTTTCCTCTTGCGTGAATAGAGAGAATTGCTTTTCTTCCCTGAACATCAGGCATATCAAGCATTACTCTTCTATCAAATCTTCCCGGCCTTATTAACGCCGGATCTAATACATCAGGCCTATTTGTTGCTGCCATAACTACCAATTGTTCTGTTGGAGCAAATCCGTCCATTTCTACTAGTATCTGGTTTAATGTTTGCTCTCTTTCATCATGTCCTCCCATTAGACCCATTCCTCTTTGTCTTCCTATGGCATCTATTTCATCGATGAAAATTATTGCAGGTTGTGACTTTTTTGCAGTATTGAACAAATCTCTTACCCTAGATGCTCCTACTCCTACGAGCATCTCCATAAACTCGGAGCCGGCCATGGAAAAGAATGGAACTCCCGCTTCTCCAGCAGTTGCTCTTGCAAGAAGAGTTTTTCCTGTTCCCGCGGGTCCTACCATTAAAACACCCTTAGGAGTTCTTGCTCCCATTGCCTTATACTTACCCGGGTTTTTGAGAAAGTCTACAATCTCTGTCAATTCCTGTTTTGCCTCATCTACACCCGCTACATCTCCAAAACTTACTCTTGGAGTGTCTTTACTGAATAGTTTTGCCTTCGATTGTCCGAATGAAAAAACGCTTTCCTGTGCTCCCCTTGCCTGTCTAAATATGAAATAGAAAAATCCTACCATTAGAAGAATTGGTAAAACTCCGGAAAGAAGGTTAATCCAGTTATTTATCGTCGTCTCGTCATTTACCACTACTTTTGTGTTGTTGAGCCCTACTCCTGCATCTTTAAATAGCTGATAAACATTTGAGCTTGATTCCTTGAAGCTTTGCAAGGTTTGATTCTTCTCTGCAGCTGTTATCTTATTGGGATCAACCGTTATAGAGGTTACTTTTCCTGCCTTAACGTCTGAAATGATCTGAGAAAGAGGAACTGTTTTTGTCTCTGCAAAAGGCTGACTTCCGCTTGGCTGAGAAAGACCCATAAAAATGAAAGCGGCAAAGAGAAGTAAAAAAGCATAAATTACAATGTTCTTCCACGAGAACTTCATCTTAACTTTTACTTGCTTTAGTTTCTTGGGTTTTTTAATCGCAGCCATGCCTCGGATTATATCACTTTAAAAGCTCTATTGCCAGTATTTTGAGCTCAAGAATATTAGATGAGTCCTACTTTTTGTTTTACATCAAGAAGGGTTTTTGAAGATTTAGAAATTGCATATTCTCTACCCTCATCAAGAATGTCTCTTAACGCTTTTTCATCTTTTCTTATTTCTTCATATTTTTCTCTAATTGGAAGAAGCGTTTCAAGGACTACTTCCGTAATTGAATTCTTTAGCTCAGAGTATGCTTTTCCTTCCATCTCATCCTGTGCTTTATTAAAAGAAATTCCCTTAAATGCAGAGTAAATCGTAAGAAGGTTTACTATTGCTTCACTCCCATGATCTTTGGAAACCTTTGAATTCGAATCCGTGACTGCTTTTTTTATCTTCTCTCTTATTTGTTCCTCCGTATCCAAAAGATTTATAGTTCCCAAGGGATTATTATCAGACTTACTCATTTTTGAAGCGGGATTTTGAAGACTCATTATTCTTGCTGTTTGAGACTGAATTACAGGATTTGGAAGTTTAAATGTTTCTCCAAATCTTTTGTTAAACCTTTCCGCCAAATCTCTTGTAAGTTCTATATGCTGCTTCTGATCCTCTCCTACTGGAACTTCATCTGTTTGATATAAAAGAATATCCGAAGCCATAAGTACCGGGTAGTCAAAAAGTCCAAGATTTTCTTCATGTTTTTGAGATTTTTCCTTGAACTGGGTCATTCTCTGAAGCTGTCCAAAAGGAGTAATAGTATTTAAGATCCATGCAAGATAGGAATGATCGGGATTTTCGGACTGGATAAAAATATGAGCTTTCTTGGGATCGATTCCGCATGCAAGATATAAGGCTGCTACCTCTAAAACCTTTTCTCTTAAAGCTTTAGGATCCTGAGGAACAGTTATTGCATGTAGATCTACTATACAAAAAAGAGCATCATTTCCCTCCTGAACATTTACCCATTGTCTTAAAGCTCCAATGTAATTTCCTATATGAAGATTTCCTGAGGGTTGTACTCCTGAAAATATTGTTTTCATCTTAATTTATATTATCACATCAACCATTTTTTCTTAAGCTCTTTAAAGTTTCCTTCGAGAATGGATTTTCTTATGTCCTTAGTAAGATTGACAAGGAAATGAACGTTATGAAGACTTATCAAATTGTATGAAAGAAGTTCTTTTGCCCTGAATAGGTGGTGAATGTATCCTCTTGTAAAATTCTGACAGGTATAACAACTGCAATTAGGATCCAAAGGTTTCATATCTTTTACAAACTGAGGCTTATCAATGTCAGTTCTGAACCTATTCTTCATATTTCCCGATGGAGGGGATATAAAGAAAAAGCCTGTTCTTCCAATTCTTGTAGGAATAACACAATCGAAGGTATCCACTCCTCTTTCTACGCCTTCAAATAAATCATCTACTTCTCCAATTCCAAGCAGATGTCTTGGTTTTTCCGAAGTTACAACATCTGTAGTCCAGTCAACAACTTCATAAAGATTTGTCTTTGAAAGATGAGCTCCTCCGAGAGCAATTGCGTCGAAATTCTCGTCTACAAACCTTGCGGACTCTTCTCTTAAATCTCTGAATGGTCCTCCGTGAGTTACACCGTATAGGAGCTGGTCTTTCCTTTTATGAGCGTTTTTGCTTCTTATCTCCCATCTATTTGTCATCTCAAGACTCTTTTTAGTTTCTTCATAATCATACTTTGGAGATTCCAAATCGTCAAAAGAAACGATTAAATCTGCCCCAATTTTCTCCTGTATATCTATTGAACTTTCAGGAGTAAGTTTATGAGTTGAACCGTCTAAATGTGACTGAAAAGTTACTCCCTCTTCGGTTATCTTATTGAGTCTTGGTTTTGGATCATCTGTATTTCTTTCCTTTGGATCGTCCCTTAAAAACTTTACTCCTCCACCTTCTTTTCCTACTCCCAATGAGAATACCTGAAACCCACCTGAATCTGTCATGGTTGGTCCATTCCAAGACATAAACTTGGACAATCCTCCAAACTTTTTAATTAGATCTTCTCCGGGTCTTAAATGAAGATGATAAGTATTGGCAAGAACAACCTCTGCCCCCATTTCCCTTAATTGTTTAGGGTCTACTGCTTTTACAGTTCCCTGTGTTCCTACAGGAACAAAAATGGGTGTTTCAATATCTCCGTTAGGAGTTGAAATAATACCTGCTCTTGCTTTTGTCTTTTTATCTTTTTGAAGTATTTTGTAGGAGGGTTTCATTAGTTTTGAAGATTTTTTACCTGTTCTTTAAATTGATTTCCCCTGTCTTTATAGTTTTTGAACATATCAAATGACGCACAGGCTGGAGAAAGAAGAACTACATCACCCGATACTGCTAGCTTTGAAGCGGCAAGCACTATTTGTTCCATGTTTTCTGCTCCCTCAATAGAGAGGAGTTTTACATTATGTTTTTCAATTTCCTCTTTTATCTTTTCCCACTCTATTCCTATTCCAATTATTGCTTTAATATTTTCTGCTTTTGAAATAATATCTCCAAGTTCCTCAAAGTCACTCCCTTTACTTGATCCTCCCAGAATAATAATCTCGGGATTTTTGAAAGCTTTTATTGCGGCAATGGCAGTCTCGGGGGTTGTTGAGAATGAATCGTCATAATATCTGACACCATTTACAGTTCCCACCAATTCAAGCCTATGTTCGAGTCCCTTAAATGTCTTTAATACTTCCTCTATATTCTCTATAGAGACTCCGGAAAGATAGGCCGCTAAACTTGCCGCACAGACATTTTCATAGTTATGTTCTCCCGGCAAAAGTATTTCTTTTGTATCTATTACCTTTTTCTCTCTTCCATCTACTCTTATCCAGATAGCACCTTCCCTTACAAAAGAACCGTCTCCCATTACTTCCCTTTCTCTACTTGTATGTAAAACTTTACCGTCCGTATGAATGTCGGATTCGTTTGTTGCAGGATAGTCTCTATTTAAAATTGCAAAATCATCAGTAGTTTGAAATCTTAAAATGTTTCTCTTGGCATTAACATATTCTTCGGTTGTACCGTGATAGTTGAGATGCTCGCTTGTTACCATGAGCATTACTGCAATATGAGGACTTTTTGTAAGGTCCAAAAGCTGAAAACTGGAAAGTTCCAGAACAACTTTAGACTGATCACTTAATTTATTCAAAAATTCAAAAGGAGGCACTCCTATATTCCCTCCTAAGTATGCATCAAACCCTTGTTTTTTAAGCATTTCCAAAATTAAAGTGGAAGTTGTTCCTTTTCCCTTTGTTCCGGTCACTCCTATAATTTCAGATGGACATAAATCAAAAAATATCTTTGTCTGAGATGTTATTTTCTCTGATTCTGTAAACTTTTGAAGAAGGTTTAATTGCACTCCCGGACTTCTAACGACAAGGTCAAAATATTTAAGATCATCAAGATAATCTTTGCCAAAAATAAACTTAATAGGTAGGTTTTCGACCTCTTTTATAAGCTCTATTTCTTTTTCTTCTCTTTCATCTAATACGGTAACATCCGCTCCCTTCTCCACCAAAAACTTTACAGAAGAAACACCTTCTATTCCAAGACCTACAACCGCTACTTTTTTGTTTTTGAAATCCATTGAGGAATTATCCATAAAAGAAAAGTACCAGGGGTGAGATTTGAACTCACGACCGCAGGGATATGAATCCTGTGCTCTAACCAACTGAGCTACCCTGGCTTGTCCAACTATTTTAGCATCTGCTTCAATTTAATTCAATTTTGATGTATAATACTTAAACTCACGCGCGGGGTAGTGTACAGTGCACATGAGGCTCATAATCTCATAGGCTAGGCGCAACTCCTAGCCCCGCAACACATTTTTCATTGACTTAGCCCCAATTGCCTTCTATAATTCCAACCCTATGGCAGAACGAGAGCTTTCTTTTGTTCCTGATTTGAGTCAAGGACAAGGAAGAAATTACAAAGAAAGACCCACTCCCCATCCCAAAACCCTCAGGTTTTTAAATGACGCAAGAGTTAATGGAGTTTTTTATTCCCTACCCGAAGAAACAAGACACATAATAGATGTGTACTACTATTCCGATTCTGGATTAAAAGACCTTCGAGGATTAGTTCACCCTAAAACAGGTGCCCAAGTCAAAAGTGTTATTTTCCAAGCTTTAAAAGATGTTTGGGAAAAATTGCCATCTGAAATTCGGGAAAGAAACCCCCTGGATGATGTATTGAAGCTAAAGCACCAATCTTACTCTCAAGAACACGCCGAAAGAATGAAGAATCCTTCCGAAGAAACACGAAAGAAAATATCGGAAAAAGCCTTAGAGAGAGGTTTTCCTCCAGGATTTGAGGAAAAAAGACTGAGAAAAATTAGAGGAAAACATAGATCACTTAAAACCAAAAGAAGGATAGCCCGAACTCTAACAGAACTTTGGAGCGATCCAAGTTATAGGGAGGAAAGAAAGAAAACCTTTCCAAAAAAAGCAAAAGAAAGGATATCAAGAGCCCTGGCAGATAGAGATATAGATAGAAAACTTTGGTCATTAGCACGAAACAATGATGAATTATCAGATTTTTTCACTGTGGAAGAAATTGATACTTTAAGAAACGTATTGGAACTTAAAAAAGAGACAAGAATGCCAAGTGCACATATTTCAGCTCTAATCGACAGACTATCTATTTTTGTAGCCAATAAATGTTAAAAGAATAAATTTAGCCATTGTTGCCAGTTGGGAATTTGTTTTTTAGGAGCTTCGCTACCCTTTTGTTCCTCTGTTTGTGGAATTAATATTTCTTGTTCTCCGGGTTTTATCAAAAAAAGCTTATTTCTGGCCTCTTCCTCCAGAAACTGCTGACTTTGCACATAAGAAAGTTCGGCTTTTAACTTCTGATTCTTAGTCTTTTCTCTATCTAATTGCTTCTGAGCATTGGTCAAAACATCCTGTTTTTGATAAATATCGATGATTGAATGAGCCAAATTATTTATTATAAAAAGCAAAATCAAAACGACGATAAAATAAGGAATTTTCTTCATAATTTAATCTTATCACCTATTTGCTGACCTTGACTACTTTCTCTCTAAGTGATATTATAGGCCACTATGAAACCCATTAAACTTCACGATGCTCACGAGGAGTTCAAAAACTATTTGAAACAGAATAATAGGTCTACTTCAACAGTCATTGCCTACGGCAAAGACATTGAACAATTGGTAGGCTTTCTTCAGGAACTCGAAAGAAATCACGTACATGAAGTAACAAAAGAAGATATAGAAGCATTCCTGGCCAGAATGAGTAAGGAAGGATACACTCCAAAGTCGATTTCAAGAAAAATTAACTCAACAAGAACTTTTTACAGATTCCTAAAAATAAACGAATATATTACGGATGACCCTTCTCTACTGGTCTCTCACCCTAAATATCAGTTAGCACCACCCAGAATACTTACTCCTACGGAATATAGAGCCTTAAGAGATGCTGCTCACAACGATCCGAGAATGTATGCAATCATAGAGCTACTTCTACAAACAGGAATAAGAATAGGAGAACTCGCAGCACTTAAGCTTTCAGACGTACAAAAAGACAATTTACACATAGCTCCATTTGAAAAACACGAAGAAAGAACGGTTCCTCTTAACAAAAGAGCAAAAGAAGCACTTGATAGATATATGGAAGTAAGACCAAAAGTATCAGACGACCATCTTTTCGTAACAAAATCTGGAAAACCTTTCCTTATAAGAAACATTAGAACGGCAATTGAAAGATACTTTAGACTTGCTGAAATAAAAGACGCAAAAGTAAATGACCTAAGACACACATTTGTAGCACACCATTTAAGACACGGCGTTTCATTGGTTCTTCTTTCCAAAGTACTCGGGCATAAAAGACTTTCTACAACGGAAAGATATCTTCAGTTTGTCTCTGATAGAGGCAAGGAATCAACTTCTTTAACGGAGCTTTAAGCTACAAAATGTGCGTCCACTTGGGTTCGAACCAAGGACATCTACTTTATAAGAGTAGCGCTCTACCACTGAGCTATGGACGCGTAAAAAGTATTATAGCAGTAAATTAGTATTCTTCAAGAATTAAAGTCTTGCTCTTGTGGCTATCTCACCTTCCAAAGACCTTACTTCTTTTCCGTACTTTAGTCTTGAAAGTTCTTTAACGAGCTCTGCGACTCGAGGATTCATTAGTGCTTTTTCCTTTGTCATATCTTTAGTAGTGTCCATTGAAAAAGGCGTCATAGGCTCATTTCCTACGATAGTCTTCACGTAAGCGTTAAATACGTCTATATTTATTAGATCAGCCTCGGAGAACGTAGGCTGGAACTCATGTTGGAGATAATTTGCATCGGTTACACCAACTCTAAATGAAGCCAAAGTTCCTACGTTTCCAAATATGGCGTTTTTTACCTCTTCATCCATCTGTCCTATAAACTGATTCGCGACGATAAGATTGAGTCTATATTTTCTTGCCTCGGAAAGTATCTGGGCAAAATCCGGAGTTGCAAAGTTTTGGAACTCGTCTACATAAAGATAAAAGTCTTTTCTTTGATCTTGGGGCATGTCTTGTCTACTCATAGCAGCAACCAAAAGCTTAGGAACTAAAACCAAACCCAAGAAGCTTGCATTCTCCTCCCCTATCTTTCCCTTAGAAAGATTTACGAGAAGAATTTTTTGTTCATCCATTACTTTTCTGAAATCAAATGCAGAATGAGATTGCCCAATGATATTTCTCATCATCTTGTTGGTGACGAACCTTCCAAACTTTGAAACTATATAATCGAGTGTTTCCGACTTATGGAAGTCTGATGTCTGAGCTATCTGATCTGTCCAGTATCTTCTAACGATAGGGTCCTGAACCTTAGGCAAAAGCTCTTGGACAAAAGAAGCATCTGTTAAAGCCCTTACTACTTCTATGAACGTGCTTCCGGGCTCAGACATTACTGTTAACATTGCGTTTCTTATTGCGTGTTCAAACCTTGGACCTATGATACCTGTCTTATTAGGATCATAAAGTTTGTACATGAGTCCAACGATTGAAGAAACTATGTAATGTTTTTCTTCTTCGGTTTGAGCCTCAATCATGTTAAGACCCATTGGTCTTTCGGTATCCGAAGGGTCAAAAAGTATTACATCTTCTGCCCTTTGAGGAGGAATTAACTGAAGTATATCTTCGATCAAATCTCCATGAGGATCGATTACTCCTATTCCCTTCCCGTTATTTATATCCTGGATGATCATCTGTTTCAAAAGTTCTGATTTTCCTACACCTGTTTTTCCAATTATGTACATATGTCTTCTTCTATCATCGTCTGCCATATATACAGGTCTTTCCAAGCCCCTATATACGCTTTTACCCAGGTATAGACCTTCGCTAGGGATTTGAGCCGGAGCGGGAGCTCTTTTTGAAGTGAGCCAGAAAATATGAGGAGTTGAAACACTTTTATTTGGGAAATGGAAAATCGTAGCTAATTCTTCACTTGTTAAAACTGAACCTACTCCTCTCATGGGAAGATAGCGATAAACAAAGTCTGTAATAAAACCTCCCTTAAATCTCATGCTCTCTTTTGTTAATTGATTAGCACCTGAAAATTGCGAGAAACTTGAAACGATATTCTCAAGATGAGCTTCGGCAGCTTCTTTTGTACTTGAAGATACAACGATTCTAATGAAGGTGTTAAAGCCGGGCTTCCCTATTTTTCCCTCAACCGCCTCAAGTTCTTTGGCATCTACCGAATATTTGGCTGTTTCCGGATTTGCCTCACTTTTTTTAGTATTTGAAATAAACTTTCTTCCCTTTTTACTCCAGGAAGAATTAGCACCCGAAATCAATATTTGTATTGCCGCTCCCTCCCCCGGACTCATCTTTGCAAGAACGGATGTTATTGAAGACATTGGATCTACTGCAAAATCCTTATAGACCTTGATAGGTTTGAAATTTGAATCTTTCAACTTAAGAGAGGCAAAAGCTACTCTTCCCGTATCGGAAAAGATGTTATATTCATTTCCCAAGATATAACCTTCTTTTGAATCTTTTTCGTCTACGACTCTTATCTCCGCGTCCGGATAAGCTCCGTTTATCTGTTTTTCTACAAAATCCCTATATTTGTTCGGGGTATTTACATAAAAACGGATATCTCCCGGCATACCTACAATTTCAAAAGAAAGGTGTGGAGGAAGTTTTAAGAAAGAAAACATTCCGCTTCCTCCTTTTATAGAAGCAAAGCTTGCAAAAAGCTGTTCTGCGGTATCTATTTTTACCTCATTATCCCTCGGAACACTTATCTGTAAAAGGGTGGAATCCAATGACTGTCTTTCCCTATCCCTGTTTCTATACCAAATAGAAAATACATAACCAAGGCCAATAAAGATTACTGCCAAGAAAGCCACGACAAGAGTGACAACAATAATTGCAAAAAACAATGCGTTCAATGCTGCCAACGGATCTACCATAAATGACGATGATGTATTCATATTTATTTTATAAGGCCCAAAAGCCTATCCAAAACCTTTATTCTTAAAACCGCAAACCAAGTAGAAGCAAGTGATTTATCTCCTTTTGCGAGCTCCTTAGCCTCACTTTCCTCCTTTATTATATCCTCTCTTGTCATCCCATTAAGGTTTGGCATGGTAACAGATGGAGCATGTTCGACCAAGCCTTCATGAGTATCATCAAGACTGGCTCTTGTCTCGTTTACTTTTATTATTTCCTTTAATTCATCCTTTATCTGAGGCTCTGTTTCCTCCGTAGTTGAAGGTCTTACTAAAGGTTCGGGTGAAGTTCTTGTCTCTAAAGGAGCACCCTCTTTACTTATTGAAGGTACTGAAACTTGATTATTAGCATTTTGTGTATCATTTTGAGCTTGGGCATCCATAGGTTAATAATAACATTATTGACTTTAAAGGACAATTAAATTTAGATTACAAAAACCTAACAAAGTAACTTAAGCGCAGGCTTCTCCACCGTCTTCGGCAAATTCTTCTTTTGTTAAATGACATGATGGACATTCGTTTCCGACGGGACCGGTTGCATGATAATCGCATTTGGGACAGACAAACCATTCGCTTTCCGACTCTCCTTTTGCTCCAGAACCTAAATTAGGTCTCAAACCCCTAAAAATATTAGGACTTTGTAAGCCTCCACCCAAACCACAACTTCCCTTAGTAGGAGGTGGTGCTTGATTATATCTCGATTCTTTCATTGCTTCTGAAAGCTCTAGTTCTTTATGATCAAGATAGACTACGTTTTCGTTTTCTTCTCCCTCAAGTCTTCTTCTGAGCTCAATTGCCATATTTTCTATGGCGTTTCTTGCTATTCCTCCTCTTCCCTCTCTTACTAATCTTGGAAATTCTTCAATTGCTCTTTTAAGTTTTCTAATTGATGCTTCAAATATTTCTCTACTCTTTGCCGACTTAATCTCAAAATTTCCGTGTATAAACTCATTTACTTTATCCTCATCTACATCTATAACTCTTGGATTTCTTAAATAACCTTCGGCATCATCGTACTCTTCCCCAGTTAAGGATCTACTTGCTTTATTAAAATCTGCGATATTAGGATCCTCAAGTCTGATTGCAGTCATTTTTAACTTTTCTCCATCTAATTTTCCTGTAAAACCAAATCCGTAATCACCGTATCCAAGCTCTTTTGGACCAGTAGGACTAAACCAAACAACTGTTCCGGTTGGATTTTCTATCAACTGTCTTCCGAGGCTTCTCATTCCCAAATATTCTGCTTCTTCTCTTGAAGTATCGAGTCCTTGTTCTTCTCTTTCCCTAATTGCTCTCTTTGACTTTAGAGCCATTGATTCACCGCTTACCGGATCGACAATTTCTCCAGCTCTAAATCCAAGTTCATATTGAAAATCAGATACTTCAAACCTATATTCTCCAAGATATGAAACCATATCATCTATGATTTGCTGATCGCTTGCCCATTCATAAAACTCGACATTGAACGCCTGGGGGAGATTTTCTCCTCTCTTATTTCCTATAACTTGATATTCTCTTTCCATAAAAAAACTCCTCACTTCCGAGGAGTTGTATTACAAAAATACACTTCTGCTCGGAAGATTTCCAACGGGGCTCTGACTTTACAGTTGCGGCACAGTATCGGAATTACACCGAATTCACCCGATTTATCTAGACCAAATGTTTTCTTTTTTCTTTTCCTTAAAGTTTATATACCTTGCAAAAGTAAACAAAAGGTCTGATAGCCTATTAATATATACCAGAATCTCTTCGTTGACAACATCATGTTCTGAAAGTCCTACAATTCTTCTCTCTGCTCTTCTTGCTATCGTCCTTGACAGATGTAAAAGTGAGCCTGTCTCTCCTCCCCCCGGAAGAATGAAGTTTTCAAGTTCCGGAAGCTTTTTCGTGAGGTTATCTATAATTTTTTCAAATTCTTTTACTCTTTCTAGGAAATATTTTTTCTCTTCTTTTTTAAGAGACGGTCTTGCAATAATTGCCCCTATTTCAAAGATATCTTTTTGTATTTTCAGAAGCTCTTCTTTTATCTTTTTGTCTTTAATTCTTGCGACAACAACACCCAAAGAACTATTGAGTTCATCCAGATTTCCGCAAGTTTCGATACGGGGGTCTGTTTTTGAAACCGTCATTCCTCCGAAAAGCGAAGTATTTCCTTTGTCTCCAAATCTTGTATATACGCTCATTTTAAAAGAGGGTAAAAACTAGCACTTTGAGTAGCCGCAACCATAGCAATGCCTGCAACCTTCTTCATAGGCAAGGCTTGCTGCTCCACACTCGGGGCAGATATCATAAAGTCCTGTTGAAAGTCCCTCTGTAGGAGAAAGAGTCCCTTGTGGGGTAGCTAATGTTAACTGCTCAAGTTTTACTATTTCTTCCTTTGTACCTACTGGTTCATCTGCCTTTACGTGAGTCTGTACTCCGTTTGATGAGTGTCCGTTTGAAAGACCGTTAGCAGAAGGTTTATCTTCAACAACGCCGTTTACTCTGAACTCGAAATGTTTTGAAAGAACCTTTGCTACTGCATCGGGAAGAGACCTTACTCTGTTTTCCCCAAAGCCTACGCTGGTTGCTCCACCTATTCCTACCAACTGAGCTACAATCTGTTTTATCTTATCTCTTGGAGTAAGGTGTCCTACCAACCTTAAATTGAGAGAAATCATTCTTCCCAAAGCATCTGCCATTGCGGTAACATCGGATCCCGATTTTCCTACTGTTATGAATACCTCAAATGGCTCCCTACTCTCGTTATGGTTGATTGTTATAAATGTTTTTCCTACAGGTGTTTCTGCCTGATATGTAACTCCTTCAACCATCATTGGTCTTGGCATTACCGGGTTTTTAATAACTTCTGCTTTTGTTTCTTCCTTTTTCTCTTCTTTTTTATCTTCAATTCTTTCCAAAACACCCTGTCTTGAACCGTCTCTCATATATGTAATCCCTTTAAGGCCCATGTCATATGCCATTTCATAAAGTTTCTTTACGTCGTCTACCGTGTGAGTTTTAGGAGCATTTACAGTTTTAGATATTGATGAATCTATGTATTCCTGAGCAACTGCCTGGACTTTTACATGTTCCTCTGGTGTAAGATCGTTTGCCGAGACAAAATATTCCGGTCTTTTTTCATTTGGATGGGCATTTTTCCATTCGTCAAAAAGAGGATGGTAAACAAGGTGTTCTCCCAATCTGTCTCTTCTTTTGAATTCGAATTCATATACCGGCTCTATTCCTGAAGAAACTCCGGCCAAAAGTCCCGTAGATCCTGTAGGAGCAATTGTTAATAAGACTGCATTTCTTATCCCCTGTTTTGCGATTTTTTCTCTTACTTCTTTAGGAAGCTGTTTTATATACCAACCTTTAAGATATTTTTCTTTATTATATTTAGGGAATGAACCTTTCTCTTTTGCGATGTCCGCTGAAGATGTATACGCGTTGTCTCTTAATGTCCTGAACATTTTGTCGATTATTTTAAGAGACTCTTCGGAACCGTATTTTACTTCCATTTTTATAAGAGCATCTGCAAGACCTAGTATTCCAAGACCCTGTCTTCTTATATCCTTTGCTACTTTCTCGTTTTCTTTAATGAAGTAATTTGTATCGTCTATTACGTCATCAAGGAATCTTACTGCAACCTGGACATCTTTTCCGAATGCTTCATAATCGAATTTTTTATCTTTTACATATACTGCCAGGTTCATCGCACCGAGGTTACATACCGCCCATGGAGATAGTGGCTGTTCTCCGCAAGGATTTGTTGCTACGAGTCTTTCAAAATAATATGTGTTTGATCTTTTGTTGCTTCTGTCTAAGAAATGGAGTCCTGGTTCTGCGCTTCTCCATGCAGCTTCACAAATGAGATTCCATTGTTCTCTTGCTTTAACTGTTTTATATTTTTTTACTTTTCCTCCCAGTTTTTTCCATTCGACCAAATCTCCCGTCCATTTTTTATCGTATTTTGGATCGTCTAAATCTGCATACTCTAAATCCCAATCCGCATCTTTCTTGACCGCTTCCATAAAGTCGTCGGAGACGCAGACAGAAAGATTTGCTCCGTTAAGTTTGGTTAAATCCTGTTTTGTTGTTATGAATTCCTCGATATCAGGATGCCAGTCATGAAGCATCAACATTAAAGCTCCTCTTCTTGATCCACCCTGCTGGATAATATCTTTTGTTGCTGTCGAATAAAGCTCTGCCCAATTCAAAGGTCCGGAGGAAAAGCCGTTAACTTTCTTGACCCTTGCTCCTCTTGGTCTTAGGGACGACAAATTAACTCCTACTCCTCCCCCGTGGGCCATAATTTCAATCATTTGAGACAGATTTTCCATTATTCCGCCTCGAGAGTCGGGAGGATTAGGAATTACAAAGCAGTTATAATAAGTCATGTCAAAGCCTGTTCCTGCGCCTGATAATATTCTTCCACCGGGGACAAATTTGAAGTCTTGCATCAATTCATAGAATTTCTTCTCCCATTTCTTTCTTACTGCAGGTTTTTCAACTCCCGCAATTCCCTTGGCAACTCTTTGCCACATTTCTTCGGGAGTTTTTTCAATAGGATTTCCCTTTATATCTTTTAATGAGTATCTGTCTAAAAATACTTTTTGTCTTAAACCTGTTAGTTCCATAATTTATTTAATTAATCTTTTTACTTCTTTCTCAAAATCTTCTACATCTACAAACCTTTTAAATACGCTCGAAAATCTTATATATGCCACTTTGTCTAACTTTTTAAGTCTTGTCGAAACCATTTGTCCTATCTTGTTACTTCCCACTTCGACTCCTGATTCCGACCTTAATTCCCTTTCTATCTCCGAGACAATTCTTTCTATCTGATCAAGAGAAATTTTGGTTTTCTCGCAAGATCTTATTATTCCGTTTTTTAGCTTGTCTCTATTAAACTGTTCTCTTCTTCCGTCTTTTTTTATTACTACTAGATTGACGTTTTCAACTCTTTCATAAGTAGTAAATCTTTTTTCGCATTTGAGACAAGCTCTTCTTCTTCTAATAGTCTCTAAATCTTCGCTGTCTCTTGTCTCGACTACTTCTGTTTCTGTACTTCCGCAATATGGACACTTCATATCTTTTTGCCTACGTCTAGCATTCGATCTTGTACTTATTGCTAAACGCTAGATATAGTGCCAAGACAAATCATAGAACCCTAGGACTAGGGTGTCAACTATAAATAAATATATCAAAAATAGTCAACTTATTTTTTAGCCTCAAATTTTTATCCATTTAAAAAATTTGTCTAAAAAGAATATAAAAGGTAATCTATCTAAAAAGAGCGGCTCTTTTTTGTGGATAAAAAAGATATCCAAAGTAGCAGAAATAAAGCCTTTTATCTATCTAAACTGTTCAGTATTTTTTACAAGATCTTCTACTCTTTTCTCTTCATTCTGCAGGTTTTTCTTTACATCTCCGTTTGTTTTGGAAATTAGATCTTTTATTACTTCCTGATGTTTTTTTGCTGCAGTTTCTAATGTACTTTTGAAACCACTGATATCTTCTCCCTGTTTTTGCGCAACCTTTAAGTTATCGATTGCCATTTCCAAATAGTTCTCCCCTTTTGAAATTGTAGATACCATCAAGGGATATTTTGAAGAACCTTTAGCAAATAGATATTGTCCGCTTGCAAGCCTTTTATCCGCCTGCAAAAGATCAAACTGAGATTTTTTAAGAGGATCCGTGATAAAGAAATTTATTATTTGATCTCTGGCAAGTTTAAGTATATATAGAGGACTATCGGGTAAAAGACCGGGATAAGGTAAAGCATAATCTATTTTTTGGGCGCTAGCGGCTTGTAGAGGAACAATAAGAAAGAAAAGTAAAATTAATAACAGTTTCTTCATAAAGTTAAGTAATTATACACCCACCATTCAATTTACTTAACGAAGCCGAGTTTTTCTAAGACATAATCTAGAGTACCTTGCTTAGTCAAAGAATAAGTATTTACCAAAAGATCATAATATTTGGGATCCCAATACACCCACTCGGGATCGTTATCTGCATAAAGTCTTCTGTATTTTTCAAGGTTTTTCTGTTCTCTCTCGAGAATTTCTTCTTTTGCTTCGTCTGAAGTTATCTCATCTCTATTCATTAACCTATCTATCCTTATAGAGGCCTTATCTTCTCCCCTATCGTTCTCGCAAATTAAAAGTATTTTAAATATTCCGTCTATTCCTTGGGCATCAAAACCTGCAAGATGTGATTGAATTACATAATTATTTTCTTTTTTTAAAAGGTTTTTCAAAAGTTCTTCAAATTCAAGATCAAAAGCATCGGGTCTTTTATGAGTGTCTTTAATATGTAACCCCTGTTCCTTAACGAATTTTCTTACTATCTGACCTCCATCCAAAACATTCCAATTAAGTGTCTTTGCCAGATTATTTGCAAGAGTTGTTTTTCCCGTAGCGATTCTTCCTGAAATAGTAATATTACGTATGTTTTTAATCAAAGGGTTGTCCATAAAGTCTATAAAGAGGGAGTCTGGGGCAATTTACTGCCTACCATAATTACTTCTTCCACAAGTCTATTTGCATAACCATACTCGTTGTCATACCAGGCAATTACTTTAACCATATTTCCCATAACCTGAGTGAGAGTAAGATCAACTATTGCAGAATAAGGATTTCCTATGATATCGCTTGAAACAATTGGATCTTCCGTAACCATTAGAATGCCGTTATAGATTGGGTTTTGAGCTTCTTTTTTAAATACCGACACAATCTCTTCTTTTGTGGTTTCTCTTTTAAGAATAAAAGTAAAATCCGAAAGAGAACCGACAGCAACAGGAACTCTTATAGCAAGGCCTTGGAATATTCCGGAAAGAGCAGGAAGTGCTTTTGCTGCTGCCAGAGTCGCTCCCGTTGAAGTAGGAATTATATTCATAGCTGCTGCTCTTGCCCTCCTATAATCGTCGTGTCCTCCGTCGTGAAGTCTTTGGTCCGAAGTATATCCATGGATAGTTGTCATCATTGCTTTTTCGATTCCGAAATTATCGGAAATAACTTTTGCGACAGGAGTTATGCAATTTGTCGTACAGGAAGCATTACTTATAAGATTTTCGCCATTATAATTTTGACTGTTTATAGACATGACAAATGTAGGTATTTCGCCTTCCTTTACGGGTGCCGACAAAACGGCAGCTTTTGCACCTGCTGTTAAATGAGCTTTAAGTTTTTCCTCTGTCGTATAGTGGCCGGTCGATTCGATTACAACATCTACGCTAAGATCTTTCCATGGAAGAAACGTTGCGTCTTTTTGAGACAAAACGGGAATTTTTTTATTATCTACTATTAGATATCCTATTAAATCTTTGAACTCGGGGGTTTCCCCTGCCTCCTGGTAGGAGATATCGATGCTATAAATAGGACCATAGGAACTATCGTATTTGAGAAGATACATCCAGCCTTTTATGTCTGTCGAGGAACCGGCGTTAATTGCAACAACTTCTATTTCTTCTAAGAATTTTTCGAGGATAACCCTATGAGCTACTCTTCCTATTCTTCCGTATCCGTTAATTGCAACCTTAACCATAAATTAAGTATAACTTATAGATTTTTAATTCTCAATCAACTAAAGCTTCTAAACCAGGAAGATTCTCTCCTGCGAGGAAATTAAGCATTGCTCCTCCCCCCATTGATACAAAAGCGAATTTATGAAGAATCTGATGTTCTTTAAGAAAAGAGATTGTATCTCCTCCCCCGGCAACTGTAAAAGCGGAAGTCTTTGAAATTCCTTCTGCAATATCTTTCGTTCCTTTCTCAAAACCTTCCTCAAAAAGCCCCATTGGACCGTTCCATACAATGGTCTGGGCTTGATAAATTGTCTGAAGGAATTTTTCTATCGTATCTTCTGTAATATCTTTTCTATTTGAGAGAAGTTCACCAATAAGAAGTTCAGATTTAACTCCTTCTGTTTTTTCATGTGCGACCTTCATCAAAACTTGATCCTGCTCTGCAATCTCCCCTCCTACCAAGACGTAATCGGCAAGTTTGTGCATTTTTTCTACCATCGGTAGTTTTGTTTCTATTTTTGCTCCTCCTATTACAACAACTAATGGCCTTTTAGGATTTGTAATAACAGCTGAAAGGTTCTTAATTTCTTCCTGCAATCTTATACCGGCAAAATGAGGTAGAAATTTTGTAATTGCAACTACAGAAGCGTCATTTCTATGGGAAACTGCGAATGCATCGTTTACATAGAGATCGCATCCTTTTGATAATTTTTCGGCAAAGGTTTTGTCATTCTCCTCTTCCTCTTTATAAAACCGTAAGTTCTCCAACAGGAATACATTTTTTTCCACCTTCCACCCGTCAAAACCGTTTTTAGAGAAAGGAGTAATTTCATTGTGAAGTTCAAGTTGTGAGGCGAGCCAATCGGCGACAGGTCTTAAGCTAAAATTTTCCATCCTTCCATTAGGTCTTCCCAAATGTCCGACAATGGTAAGGTTTGCCTGGTTAGATAAAAGATATTCTAAAGTAGGAAGCCAGGATTTTAACCTTGTATCGTCAGCAATTACTGCTTTATCTCCCTCTTCTTTAAGGGGTACGTCTAAATCGCAACGTAAAAGAACATTCTTTCCTTTTACATCTGTTTCTCTTATATCTTTTATGTTTCCTATCATTTAATCTGTAAATTCCTGGCAAAACATTTCGCCGTATGCTCCTCCGTCTATTACCCCTACTCCGAGTTTATGAAAATCCTTGGACAGAATATTTGCCCTATGCCCCGGACTTTGCATGAGTCCCTTCATCGCCAAATCAACGTTTGGAGCAAGTGCAAGATTTTCACCTGCATAATTAAAGGTTATATCCGCCTGAGACATTCTGTCAAAGGGAGAAAGTCCTTCAGGTGTATAGTGAGAGAAGTATCCTCTCTTAAACATGTCCTCACAATGTGCTCTTCCCACATCCGTTAAGGCAGTTGATGTCTCAAGAGCAGATAATCCCCTTGATGTTCTTTCCTGATTTACCATCTCAAACATTTTTTTTTCCGATGCATTATCTACGGATATGTTAGTTGTAGAAAAATTAAGATTTACGGATGAATCGCTTTTTGGCTCAACAGTAAGAAAAGAAAGTGTTTCGTTTAACGCTCCCCCGAAAATATTATTCAGGTCTTTTGCCATCCCCTGTGTATTTGCAACCAAAATATTACCTACTTTAGACTCAGAAACTGAATGCTTAAGAAAATTAGAGAAAGGAAGAGCGATTATGAGAGTCAAAATAAAGGAAGTAAGCAAAAGTCCTGAAAGTATTCCCGGTATTATTCCCAAAAACTTATTTATTGAATTAAAAATTCCGGGCGTTGGATTAAGATTTTTCAGAACATTCAATACCAGGAGTTTTAAAAACATAAATAAAATAACTTCGGTTAAAGCAGCAACTGCAAAAAATCCTATGGCATTTCCAAAAGCCTGGGGAATATGGAAAAGATCAACTATAAACTTGCCGACAACGAAGTAAAAAGATAAACCGAGGATAAATGAAGCTACAAAACTTAGAAGGTCCAAAAAAGCTGCCAAAAAACCTAGTCCGTATCCCTCGATTCCATAAATCACCAAAACAACAAGAACAAATATGTCTACCCAATTAAATCCTAATGCGGAAAAAGAAAGAAGAGATAAAAGATTCATAATAATACTATTATAGTAGATACTAATAATATTGTAAGTCTACCTTTCAGATGCTATCATTAAGCCGTATGAAAAAGGCTAAAAAAGAGAAAGAAACAAGTCTTAAAAAAATTCTCCTTCCGTTAAGAAAATTCTTCTTTCAAAGGCCTTTTCTGGGGATATTCATAATAGTTTTATCAAGCCTTTTCTATTTTTTCATATTAAGAGATCTTCCTCTCCCGACACGCCTTTCAAGTTCGAGCACACCTCAATCTTCCCAGATATTCGACAGGAATGGAAAGCTTCTCTATACAATCTTTGACAAGAAAAACCAAACATTCATTCCTCTTTCTCAAATTCCTCAAAATCTTCAGAATGCAACTATAGCAATCGAGGATAAAGGCTTCTATCAACACGGGGCCGTCGATATAAGAGGAATAGCAAGAGCTTTTGTTTCAACCGTCTTTCATCAGCAGATACAGGGAGGGTCAACTCTAACCCAACAACTCGTTAAGAATAGTCTCTTAACTCAGGAACAGACAATTCCAAGAAAAGTAAAAGAGATAATTCTGGCCTTTGCAACGGAACTAATCTATTCAAAAAAACAAATTCTTGAAATGTACCTTAATCAAACTCCATATGGAGGGACTGCATACGGAGTAGAAGCTGCATCCGAACTATATTTCGGAAAACCGGCAAAAAACCTCGATCTTGCAGAAAGCGCTCTATTGGCAGGCCTTCCTCAATCTCCTACCCAATATTCACCTTTCGGATCACACCCTGAAGAAGGAAGAGACAGGCAAATAGAAGTATTAAAAGCAATGCAAGAACAAGGATATATCTCAAAAGACCAGGAACAAAAAGCAATGAAAGAAACACTTGATTACAAAAGAATATCCAATTCAATCCAGGCTCCACACTTCGTTTTATACATAAAGGACCTTTTAACTCAAAAATATGGAGATAAAGTGGTAGAAGAAGGAGGACTTAAAGTAACGACCACTCTTGATCTTGACCTACAAAACGCAGCCCAAGCATCGGTAGCGGCAGAAATAAACGATCTTCCAAAATATTATCGAGTATCAAACGGAGCGGCAATGGTAGTACAACCGGGAACAGGAGAAATTCTTGCAATGGTAGGAAGTAAAGATTATTTTGACTCTTCAATAGACGGTAATGTAAATGTTCCCCTTTCTCTAAGACAACCAGGTTCTTCCATAAAACCCATAAATTATGCAGCGGGAATAGCAAACGGTTATACTGCGGCGACACCTTTTATAGACGAACCTACATGCTTCCCCAATCAGGGAGGAAAAGATTATTGTCCGGTAAATTACGACGGCAAATTCCATGGAGTGGTTGAAATGAGAACTGCACTTGCCAACTCATTTAATATTCCTGCCGTAAAGATGCTCAAAGCAAACGGAATTTCTACTATGATTGCCACCGCTTCAGCAATGGGAATAAGCACTTTTACCCATCCGGAAAAATATGGACTTTCTCTAACATTGGGCGGAGCCGAAGTAAGCATGTACGAAATGATGGAAGTATACTCCGACTTTGCAAATCAGGGATATAGGATTCCTCTCCAGCCTATCTTAAAGGTAACAGACAAGAACGGAAAAACTCTTGAAAACTACACTCCCCCTGCAAGTCCTATTATGGGAAAAAAAGTTCTTCCTGAGGGAGTTGCCTACATAATTTCAAATATTTTGTCCGACAATAACGCAAGAGCTTTAGAGTTTGGCGAACACTCCTCTTTATATATTCCGGGTCAAACAGTAGCCGTAAAAACAGGAACAACCAATGACATTAAAGACAACTGGACATTCGGCTACACTCCTTCTTATGTCGTAGGCACATGGGTCGGAAATAACGATAACTCCCCCATGAGCGGTCTTGTTTCAGGAATAACCGGTGCAGCACCCATCTGGCACGACATCATGTCATATATTCTAGAGAATAAACCTGTCCAGCCCTTCGACAGGCCTTCAAACATAGTTCAAAAATCAGTCTGTTCCGATACTGGTGCCTTACCTGACGCAAACAACAAATGTCCGACGAGAATGGAATACTTCATAAAAGGAAAAGAACCGGTAAATTACGTGTCCCAAAAGAATACTTGGGTAGACAAAAATACACAGGACCTCCCTGCTAAAGGACAAACAGATAATCTTGAGCTCAAAGACGTTACCTTACTTACCGATCCTGTTGGAGATCAATATTGCCTTTCATGTCCTCATCCCTCACCTTCCCCGTCACCGTCCCCTACCCCGGCCCATTGAGGCTTTCATTTTGGAATAACTTATAGTATAATCTGGGGCAATCTACCCCAATAAAAAAGATATGACATTCTTATTAAATGTAACTATTTTTGTATTAAGGGTGTTAATAGCAATTGGAGATATAGTAATTCTCCTTTTTAACCTTGCTTTCAATATTGTCAAAACCGCATTTTTCCTCGTAAAAGAAAGGGTCAAAGACGTCAAAAATTCGATCTTTGGCTTAAAAAATATTTTCAAAATAAGGAAAATAAAGCTTAGACTGCCAAGAGTAAAGATATCTCTTCCCAAAATAAGTATAAAAAGTCCTTTTAGAAGACCCTCGTATAGTCCCCTTACAGTCGTTAGATCTTTTGAAGTCGCAAAAAAAGAATTCAAAAGAACAAAAAGAATTAAACCTCTAAAACCCAAAACCGTAACTGTTTTTCCTCTTCCGGCAGCTTTTAAATTTAAATACTTTTTCTTCGGGTTATTGTTCTTTTTTATATTCATATTCATTCCTTTTGGAATATATAGTTTCCTTCAAAGCCTTCCCAATCCAAAACAACTTTCAGAAAGAGAAATTCCTCAAACAACCAAAATCTTTGACAGAAACGGAAATCTTTTGTATCAAATCTATGTAAATCAAAATAGGACCCTTATTCCCTTGTCTTCTGTTCCAAAGAATCTTATAAACGCAACTATTGCAATCGAGGATAAAGATTTCTACAGAAACCCGGGTTTTGATTTCCCTTCAATAGTAAGAGCGGCAATTGCGGACGCTTCGGGAAAACCCGTACAGGGAGGTTCGACGATAACACAACAGCTTATAAAGTCTACCCTTCTTACTCCGGAAGTAAGTATCACAAGAAAAATAAAAGAAATTGTCCTGGCTTTCTGGGCAGAAAGGATATATTCAAAAAATGAAATCTTGGAGATGTATCTTAACCAGGTTGCATATGGCGGAACTTCCTGGGGAATAGAAGCAGCCTCCGAAGTATACTTCGGTAAAAAAGCTTCTGATCTTGACCTTGCACAATGCGCATTCTTGGCGGGAATGCCTCAAGCTCCTTCCGATTATTCTCCATATGGAGAAAATCCCAATCTTTGGAAGAAAAGACAAAAAGAAGTTTTGGATAAGATGCAAAAACTTTCCTATATAACAAAACAGCAGGAAGACGAGGCTCTTTCCGAACAGCTTATTTTTCAATCACCTCAAACACCTATTTATGCTCCACACTTCGTAATGTATGTAAAAGATTATTTAATTCAAAAATATGGACTACCTTTAGTTGAAAAAGGGGGTCTTAACGTTGTCACATCTTTAGACCTTAAAACCCAACAAATGGCAGAAAACGTAGTAAGAAACGAGGTAAATAACGATGCATACCTTAACCTTACAAACGGAGCCGCCTTGATAACAAATCCGTCAAACGGAGACATACTCGCTATGGTAGGAAGCAAAGATTACGATGATCCGAACGGAGGAAATGTTAACCTCACTACGGCACTAAGACAACCGGGATCTTCTATAAAGGTAGTAACGTATAGCGCAGCTTTAACCAGCGGGTTCACTGCGGCAACCATCCTTGACGATAGTCCAGTGACCTATGTCACCGCCGGAAGCACTCCCTACTCACCCGTTAATTATGACGGCAAATTTCATGGACATGTTCCTTTGAGAATTGCTCTTGCCAACTCATTTAATATTCCTGCCGTAAAAACATTACAAAAAATTGGCGTACCCCAGATGATGAATTTGGCAAAAGACATGGGAATTACTACCTGGAAAGAACCAAGTGATTACGGGTTGGCAATTACCTTAGGAGCCGCCGAAGTTAAAATGACTGACATGGCAACAGTATATGGAACTTTAGCAAACGAGGGAGAAAAGATAGACCTTGATCCGATTCTAAAAATAACAGACTACAAAGGAGACATGATATATAGCAAAGGATTTATTCAAAGAACACGAGTATTGGATAAAGGAATCGCTTTTATTATGTCAAACATATTATCCGATAATCAGGCAAGATCTATAGAGTTTGGAACCAATTCTCCTCTTAACATTCCTGGTCATACCGTTTCGGTTAAGACAGGTACCACAGATAATAAAAGAGATAATTGGACTTTTGGATATACCCCAAACACTTTAGTCGCTGTCTGGGTCGGAAATAACGACAATTCACCCATGAGCCAAAATCTGGCATCCGGAATTACGGGGGCAGCTCCTATCTTTCATGCAATTATGGAAAACCTGCTTAACGGAAAACCTGATCAAAAAATGGCAATGCCCGGAGATGTAGTGCAAAAAACATGTTATGGAAAACCCGAGTATTTTATAAAAGGGACCGAAAATCTTGTAAACTGTAATTTTATTGCAACCCCAAGCGCTACCGTTACACCTTAAAAATTAACGAGGATAATGTCTCAAAATTAGTCTTAATATCTCCCTTAAAAAGAAAACTTGTCGATATAAAATAATTTGCTCCGGCGTCTTCTATATCTCTTATATTTTTGTCGTTTACCCCTCCGTCAACCTCAATACTAACTAGTGAGTTTTTCCTTATTTCTCGGACTTTTTCTAAAGAATCGGGTAAAAATTGTTGTCCCGAGAAACCCGCATTAACACCCATCACTAAAACTGTATCAAGGTCCTCAAAAGACACTTTTATCTCCTCTATCGGCGTCTTAAAATCTAGAGCAAGACCTACTTCGCCCATCTCCTGTGCTTTTACTACAAAATCCTCCTGACTTCCCATTTTTTCAATATGTCCAACAAATCTTTTAAAACCCGCGTCAGCCAAAGGTTTAATAAAATCTATCGGTTCATCCACCATCAAATGAGCTTCTAAAAATAAGTCTTTTGAAAGAGATGAAAATTTTTGAAAATCCAAAAAAGTAGTATTCTGAGAAAACTTTCCGTCAATAAAATCTATATGTATTGTCCTTGTAAATTCCCGGCAAAGATTAATTTTTGCTTCAATTTCTTCCCATGAGGTTTCTAATATTCCGGGGATAATTTCATTCATAATTACTTTCTATCTCTTTAATTTTCTCTATCCTTCTTACGTGCCTCTGGTCACCACTAAAGGGAGTGTTAAGAAAAAGTTCTACAAACTCCTCGGCCGTTCTTTCATCTACAAAAGCAGATCCTAAAGACAAAACATTAGCGTTGTTATGTTCTCTTAATAGTTTTACGTTTTCTTCGTTAAAACCTAGTCCTGCCCTTACATTTTTAAATTTATTTGCAACTATTGCCTCTCCTCCTCCGGACTTTCCGAAGATAATCGCAAAATCGTCAGGATTTTCGGAAACCTTTTCCGCAGCCCTCTTTATTAAATCGGGATAATCGTCATTATTATTGAATTCATAGGCTCCCATGTCCTCTACATCCATGTTTTTTCTTTTAAGGAAATCTTTTATTTTATCCTTTAATTCCAAGCCTGCATGATCGGTTGCCAAATAAACTTTCATTAACTTTATTAAAACACATAGATAACTTAAAACTCAAATTTGGAATTATTAACTAAACTGTTATAATGGATAAAGCCATGAAAAAAATTCTCTTCTTATTCTCCGTCGTAGTCTTACTTTCCATTACTGTCGTTCTTGTTCCTGTAAGAGCCCAGGATGATATGTGCAAGAATCCTTCAACTCTTCAGCTTGAAGATATAAATAGATGTCTCGACCAGCTAAACAAAGCAAAACAAGATTCGGAAAATGCAACCAAACCTCTCGAAGATCAGGTTGCAGGAATAAAACAAAGAGTTGCCAATATCGAATACGACATGGGAATTAAACAAAAAAACATTGAAGACGGATATAAAAACCTTGAAAAACAAACCGAAATACTTAATGCGACAATAAAAGACTTCTATATAAAATCCTATTACAATTCACCATTACTACTTCTCCTCGCATCTAACACGGCTTCGGAATTTACCCAGGTATTAGGGTATCAGAGGGCAAATGCAGATAGAGACAAAGCAATAATCACCAACATTGCATTAACCATTCAGGATCTTGAAAACAAAAAGAAAGAGCTGCAAAGCGAAGAACAAAGCCTGGTAGTAGTAAAAAGTAAACTGGATAAAATTGTTGCCGATGCAAAAGCCTATCAAGCAACTTTATCGAGCCAAATATCACAGTTATCTGCAAGACAGCAGCAGATATTGGCCCAAAGACTTGCGAGTCTTAATATTCCCCTTTATGCAAATACTTCGGGTGGGTGCTCAAGTGACGTGGGGAAAAACCCGGGTTTTGGAGGAGCAATAGCATTCTTTACTTATGGTGTTCCCAACCGAGTAGGTCTTAATCAATACGGAGCTTTAGGAAGATCAAAAGCAGGACAAAAATATGAAGATATTCTAAGAGCCTATTACAACTTCGATTCACTTGAGAAAAGAGACGCCACCATTAATGTAGACGGAAACGGAAGCTATTCCTTAGACGACTATGTTAAAAGAATTTATGAAGTACCTAATGAATGGGGAGATCAGGGAGGAATGGACGCATTAAGAGCTCAGGCAATAGCTGCACGTTCTTATGCCCTTGCCTACACAAATAACGGAGCTAATTCTATTTGCACAACTCAGCAATGCCAGGTTTTCCAGCCAAACCCCAAAGGAGGAAACTGGGATCAGGCAGTTAATGACACGGCGGGTCTTGTTATGGTACAGGGCGGACAACCAATAAAAGCATGGTTCTCCTCAACCCACGGAGGATATATGTTTAGTTCGGGAGATATCGGCTGGAGTGGAACATCCTGGACTAAAAACGGACAAGATGCAAACGGCAGTATAAACAACTGGTCCGATCTTAAAAATAATGCATATGACAAAGACTCTCCCTGGTTCTACTGCGATTGGGGATCAAGAGGTGACTACAATAATACAGCTTGGTTAAAGCCGGAAGAAGTAGCAGACATTATAAATGTAATACTTCTTATGCAAAAAGATTCAGGGGTAAGAGACCACATTTATCAGACAGATAAATCTAACCCTGCGGGAACAGACACCTGGGATGCGAATAGAGTAAGACAGGAACTTAAGAATCGAGGAGGAAATCCCTTCTCAAGCGTCTCGGATATATCCGTTTCTGCCGATTTTGGTTCCGGTAAAACAACTAATGTACATGTTTCCGGAGATGCAGGCTCTGTTGACATAAACGGGTCCGATTTCAAGAACTACTTCAACCTTAGAGCTCCTGCCAACATCCAAATTGTTGGACCGTTGTATAATGTAGAAAAGGAATAATTATGCCTGACCTTTTCATTGCTCCCCTTAACAAACAGGAAGAGCCGAAACAATCGGACGATTTGTTAATGAGTAAATCCTCACTCCCCCTAACCGAACTCCCCAGCAATCTCCATTTGTTCAGCTCTTTTGTAGCAAACCCCAGAGGAATTCATTTTCAAAATCAGGATTCGGACGAAAAAGTACTTCTTTTCATAAAAAGGGATTTAATAACTAATATCGTATGGGTTGGTATTTCAATCTTATTTATCTTTATTCCCATAATTATTGCTGTTGCTTCCCCGTTTATGGGAAACTTTTTGAATTTTCTTCCTGGAAGACATATTTTCTTCTATCTTCTTTTATATTACCTTTTTGTCGGAACATATGTCTTTGTTAACTTCTTCACTTGGTATTTCAATATTGCTTTGGTAACAAATAAGAGAATTATAGATGTAGACTTCTCAAGCCTTGTATATAAAAATGTGGCCGCAACAAAACTTTCCTTGGTACAAGATGTAAGCTATGACCAAGTCGGAATAGTAAGGTCAATTTTTGATTATGGAGATATTTTGGTACAAACCGCAGGGACGCTAGACAACTTTCATTTTGAAGCTGCACCTTCGCCTGAAAACGCAGTCCACATAATCCAGGATCTTATTGGAAAGGAGGCCAGAAATGGACTTAGTTAATCAAATACTAAATTCATTCATTCTTTTTAAAGCAGCCTTTTTAATACTTAATCTCATTCTAATAGTCTTTCTTCTGGTCGTACTTCAACAGGTCTTTGCCATGAGCTCGGTAATAACGGACGCTTTTGATTCGGGAATCATAAGAACAGTTGCAATTGCTCTTTTAGTAATATCTGTTTCGCTTTTTTTGACAGCTCTTGTTATACTATAGAAAATGGCTGAAACGAACTTAAATTTTGCCAAAATCGTTGCCAACCCCAATGTCTATTCCTGGTCTCAAGCATATAACGCAGGAAAGCTATTTTCAGTACTTTCGCTTGAGAAATTTGATCAGACAGGCGAAGAAAAGGATTTCTTAGGTGTCTTAGGAAAAGAAATCTTTAACACTCTTGAACAGGAATTCTTTACTCTGGAATCAAAAAATCTCGAATCAATAAAAAGTGCCATAAAAACTACTGCGGAAAAAATCCCGGACGGAGTTAATTGTTCTTTTGTAATAGGATATATTGCCGGAAACATCCTCTACATATTCATCTTGGGAAACGGAAAAGTAGATATCAAAAGAAACGATAAATTGGGAAACCTCCTCTCCTCCAAAGACAGCAGCAAAGAAAACATAAAAGCTTCCTCAGGATATCTTGAAGAAGGAGATTATATTTTCCTTGAAACGGACCAATTCGCAAATATAATTTCTGCGGAAACCCTATCCTCCCACCTTGAGAACAAAAAACCCGAAGAGGTATCGGAAGAGATTGCTCCAATACTTCATGAAAGAGAAGAAGCTGCGGCAGCAGCCATAATCTTGGAATATAAAGGAGAAGAAAAACCTTCAATCCTTACCGCTCCCATCGAAGAACTGGAAAAACAAGCAGAAAACCCCTTCGGAATAGAAAGTTCTCAAGAAAAATCTTCCTCAAAATTCTTGGATTCTGCTAAAACTTTTGCCCTGGGTCTTATATCTAAAATTAAGACTCCATCTATTAAGGGCTTCAGTTTCTCGGGCGGCAGAAAAATAATTTTAATAGCTGCAGTCATAATTGTCGCAGTTTTTGTATTCAGCATCTATAAAGGACTTCAAAAACAACAAAACGATAAATATGAAGCGACTTTCCAGGCTTTTTATCCTCAGGCTCAGAAAAAATATGACGAAGGACAAAGTTTAATGGATCTAAACCAAAGTTTGGCAAAAGACAGTTTCCAGCAGGCGCAAAAAATCCTCAACGACAATAAAGACAAGTTCCCCGCAAAATCTTCTCAGGAAAAACAGATTCAGGATCTTCTTTCAAAAGTAAACTCTGCCTTAGGCGGAAGCGGAACTAGCAATCAATCAAATCAGGTAACCCCTGAAGAAGTAGATTCAAGCGTAAGTCCTATTCTGGCAACAGAGATCAAATATAACTCTTCTTCATACTTTACACAGGACGATCAAAATATATACTTCATAGATTCTGCAGGAATTGAATCTGTAAGTAAACAAGGAGGAACCAAAAAGAAAATAATAGACTCAAGTGAACTTCCGAAGAATGTAGGCGGCCTTTCTGTATACTACGGCAATTTCTATGTAGTAGATAAAGACGCAAACCAAATAACCAAATTTATTGCGGCAACCGACGGCTTTGGAAAAACCGACTACCTTAAAGGGACAAACAACATTTCAAACTCGATTTCGATAGCAATCGACAGCGACTTATGGCTTCTCCAAAAATCCGGCTCACTTTTACAATTTACCAAAGGAAATAATGATAACTTAAATGTATCCGGGCTTTCCACTCCTCTTTCATCCCCAACCAGAGTATCTACGACACTAGGAGAAAATAATGTATATATATTGGACAATGGAAATTCAAGAATGGTAGTCTTGGATAAAAAAGGAAACTTTGTTAATCAGTATCAAGCAGAAATATTAAAACAAGCTAAAGACTTTGAAGTATCGGAAGCAAGTAAAAGAGCTTTTGTTCTCTCCGGAGGAAAAGTCTACCAGATAAACCTTAAGTAAGCTCCTCTGCGTTATGCACCGGATTTCTTAGTGCCTTATCCATCGCTTCTCTTTGTATGTCTCTGTTAACAACCCATTCGTCTCTTTTGAGAATAGTCCCTGACCCCATAGGATCTCCCCCTATGATTATTGTCCCGTCAGAAAAGGCCTGAATAACAATTGCATGAAAAAAACAAGGTTCTGTTGAACTAGTTTCGGGAAAAATATAATGTTTTACGATACTCCCATCGTCTTCTAGCCTTGTTCTTTCTTCAAAAGATCCTCTCTCCTCTTCTCCTAATTCTTCCTTCATTTTTTCAAAATATCCTGGAAAGTCTGTGGCAGAAAGCATTAATTTAGATGAATTATGTTTTTGCTCTATTTCCGAAGAAAATCTGTGCTTTTCAACAAAAAGGTTCAAAGAGAAATGATAGGGGTCTTCTGGCATTCCTCTCTCAATGTCGAATTCGAGGCTCATTTAAATCGATTATAGTCAGATTTACATTTAAAAACAATTAAAGTATTATGTGTTTATGAAAATCACTAATAAAAGAGCATTTTTTGATTATCAGATAACGGAAAAGTTTGAGGCGGGAATCAACCTTTACGGATATGAGGTTAAATCCTTAAAGCTTGGACATGCGGACCTTACGGGGTCGTATGTCAAGATTTCGGGAAGCGAGGCTTATCTTATTAACGCCAAAATCTTCCCTTATGCAGCGGCAAATATTTCTGAATATGACCAGAGAAGAACAAGGAAACTCCTTCTTCATAAAGCCGAACTTATTTCCTTAAAAAATAAGATTGAGGGGTCTAATAACATGGCTCTTGTACCCATATCTTTCTATACAAAACATAACCTCATAAAAGTAGAAATTGGCCTTGGAAAAGGTAAAAGAAAATTCGAGAAAAAAGAGAATATCAAGAAGAAAGATATAGAAAGACAAATTGAACAAGAATTGCAGAGTTAGCTTCAAAAAATTGACTTTTGGCATTAAATTTGGTATACTCTCAGGCAATTGGGGATGCATTGCATCGACAAGAAAGCACATTAAAAAATAGCAAGCAGGCTTCGATTAATAGCCTTAAAACAGAATCAAAAAATAAATGCTAATCGTAATGATTATGCGTTTGCAAGAATTTACGCTTAAGTAAGTTTTTTCAAACTGTTCTTTACACCTTCTCTCAGTGAGATGTTTAGAGCATAAACTTAGCTGAGAAATTAATAAGGATTTGGTTAGGCCTTATCGAATTTATCAACCTCCGGCTTTGTTCCTTTCTATTTCAATCGAGAAGAACAGGGCGACATTAAAGATTGAATAAGCTTGTAGAAGTTTTTTAATAAGATTTCTTGGACTCGGAGTCACTCTCCGACATCTCCACAAATAAAACCCGCTTTAATCGGCGGGTTTTTTAATGCTCTTTCCTAGTCAAAACAATGCCCACTACCCTTTTTACCCTATTTCTTTTTAAAACTTTTGTCGCTTCTAAAAGAGTTGAGCCCGACACCCAAACATCATCCACCAGAAAAATGTTCTTATAATAAATATCCTTCTTAATCACAAATTTATCGTTCGCTCCCCTTTCTAGAATATCTGCCTCTCTGATCCCAAGTTTTTTAGAAAGTTCTTTTGCCAGAAGTTGTGATTGATTGTATCCTCTTTTCCTAAAGCTTTGCCTAAAAAGAGGAACAGGAACAAGAATCCATTCCTTACTTAATTCTTTCTCAAACTGTTCGTTTTGAATCAAACTCTCATACATTAACTCGGAGAGAATACCCTTTAGATCTGAAATATAAGGCTTTTTCTTAAAACTTAAAACAAGCTTCCTGACCACTCTGTTATAAGCTACGGCCGAAAAACATCCGTCTATTGTAAATTTTCTCTTGCATAAAGGATGAGTAAGTCCGTTAAAAGAAGGCTTTTTGCAGACAAGACAGAAATTTTTAACGTCAAAAGAAAGAAAGGAAAAACATGTCGGGCAAAGGTAAGAACCGAAGCTCCCGCAAAAAACGCATCTTTTGGGAAATATCCAGTCCAGGATATCCATTTGGCGGAGGAGGTGGGATTCGAACCCACGCGAGCCTATTCGACTCAAGGGTTTAGCAAACCCTCGCAATGGACCATGCTATGCGACTCCTCCAGTAAAAAGCATTATAGCCCAAAAAACTGATATAATCTAGTTTGTAGAAATGAGATCAAAATACATAAACCTAATCGATACTTTTAAAGTTCCCCTTATAATCTTTCTGGGAATAATCATATATATAGCTTTGGAACTATTGAAACTTCCCCTTCCCGCCGCGATTGTTGCCGTAACTATCACTCTTTTGGGAAGCTTTAGACTTTTTAAGGAAAGTATCGAAGGATTATTAAAAAAAGACTTTGCCCTTGATTACATAGCAATTCTTGCAATAGTAGTTTCCCTCATAACAAGAGAATATCTCGTAGCTTCTATTTTAGCCCTTATGATCGAAAGCGGACGAACTCTTGAGGATTACGGAGTTGCCCAAGCCAAAAAATCTCTTACCAAGCTTGCCGAAAGAATTCCTGATCAGGTAGTCCTATGGGAAAACAAAAAGGCAGGAGCAAAAATAAGCATTGGCAAGGTTAAAAAAGGAGACATGATCCTTATCCGAAGAGGAGAAGTAATAGGATTAGACGGAATATTGGAATCAGAAGCAGGATTTACGGATGAATCGTCGCTAACAGGAGAACCCTATACCGTAGAAAAAATAAAAGGAGACCCAATTAGGTCCGGAACAGTAAATGTGGGAGACCCCATTATTATAAAAGTAACAAAAGTACAAGATGACTCTACATATAAAAAAATAGTTGATCTAGTAAAAAAAGCCCAAGACGAAAAATCCCCTATGGTAAGAATGGCCGATAAATATAGTGGAGTCTTTACTATAGTGACCTTAGGAATAACAGGATTTGCTTACTTTTTATCAGGTTTTAACCTTGAAAGAGCTCTATCTGTTCTTGTTATAGCAACACCCTGCCCTCTCATAATCGCAACCCCTATTGCACTTTTAGGAGGAGTTAATTCTGCTTCAAAAAGAAATATTATTGTAAAAAAACTTGCAAGTATAGAAGTTTTGTCTAGAGCAAAAGCCCTAATCTTTGATAAAACTGGCACTATTACTTTAGGAAAACCAAAAGTAACTGAGTTTGTAAATGAAAGCGACATCAAGGACTCCGAACTATTAGCAGCATCAGAAGCAATTGAGAGAAATTCTCTTCACCCTTTGGCAAAAGCCATAGTCGACTTTGCAAAAGAAAAGGCAGCAAAGACACTACATGCAGAAAATATAGAAGAAAAGATAGGCCAAGGAATTTCAGGAGTGGTTGACGGAAAAAAGTATAGACTATCAAGACTTGAATCAAAAGAGGGAATGTCTATAGGAATCTATGACGACGGAAAGCTTTTAGCATTCTTTAGATTTGAAGATGAGATAAAAGAAGAATCAAAAAGCACTATAGAAATACTAAAACAAAGCGGATTTGAGCTTTTTATTTTTACTGGAGATAAGAAAGAAGCTGCAGAAAAACTCGTGAAAAACCTTAATCTTGACGTACAAATCAAGGCTGAATGCACTCCTGAGGATAAGCAAGAAGGGATAGAAAAACTTAAAAAAAGCGGAAAAATTACAGCTATGGTAGGAGACGGAATAAACGACGCTCCAGCCCTAGCACTTGCAGACGTAGGAATGGTTTTCTCAAACGAAGAACAGACAGCAGCCTCAGAAGCAGCAGACATTGTATTCCTTGGGGGAAATTTTTCTCATGTAGTTGAATCATTAAACATCGCTAAAAGAACAATAAACATTGCAAAACAAAGTATTTTTGTAGGAATAGGAGTAAGTATCGTGGGAATGGTTTTTGCCTCAGTAGGGCTAATTCCTCCTATAGGTGGAGCTTTTATTCAGGAAGCAATAGATGTAGCAGTAATAATAAATGCACTTAGAACAAGTAGGTAAATTATCTTCCTCCCACTAACCTTAAAAAGACTATTAGAGCAATATCCATTAAAAGAGGCATTAGAAGAAATAAATCTCCTTTTTTAAAAATTTCCTGTGCATTTTGAGAGGAAAATAAATTTCCTAGATATGTAAGTATTGATGGATTAAAAAACAATATTACTAGGAAGATAAGGATAAGAGCGACAAATAATGTAAATGTTCCTTCTATATCTTTTTTACTTGAAAACATAGTATTCCCTACCTCTAAAATTACAAAAAAAGAAATTAAATATGCTAGAAAACTATTAAAACTGTTATTTTGAATGTAATAGATTGTTCCAAAAACAATAACAGAACCAATAATTACAGGAGCAACGCCAATTAATGCCATTCTTATAAAATCAGTCCTTTCTGTTTGGACACTTCCCAACCTCAATCCTCCATCTACGGTTTTGGGTAAAATATCTATATCTCCAGTTTTTACGAATAAAACTCCTGCTGTAAGAAAATGAGATAGTTCATGAACTATGACTCCGGGAAGAAAAAATAGGGAAATAAGATAAATTGAAACTTTGGTACTTTTTGTTGCCTTCAAAAATACTTTCATTAATGATCTTGATAAAAGTTTTGCTAGGAAAAAAAGAAGAATAAATTCAAAAATAAATAAAAGAGGAAACATTATTTAAATTCTATCCTTAAAATGTTAGTTAAACAAGTTTTTAAAGTGGCGAATAATCTTAATTTAAGGTAAAATACAAGCACACGGAGAGGTCGCATAGCGGACTAGTGCAATGGTCTTGAAAACCATCGTGGCAGAAATGCTACCGTGGGTTCGAATCCCACCCTCTCCGCCACTATCAAAGTTGACTTTAAAAGCTCTCATAATATAAAGTTAAAGTATGCCCGCCAAAGGAAGTAAAAGAGAAGAAAAAACAGAAAATCATCAATATACAAGTACTTTAATTGAATGGAATGCCCCTGGAAGACCTTTTAAAAAGAGGACGAGTCAATTTTATCTAACAGGGCTTCTACTCATGCTTCTTATAGAAATAATTCTCTTTTTATTTTCCCAGTATATTTTAATGCTCTTGGTATTATCCCTTGTATTTGTAGCTTTTTCTTTAGAAACTGTTCCTCCTAAAAATTTTTACTACAGAATAAGCACAGAAGGAATTATGGTAGAAGACAGATTTTTGATTTGGGATGAACTTTATGATTTTTATTTTAAAAAAGAGTCTGGAATAGAAGTCCTTCATGTTGGCACTAAAGCTTTTCTCCCCGGTGAACTTAGCTTAACCTTAAATGAGGAAGACAAGGAGATAATAAAGGAAATCTTAATAAATTATCTACCATTCAGAGAATATATAAAACCTACATTCACAGAGAAAGCCGGGGCTTGGCTAGCTAAAAATTTTCCTCTTGAGAAATAATGCGGAGGGAGGGAGATTCGAACTCCCGGTTGCCTTTCGACAACATTCGCTTTCCAAGCGAACGCACTAGACCACTATGCGACCCCTCCAGAAGGCTTAATTATACAATATCTAACACTATTTTTTCTGCTTCTTCCCAAGCTTTTTTATCAGATTTGTAAGTTATCCTATCCATTACCTTTTCCATTTCTAACCATTCTACGTTTTCCATTTCCCAATCATGCTTTGTTATATCTCCACCTAATTCTTCCATTACAAAATAATAAACAGTCTTTTTAATTCTTTCCCCATCCATTGCATACCAATATTGAATTGGTTCAATTGGTCTTAAGATTTTACCCTTAACTCCCGTTTCTTCTTCTACTTCTCTAACAGCAGTGTCTTCTTTTTTCTCTCCCTTTATATGATCACCTATCCTTCCTTTAGGAAAAACCCAACCATGGTGTCCAGAATGCTGAGAAACAAGAATCATAATCTTTTCTTTTTCTTTTTTAAAAACTATTCCACCTGCTGAAAATTCAAATTTCATTTATTTTCCTTTCAAAAATGTTTGTTTTTTAATATAAAATTTCTTCTTTAAGTAATTTTCTAAAACTCCAAAGCTTGGAAAATATCTTGGGTGTGGAAGTTTATCAAGACTAAACCATTCCCATTCAGTAATTTCATCTGGCTCCATTACTTTTTCCTCACCTTTCCATTTCTTTGCAGTCATACCTACTGTTACGAAGTGAGCAAACTCATTCTTAAAATTATGTACAGAAATAACTTTAGGATCAATTATAGTAATTCCCGTTTCCTCTTTTACTTCTCTTATTGCTCCTTCTTCTAAAGTTTCTCCAAAATCAAGCTTACCGCCTGGTAAACACCATTCTCCTGAACTTCTAAATGAAGAATCAGCTTTATCAGGATCAGGATGTCGTCTCCCAAGCAAAACTTTCCCGTTCTTTATTAAAATGACTCCTATTCCTGCACCTACTTTTTTCTTATCCATATTTTACTTCCTTATGTGCGGAGAGGGTGAGATTTGAACTCACGGTTGCCTTTCGACAACAGCGGTTTTCGAAACCGCCGCACTAGGCCACTATGCGACCTCTCCGTTTGCGTGCCCGAGAGGAGTCGAACCTCCAACCGCCTGGACCGCAACCAAGTGTTCTATCCATTGAACTACGGGCACACTCTGACTTGTATTTTACTTTAAAACCTTTCTTTTAACAAACTTGACAACTTTTTTAAAATAGCTCAAACTAAACTTAAGCATATGAAATTTTCTGTCCGCCTGGCCCTTGTTTTAGGAACGATACTATTTCTTTTCCCCTTTTTCAAAGTAAATACTTTTGCTCAAATTTCAAACACACCTACCCCTGCAGTTCAAAATTATACTACTCCTGACACAAACTCCAATGTTCCCAAGAATATGCACACCCTAACCCAGAGTCTTGTAATAGAAATACTATCTTCGTTTGTTTGCCAACTGGGGGGAATTGATCCTATGAACAAAAATCAGGAATGTTTAGGGGTTGATCCAAACACAGGCAAAATTGGTTTTGTCAAAAATGGAGGAGGCCTAGTCGGAGTCGCACAAAAAATGATTGTTAGTACTTATTCCCTACCTATTCATACCGGTGATTATATTGCCTATGTAGGACGAAATTTCGGAATAACCAAACCCACCTATGCTGCCGATCCAAATTCGAGCTTAGGCTTACAAAGCCTTTCACCCTTAATTAATCTTTGGGTAGCTTTTAGAAATATTGTTTATCTTCTTTTTGTTGTAATCTTCACAGTTATAGGTTTAGCAATAATGCTGAGGGTGCGAATAGACCCAAGAACCGTAATGACAATTCAAAACCAAATACCTAAACTTATAATAGGCATCGTTCTTGTTACATTCTCTTTTGCATTATCCGGATTTCTTGTAGACCTTATGTATGTTTCCTCTTACCTTGGAATAGGAGTTGTGGCTTCAGCAGACAAATCCGGGAATATTTCTCCAAACATAGGCGTGCAATTGATGACCGCCACAAACCCCATACATGCTGCAGATATAGCAACAATGGGAGGAAAATATGATGGAAACAACCCAGCAAAATCATCAAATGATTTAGGTTTGCAAACCGGTCTTATCGGAATCGCTGTGCTACCTGCTAATGCTGCTGGTCATTTCTTGGGACCACTTTTTGCAAATCCAGTAGGATCTCTACTTATGGCTTTTGTTATGGGAGTACTGGGACACACTGCGGGACAAAGCATAGGAACAATCGTAGGGGCACTTTTAGGAGCGGGCGTAGCAATCTTAGGAATCCTTGGGGCGCCAGTCACGGGGGGAGCAAGTTTAATAGTAACCGGAGCTCTTGTAGGAGGAACCTTAGGAGCAGCTATGGGAACTACGGTAGGGGGTATTTGGGGAGCAACAGACCCTGCGAGTGCAGCAGGAGGCTTTATATCGATAATTGCTTATCTTATTATCCTTATAGCAATTCTATATTCTCTTTATAAACTTTGGTTCCAGTTAATAATCGCCTACATAAGTATCTTTATAGATGTTATTTTCTCACCTTTCTGGATAGCTGCTGGATTAATACCTGGAAGTAAAATAGGATTTGGCTCATGGCTGAGAGACATTATTTCAAACCTTTCTGTTTTCCCCATCACATTATTAATGTTTCTCCTCTCAAAAGTAATTATAGATGCTATGGGACCATGCCAAGGAGGTACTGTTGCGGGTTTTGCATGTACTAATCCTCAGAATTTTTTTGTTGCTCCATTAATCGGCAATCCTTCTTTCCCCAATGAAATTGTTGCAATAATAGGCCTTGGCTTCATACTCTCCACACCAGAAGTAGTTAAAATAGTAAAGACAGCTCTTAAAGCACCTCAAACTCCTCTCGGTGGACCTGCCTCTGCAATAGGGTTTGCTGCTAAGATACCTGCTGCCTTTGGAAAAGGTACCTGGGGAAGTATAATGAAAAGAGATCAATATGGTCGTCCTTTAGGAGGAGGAGCATTCCTTTGGGACGAAGGAAAAGGGATGATAAGAAGAGGTGCGGTAAGAGTAGTTCCTGGTTACAGAACGGTAGAGAACATAAGACAACGTATAGAGGACAGGAATGCAAACAGAGGGGCAGCACGAGTTGCACCAGCAGCAGGAGGCGGAACACCACCTCCACCTCCTCCAGCAGCAGGAGGAGCACCAGCAGCAGGAGGCGGAACACCACCTCCACCTCCTCCAGCAGCAGGAGGAGCAGCACCAGCAGGAGCAGGCTGGAGACAAGAAGGACGACAAAGAGCAGATAGAATAATTAACAGAATGACACCCAGGGTAAATAATCCCTTTAGAAGAAGACCCTAAGCTATTTAATAAATGATGAGGAAGGTTTAAAAAAGAATTCTAATTTAACTTACCTTATATATCTGGCCAATATTTCCCAAAAGAGCTTTAAGTGCTTCCGCAAGTCCCCCTCCTACTGCTCCCCCGCTTGATTGAAGGAATAAACCATAAGTAGTGGTATGAGTTTCTCTCCTCATTTTTTGTATTTCTTGTTCTGAATAATAATGCTTCGTGCGCAAGAAATCCCAAATAGCCTCCATTTGTACCATATTAAATCTGGGTTGATCACTGGTTACATTTCTATGAGATTCTATTTCTGCCTCTACAATATAGGCAAAGGCATCTTTCCAAAGAAGTTCTCTTATATCAGACTCCTGAATTCTTGCAACATCGATATCAAACCCAGGACTAAGTTCTTTTCCAGTCCTAGGATCTCTTGTCCCTTCGATTCTCCATATTTTTGGCTGATAACTGGCTGGAGGTTCAAATAGAGTCTTTGAATCCTTTTCTTCATATCTATCTTTGATTTTTCTTAATATTTCAGCTCCAAAAAGATTTGCAACAATAGGAAGATCTATTGCATCGTCTACTGTTTTCCCATCAGAGCCTGCGTGTTTTTCCCAGGTCCTTATTGTCTTACCGTAATCTGTTCCTCCCCAAGTCGAAAGCCAATATCTTACTGCTTTTTCAACCCCATCTACCATTTTATTTGCTTTCTCATAATCTATAATTGCCCTTCCTGTACCGGGTTCAAAGGTAAGAAAGTCTTGAAAATTAAGTTGATTATGATCAACTAGAAACTCGTGAAGGTGAAATCCTGAAGCAACATGATTCGAAGCAAAATTACCCATTATATGTTGCTGAAATCTTATACCCCTGTCTTTTCCATACAAATCCCTAATAGAAGTGTTAAGATTGCTTAAATCATTCCCTTCTCCCCCCTGAATTGCTTCCAGAAGAGTTCTTCCCTCCGTGTCTCTTACTCCTTCAAAAAAATTAAGACCTAATCTTTTAAGCCCAAGTACGTTAAAAATATTTCCATAAGAAGCATTTCTTTTATCAGCCATCTGCCTTATTCTGTATTCCTGAGAATTTATAATCTTTGTCCATGCATCGAAACCTACTGCTCCTGTATCATTCTTTGCAGCTAAGCCAGTCCATTTAGTCATAGAAAAAGCCCAGTTTTCTGCATATTGAGCTTCTCTTCTGTCTAGCCCCGTTTGCTCCATTATTGCCCTTACCATCCTCTCTCTTACTTGGGTGATTACAGCCTCGTCCTTATTTGGCCCTGGTCCTGTAAATACATTTATATATTCCATAAAGTCTTTTGGGGGATTTCCGTTTTCATCCAAAATGAGCTTACCATCTCTAAACCATTTACTCGAGTCGTAATGGCGTCCTGGACCTTTTACTCCTGTAAAAGTTTTTTCTACTTCCTCATCCTCGTCCCATCCAGTATATTTTTCTGAAAAAAGAGATGAATCTGGAAATATTTTTTGTAGAGAATCGTAATCGTAGATGTAATAATATGCCATTAAAGCTTTTCTTACTGCCTGGCCAACATCGGAATTCTTGTCGACCCTGTCTTTTATTTCCTCTCCTTGATGTAATTCTAATCCAGGAACCTTATCCGCATCCCTCATCGATGGCATGCTTAGAATAAATTCCATAAAGTTAGACCTGGTAAACATGTTTGTTCCATATATCTTTGATATTGTTTCTAAAAGCTTATGTTCATCAAACTGAATGTTCACATATTCTACATGGTTATTCCTTGATGTATTAAATAGAAATGCCTCTGTTAACAATTGTTGTCTTAATTTTTCATAGTCTTTATTTTTATGATAAGTCGCCTCTGATTGAGCTATCATCGGCTTCTTTTTATCAATATTCCCATGCTTATCTATATTTGGAACAATCTTTTTTACATTTCTTTTTTCAGTAAAATAACTTCCAGTAAGAACCATTTCTTGTAGACTTATCTGACTCCATCTTGATTTAACCGTTATCTGACTAAAGAAATCAACAGTAGAATTAGGAGAAAATTCATGTATTTCTATCATTCTTTTTCTTACCCATGCCATAAAATGAGCCTTATTAACTTTTCCCTCTCTACTCAAAAGCTCATTTTCTCCCCCAGTCTTCCACTCCTCGTTTTCTGAATTCATTATGAGAGCACATAGGTCTTCCAAAGATGCAGGAATGTCGGGAAGAGCACCCTCAAGGCTATAGTAATGGGAAATTACCCTTTGAGAAAATGGAGGCTTTCCTCCAAAAACTTCACTTTTAATCCCATTAAGATCCCGATCTTTTCTTAATCTCTCCAATCTCTTTACGATTGGTTCATAGTCTCTTTCATAAGCATCTTTTGAAATCGCTCCTGTTGTTTCAAGTGCCTTGGCGAAAAAGATAAGATTATCTACCTCTGTGTCTACCTCATTTGTATAAGATGTTGCACTATCAATAACGTCCATGCTCTCTCTATAATTTTGTTGGAAAGTTTTAATACCCTCTTCTGCTTCAGGTTGATCCTCAGAAGTTCCTGTTCCTGATTTTCTAGTAGCCCTGACTATATCCTCCGTAGTGCTCGTGGCTTCTCTTGCCATTTCGTCATTTTGTCTTTTTAATTCTTGGTATTCCGGATCATCTTCATCATCATGGTCATCATTTTCCCCACCATCTTCATCGTCGGGATTGTCGTCGGGTGTCTCATCGTCCTCATTATTGTCATCATTTTCTTCATCTGGAGAGGATGACTTAACATCATCCTTTTCCTCAATTGCTTCAGCTTGCGAAGAATTATCAAATTGATCTCTTTTTTTTCTTAAAATTTCCATTAACTCAGAAAGGTTTGATTCCTTAATTGTTTCTTTATCAACTCCATTTTCAAGAAGGATTCTTTCTAAGTTGCTCGTCATAGCAAATGGAACCCCTCCGCTCCCAATCTTATCTAAAAGACTTCTTGCTTCGGCTGTTATGTCTTGCACGCCTTCATTTTCTGCTCCATTTATTTCTGACTCGCGTGGATTTTCCGATTCTTCTTCAGGAGGAGTATCTTCTGCCCCAGAAATTGGAAGAACTCCCATTTCTATTAATTCTAGTGTTGTTCTTCTTTCGTCTACGGATAAGCTTTCCCAGGGGCGTATCCTTTCCCAAGCTTCCCTGGAGGCCCTCTTAGCTTCTTCACTTACAATTTTTTCTCTAGGACTTTGTCCTTCATTATTCATCGGTGTTTCACCACCACCTGGTTCTGGCATAAAAATTTCGCCTTCTCTTTCCAGAGTAGAAGAATTGGAGTTTGATGTCAACTCATCCAGGCTCAACTGATTTCCCCTGAAATTTCTTGGGTCCATTTCATTTTTCATAATCCCATTTTATTTTCATATCCCTCAGTTCGCTTGATATTTGCTTTACAAAAAAATTACAATATGATTACCATGAAAGAACGTTTTGACTCACTTTATCCTGAAGAAACAAGATTTTCTGAAATAGAAAAAATACTTTCTTTTGCAAAAGAAGGGAATTCCTGTCAGGTTATTGGAATTCCCGGAACAGGGAGATCAAATATATTAGGTCTCTTGGCATATAACAGAAAAGTTCGAATAAAACATCTCGGAGAAAATCAGAAAAAATATCACTTTGTTCTTTTAAATTTCTCTGAGATAAGAAACAGGAATCCCCTAGATACACTCAAATTCATTTTCCTTGGCCTACTTGATTCTCTAAAAGAAAGAGGAATGGAAAAAGACTACGAAGCTTTAAATGCACTTTTTAAAGAAAGTTTATCTGTATCTGATGAGTTGATTTTGTTCCAAAGTTTAAAAAAAGCAATAGATTATTTGGCAATTGAAAAAGAATTAAATCTAATACTCCTTTTTGACAGATTTGATGAATATATACCCTCTTTAACAAGCGAGTTTTTTGCCAATCTTAGAGTCTTAAGAAACAGAGCTAAATATCACTTTTCTGTAGTCTTTTCTTTAAATAGACCGCTAGAAGAAATTCTTGAACCACTTTTCTTTTCAGATTTCTATGAATTTGTCGCTGGAAGAGTAGTTTATCTTCCGATTTATGACGAGAATGGTGTAAGTTTTAGAACTTCATATCTTGAAAAGGTAACAGGAAAGAAAATAGAAAAAAACACCTTTACTGAAATATTAGAGTTAACTGGAGGACATGTAAATTTAACAAGACTCTGCGCTGAAGCAGTAATTGCAAATAGAGAAGAGAAAATAAGAGAGTATAAAGAGTTTTTCCTAAAACAAAAATATATAAGGAGTGCTTTATTCGGAATTTTTAATTCCCTTACCCCCTCAGAGGAGTTATTTTTATCTTCAAACATAAATGGAGTTTTAACAAAAAACGAAGGAGAAACAACTTATCTTAATAATGTAGGTTTGGTCAAAGAAGGAAAGATAACAATTCCTCTTCTTACAGAATACATAAAAGAAAAAGTGCCCAATCTTCAAAATACAAAAATTGTTTACAATCAGGAAACAAATGAGATCATAAAGGGAGATATAACAATCTCAGATTCTCTCACTTCCTCAGAATTCAAGCTAATTGCCTATTTTCTTTCTAAACCAAACGTAATCTTAGAAAGAGAAGAAATAATAAATTCCGTGTGGAAGGAGAATAAAACTACAGAAGGTGTAACAAATCAGGCGCTTGATCAATTAATATTTAGACTAAGAAAAAAAATAGAGGATGATCCAAATAACCCAACCCACTTACAAACAGTAAAAGGAAGAGGCTTTAAGTTTGTAGATTAACTTGCTTTTTGTTTTAATTTTGCTTTACTATAAAAACGTGAAGAAAATTTTTTTCATATCCTTACTTCTACTTATTCTAATATCTACTTCAGTTTTTGTGAGTAAAACTTTCGCCTTGGGCCCTGATTGCTCATCATCATCAACAATTTTGGGGAACACCGAAACTACTTCACCAAATTGGGCAAAAACCAGTTGCCCCCTCTGTCCTTCTGGAAGTTATTGGTTAAACGATGGACAAGGTTGTCATTATGTGCAAGGAGGCAAGCCTCCTACACCATATTGCGTTGCTATACTTGATTGCACAAAGATACCCAACACCGTATGTGGAATTTCCCAAAACGGTTTTCACACAAACCAAACTGGCTGCTGTAATCCCTCAACGGGTCAGTGTTACTCTTCTACTCCAACTACTACAACCAATCCTCCCCCGGGATCTAATCCTCTCCCAGGGCAGACAATAAACTGTCAGGTATGCCCTTCAGGTTCGGATTGGAATGGGATGGGTTGTCTGGACAGAAGCGCAAATCCCGTTGCTTTAATAACAAAACAGTGTCCAGGAAACGCTTGCGATCCTCAATACAAGGATTGCCTTCCGGTGCAATCTGCCGAAAAAATTTCTCCCGTAAATGATCCACCACCACCACCCCCTCCATGTGGCGCTACCATTGGCCTTGACTCTCTAACTTGTCCATTTATTAATAGTGGAATCGGGAACATACCCACAGACATTCAAGGAGCAATAAATACTCTTTTCATAGTTGTTTTAGGTCTAGCAGGAACAATAGCTACAATACTTATAATAATATCTGGCTACAGGCTTATGGCATCCCAAGGGGAACCGGAGAAGGTTAAAGAAGCAAGGGAACAGCTTACAGCAGCAATAATCGGTCTCTTGTTTATCATCCTTTCATACACCATTGTTGAACTTATACTAAACGGTATACTAAATATTAAATTTTTCTGATAATGAAATATCTTTCTGTAAATATTCCTGGGTACGGAGACATCAACCCCCCAGCAAATACTGTTCAAGTCTTTAACTATCAAGATGTAATAAAAACGGCTGTAAGTATTTTTCTTACGGTAGGAGTGATTGCAGCCTTAATTGTTTTCATGTTTGGGGGTATTTTATGGATCACATCGGAAGGAGATAAACAAAAAATTGCAAAAGCGAGAAATGCCCTGATGTATGCAGCAATAGGATTAACTATAATGTTCCTTTCTTTTGGAATAATAATTATTCTTGGAGATATTTTTGGAGTAAATTTAATCAACATTCCGCTCTCCCCCTCTGGAGGACCGAAACGTCTTTAAACATCCTCTTGACAAACCTAAAAAATCATAATAGCATTTAATTAGTATATGAAAAAATTAGTAGCAACCGCCTCAGTAGCAGCAGCTTTTCTTTCCGTGGCTCCTCTAGCCTTTGCCGAAACAACAATTGAGACTTGCCCATCAGATTCTACGTTTGCAATCCTTTGCAAACTAAATTTCGCCAACGTAGTTCCTTTCTTAGTAAGCTTAATTTTCGTAGTTGCAGTAATAGTTGCCCTCTTCTACCTTATCTATGGCGGAATAAGATGGATAACATCTGGCGGAGATAAAGGAGCAGTTGAGGCTGCAAGACAGCATATTATTGCTGCAGTAATAGGTTTGGTAATCGTATTTCTTTCATACTTCATAGTAAGCTTAATAATGCAATTTTTCCTTGGAACAAACCTTGGTTCACTTACAATCCCCTCAATTCCCAACAAGCCTTAATACCTATTGAAATATCTCATCTATTTTTGTTAGTCTGTTCTTATGGATTGGAGCGTGTGTGTTTTTCACCAAGGAAGTACTACCATTGCGACTCTCAACTGTTTGCCTGCAATTATTCAAACAGCTCTCAACTGGCTTCTAGCTTTTGCGGGAGTTGTAGCATTATTTTTCATTCTTCTTTCTGGTTTTAAATTTATAACATCGGGCGGAGACGCAAAACAGGCTGATTCAGCAAGAAAAACCCTTACATATGCTATTCTGGGCCTCGTATTAATACTTTTATCGTTTGCTATAGTCAATCTTATCGCAAATATTACCAGCTCGAACCTCAAGTTCACATTACCAGGATCGGGAGGATATGTTCAATGCAAGGGATCATGCGTAAGACAAGACTATTGCCCTTCTCAAAACCAAATAGAGGGAACTTGCAGCAATCCCGAAACAGTTTGTTGTAAATAACAATCAAATACTATATTTTCACGGAAATACGACAGGTTTTGTCCTTAGTTTGACACACTTTGATAATCTTGAATCGTTTTTTTTCACGGAAAATAATAGTTAAGTATGGAGAATCACCCCATTCCCCAGGATATTACAGGATTTCAGTTTAAACTTATCGGGGACATGACGATTAAACAGTTCGCCTACTTGGGAGCAGGTGTTGTTTTGGGTTTTATCATGTTTTCTCTTCCTATTACACCCATAATTAAAATTCCTATCGCCTTAATATTTGTACTTATCGGTGTTTCCCTGGCCTATCTTCCAATAGAAGGAAGACCTATGGATGCTATGATTTACAATTTTATAAGAGCAATCTTTTCTCCAACCCAGTTTGTTTATGAAAAACCGGGAACAGATATAGCTCAGCCTAACCTAATACAAGAGGAAAAACCAAAAAATGAATTAGATAAAAAAGAGATGGTATTCTTTCAATCAATAGCAAATATGCCGACTCAAAGTACCCCAGCTCCTGTTGTCACGCCTGCTCCGACGGCAGACCATGCCTATGCTGCAATTGCCCCCAAAGAACCTATTAAAGCAGACTTACCAGTAAAAGAAGAAAAGCCCGAAGATCAAGAAGGACTTAAAAAAGAGACAGAACTTCTCCAAAAAGAACTTCAAGAGGCAAAAAAACAAGAAAACACACAAGCACAGGGAAGCCAAGAATATGAACTTGCCCATAAAAAAGTAACGGAACTTGAAACATCTTTAAATGAAGTAGTTTTCCAAAAACAAGAACTGGAGAAAAAACTTCTCATGCTTCAACAACAATTAGCAGAACAAAATAAAGTAGCTTATGCTCCAAGCGCGATGCCACAGGCTCCTGCTCAAACACAGCACGTAAGAACCGTCCCACAAACAATGGCAAAAACTGTTGGAACACCCCTTGCTCCCGAGTTCCCAAATATAGTATCGGGGATCGTCAAGGACCCTAGAGGAAATCCCCTCCCTAATATTCTTGTCGAAGTAAAAGATAATGAAGGCAATGCGGTAAGAGCTTTTAAAACAAATGCCCTTGGCCAGTTTGCCTCAGCAACTCCCCTAACAAATGGCGAATACAAAATAGAGTTTGAGGATGGAAAAGCACAGAATAAATTTGATTCTGTTGTTTTCAGCGCAACAGGACAGGTAATTCCGGCAATCGAAGTAATTTCAATAGACACAAGAGAAGAGCTAAGGAGGTCTCTTTTCGCAAGTTAAATATGGCTAAATCTGCCCAATTTTCAGCTTCAACCCAAAAATTCATAGAAATAAAAGACATAGACGAATATGTAGTTATATTTACAAACGGAACAGCTTGTGCTGTGCTCGAGGTAAAAGCTACCAACTTTACCCTTTTATCGGCAGAAGAACAAGATTCAAAAATATTAGCCTATGCGGGACTTTTAAATGCTCTATCGTTTCCTATTCAAATAATAATAAGAAATAAAAAACTAGACATCACCTCATATGTTAATCAGCTTGACTTAGAAATCAAAAAAACACAAAATCCTTCTCTGGCAAAACAAATTGAGTTATATAAGAATTTTGTTTCCGAATTAGTAAAAGTGAACACAGTGCTAGATAAAAAGTTTTATATCTCAATTCCCTACTCTAGTCTGGAAAAAGGGGTACAAGGAGTAACTGCCGATCCCTCTCTTTTTGCAACTACCGCAAAGACTGCTCTCAAATCAAAGGCAGAAACACTCACGTCTTCTCTTGCAAGAATAGGTCTTAAGGCAAGAGTGCTTGATAAAGAAGAATTGGTAAAGTTATTTCACGATATTTATAACGAAGTGAGTCTTCATCCTGAAACAAATACGCAAAACAGCGTAACAGGAGGTAAAAAATGAAATTATTTAATAAAAAGCCGGGAACAGAGAAAAATACTTCAAATGGAATTTTATCCATAGCTGATGTTATCGCACCATCCTCTATAGAAGTAGACTTTAAACATATAAGAGTAGGGGAAAATTACTACAAAAGCTTCTTCGTTATGGGTTACCCCAGGTATGTTTCCCCAAACTGGCTCGAGCCCCTCATAGATTTTGAGCATTCTCTAAATATTGCCATGTTCATCTATCCAACCTCTTCCGAAGATGTTCTATCGGATTTAAAGAGAAAGATTGCAGAAATGGAAGCTACTATCTCAACAGATGAAGAGAACGGAAAAAACATAGATCCTAAAGTAAGGGCTTCTCTTGAAGATGCCTTGATTGTACAAGAAGAACTTGCCAAAGGAATTGAAAGATTCTTCCAATTCGGATTGTACATAACGCTTTATGCTCCAACAGTAAAAGAACTTGAGGAGGAGTCCAAAAAATTGATTGCTGTTTTAGGCTCAATTCTCATACTCACAAAAACTGCCACTCTCCAAATGGAAGAAGGTTTTAAAACAACGACTCCGATGGGAGAGGATAAATTATTTATAACAAGAAATATGGACACAACTTCACTTGCGTCCACTTTCCCATTCTCCTCAGCGACTCTTGCTCAAGATAAGGGAGTAATGTATGGAATTAACGAACAGAATGGATCTCTTATTATTTTCGACAGGTTTTCTCTTGAAAACGCAAATGAAGTAGTCTTAGGAAAATCAGGATCAGGAAAATCTTACCTAGTTAAACTTGAGGCTCTAAGACAAATTATGTTTGGAACTGAAGTAATAATCATAGACCCCGAAGGTGAATACAAAGATTTAGCAAAAACTCTTAACGGAGAGTTCGTTGAATTTACAGCATCCTCAAGTATAAAGATAAATCCTCTTGATCTAGCAGGAGTTTACGAAGAAGGAGAAAATGAGCTGGGAATGAAGATACTTTCCCTTCATGGACTTCTAAAATTGGTTTTAGGAGAACTCGATGCTCAACATGACGCTATTTTAGACAGAGCTCTTGTTGAGACGTATAGACAAAAAGGGATCACCACTGACCCGCAGACTCAAAAAAATGCCCCTCCTTTGATGGAAGATTTATACAAAATTCTTTTAGGTATGGAAGATGAAAAAGCAAAAGATCTCGCCCTGAGGCTTGAAAAATTTATAAAAGGAAGCTTGAGTGGAATATTTAACGAACACTCCAATTTTGACATAAAAAACCCATTTACCGTCTTTTCAATAAAAGCTCTTGAAGAAGAACTGAGACCTATTGCAATGCATATAATTCTAGACTTTGTATGGACAAAGATAAGAAAAGATTTAAAAAAAAGATTACTAATACTTGACGAAGCTTGGTATATGATGAGATACGAAGACTCAGCATCATTTGTTTACGGAATAGCAAAAAGATCTAGGAAGTATTTTCTAGCCCTTACCACAGCCACTCAAGACATCCAGGACTTTCTTTCTACAGAATATGGACAAGCTGTACTCTCTAACTCTTCTATACAAATCTTGCTCAAACAAAGCCCAACAGAAGTAGATCTGGTATCAAATATTTTTTACCTCTCCCAGGGAGAAAAAGAGCTCTTGCTTTCTGCCGAGGTTGGAGAAGGATTATTTTTTGCAGGACAAAGTCATGTAGCTATACAAATTGTCGCTGCTCCTCATGAACACAATCTTATTACCTCTAGTCCTCAAGAGATAATGCAAAAACAGGAGCCTGAGCTACACAAGGAACCTCAGCTTACAGAAAAGGTTTAATATTTGTTATTATTAAGGTATGGTCGAGAATTCTCAACCGCATTCTACATTTGATGACGCACAGTCATTAATAGACAAAAGCGTAGATTTTTATAAAAAGGGTAAGAAAGTATTAAATTCCACTCGAATTATTACACAAACAGCGCGAAGAGTAGCTTTAAGGAGCTCAACAAGTATCATTGGTCCTTTTATTCTTTCCATAATCGTACTGTTTATAATGACCATTGGGTTATTTTTTCTTATTCAAGCAGGAGTCATAGAAGACGATACAGCAATAGTAGACGCAGGCACTGGAACTACACCCATCTCGATAGAGGAAGTAAAAAAATATATTGTTATTGATTTTCAGGCAAACTCAGGCTGTTTTGCTAAGTCCGGCGGAGCTTGCGACCCTTCCTATGCAGGAGAAATAATAACGGACCCCTCTCAACAAAACATCATATATAACACGTTTGCTCTTCCTCTAGCTTCACAAAAATTCAGAGATTTATTCCAATTAAGTAAGTATGGGCCAATTCACATCTATTTCTTCACTCCTATTGAAAAGGGGTACATTTCGGGTGGAGGAGGATACGGAACAAGAGATATGGCCTTTTTCGGATTTTTCGAGGCTAATATAGATTTAAAAATGAAAGAACACATATTGGTACATGAATCTGCGCACGTTTTAGATCAAAGAAACGGAAGAATGTCAGAATCCATGCCTTTAACCAACTTTTATACTAGCGATCCAAAATGTTACGATGGTGGTTTCTTAAGCACTTATCCCTTCAGGGGAACTGCCGGTGGCAACGGAGGACCTTACCATGAATCTTTTGCAGACGCTGTTGCAAACAATGTTTATTGTGCTCCAGGAGAAGTATGTGACCTTAACCATGCTTATAGCTCTAAACCCATCAATGATTATCCAAATACATGCAAAAATACGTATGGATGGATTAAGCAAAATGTTTTCGGAGGAACAGATTTCTTTAGCCCATCTCAAACACCCCCAATCGGAGGAAGCACAAATGATTGCAGTGGTGCCTATGCCTCATGGTTTAAAAAGGTCACAACAGAAAACCAATACCAATGCACTGGTCCCTACGCCACAAGCAGAACTTGCTCTCCCTTCCTTCATAACGATGCTCCAAATTTTGGAGACTCCTCTTGTACTCTTTATACTTCAATGACCGGCTCTCTTAGTATTAGTCAGATGGACGACTTATCAAGCACATTCCGTATGTACGACCCAGCGAATGTAAGAAAATGGCTTGCTGTTGCCTATTGCGAAAGCAGGTATCATGCAAATAGCTTTAATCCTAATTCTGCGAGCCACAAAGGGGCATATGGACTGGTGCAAATGAATCCATCAGGAAAGGGAAACGGTATATACGATGCTGGAGATGTTGAGTGGAAGAAGCAAATAGAAAATGCTGTTAATTATAAAAACAAGACTATCGGCGGAAGCTGGGCATACTGGGCGTGTGCTAAATGATACAATTTAACTATGAAACTTGATAAACAAAACTATATTCTCGTATTAATTAGTTCTTTACTTATCCTGTTTACTTTTATCTTGATAGGAATCATTATTTATTCTCTAAATAATAAGAACGCTCCCTCTACTATAATTCCCGCTAATTCTTCGCAACCCCTTAATATTGACTCAGGTGGACAACATAAACTTTTAGAGTATGTTTCTTCACCCAAACCCCTCGTAAAGTCAGATTCTCGGGTAAGGCAGGAGCTATTAAAACCATTAAACAATGCCTCAGGAATAGTCTATTACTCCTCAAACGTTGAGATAGACTACATAAAACCAGCAGACCTATTTCAAGGAGTGGTTTATTCTCCGTATTTTGAAGCAGCAAAAAAAGAAGCAGTTGACTGGTTAAAAACTCAGGGACTAAGCCAAGAGGGGGTATGTAATCTGCCTTTAATGTTTTACGTTTCTGATAAAACAACAAATCAAACAGGAGGAGAAACTTTTAACCCGCTTCCTCCGGGATGTTAATTTACTCTTGTACTCTTATAGGCATTATTAGGTGAAGAAAGTCATTATCCCCCACTACCCTAAATACTCCGGAGTTAAAAGGTCCTTGCATTTCAAAAGTCATTTCATCTTCTTCTATATTAGACAAAAGCTCTGATAGATATCTTGCATTAAAAGCTATCTCGTTTTCTTCACCCTCCAGCTTTGCCTCTACGTCAACCGTATTCTCTCCTACCGAAGGCGTGTTTGCCGAAATAACTATTCTATCTTTCTTCAGTGAGAGCTTTAATATGTTTGCCGTTTCTCTTGCGAAAACAGAGCATATTCTTACAGCGTTTTGAAGGTCTTGCCTAGAGAAAGATGTTTTGGAATTATGTTCCTCAGGAATGATTTTTTCGTACTCGGGGAACTTTGCCTCTATAAGCCTTCCAACGACAAGCGTTTCTCCTTGTTCAAATATTGTTTGATTAGATTTTTCAGAAACATACATTTTTAAAGTATCCCCTTCTTCTTTTAGAGATATTAATTCCTTTATAAGCCTTGCGGGAATCAACAAGTCTTTATCTTTGACTTCTCCCTTTTCTCCAATAGAAATGTTTTTCTGAAGAGATAATCTGTAACCGTCTGTCGCCACTGCAATGTATCCTCCCTTTGCTTTTTGAAGAAGTATGCCAGATAGTGCCGGTCTTGAACTTTCGACAGCTGCAGCGAATACAACCCTTCCCATCTTTTTATCAATTACTTCCCTTTTTATCTGGGCGACCTCTTCCCCTTTTTCTTCGAATAATTTAGGAAACTCCTCTGCGGGAGTTGTTTGAAATGCGCTCTTTACTTTTCCTGTAGTTAGCTTAAGGCTTTGGTCAGACAAAGACAGTGTTACTTTTTCTTCTCCGAGATTTGAGACTAATTCTGAAAAGTTCTTTGCGGGAACCGTAGTTTTTCCTTCTTCTTCGACGTTTGCTGGAATACTTGTCTGTATTCCCATTTCAAGATCGGTTGAAGAAATATGGAACTTACCTTTCTTTGTTTCCAAAAGGAAATTAGAAAGAATCGGAAGTTGTCCCCTGGATGACACTGCATGATTCAAAAAAGAAAGTTTGGCAGATAAGTTAGAAGACAAAAAGACGATCTTCATAAATATATCTATTCGTTGTTGTAGTAGTGTATATGGAAAAGTGGAAAAAAGCAAGAGTTTGAGCTTCGAAAAATGTGGAAAACCTGTGCATAAAAAAGTGAATAAAGATGTTTATAACTAGAGGTGTTTAGTAATCCACAACATTTTCAACAGCAAGCCTTGAAATACTAGAGATATCCTCAGAGAGTTTGGTTTTCCCCATTAAGTTTTCCACTTTTTCTACACCATGCATTATTGTCGTATGGTCTCTTCCCCCAAGGATGTTCCCTATCTCGACATATGTAAGACCGAGTTCCTTTTTAAGGATATACATAGCAACTTGCCTTGGTTTTACCAAGAAGGCGTCTCTTTTGGAGCTTTTAAGCTGCGTTGGTTTTACTTTATAGTAGGTGCAGATATTGTTGATTATTTCATCTGGATGGAAGGATCCTACAATAATAGTTTCATCCTTTTTGTTTCCCAGTAGTTTATTTGCCAATTCTTCGGATATTTCCTCTCCCTTAGCTTGTGCCTCTGTTATTGTTCTTAAAAGTAGTCCTTCCAGGCTTCTTGCATCTTGTGCTTTCTCGGCAATTATTTTTGCTACCTCTATCGAAAGCCCTACTCCGTATTTCTTCGCCTTTATTAGTAAAATTGCAGTTCTTAATTCAAAATCCGGTTGTTCAATGTCTACGGTAAGGCCTCCCGCAAATCTCGACAAAAGCCTCTTTTCGACTTTTTGTATTTCGGAAGGAGGCCTATCCGAAGAAAGAACAATTTGAGAGCCGTTATCAACTAAAATGTTAAAAGTGTGGAAAAGTTCTTCCTGGATTTTTTCTTTGCCTGCTATAAACTGAATATCGTCTATTATCAAAAGATCAACATTTCTAAATTTCCTTTTCATTTGAGCGGTTGCATTTGTTCTTATAGATTCGACGACCTCATTTGTGAATTCCTCACTTGTTATATAGAGGATTTTTTTTGAATTATCGTTTTTAAAAACTTCATTTGCTATGGACTGCATTAAATGGGTTTTTCCACAACCTACAGGACCATATAGAAAAAGAGGGTTATAAATTTGGCCGGGCTTTTTTGCTACTGTTGTTGCTGAAACATATGCCAGTTGGTTTGAGGAAGAAACCGCCATGTTTTCAAATGTATAATCCTGTCTTACTCTTGGGAGGTGTCCGATGGTTTTAGGTTTTTCCTCTTCAAAAAGAGGCATGTTTGATTCTTTGGCCTGCTCTACTGTTGCCACGATTGTTTTTGGCGCAAAAATAATACTTGCGTCCATTTGTGTATGTTTATCAACAGCTCTTTTTATTATTTCGTAGAATCTTCTTTGCAAGAGATCTATTATCATAGTAGAGGGAGCGGCGATTGTTACAACATTTCCTTCAAGAGACAAAAGAGCAGTTCTTTTAAATAATGTGAGGAAGTTGGCTCTGGAAACATTAAGCTCAATTTCAGCTAATATTTTTCCCCAAAGTTCTTTTTGATCATCCATAATGGTAATGAGCAGTTTAATAATGTGGATAACTTTTTGTCAAGATAGAAAAAGTGGATAGAACTATAACATCTTGAAAACACAGCCTTTAAAAACATTTTAAATTTTGGTATACTTACCCAGATGGAAAAATTCAGGAAACTTAAAAAAGTTAAAAGACAGAGAAAACACGGCTTTCTGGCAAGAATGGCGGAGTTTGGTGGAAGAAAAGTCTTGAAATCTAGAAGACTCAAAAAAAGAGCAAGTCTTACTATCTAAAGTGCTTAGAAAAGAAAACCGTTTACTTAAGGGTGAAAGATTAAGAAACGAGAAAACAATAAATACTCCGTTTGCAGTAATTAAGATTGAAGATTCAGAAGAAAAAGAAAGTAAATTTGGTTTCATTGTATCTAAAAAAATAGATAAGAGAGCTGTTATAAGAAATAGTATAAGAAGAAGAATAAGAGCAGCGGTCGAAGAGTTGCTTGATCAAATCGAACCTTCAAAAAAAGTCTTGTTCATAATAAAAAAAGAAGGTTTAAATATAGATTACGAAGAAATATTAAATACTTTAACAAGAACATTTAGGAAAGAGGGTCTTTTAAAATGAAAAAATTATTCGTTTTGTTAATTTCTTTTTATCAAAAAGTTATCGCCGTAGCTCTTCTAAATCTTGGTCTTAAAACCGACTGCAGGTTCTCCCCTACTTGCTCTGAGTACGCAAAAAAGTCAATAATAAAAGAGGGAGTATTAAAAGGCGGATACCTTTCGGTAATAAGAATATTAAAATGCCAACCTTTTTATAACGGAAATTAATTATGTTTGGACACAATCTTTTTAACGATATTTTAGTAATACCAATTTTAAACCTCTTGGTAGCCATTTATCATGTTCTTTCGTTTGCTCATATACCCTACACCCTGGGTTTTTCAATAATAGTATTAACAATTGCAATAAGACTTGTTCTTTATCCTTTAATAAATTCCCAGCTTAAGGCCTCAAAGAAAATGCAGGAAGTAGCTCCTCATATTAATAAGTTGAAAGAGAAACATAAAAATGATGCAAAGATGCTTCAACAGGAAACAATGAGGGTTTATAAAGAATTTGGAATAAATCCCGCTGCAGGATGCTTGCCTGTATTGATACAGCTTCCTATTATCTGGGGGCTTTATGCGGTTTTGCAGCAAATAGTAAAAGCGGACTTGGCGGCAGTTCTCAAAGGAGTTAATCAGGTTGTTTATTTTGACGCCCTGAAACTTCAAAAGCCATGGGACCCAAATTTTTTTGGACTTCCCTTAGGACATAATCCCTCCCAGCTTATGTCTTCAGTAGGATTCATCGTTTTACTAATACCCGTCATTACTGCTCTTCTCCAGTTTATACAGACAAAAATGATGATAATGCCAATGCCAAAAGAAGAACAAAAAGATGGTAAAAAGAAAAATGATGATTTTGCCACTGCCTTCCAAAGTCAGTCTGCGATTCTCTTCCCTCTTATGATTGGATTCTTTTCCTTTACCTTTCCCGTAGGACTATCTTTATACTGGAATACTTTTACTATTTTCGGTATAATACAGCAATACAAAATTTCGGGTCTTGGAGGACTTGAGGAGTATATAAAGAAAGTATATGGCAGAAAATAAAGTAATTAAAGAAACAGTAGAAGAACTTTTTAGTAAGGTTGGAATTGATGGCGGTTTTGATTTAAATGAAACCGAGGAAGAAATAGAACTAACCTTAAAAACAGAAGACTCAGGAATTGTAATAGGTTACCACGGAGAAACACTTGAAGCACTTCAGTTGGTCATATCTTTAATGTTGGCCAAGAAAACAGGCGAATTTAAGAGAGTCTCTATTGAGGTCGGAGATTATAAAAAGAACAGATCAGAATGGTTAAAGAATTTAGCAATGGATACCAAGAGAAAAGTTTTGGAACAAGGAAGAGAAATTCAATTAACAGAATTGAAATCATGGGAAAGAAGAGTTGTTCATCTAATTTTACAGGATGATCAGGAAGTTTCTACAGAATCTATGGGAGAAGGTAGAGATAGGGTTTTGGTTGTTAAACCAAAATAAAAAAGACTTAATATTTTTCTATCTTCTCGTTTTAATATTACCTACTCAACTTGGTAAACACTTTTGGCCCCAGTTTTCTTTCATCAACGGATTAAGGATAGATTACCTCTCCCCCACCCTATATTTAACAGATATAGTGATTCTTTTGATTTTTATTTTTTCTATCAAAGAATTGTTGGTAAAAATACAAAAGAAATATTTTTCGGTATTCTTGCTTTTTATATCTCTTCTTCTGACGGGAATACTAATCTCTAAAAATCCCGGAGCAGGTATTTATGGACTTATTAAATTTTTGGAATTTTCATTTCTCTTTGTCTATATTTCATTAAGAAAGAGCGAAATAAGAGAAAGTCTTATTGTCTTTCTTGTGTCCCTGTCTGTGATTTATGAATCCTTAATTTCTATATTTCAATATTTTAACAGTGGATCATTGAATGGAATATTCTATTTCTTTGGAGAAAGATTTTATAATGCACAAACTCCCGGTATTGCCAATGTCTCTATAAATGGCGAATTGTTTTTAAGACCTTATGGGACTTTTTCTCATCCAAATGTTTTAGCCGCTTTCCTGGTTTTGTATATGAGTGTTATCATGTTTTTTCTCCTAAGAAAAGCCAAGGGTTTTCTCAAGGTGTTTTTAATAGCAACAATTATTTTGGGAACCACTTCCCTTTTATTTACTTTTTCAAGAACAGGAATTCTTTCTTGGGTTTTAGTTTTGTTTTTGTCTTTTGCCAATGCCTTCTTGAAAAAATATAAGAATTTTACAAGGAACTTCAGTCTTTTTGTTTTGCTCTTTATTTCTCTTCTTATGATTTTTTATTTTCCCTTGTCACAACGAATTTTCAATTTTAACTTAACAGACCAATCGATAACTCAAAGAGAAACATTAATTAATGAATCTTTCAAAATGATAAGTAATTATCCTTTACTTGGGGTAGGAGTAAATAATTTTTTAAATAATTTACATAATAACTCTCTCCCCTATCTTTTGCAGCCGGTTCACAATATTTATCTTTTAGTTTTTGCAGAGACGGGAATTTTAGGTTTTTTGTTTTTAATATTATTTATTCTCATTCTTCTTAAAAAAATATATATTCATCATTCTTTTGAAAGCTTAGTTATCTTGATGGTCATTTTACTAATGTCGTCTTTCGATCATTATTTCCTTACTATTCAACAAGGGCAAATTCTTTTTGCATTTTTCTTAGGACTTATTTATTCCGGTGTCGTCGTCTTAAAAAATTAGAGGTTTTTATATTTGAAGTTTTTTGTTAGAATTTTATTAGAAAAGGATTATAAATGGAAATATCAATTCATACAGATGGAGGATCAAGAGGAAATCCTGGAAACGCAGCAATAGGTGTTTTTGTAGAAGGTGATGGAAAAGTTCTTTCTGGAATAGGGAAGAGAATAGGGGTAGAAACAAATAACGTTGCCGAATATAAAGCAGTAATAGAAGCTTTTGTTTGGTTACTCGAGAATAAAGAAATTCATTCGATTTCGAAGGTCACTTTCTATATGGATTCTTTGCTTGTCTTTTCTCAACTAACCGGAAAATATAAAATAAAAGACGAAAACATAAGAAGTATGGTTTTCACGATACGAGAAAAACAAAGTGAACTAAATATACCTGTTTTTTGGAATCATATTCCAAGAGAAAAAAATAAAGACGCAGATTTGCTCGTCAACAGGGCGCTGGACAACCTCATCTAATCTCATTTAAAATAAGCTTAATGACTGCCCTTATCTCTACCGAGAAAAAACACGACCTTCCTATACTTGTCGTAGACAAAAAAGGATTAATAGGGGAAGAAATCGTAGGAGAGCTTAAGAACGAATCTTTAGTTGTTTACGTAAGCTCTAAAAGACCAGAGTTTACAGATAATGTAGTTCATATTCCGTATATAAAAAGATTTCCCACGATTCCCGACAATATTTATTCTCACATCTTTGTAATAGATGAAACCACGAGCTTTTTTAAAGAAACTATTTCAGCATTTCTTGAGAAGGCAAAAAACGATAATTCTTTGCTGTTATTCATTTCTAATATAAAAGAAAAAGACGATAAGATAATAGAAAAAGTTACAAGCTTTTATCAGAATGCAAAATTTGCAGTTTATGGAGAAATTTTTACGAAAAATGAAATTTTCCAAGGCTCATTAATTAATAAATTCATCTATGAAATAAAAACATACGGAAGAATAGAGATTCCAGGAAATGGATTACAGACGATATACCCTGTTTTTCTTGAAGATTTAATATCAGGAATCTTTGAGGCAATGTTTGCCAGCATGCCTGAAGAAAAAGTATTCTATATTCTTCCTAAACACGGAATAACGTTAATTTCTTTGGCAAGGCTTTTTCAAAGGATAGATCCTGAAATAAAGATTGATTTTAAAAATCATGAGGGAAAAGAAGAAGAATATCTTCCGGGAGAAGGGAAATATCTTATTTCGGATAATTATGAATTAGGGGAGAAACTCAAGAAAATAAATTTAAAGAAAAACAAAGAAAAGACATTTACCCCACAATATATCGTCGATGAACCCAAGGCAAAAAGAAACTTTAACTTTAAATATTTATTTATATCGTTAATTGTTTTTGTACTTTTGCCTTTTTTATCAACAGGATTATTTGCTTTTTCAGGAAAGATGTTTTTGCAACAAGCACAAAACGAATTATTTAAAGGAAACTTTAAAACTGCTCCTGTTTTTATCTTACTATCTAAAGATTCTTTCTCTTTGGCAGATAATTTTATGACAATCCTTGCTCCCGAAATGCAGGGAGTGGGGATGGGGGACAGGGCTATTTTATTGACTGAAAAAATAGATAAGGCTAATAATCTGACACGCTCATTTTACGATGCATATACTTCGGTTTCCGAGTTATCTTCGAATAACAATCCCCATAACCTTTCAAAAGCATACACAAGTTTAAAAACATTTCTGAGTGAATATGAAAAAGATAAAGATCTTCTTCCTTTAAGTTTGTCTTCAAAATTAGATCCGCTTGTTTCTTTTTCTGAAGACACTCTTTTAACCTGGCCCGATATACTGGGTTTTAATGGGCAAAGAACATATCTAATTCTTTTCCAAAACAACATGGAACTAAGACCCGGTGGGGGATTTATTGGCTCTTACGGATTGCTATCTCTAAGTAACGGCAAGATTAACGACTTTAAGGTTCATGACGTTTATGACGCAGACGGACAATTGAAAAAACATATAGAACCACCTTTTGCTGTAAGGAGATATCTTCCTCAAGTCCACTGGTATTTGAGAGACAGTAATTTTGATGTTGACTTCTCAAGGGGAGCAATAGCATCGGCTATGTTACTTGATGAAGAGACATCTCAAAAAGTGGACGGAGTAATAGGTGTAGATATTAATTTTGTAAAAAATCTTCTTTCCATAATAGGTCCGGTAAATGTTCCGGATTATAACGAGACTGTTACAGACCAAAATCTATTTCAATTAACCGAATCCCATGCAGAGAAAAACTTTTTTCCCGGTTCTACTCAGAAAAAAGATTTCTTAAGCTCGTTATTTAATGCTATTCAACAAAAAATTAGTTCCGGAAAGTTTTCATATCTTAATCTTTCTGAAGCTTTAATAAATTCAGTAGGGCAAAAACATCTTCTTTTTGCATTCAATGAATCTAATATTCAAGACGTATTTTCCGTAAATGGATTATCATCATCCATAGATGAAACAAGACCAGTGGAGGACGGAAACATAAATGATTTTATAGGAATTAATGAGGCAAATCTTGGAGCAAATAAGGTTAACTTTTTCGTCGATAGAAGTGTTTTGGATAGCATAAAAATAGGGGACGATGGGATTATTAAAGGTTCCCTAAATATTACATATAAAAATAAGTCTGACGGAACCTGGCCCGGAGGAGACTATAAAAACTATCTGAGAGTCATTCTTCCTAAAGGAAGTACTCTTGCTTCAATAAGAATTAACGGTAAATCGCAAAAGATCGTAAATGCTGTTACCGACCCCAGTCTTTATGAGGCAAAAAATTTCAAGGTACCTTCGGGGATTGAGGTAGAAAAACTAGACGAAGGTGATAAAACTATTTTTGGGTTTTTGGTTACAGTGAAAATGGGAGAAACTCAATCAGTCCAGGTGGATTATTCGGAAGGAACTGTTTACAAATTAACGGATAACTTTACCTATAACCTTAGAATTTTAAAACAACCCGGAACAGAAGTTTATCCATTCTCTCTTGGTGTTAATTATCCGTCGTCCTTTGCGCCAGTCAACGATAGCGCATTTAAGACTACGGCTTCCGGAATTTCTTATACAACTAATCTGGAAGGGGATAAAGATTTGTCAGTTATTTTTGGTTCCAGGTAGTTTTAAGTTTCTGTTTTTTCTTCCGTGTGCAATCAGTAAGTGAGTAAGTATAATCCAGTCTTTCTTATCAAAAAGAGCCATTAGGTCTTTTTCAATTTTTAGAGGATCCTCTTCCTTTGTAAAACCAAAATATCTCGCAAGTCTTTTTACATGAGTGTCGACTGCTACTCCTTCGGAAATTCCGTAGGCTTCTCCTAGTACGACGTTGGCTGTTTTTCTTCCAACCCCCGGAAGTTTGGTAAATTCTTCTATTGTTCGGGGAAGTTTTCCTTTGTAATCCTCTAGAAGTATCCTTGATGTTTTATTTATATTGTTTGCTTTTGATTTATAAAGTCCTATGGATTTAATTTCATTTTCAATCTCCAAGATATCGGTAAAAGCAAAATTTATCATCTCGATAAGTTCATCTTTTTGAAGATCAATACTCGAATATTTTTCGTAAAGGTTATTAAATTCAGGTTTTTCTTTTTTAAATTTTGGAAAAACAATAGCCATCACTTTATTTACTTGTGCATCTGTGGTCTGTGCTGAAAGCATGACGGAAATAAGAAGCTCAAGATGATTTGAATAATCTAAAGCAATTTTTGCTTCCGGATAAGTCTTTTTTAGAAAGCTCAATATTTCATAAGCTTTACTTTTATCCATGAGGAGATTATAGCAAAGATTTAGCCTTTTCTAGGAAGAGGAGTTCTTTGGGATGGAGGAGTGACTCTTGTAAAAACCTCCTGACTCCCGTTCTTAGGAACATAAACACCCCTGTCGGTGAAAAAGGCCAAGCGCCTAATTTCTCCCGGCCTGGATGTAGCTCTTTGCATAACGTCTTTTGGGACGTTGCCTTCTGCTTCTATCATAAGAGTATATTATTACAGGGATATTAATTAGTCTTGACGATTAAAAGATTTCTATCTGACATTAACCTGACAATATATCTTGTTGATAAATATATGGTATAGCTTTAGAATATGAGCACTTATGGCACAGGGAATCATTGAGGAAACATATCCTCTAACTTTTAGGCAAGAAGAGGCGAGGGAACTGGGGCGATATTTAAAAAATAGACAAGGGGTCGTACTGATAGGAATGAAAAAAGTAGGAATAAGTAATTTCCTTCGTTTTTTTCTTGGGAACAAAGATATCCCCGGAACCTATATTCAAGATTACAAGAAGCATTTATTTATCCCCGTAGATTTAAATGATCTTGTTGAATGTGAGATAGCTCCATTCTGGACATTAACTTTAAAGCGTATAGTCGATTCTGTAGAAAACTCAAAAATAGAAGAGAAAGTAAAAAAAAAGATATCTGCTATGTTCATGGAAAGCATCCAACTTCAAGACCTCTTTTTTACAATAGATAGCGTAAGAAGGGCACTTTTGAAAATAACAGAACAAGGTTTTTTGCCGACGTTATTTTTTATTAGATTCGACAGAATGAAAGACTGTGTTACTCCCGAGTTTTTTGCCAACCTGGATGGAATTAAAACGGCAAACCATGAAGCAGCTTTTGTCTTTACAAGTTACATGCCTTTAAAAAAACTTATTCCGTCTCTTCCTAATACTTCTTGGTCGGTCTTTTTCAAAAATTTGTATATTAAACCTGCAAAAAGAGAAGATGTCGAAACAATCTTTAATGCATATAAAAAAAGATTTGATGTCTCACTTCCCAAAAACTTGGAAAGTTATTTTTTTGAATTAGTTGACGGTTATACTCAGTATCTTCAGCTTTCACTCATTTTTCTTCATGATAGGAAAGAATCTGTTAAGACCGAAGAAAGCTTAGGGGAGGGTTTGTCTAGGGATGAGAGAATTAACCTTCAGTCCGAAGAGTTGTGGGAAAGCTTGGACGATGAATCAAAAAATGTTCTCGTAAAAGTTATAAATAGTCAAAAAATTTTACCGTCTGAAAAGAAGCGAGCATTGTATCTTTGGAACACGGGATTTATAAGGGTAAATTCTGCGAGTAATCATGTTTTTAGTCCTCTTTTTGAAGATTTCATAAGAAGAAAAGAGAAGGAAACAAATACAAAAGAACTTAGCGAAGAATTTAGTAAAAAAGAAAATTTACTCTTTAATTATCTCCAACAAAGGAAAAATGAAATTTGCGAAAGGGAAGAAATAATAGAAGCAGTCTGGCCCGAGGAAGAGGAGCTTGGCGTATCTGACTGGGCAATAGATAAGTTGGTTGCGAGGGTAAGAAATAAATTAAAAATTCAGAAAAACAATTTGGAAATACAGACAATTAAAACAAGGGGATACAAATTGATAGGAGATTAGCCTCGTTGATAGCCTCAAGAGCTTGTGTTAGAATGAGTTGAATGGATAAAGTATTTAATCATAAAGAAATTGAAGAGAAAATCTACAAAACTTGGGAAGAAAAAGGTTTTTTTAAGCCTGAGTTAAATCCCAAGGGAAAACCTTACTCAATAATTCTTCCTCCCACAAACGCAAACGGTGCTCTTCACTTCGGACATGCAATGTATGTTTTAGAAGATATTCTTGCGAGGGTACATAGGATGAAGGGTTTTTCAACTCTTTGGCTTCCGGGTACGGATCACGCAGGAATTGAGACTCAATTTGTTTTCGAAAAGAAACTAAGGGAAGAGGGTAAATCAAGGCTGGATTTCAAAAGGGATGAGCTTTTTGAAATGATAAAAAAATATGTCGATGAAAATAGGGGAGGCATAGAAAAACAACTTAGAAGACTGGGATTTTCCCTTGACTGGAGTAGGGAAAAATATACCTTGGACAAGAACGTAGTGGAAATCGTATACGACACCTTCAAAAAACTTTTTGACGACGGTTTGGTATATAGGGCAAAAAGATTAGTTAATTATTGTACTTTTGACGGGACAAGCTTTTCCGATCTTGAAGTAATTTACGAGGAAAAAGAATCAAAACTTTATTACATTAAATATCCATTGGAAAAAGGTTTTATAACTGTTGCAACTACAAGGCCGGAAACGATGTTTGGTGATACGGCAGTTGCGGTAAATCCAAAAGACCCTAGATATAAGGATTTGGAGGGAAAAATGATCTCTCTTCCCTTAACCACAAGGGAGATTCCTGTCATATATGACGAATCCGTCAATGTTGAATTTGGTACAGGAGCGGTCAAGGTTACACCTGCTCATGACCCAAACGATTACGAGTTAGGTAAAAAACATAGTCTTGATCAGATAACCGTAATAGGTTTTGACGGCAAGATGACAAATGAAGCCGGTGAGTTTGAAGGTTTATATATAAAACAAGCAAGAGCTAAGGTGATAGAGAAACTAAATGAGCTTGGCTTTTTGGAAAAGGAAGAAACGATAAAAAATAGCGTTCCGGTTTGTTATAAGTGTAAAAATCCGATTGAACCTCTTTTGATGGACCAATGGTTTATCAAAATGGAACCTTTGGCAAAACCGGCAATAGAAGCCGTAAGAAGCGGAAAAATTAAAATTAATCCCAAGAGTTTCGAGAAGATATATTTTCAGTTTTTAGAAAATATAAGAGATTGGAATGTTTCAAGACAAATTGTCTGGGGAATACAGATTCCTGCCTGGAAGTGTAACGAATGTAACGAGTGGACTGTGACAAAAGGGGAAACTCCTCAAAAATGTAAATGCGGCTCGGAAAAATTGGAAAGAGATCAGGATACTTTTGATACTTGGTTTTCCTCAGGGCAATGGCCTTATGCTACTTTGAAAACGACAGATTGCATGGATTTTTATCCCGTGTCGGTAATGGAGACGGGATACGACATATTAAGATGGTGGGTAGCAAGAATGGCGATGTTGGGGATTTATATAAGAGAAAAAGAAGGGATTAAGGATACGGAAGAACAAATTCCTTTTAAGGATGTTGTGCTTCATGGGTTGGTAAACGACCCTTACGGTAAAAAGATGAGTAAATCTAAGGGTAATGTTGTAAATCCCATAGAGCTTGCCGACCAATACGGTGCAGATTCAGTAAGGTTTGCTCTTGTTTATGGTGCTGCCTTGGGAAATGACCAGGCTCTTTCTTATCCGAAGCTTGAAGCTGCAAGAAAATTTGCCAATAAGCTTTGGAATATAGCAAGGTTTATAGAAATGAAACAAGAAGAAGCGGGAAAAGTAGGGGAGATAAATAAAAAAGACGAAGAATGGTTAATGGAAGCTAAAAAAGTAAGTAAAGAAATTAGTTCTTATTTAAACAAGTATCAATTCAATTATGCTGCAGAAAAGTTATATGAACATATCTGGCATAGATTTGCAGACGTATATATAGAAGACGTGAAGGGAAGAATTGACGATAAGTCATATGAATCCTTGAAGAATCAATTTCTTATACTACTTAAACTTCTTCATCCATTCATGCCATTTATAACAGAGGAGATATATCAAAGGCTTTGGAGTAAAGAGGGATATCTCATGGTATCTAATTGGCCAGATGAAGTTTAAAAATACAAAACCATCTAAAAAATCCTTAAAAAAGAAAAAAATAGCTGCTGAAAAGAAAGTTGCTAGTTCGGGAAAAAAACCACAATTCCCGAAGATTTACCGAATTATTACCGAAGGCAAATTAATTTTCGAGGCTAAAGCAAAAATAAAATCGACTAACAGCAAGAAAATTCTTCTTGGGTTATATGTAATATTGATAGGTTTCCTTGTAATCTTGCTTTCTATAGTCATTCTTAAAGGACTAATATATTTAAAAGAATTTCGGGATCTAAATATAAGAAGACAGGAGACAATGGAAAGTATAAAACTATGGCAGGGAGTGACGGAAAAATATCCCGGTTTTAAAGACGCATATTTCAGACTAGCTTTACTTGAATATCAATTAGGGGACTATAAAAAGTCGGAATCTTATAACATTCAGGCGTTAAATTTGGATCCAAACTATAAAGATGCGATAAATCTTCAAAATTTACTTCAGAAGAAATAATTATTCGTTTGAGGGTTGTTCTTGAGGTTTTTCTCCCTGTTCTTCTTGTGTGGCTTCTCCCTCTGTTGGAGTTTCTCCGCCTTCGGCTGCTTCTCCCGAAGCTTCAGCTGCTGCGGCTTCTGCGGCTGCTGCCTCTGCTGCGGCTTCTTCTTGTGCTTCTTTTGTAACTAATTCGCCGATTTTTGCCACGACTTGCTCTTTATCTGTAAGTATTTCTACATCTTCCGGAACTTTTAGTTCGCTAACCGTAATCTGATCGTCTACATTTGCAAGAGCTTCTACATTAACTTCGATATGTTCGGGTAAGTGTTCAGGTAGTGCCTCAACTTCAACTTCGGACAAAATTTCCATCAAAAGACCTATCTTTTCTGTTACTGCTGCAGGTTCTCCTATAAATTCCAAAGGAACCATTGTTTTTACTTTTTCTTTAAGATTTACTTGGAAGAAATCGGCATGAAGGACGTTGTGTCTGAAATCTGTCTGAACATTATGGATAAGAACGGGGGTTGTTTTGCTGTCATGAACCAAATCGACCAATCCTGTTTCTCCGACTTCTCTATATACTTCCAAGAAATCCTTAAGAGGAAGTTGTACTGCTTCCGATTTTATGTTTTTACCATAAACGTTAGCAGGTAAGATTCCTTCTCTTCGAAGTTTCTTTATCTGTTTTCCCAAGAGTTTTCTTTCTGTTACTTTAAGGCTTTCCCTTTTCATATACTTTTGACATTTTACCGTAAAAGCTAAAGCATTACAAGTGTGCTATCATATCACTACTTATGCGTGTGTTGGGAATAGATCCCGGTATAGGAAGGATGGGTTGGGGGATAGTTGAGGGAAACGGAAACAGAATAAAGCCAATTGCATTCGACTGTTTTGAAACTAGCTCAAAACTCATGGTTCCAGAAAGACTGGACGCAATATATAAGGAAGTAAACCGTTTAATAAAAGAATATTCTCCTGACTGTCTTTCTATAGAAGACCTTTTTTTTCAAAATAATGCAAAGACAGCATTTGTTGTGGGACAGGCAAGGGGAGTGGTTTTGCTTTCCGCTTCTCAGGGGAAACTTCCTATTTCGGTTTATACTCCTTTACAGGTAAAAATGGCTGTAACAGGATATGGTAGAGCAGAAAAAGCACAGGTTGGAAAAATGATTAAGACCTTACTAGTCTTGAAAGAAGTGCCAAAGCCTGATGATACCGCAGATGCTTTGGCTGTTGCTCTTTGTCACATTTTCTCCGGTAAAATCTCAAAATTAACCTGAAACTCTTGTGTTATAATCTAACCAATGATCGGAGCCTTAAAAGGAACAGTTGATTTTTTGGATAAACCATTTATGGTGATTGATGTTAACGGCGTAGGATATAAGGTTTTGATTAGCGACTCTTTTTATTCAAAATTAACCCCGGGAGAAAAAGTAAAGGTTTATACATACACCCATGTAAGAGAAGATGCATTAGAGTTATTTGGATTTAGAGAAATTGAAGACCTCAAGCTTTTTGAAAACCTCATAAGTGTCTCTGGAATAGGTCCCAAGACTGCTCTTAATATTTTTTCATCCGGACAAAGATCAGATATAGTAGAAGCAATTCTTAAGGGAGACGTTTCATTTTTCTCTTCTGTACCAAGGTTGGGAACAAAAAATGCCCAGAAGATAATAATTGAGTTAAAGAATAAGATGGGAAGTACTGTAGATTTAGACCTTTCGGGAAAAGAACAGGCAGAAAATGATGAAGTTGTGGCAGCTCTTAAAAATTTTGGGTTCACTGTTTCGGAAGCCCAAAAAGCATTAAGAGAGATAAAAGGCAAAGAATTAAAACCTGAGGAAAAGATAAGACTTGCTTTAAAGAATTTATCAAGAAACTAAATGAATAAAGATCCAAAACAAGAAGAAGTGACAGAGAGCGTAGAAGAGGAGATTCTATTTACTTCCCTTAGAGCAAAAAGCTGGAATGAGTTTGCGGGACAAGGAAAAGTTAAGGAATCCCTTCAGATAGCAATTAAGGCCGCAAAAAAAAGAGACGAAGCAATTGAGCATATTCTTTTATATGGACCACCGGGTTTAGGTAAAACAACTCTTGCCCATTTAATAGCTAAAGAAATGGGAGTAAATATAAGGGTAACTTCAGGACCCGCTATAGAAAGGGCGGGAGATTTGGCATCCATTCTAACCAATCTTGAAAAAGGTGACGTTTTATTCATAGATGAAATACATAGGTTAAATAAAGTAGTTGAGGAGACTTTGTATCCCGCAATGGAGGATTATGCACTCGATATCATTATAGGAAAAGGTCCGAGCGCAAGAACTTTAAGACTTGATCTTCCCCAGTTTACTATCATAGGAGCAACTACAAGAGTCGGTCTTTTGTCCGCTCCTTTAAGAGATAGATTTGGAGTAGTACATAGGCTCAACTTTTATGATCCTGATAATCTTGGGGAAATAATTAAAAAGGCTGCTTCAAAACTCAATGTTCCCGTAGATATAGAATCAATATCCGAAATAGCAAAAAGAGCAAGGGGAACACCAAGAATTGCTCTGAAGCTCTTAAAAAGAGCAAGAGATTTTGCCGAAGTTAAAGGAGAGGGGAGAGTAACAAAAGATTTAATAACAAAAGCTTTGAATATGCTCGAAGTAGACGAGGCAGGTCTTGATTCTTCCGATGTCAGATATCTTAAGGCAATTTTGGAAAAACACGGTGGGGGACCTGTCGGAATAGAGACAATAGGATCAACCATTTCAGAAGACATAGGAACAATAGAAGATGTCATTGAACCATACCTTCTTCAGACAGGGTTTATAAAAAAGACAACCAGAGGAAGAATTGCTACGCCTCAAGCCTATAAGCATTTCAAGCTAGAGGTTCCAAAAGAAAATAAACAAGAAAAGCTCTTATAACCTATAGTAATGATAGAGCTTAATTTCTTTTTATGCTTTAAAAATTTTCTTTCCACTTTTTAACACTTTTTTTACTTTCTTCATCAAAAACACAACTATTATAGGAAAACCTATGAGACCAATTGAATCACGGGACTATATTGTGGAAACCAATCCGGCCGGTGTTTATGTTGGAAAACAGGTCGTGACGGGTTATGAATATAAAAATTTTGATGAAGCTCAATCGGATGCCTCAAGATCTTCAAAAATAGAAAGCGCAGAAGCAGCGGGATTTATAGCAGCCGGGCTTACGTTGTCTGCTTTGGGAATATATATGTTAATGCCTGACGGACGAGAAGGAATTCAACATTATCTTACAGAACCAGTTCATTATCTTGGAGCGGCAGTTGCCTTTATTGGGGGTTATGCTTACGCACACGGATTGGATCTTTATGATAGAGCATCGGAATTAAGAGATATTGCCGTAAGAGCAAGAAAAGAACTCGTCAGACGCATTGAAAGGAAGCCTCAGGAAGTTGTCGATGAAAATGTTATTCCTCCCGTGGAAGTAGTGGAAGAAAAGCCTACGGTTGAGTTACCCGTAAGTGAGGAAGAAGCTAATAAGCCAATAGAACCACCTTCAGAAAACGAAGTAGTAGAAGTAGAGCCGGGACAAGAAGCCGTTGTGGATGAAGTTGAGATTTCCGAGACTCCTCCGCCTCCAGAAGAAGCAGCAACTTCGGGTGATGCGAGTGAAAAAATTCCCCAAGCTCCATTAGAAGGTGTTCTTGCCGGAGCAGGAGCTGACATTGATGCATCCGGTCCTCAGGAGGACCTAAATGAAGATACTTCTTCAGAGCCTGAAACAGAATCTGAAGAAGAAATACGGGATGAAACTCCGGATGAAAGAGAACAAAGACTTACCAGATGGGAGGAAAGTCTTTTGGAAAAGCAGGAAAAGCTAGAGCAGAAAAGTGCGGAGCTTGAAGTTTGGGAAGTTAAGTTAAAAGACTGGGAGGAAAAATTAAAATCATGGGAAGAAAGGTTACAAAATCATGAAGAAAGATTAAAAGAAATAGAAAAAAGAATGGGTCTGGGACAGGAGGATGTTGGTCCTCAGGGTTCAAATCAAGAAGCTTCACAGGTGCAACCGGAAGATCCAAAGGGAAACGGAAAGGAAAAAGTAAGAAGAGCAGGGAGAAGAACAAAGAAAGCTATTCAAGATTTGGCTGAAAAAATCCAAAGTACAACTTCATCCAAAGGAGGGGCTCAGGAAGATACACAACAAAGCCCAAGATTAGTAAAAAGAACTCCGGTAGATTGGATTGAATTTAGGGAGATTTTAGAAAAACCTCAAGGAGAATTGTTTCCCGATCTTCCCCAAGAGTTGGGACACAACTGTCAAGGAAGCGAATGTGAAGAGTGTAAGAAGAGGAGAATTATTGCCGCCTAATCATTTAAATTCTTCCATTATTACCACATCGGAATTTGTGACTTTGTCCTTAAAGTTATTTTCAGCTTCTTTTGCCCTTTCCCCTAATTGCATTTTGTAATGCATTGGAATTGTTTTTTTTGCGGCAATAGTATTTGCGGCATCTGCTGCTTCTTCCCAATCCATGGTGTAATGTCCTCCAATAGGGAGCATCGCTATATCAAGATTTAAATCTTTGAAGGTATTCATTTCCGGAATAAAATCTGTATCTCCGGCATGGTAAATCTTCATTCCATTCAGGTCAAAGATATAACCAACCCAGTTATTTGCTTTAGGATGAAATTCAAGTCTTGCAGGATTTATGTTATAGGCGGGAACTGTTTGAAAAGAAAAACCGTTAACGGTATAGGAATTGTTTGGGGAAACAATTATTTTTTCATTATTATTAGGAATTCTATCTATTAAGTCTTGGGTTGCAACTATTACAGTATCTCCCTTCAAAAGTTTTTCGATATCTTTTAAGGAAAAATGGTCGGGATGAGCGTGTGTAAGAAAAAGTATGTCCGCTTTTCCTACATTTCTGTCTCCTAGTTCTATCGGATCAATGAAATAGACTCGTTTTCCGTTTAAATCATCAAAGAAAAATCCCGCGTTTCCTAACCAATTTATGTTTTCCATAAACTTATAATACTAAAAATTTGTAAAATTAATGCAAGAAGTTCTTTACGAAACAATTTTCTCGGCAAGGCCAAGATAATTGGAGGGTTTCAGTTTAAGAAGTTCTTTTTTATCTTTATCAGGAATTTCTAGTTTATTAATAAGATCCGTCCAGGTATTTTCATCAAGCTTTTTTCCTTTAGAAAAAGAAGAAACAAAATAATAAGAATCGTTGAACTTTTTACTTCTAAGGTAAGTTTGGAGAGCCTCAGTAAGAATTGACCAATCTTTATTTAGTTCTTCCATCATTTTTTGTTCATCAACATCAATCCTGGAAAGTCCGGAAATAATGCTTTTATAACCTAATAGACTGTAACCCAAAAGGCTTCCCATATTTCTTATAACTGTACTATTCGAAAGATCTCTTTGAAGTCTTGATAAGTACAATTTTTCAGACATAGTTTTAGAAAGTCCGTTAGCAATAATTAAATTTCCTTCTGAATTCTCAAAATCTATTGGATTAACTTTTTGCGGCATTGTTGATGAACCGACTTCTTTTTCTTTTACCGCAAGTTTTAGCCAACCGTCACTTATATATCTCCAAATATCCTGGTCAAAATCGATTAATATTCCGTTTATCCTTTCAATCGTTTGTAAAACGGCGATAATATCTTCAAAAGAATTTATTTGAGTAGTTGCATTATTTGGTATGAGTCCTAATGAAGAGATAAATCTTCTAGAGAGCGAAATCCAATTCTTGTTAGGGAATACAAAATATAATGAATTAAAGTTTCCTACTGCGCCATTTAGTTTTCCCGTCAGCCTTAATTTTTTAATATTAATAAGTTCTTTATTTATCCTTGAATAAAAAACAAATATTTCTTTTCCGAAGGTAGTTCCTACTGCATTTTGTCCGTGGGTTCTTGCAAGCATAGGAGTCTTTCTGTATTTGACGGCTTTTTCTTTAAACGAGTTATCGATTAAAGAAATAAGAGGAATAATAATTTCTTCTAGGGCACTTTTTAACATTAGTCTTTGGGAAATATTATTTACATCTTCAGAAGTAAGACCAAAATGTATATATTCCGAAATGTCTGAAAGGGAAGTCTTTTTAAATTTTTCCCTAAGATACTTCTCTACTGCTTTTATATCATGTCTTGTCTCGCTTTCTATTTGTTTAATTTTCTGAGCTTCTTTTAATGAGAAATCGGAAATTATTGTTTCTAAGAGGGTTATTTCTTTTTTTAAAAGTTTTCTCGTTATTTGATTTTCTGAAAGAAAAATTAAGTATTTTACTTCAATCTCTAATCTTAATTTTATGAGGGAGTATTCGCTTAAATAATTTGACAATTCTTTTGTTTTTTCACGGTATCTTCCGTCAAGAGGGCTTATGGCAGAAAGTTCTGTCAGGGGAAAGGACGTCATACAATTTCAATTATTTGTTTTCTGTCTGCTCCGGTTGAAACCAAAGAAATTTTTACTCCGACTTCTTTCTCTATTTCTCTTAAATATTTCTTTGCATTTTCGGGAAGGTCTTTGTATTTTGTTATTCCTTTTGTTGAGGATTTCCATCCTTTAAGTGTTTTGTATACCGGTTTAACTTTTGAAAGTTGTTCGGCAACCAAATCTTCATAATTTACTTTCTTACCTTTTAGCGAATATCCTTTGCAGACTTTTATTTCACTAAAATTATCCAAGACATCTAGTTTTGTGATTGCTATTTCCGTATATCCGTTTATTTTTGCTGCAAACCTTATTAGTTCGGCGTCGAACCATCCGCATCTTCTTTTTCTTCCTGTTGTTGTTCCATATTCATTTCCTTCGGAAGTTAAAGTTTCGCCGTTTTTATCAAAAAGTTCTGTAGGAAAAGGACCTGAACCTACTCTTGTAGTATAAGCTTTTACTACCCCTATAACATGCTCTATTTTTTGTGGGGGTATTCCTGCTCCTGCAGTAGCGCCTCCGGAAAGCACTGTTGATGCTGTTACGAAAGGATAAGTTCCCCAGTCATTATCAAGAAAAACCCCATGTGCTCCTTCCAAAAGAATTTTTTTATTTAAGTTATTGAAAACTACTGGGAATACTTCTTTTATAAAAGGTTTAATTTTTCTGAAAAGTTTGTAGTATTCTTCTTCTACGTCTTTTTTATTTAATGGTTTTTCTCCTAAAGCTTTCAAAACTTTATTTTTTACCATTAACTGCGTTTCAAGTTTTTGGGAAAAAACTTTTTTATCAAAAAAATCGGCAAGTCTTATTCCGTTATAGCTTACTTTGTCGGCGTAGGTCGGGCCTATTCCTCTTCCTGTTGTTCCGGTTTTATTTTTTCCTTTTGCTTCTTCATAGAGTCTATCTAAAAGTTTGTGATACGGCATTATCACATGGCATCTAGGAGAAATGAAAAGTCTTCCGTCTATGGAAACTTTTGCTTTTCTTAGTAAATCTATTTCATTTTTTAATACTTCTAAATCGATGATTGTTCCGTTTGCAATTACAGCCTTTGCTTTTTTATTGAAAATTCCGGAGGGGATTAAATGCATGGGGAATTTACCAAAAGAGTTTATTACGGTGTGACCTGCGTTGTTCCCTCCGTGGAATCGTACTATTATGTCCGATTTTTCGGAGAGATAGTCTATTATTTTTCCCTTGCCCTCGTCTCCCCATTGGGAGCCTATAAGAACTGTGGCTGCCATAACCTCTAGCATTGTAGACTAGCTTGTTGGGAAATGCAATAGATAGTGATACAATATGGCCACTATGGATCAGGTATCCCAAATAAGAGAAAAAATAGATATAGTTTCCTTCATACAAGAGTTTACTCCCTTAAAAAAACTTGGTAGAAATTTTAAAGCAAATTGTCCTTTTCATAATGAAAAAACTCCCTCATTCGTTGTATCTCCCGAAAGACAAATATGGCATTGTTTTGGATGCGCAAAAGGCGGAGACGTATTCACATTTTTAATGGAATACGAGAATATGGAGTTTCCGGAAGCATTAAGAGTTTTGGCAAAGCGTGCAGGAATAGAATTAAAGGAAAGCGAGTTTAAAGCATCTCATGCCTCTGAAAGAGAAAAGATATTTTCTATAAATAAACTTGCTTTAAAATTTTATAACTATATTTTGCTTAATCATTCTCTTGCTAAAACCGCACTTTCTTATCTTCTGGAAAAAAGAAAAATAAATAAGGGAATAATAGAAACTTTCGAGATAGGTTTTGCTCCCGGAAGCGGTTCTTCTTTATCCGAGTATTTAATAAAAAAGAAAGGATATTCAAGAAAAGATTTAATAGACGCAGGTATCTCTTTTGAATCCAGAGGAAGGCTTTTTGATTTTTTTAGGGGCAGAATAATCTTTCCGTTATTTGATCATAGGGGAAATGTCGTCGGTTTTTCCGGAAGATCAATGGATGAGGAAGCAAATCCTCCCAAGTATATAAATACCAAGGAAACGGAAGTTTACCACAAAGGAAGTATGTTCTTTGGCTTGAATAGCGCAAAAGAAGAAATTAAAAGTCAGCAGAATGCAATTATTGTAGAAGGGGAATTTGATGCAATTTCTTTATACATGGAGGGAGTTAAAAATGTAGTAGCAATAAAAGGGACTGCCTTAACAGAAGAACAGGTTGCTCTTTTATCAAGGTTTACTCCCAAAGTTTCATTATGTCTCGATCAGGATAGTGCAGGTTTTGAAGCAACAAAAAGAAGCCTCGCCGTCTTAGAAAAAAGAGGAATTACGACAACAATTATAGTTATAGAAAACGGAAAAGATCCTGACGAGGCAATAAAAGATAATCCGTCTCTAGTAAAAAAAGCTATAAAAAATGATGTAAATGTTTATGAATATTTAATAGAAAAATTCATAAAAGAAAATAATAAAAATACGGTCGATGGAAAGAAAAAAATAACGGATAATATACTTCCTCTTTTGTCACAGATTTCAAACGAAATAATAAAAGAACATTATCTAAAAAAACTTAGTAAAGAATTGGATATTACTTTAGAAAGCCTTTCAAAAGAGATAGAGAAGATTCAGAAAGGAAAAGAAGAGGAAAAAATAGTAATAGCAAAGAAAGATAAAAGAGGAAGAAGAGAACTTCTTGAAGAATATCTTCTGGCGTTGGTTTTACAGGAAGAAAATTCTAAGGAACTTTTGGAAAAAATAGACGGACATCTCGAGACGTATGAATTTGAAATACCCTCTTATGGAAAGATTTTTGAAAGGATACAGGTGTATATGAAGACCCACGAAAAAATGGATGTTAAAGAGATCTCAAAAGCTCTTCCATCAGAGCTTCTTACTTCTTTTGATTCATGTTATCTCTTACCTCTTCCCAAATTTGACACCCGCCTTTTGTTACTGGAGGAAGTAGAAAAAGTAATCAAAGATTTAAGGGAGATTTTTGTAAAAGAAAGAATAAAAAAAATTACGGGAGAATTAAATGAAGATTTGGACGATGTGAAATCGGAAAAATTAAGAGAAGAAATGAAAAATCTTTTTCTGCTTTTACCCAAAGACTAAAATCCTATAAAGGTTTCATTTTGAAGCAAAAAGTGCTAAAATAAACAAATCATGAAGCAATCCACACCTAACATCCTTGGGGATATTGTGACTTCGGCGAAAAAAAGAGGATACATAACCCAAGAAGAAATCTTATCCATATATCCACATCCTGAAGAACACATTGATGAGCTTGATGAACTTTATAACAAGCTTATGAGATCGGATATTGATGTATTCGAATCGGTCGCTCAGAGTCAGGATGAGGAAAAGCCAATAGAGGATTTAGAGAAAGAGTTGGAAGCACTTACCGTTTTGACTGAAGGAACAGTTTCGGACCCTGTAAGAATGTACCTCAAGGAAATCGGAAGAATTCCCCTTTTGACTTTTGATCAGGAAATAGATTTGGCAAAAAAAGTTGAAAAAGGAGATAAAAGAGCAAAACAAATGCTTATCAACTCCAATTTAAGACTCGTCGTTTCAATCGCCAAAAAATATGTAGGAAGAGGATTAACTCTTTTGGATTTAATACAGGAGGGAAACCAAGGATTAATTAGGGCAGTTGAAAAATATGATTGGCAAAGAGGATTTAAGTTTTCTACTTATGCCACTTGGTGGATAAGACAATCTATAACAAGAGCAATAGCAGATCAGGCAAGAACAATAAGAATTCCTGTTCACATGGTTGAAAATATAAATAGATTCCTGAGAGCATCCAGAAAATTAATGCAGGAATTAGGAAGAGAACCCACTCCCGAAGAAGTTGCAAAAGCATTGGGAATAGAACCTGATAAAGCATTGGAGATAATTAAAATTTCTCAGGAACCTGCAAGTTTGGAATCTCCTGTTGGAGATGAGGAAGATTCAAGGCTTGGAGACTTTATTCATGATACTTCCGCTCCTACACTTTTTGATACCGCATCAAGAGAACTTTTGAAAGAGCAAATAGACCAAGTATTATCAACTCTTTCGGATAGAGAAAAAAGAGTGTTGGAGGAAAGATTTGGACTTAAAGACGGAAGACCAAAGACATTGGAGGAAGTTGGAAAAATGTTTGCCGTTACGAGAGAAAGAATAAGACAGATAGAGGCAAAAGCACTCAGAAAATTAAGACATCCTTCCAGAGGAAATAAATTAAAAGATTACCTCGGTTAAAAGCAATTTTCCCTATTGAAAATATTTTTTGAAATCACTTATTATATTTAATAAGAAGTGGTTGAAAGGGTTGATTTACCAGTATCAGACCTGCCTGTAAAAACAAGAAAAGAAATACTTCCTGCCTCTCGCCTTCGAATAACTCCACATGGTGTTTTTCTAACCGGAGAACCCACTCGTAATCAGTCAAGAATTTATGAAGACATGTGTGCAAAACTTGCTCGTTTATCACATCCCGATAAATTTATTATTAGTCCTCCCGTTTTGGATAGAATGGCAAGAGCAAAGGGTTCAATTTTTTCCGGCAGTAGACCGGACTCTTTATTGTTAAGTACGGATGGCAATAGGGTTTTTTTGTGGGGAATGCAGGAATATAAAAGTGGAGATGAGACAACAAGTTATAAGTTACCTCAAAAGGCAGGAGGATTTAGGACAATAATGTCGAGATTGGAGGATAATCCTTCTGCAATAGCAACAGATTTAATCGATGCAATTGGAGATTCTTATGAAAGAATACCAATCGATCTTTCAACGGTTTTAGTTCCACATATTGTTCATGTAGATTTTATAACTCACTCTCCTGCTACACCTGTTTCTGATGAAGCATATCCTAGACTTTCTCTTCACTATAGAGAGATAGAGGCTCCTGTTCGAACTCCAAGCTTGGAAAAGGGAATCGAACATGTAGTATTTAATGCTGCTTAAGGTTATTGAGATATATCCTCATTAATGTTAAAATTCATAGTGAATTTCATTCCGCGATAGCTCAATGGTAGAGCAGGTCGCTGTTAACGACAAGGTTCTAGGTTCGAGTCCTAGTCGCGGAGCATTCCTCATTAATTTTTCTTACCTTCTATTTAAAATAACTTAACAATATTAACTTATTCTTTGTTTATGGGAAATGATATAAGATTATTGGTTTACCCCGTAAAGGATATAGCAAAAGCAAAGAATTTTTTTAGGAAGTTTTTAGGGACAGATCCATATGTTGAAAGTGATTTTTATGTTGGGTTTAAGATAGGTGAACATGAAATAGGATTAGATCCAAACTCCGATTCTCAAGGGCCTATCGGATACATTGATGTTCAGGATATAAAAACTACCCTTCAGGAATTATTAGAAGATGGAGCAGAGTTGGTATTGGATGTAAAAGATGTAGGGCAAGGCTTACTTGTAGCGCAAGTAAGAGATGATAATGGAAATATCTTGGGTCTTCGGCAAGCTCCATAATAGGTATGTTATACTCAAGTAGATGAGACTTAAAGTCTTGACGCTTTTAGCTTTTCTCGTCTTAGGAGTTTTTGCTTACTATTTTATTAATAGACCATCGGTTAGTAATCAAAATATAACTCCATCCCTAACTCCAACTCCAACAAATCAACAAACAGTTTCTCCGACTTACTATCCTGATACAAAAAGCGCAATCCAGGCTTTTATGGCTAATAAATATAAGAAACAATTATCGGAAGTAAAGATAACGGTTGATAAAGAAGTTCCGGGTTATGCAGCCGGAACTGTTATGTTCGGAGAAGGTGGGCCCGGAGAGGCGGGAGCCTGGTTAGCGGTGTTGGGAAATGGTTGGAATGTGGTATGGGACGGAAACGGAAATGTTGATTGTGTAAAAATGCGACAAGAATATGGTTTTCCTGATACTATACTCAAACCCAATTTCTGTAACTAAATTCTCCTAAAAAATCTGTTATAGATATTTTTATTAAGAAAATAAAAACCTGTGAATATAACAAGAAAAATAGTTACATAAGGTTTCTTAAAGAAGAAAACGTCAATCAATTCTAGGATACAAAGAGTATTTCCTATAAAAAACATCAACGCAAAGCTTGTCCAAATTTTTTCTGATTCTTTATCCATGATAATCTTTTTTCAGTCCACGATTACCTTCATTAATGCGTCCACTGAGGTTTTAAGAGGCTTATTGCTTAACTAAATTCTTTTATGAAGTAATTTTTTTCTGCAACCTGCCGTTATTCAAAATGAGTATCTAATATAAATACTTCAATCATTTCTCCCGTTTTTGTACTTATGTCGCTATGTGAACTTATTACCTTATGTCCCGTAACATCGCTAACGATAGAGCTTAAATGAGTGGTAAGAACTTGATGAAGTTTTTTCCTTATGTTTTTTACCAAATCAATTCCCTTTTCTCCCTCAAGAAGTTTTTCTTCTATTGGAAGAAGTTTCCCCTTGAGTCTTACTATTACCATGTCTTCCAGAATATATACCCTTGTCTCTTCAGGTCCTGTTCCTAGAGTATCTGAATAAAATTTGGTAACTTGTTTAGAGATAGTGTCTTTTACTTGTCCTAAGCTTAACTTTTTGTCCATAACCATAAAAAAAGACCAGGCTTTTTAAGCTTTCTGGTCTACTCCCCAAACGATTAAAATAATCTTTCAGCGGTCTACCAGTAGAGATTATACTATAAAACTGAGGCTAACTCAAGGTTTTGATATAATCCGGTTATGAGCGATACAAAAATTCTTGAACAAAAAATTAAAGATCTTGAAGAAAAAATAAAAAAACTTGAAGGAGAGCTTGAATATTATTCGGAAGAAAGAAAGTGGATGGAACAACTTTATGAACATGCGGAAAAACTTGTGATTAAAAACAAGAAAGCTACTGCCTTTTTTCTTCAAAGACATCTATTAATAGACTTTCAAAGAGCTTCGGAATTACTGAAAAGACTGGAAAAAAATGGTGTAGTGGGAAAAGATCTGGGTTTTGAGTCAAGAAAGGTTTTAAAATGAAAAAAGCAAAAGATGTAGAAGAATATATTAATCAAGCACCTTTTGAAATTCAGGATAAACTTCGGGGACTTAGAGAAATTATTAAAGAAATAGTTCCTCTGGCAAAGGAGAAAATAAGTTACGGAATGGCATTTTATGAATACAAGGGAAGATTAGTATATTTTGGATACCAGAAAAAACATATAGGTCTCTACATTCCTCCTCCCGTAATTGAAAACAATACAGATTTATTAAAGGATTATGTGACAACAAAATCTGCGGTTCATTTGTCTTTGGATAAAAAGCTTCCTAAAGCTCTTATAACAAAACTTGTAAAAGACAGGATTAAATGGAACGAAAGTAATAAATAAAGCTACCTTTTACAAAGTACTCCTTGAAAATTATTTATGTATTTTTTATATTAAAATTGTGGGTAGGAAATTTCTTAAGGACTATCTATTTTGGGGTTTCCTTCTTTGGCTTCTTGGCTATCTTCTAGGTTTATTATTCTTTATTCTAGTTCCCAGAGATTTTATCGGTTGGGTCATAATGCCGATCGGAATTTTAGCTACTGTCATTGTTCTCTTTAAAAAGATTAAGAGTAAAAGTTTTAAGCATTATGTAAAAATAGGAATCGCCTGGACATTAATCGCAATTATTCTGGATTATGTTTTTCTCGTTAAGCTCTTAAGGCCTCAGGATGGTTATTATAAGTTTGATGTTTATGTTTACTATCTTTCTACTTTTCTTTTACCTGTTTTAGTGGGTTGGCTTATTACAAAGAAAAAGTTGAAGATTTCCCTTAAGTGGCAATAGTAAAGGACTTACTAATTTCTTACATTCTTCTTTTCAAACTCTTCAGCTAAAAGTAGTAAATTTTTTACGTGAACAACAAAATTTTTCCTTGTCTATGGTTTGATAGAGAGGCTGAAGAAGCTGCAAAGTTCTATACCTCTGTTTTTAGAAATTCAAAAATAATTACCACAACAAGATATGACGCTTCATCTGCAAAAGCTGCCGGTTTACCGGAGGGAACGGTAATGACTGTAATATTTGAACTCGATGGAATGCAGTTTATGGCATTAAACGGAGGACCTTTGTTTAAATTTTCGGAAGCAATTTCGTTTGTTGTAAATTGTAAAGATCAGGAAGAAATAGATTACTATTGGAAAGCTCTTTCTGCCCATCCAGAGAATGAGCAGTGTGGCTGGTTAAAAGATAAGTTCGGGCTTTCGTGGCAGATAGTTCCCGGAAATTTAGGAGAGCTTATTACTTCTCCTAAGGCAACAGCAAAACTTATGGATATGAAAAAGATTGTAATAGATGAATTGAAAAACGCACAGTAATTGAAAGGAAATATATGGTTCAACTTTATCCTTATTTAAATTTTAACGGACAAGGACAAGAAGCAATGCAATTTTATCAATCGGTTCTGGGTGGGGATTTGAAAATCCAAACTTATGAAGAATCCGGACAGGCAAAAAAACCTGAAGAAAATAATCTTTTGATGCATGGAGAATTAAGAACAGATAACGGGATTATTTTTTATGCAGCTGACGGAAATGAAGAACATAAGGTAGAAATGGGAAACAGCGTTCATATGAGTCTACAGGGAGATGATGAGGAGCTTTTGACAAAATATTTTAATGGTTTGTCTGAAGGAGGGAATGTTGAGTTTCCTTTGTCGAAGCAATTTTGGGGAGATACTTTCGGTATGTTTACGGATAAGTTTGGGATTCATTGGATGGTAAACATTACTTCTAAGGAAAGAATGAGTGGAGGTGAAAAATGAATTTTATTTCAATTCTTCTTTTTTCGGAAAATCCGGAAAAGCTTTCAGATTTTTATTCAAAAGTTTTTCAAAAAGATCCTGATTGGTCCGAGAGTGGTTACTACGGATTTATGGTAGGCCAGTCGGTAATAACGATAGGCCCACACGATAAGGTAAAAGGAAAGAGCAAAAATCCGGAAAGGATAATGCTTAATTTTGAAACAGAAGATGTTAAGGGTGAATTCGAAAGAGTAAAAGATATTGAGGGAGCAGAAGTTATAGCTGAACCTTACTCGCCTGATGAGGAAGAAAAAACTTTTATTTCTACGCTTGCAGATCCTGACGGAAATTTTTTCCAGATAACTTCAACATGGGAAGAAATGTCTGAAGGTATGGAAAACCTTTCAAACTAAAACTATTTAATCCCTTTGTTTTTAAACCATGAAGTGCCGACAAGGGCTTTAAAAATATCTCCCTTGGTTATTATTCCGATGAGTTTTCCTTTACTGTCAACGACGGGCAGTCGGCTTATGCTCTTTACTGACATTATTGACTCGGCCTTTAGGACGGCATCGTCTATATGTATACTAACTACCTTCTTGCACATGGCATCCTTTACTTTTTGGGATAGAACATTTTTTACCCTTGCTTCCATTACCTCAAAATCCCTTTCGTGGACATAGTCTTCCATTAAATTTCTTACATCCGGGAATACTCTGGAAAGGATATCCTGTTCGGTTATGAAACCTATCAGTTTTTTTGTTTTTCCATTTATCACAGGGAGACCTTTATGTTTATGCCCAAAAATATACTTAGAGGCTTCGGAAAGCGAAGTATCTGGTGTAAGATAGTTTACTTTTTTCTGGAAAATATCTCTGACTTTCATTATTTCACCCCCTTCCAGAATTTTCCCGTTCTATAACTTCAACTTTTACTTTCTTATATATGAGTTTACCACTTTTATGCAACATAAATAATTCTGTCTATATATTTGTTATAGGAGAATCAAAATCAGTAACAGTTATGCAAGTTTATTGGAAAAGAGTGGTTAAGAAGTCTTAGTTGTGCTGTGTTCCGTGTCTTAATCCTTTTTTTCTCTTAGCTATTCCTTTTCCTAGTTTTTTTCTTTTAGATTTAGCCATTGTTAATTACCTCCTACATATATTTTACCATTTAGCTTGTGTTAAGAGAAGTCTCACTTTAATGAATTCTTTACATAAAGAGTTTATACTCGATTTATGGATGAAACTAAAATTTTAAGAATGGAACTTTTGAGTTTATTAAGAGGAGGAAATGCTCATATGACTTTTGATCAAGCTATTGAAGAGTTTCCGAGAAATAGAATAAACGAAGTTTTCCCAAACGGAAATTATTCTTCATGGGCTTTGTTGGAGCATATAAAAAGAACACAATCAGACATCCTAGAATTTATAAAAGAGAATAATTATAAGGAAAAAGAGTGGCCAAAGGATTACTGGCCAGATTCTTCCATTAAGGCAGATGAACATGATTGGAAGAAGACAATAGAAGAGTATAAAAAAGACTTAAGGGACTTGGAAGAGATTGTTAACGATGAAAAGATAGATTTATATAAAGAGATTCCTTGGGGAGAGGGACAAAATATATTAAGAGAAATTCAACTTGTCGCAGATCACTCTTCCTATCATATAGGAGAATTTGCGATAATGAGACAGGTCATGGGAACTTGGGGAAAAGGCCATTAAGGTTCAACTTTTTTTAAGCTTTTTCTAAGGTTACTTTTTTAGACTGAATCAATGAAAAAATATCTTCAGATAACTCTTATCCTAGGCGCTTTTGGACTATTGGTTATTTTTAGACAGTTAAGAGGATCCGAAACTCCCGTAATCGGCAAGCAAAATCAGAACTCTTTTGGCGTAGGACAGACACAGACACAAACACAAACAACAACTCCTACGGGAAGTCCTCAAAATCAAAATCAACCCCAAACCAGCGCAATGGCATATAAAGACGGGACTTACACAGGAAGTGTGGAAGACGCATTTTACGGAAATGTTCAGGTCCAAGTTATTGTAAGCGGAGGAAAGATAAGCGATGTTAATTTTCTCCAATACCCAAATGACAATCAGACATCACAATTTGTAAATTCTCAGGCAATGCCCCTTCTAAAACAAGAAGCTTTACAAGCACAAAGTTCACAAGTTGATATTGTTTCGGGAGCTTCCGCGACGAGTCAGGCTTTTCAAGCTTCTCTTACCAACGCTTTAAATCAGGCAAAAATATAATGAAAAAAACTGCGGTAATTATGGGGATGCCCGTAATTATAGAAATACTGGATAAAAATGCAAAAGAAAGCGATATTGACGAGGTCTTTAGTTACTTTGTCTCTATAGACGAAAAATTTAGTCCTTACAAAAATGATAGTGAAGTATCAAAAATTAATAGAAAAGAAATTGATGAGAGAAACTACAGTAAAGAGATGAAATATATATTAAAGGAAGCCGCAAGAACAAAGAAAGAAACAAACGGATATTTTGAAATAAATCTCAACGGTAAGTTCGATCCTTCGGGAATAGTTAAAGGGTATGCAATCTTTGAAGGGGCAAGAAAATTAAAAGCGAAAGGATTTAAGAATTATTACGTTGAAATTGCGGGGGATATTCAGGTTTCCGGAACGAATAAAGAAGATAAGTCTTGGAAAGTGGGAATTCGTAATCCATTCAATCAGGAAGAAATAGTAAAAGTAGTTAACATTTCAGATAATGGAATTGCAACTTCAGGAAATTATATAAGGGGAAAGCATATTTTTAATCCGGTTTCTAATAAAGAAGCAGACGAGATTGCGAGTATAAGCGTAATTGCCAAAAACGTCTATGATGCAGACAGGTATGCAACTGCTGCGTTTGCCATGGGGGAGAAAGGAATATATTTTCTTGATAAACTTAAAGGAGTAGAGGGATACATGATAACAAAAGATAAAAAAGCAGTGTACACTAAAAATTTTGAAAAGTTCGTAATAAATTAAAATGAAATTCATAGATTCTATTTTGAACAGGGTTACAATGTACAGACTCACTCTGTATTATTTGATATTTTTGGTAGGTTCGGCTTCTCTTCTGAGTTTTCTTGGATTCTTTAAAACTTTTTCTTTTGATGATATCTTAATTTCATCAGGTATAGTCATTATTACTTCATATATTTCTAATTACATTTTCTCTAAGTTATTAAGTGCTCCAACGAATGTAGAATCTGTCTATATTACCGCCTTAATACTCGTACTCATAGTGCCGGTAAGGCTTCCAGTAGATCTTCCGTTTCTGGTTGCAGCTTCTGTTGTAGCAATGGCTTCTAAATATCTCTTAACTATTGAAAAGACTCATGTATTTAATCCCGCAGCTGTTTCTGTTGCTGCTATTGCACTTCTTTCGCCGGAACATACCGCTACTTGGTGGATCGGGACTCCAATAATGTTCCCTTTTGTTTTGGCAGGAGGGTTATTGCTTATAAGAAAGATTGAAAGAGCTAATATGGTTTTTACTTTTTTAATCGCTTATCTTGTCATTATCGGTTCGGCAACAATTCTTTCGGGAGGCTCAATATTTAAAGTTTGGGAAATAAGTCTTTTAAGAACAGCTCTTTTATTCTTTGCTTTTGTAATGTTTACAGAACCCATTACTAGTCCTTCCGTTTCTAAATTTAGAGATTACTATGCTTATGTTGTAGCCTTTTTTTATGCTACGCCACAACTAAATTTTTTAAGCATAGGACTTACTCCTGAAATAGCTCTTTTACTTGGCAACGTTTTTTCATATATTGTTAATCCTAAATATAAATTGGTGCTTCCTTTAAAATTTACAAATTGGTTGTCTCCAACAACTGCAGAATTTGCTTTTGCTCTTCCCCAAAAAATTAAATTCAATCCGGGACAATATATGGAATGGACCCTTCCTCACAAAAATACCGATTCTAGAGGCAATAGGAGATACTTTAGTATTTCATCAACGCCAAATGAGGAAGATCTAAAAGTTACAGTAAGATTTAATAATCCCTCAAGTTCTTATAAACAATTCTTAAGCAAGATGAGAGAAGGAGATAAAATCTTTGCGTCTCAGCTTTCAGGAGATTTCGTTTTGTCTGACGATCCTAAACCAATTGCCTTAATAGCAGGTGGAGTTGGAGTTGCTCCTTTTAAAAGTATGATACAGGATATTATTGAAAAAGGTATTAAAAAAGACATAATTTTAATTTATTCAAATAAAACGGAAGACGAAATAATTTTTAAAGATTTATTTGAGAAAGCTAAAGGTTATGGAGTAAAAACAGTTTATGTTTTGACGGATGTTGAACATCTTCCTTTAGGATGGACGGGAGAAAAAGGAAGATTAAATCAAGATAAAATAAGAGAGATTATTCCCGATTATAATCAAAGGATATTTTATCTTTCGGGGCCACAGCTCATGGTACAGTCTTTTCAGGAGATACTCAAAGAGATGGGAGTTAAGAGAACTCAGGTTAAGAAAGACTTCTTCCCTGGTTATGAAGAAAAGTGATTGAATTAAGTTTTCCCTTACGCTATTCTTAATAAGCTTATTTAAAATACTTGAATGAATAAAAACAGTCTTTATCTAGTAATAGGTGCTTTTGTAATCTTGATTCTTGTAGTTTGGGGATGGATAATTTTACACCCCTCAAAAGGAAAACCTATTTTCAGCTTTAATATTTCTCGTCCTACATTAAAGCCTTCTCCTACTCAATCTGGTCAGGCTCCTTCCGGTACAATTACCCCAAATACCACTTTATCGGGTAGTCTTGTAAGGAAAGGTCCTTCATCGGGAGAGGCCATAGGTTCCTGGCAGATATCCTCGGGAAATCGAATCGTAAAAATATTTATTACCCCTCAAAGTAAGTGTAACTATGGGAAGGGACTTCAATTACCTTGCTCCGAAGAAAGTTTTCAAAACGGGGAAAACGTCAGTGTCAGCGGAGTAATGTCGGGGGATAATCTTATAATTTCGGCAATGTCTTTCTCTGGTTAACTTATGGAAGCAATAATCAAAGTAGAAAATCTTATTAAAAAATTTTCCAGTTTTACTGCAGTAGATAATATCTCTTTTAATATTGAAAAAGGAGAAAGGTTTGCATTCCTGGGTCCTAATGGAGCAGGTAAAAGTACAACTATAAAAATGCTTACAACTCTTCTTGACCCCACAAGCGGAACAATAGAAATTAACAGTTACAATCCAAATAAAAACAAAGATCTAGTGAGAAAATCTTTCGGGATAGTATTCCAAGACCCAAGCCTAGATGATGATTTAACAGCTTTGGAAAATATGGAATATCATGCAGTTTTATATAACATTCCTGCTAATCTAAGAAAAAAGCGAATAGAAGACCTTCTAAATTTTGTGGAGCTTTGGGATAGGCGAAATGATCTTGTAAAAAATTTTTCCGGAGGAATGAAGAGAAGGCTTGAGATAGCAAGGGGACTTTTACATCATCCCAAGATACTCTTTTTAGATGAGCCAACTTTGGGTCTAGATCCACAAACTAGAAATCACATGTGGAACTATATTAAGGATGTAAATAATAAAGAAGAAATGACAGTATTTTTTACCACACATTATATGGAGGAAGCAGAAAAGATGGCGCAAAGGATTGCGATTATAGATAAAGGTAAAATAATTGCGATGGGAACAGCCGAAGAGTTAAAGAAAAAGACAGATACAAAAACCCTTGAAGATGCTTTTCTTAAACTAACCGGACATGAGATTAGGGAAGAAGAGGCGGGGGGAATTGACAGGATGAGAATGATGAGAAGGATGCATGGAAGATGAAAGTAGTTTATATATTGTGGCTTAGGCAACTTAAAAAATATGTGAGATCCAGGTCAAGGATCATAGGGTCTTTAGGACAACCTGTTTTATTTTTGATAGCTTTTGGTTTTGGTTTTGGCCCGGTCTTCCAAAGAGCAGGACAAGGAAATTACATTAATTTTTTGGCTCCGGGAATAATATTAATGAGTGTTCTGTTCACGGCAATATTTTCAGGTATAGATCTGATTTGGGACAGACAGTTTGGATTTTTAAAAGAAACAATGGTTGCTCCGGTCTCAAGGTTTGAAATAATGTTAGGGAAAACTGCGGGAGGTGCAACAGTCGCAATGATACAGGGAATAGTTGTTTTTCTTTTAACATTAATTATTGGTTTCAGGCCTCATAATATTGCTATGCTTCCTACGGCTTTTTTGTTTCTTGTATTGGTTGCTTTACTTTTTACATCTCTAGGTACAGTTATCGCATCTACTCTTGAAGATATGCAAGGATTCCAGTTAATTATGAATTTCTTGGTAATGCCAATATTCTTTTTATCAGGTGCTCTGTTTCCTCTTAATGGGTTGCCTTCCGCTTTAGCTCTTGTTACGAGAATAGACCCCTTAGCCTATGGAATAGACGGATTGAGAGGAGCTTTGATAGGTCAAAATATTTTTTCTTTAACTACCGATTTATCTATTTTGCTGGTTATTACCTTAGTTTTACTTTTATTAGGAAGTTATCTTTTTGAGAGGATTCAAATTTAAACCATTTCTTTTTCACTCATTAAGGTAAAAAGTTCGTAATCGGAACCACTCCAGTCTTTTCTTTCTAAAAATCTTTCCCAGTCTTTATGTTGGGTTTTATGTTCCTTTAGCGCTTTTATTTTAATTTCTTTTGTTTCCTTGATATCAACCAATGTTGTTATTTCGCTGTCCTTAGTTCCTTTTACCTTGCCGAAGGCATTGTAGCCAAGTCCCATTTTTTCAAATTTTTTAATCATACTTCTGGGGCTTGCCGTATGGTAGAGCCTTACGTGTTTTGTAGCTTCTTTTTTGTATTGTTCGAATACTCTTGTGGCAGCTCTTGAAATGGCTTTATGGTCGGGATGATTGGATCCTCCAAACTTATCAAAGGTAATAATGACATCTGGCTTTTCTTTCTTTACGACTTTTAATATCTTTTCGTCAATTTCTTTATTTTTTATATACCTTAATCTTCCGTCCCAAAAACCCAAGAAGTAAATTTTTGATATTCCTAGAATTTTTGCAGCATTTCTCAGTTCCTGTTCTCTGACTTCTCCGATTTTTTCTTTTGTGGTAATCGGTGGATCTCCAACCATTCCTTCCTCGCCCCTGGTAGCTGTTGCCAAGTTAACCTTGTGACCCATTGAGGTTAACTTTGCAATTGTTCCACCACTCGAAAAAGTCTCATCATCGGGATGTGCAAATACCAACAAAAATTTCATACTAAAATTATTACATTATTTTGTTAAAATTGCATTAAAATAGAAGAGGATGAAAATTTATAACAGCAGGACCAGGAAAAAGGAAGAATTCAAGCCCCTCAAGAAAGGGGAAGTTACGTTATATGTATGTGGAATTACCCCTTATGACACTACCCACTTGGGGCATGCATTTACTTATATTTCTTTTGACGCTGTCGTTAAGTACCTAATCTACAAAGGATATAAAGTAAATTACACACAAAATGTAACGGACATTGATGATGATATTTTAAGAAAAGCTAAAGAAGAAAAAGAGGACTGGAGAAAGCTTGGTAATTTTTGGACAGAAAAATTTCTTGAGGATCTTAAATTCTTAAATATTTTAATTCCGAATCATTATGTAAAAGCGACAAATTCTATAGATGAAATAATAGAAATAAATAAAGATCTTTTTAAAAAAGGAATGGCATATGAAAATGGAGGAAACCTTTATTATGATGTATCAAAATTTAAAAGTTATGGAAAACTTTCTAAATATTCAAAAAGGCAAATGTTAATTCTTCTTAAGGAAAGAGGAGGAGATCCCAACGATCCATTAAAGAAAAATAAACTGGATTTTATTTTGTGGCAAAAGTCTAAAAAAGGGGAGCCATTTTGGGAAAGTCCTTGGGGTAACGGAAGACCCGGTTGGCATATAGAATGTTCGGCAATGGTCAGAAGATTCTTGGGAGAACAGATAGATATTCATGGAGGAGGAAAAGATCTTATATTTCCCCATCACGAAAGCGAAATTGCCCAATCAGAAAGCTATACGGAGAAGGAGCCTTTCGTTGGTAAATGGATGCATACGGCAATGGTAATGTGCAGCGGAGAAAAAATGTCTAAATCGCTAGGAAATCTGGTAATGGTTTCAAAGCTAAGCAAAAAATATCCGTCAAATGTAATAAGGTGGATGCTTTTGTCTAACCATTACAGGATGCCTTGGGAATATGACGATTCTCTAATGACTATTGCCAAAAAGGAATATTCAATGATAGAAAAAATACTTGAAAAGAAAGGAAATTATTCGGTAAATCCAAAAGCCGTTAAGAAATTCGAAGAATTTATGGAAGATGATTTTCAAGTGCAAAAAGTATTAAGATTTGTCCTGCGTCTTTCTGGGAAAGAGGAAAATAAAGAAACTATAAAGATGATATTAGAAATTTTAGGCTTTAAAGTGATATAATTTTTTCATGTTACCTAAAAGACTTTTACTCCTCTGGCTTCCTTTTGTAATAGTCTCAACTGTTTTATGTGGTCTTGTCTATCTTTCCGTTCAGCAAAATTATAGAATGTCGGCGAATGATCCCCAAATTCAAATTGCAGAAGATATAGCTACAGGTTTTCAAACAGGTATGACTTCTCCTCAGGCGTTTGTTTCTCCTTACAAAATAGACATGGCAAATAGTCTAGGTACCTTTGTTATGATTTTTGATAAAAACAGAAATAATGTTGCTTCAAATGTGCAGGTAGATGGAAAAACCCCAAGTTTACCAAAAGGAGTTTTTGATTATGTAGATAAACGAGGGGAAAATAGATTTACCTGGCAACCAAAACCAGGAGTAAGAAGCGCCGTGGTAGTAGTTTCATATAAAGATCAGAAAGAACAAGGTTATATTTTAGTAGGAAGATCTATGAGAGAAGTTGAAATAAGAGAGGAAAATCTTACTAAAATGATTTTTGTATTTTGGTTAGTTTCTCTTATAGGAACGTATATACCCCTTTTCCTCCTAAGAAAAACAAAATAACTTCAAGCAAAATCTTAAATTATTCTTACTTGTTTCTTTCGCCTCTTTCTACTTTGGTTAATAGAATGTCCTAGAGTGGAAGGAGGTGTATTTATGAAAAGAAAAGCAATTGTTATGACAGCGGCTGCACTTTCGTTTCTCTTTGCAGCAGGAGTTGTATTCGGACAAACAGCGACTCCTACAACAAGCCCTACTCCAAAAGTTAGCCCTACTACTACGAGTGGGACTACCCCAAGTAGTGCTCCGGCAACAGGTTTTGGGGGTTAACAGTATGTTGAACAGGTACTATAATTGGTACCTGTTGGTTTTATGAAAAAAGTATTATCTTTAGTCCTTATATCCTTAATAGTAATTTTTGCAGGAATAAAAATAGGGGGAATATTTAGAGATAAAAGGAATGATAATACTCAGATAAAAAATACTGCAGTATCGGTTACTCCTTTTCTCTCCGAGCCTTCCAGGATTGTTATTCCTAAAATAAATGTTGATGCAAATATTGAAAGCGTGGGATTAGATAATAAAAACGCGATGGATGTGCCAAAGAAGGTGGAAGATACTGCTTGGTATAACCTTGGGAAGAAGCCCGGAGAAGTTGGAAATGCGGTGATAGATGGACATTATGATACTCAGACAGGTGCACCGGCAGTTTTTTATTACTTATCAAAATTATCAAAAGGTGACGAGATAATAATTTATGCTAAAGACGGTTCGAAAAAGATATTTAAAGTGACAGAGGGAAAATTTTATCCTTATAATACTTTTCCAATACAATACGTTTTTGGACCTACAAACAGAAAGAGGCTTGAATTAATAACATGTGGAGGAGTCTGGGATAAAACATCAAGAAATTATTCTGAAAGATTTGTCGTGAGTTCGGAAATGGAATAAATAAATGAGCGGAACAATTAATAAAATGAAAAATTTTTACATTGGAACTTCAGGTTACAATTATAAACATTGGAAAGAAGTTTTCTATCCTCGCGGACTTTCTTATTCTAAGTGGTTAAATTATTATTCCCAACATTTTTCTACGGTTGAAATTAATGCTACATTTTACGGCAATTTTAGAAGAACTGTTTTTGAGAAATGGAAAGAAGAGACAGGCGATGATTTTATATTTACCCTCAAAGGACCAAGGTTAATCACTCATACAAAGAAGTTAAATGATATTGATGAAAGTTTAGGGATATTCTTGGGGAATACGGAAGGTTTAGGTAAAAAGTTGAATATGATTTTATGGCAATTCCCTCCAAGTTTTAAGTGTGAAACAGAAACGTTAGGCAGATTAAAAGAATTTAGAAATAAGCTCCCAAAAAACATAAGACAAGCTTTTGAGTTTAGGCATAAATCTTGGTATGAAACTAATATGAAAGAAGAATTACAAAAAAATAAAATAAATATTGTTATTGCCCAATCTAAAAGATTTCCTGAAGAAAAGAACATAAACGGAGACTTTTATTACATAAGATTTCATGGACCTCAAAGACTGTATTCTTCATCTTATTCTCCTAAAGAACTTTTGGAGTGGGCTAACTTTGTAAAGAACGAAACAGATAATAAAGATGTTTATTGTTACTTTAATAATGATGTTAGGGGATTTGCAGTAAGAAATGCTAAAGAGCTTAGTGCGTTAGTTATTTCTTAATTTAATCCTTTCATTTATTTGAAGTTTTTCTAATGCTATCGCCAGATCTGATTCCTCATCTAGTACGGGTGACCAAATATCGCCTATTTTTTCAAGTCTTTCAAATATGTTTTCAATATTAAAATCTTTTGGGTTAAGACCTATCTTTACTTCTTCCCATCTTAGTGGTGTCGATACAGATGCTTTTTCAACAGGCTTAAGGCTATATGGCGCAGCAATTGTTTGTCCATCTCTATTCTGTAGGAAATCAAGATAAACTTTTTTCTTTCTGTTTTGTGGATTTCTTTCAACGCTAGTGAAACTGGGAATTTTTCTATGAATTATTTTGCATAAAATTTCGGCAAATTGTCTGCTTTGTTTGAACGAATATCTTGATTTCAATGGAACGAAAATATGAAGTCCTGTTGCTCCCGATGTTTTACAATAACTATTAAGGCCCACTGCGTCTAGGATTTCTTTACTCCTTATGGCTGTTTCAACTACATAATCAAAAGATATGTCGAGTGGATCAAGGTCTATTACCAGATAATCTGGTTTATCCAGACTGATAATTCTTGAAAACCATGGATTTATCTCAATGCATCCGAGATTTGCCATATAGACCAGAGTTTCTTTGTTTTGACAAATTATGTAATTAATATTTTTTTCTTCCGACCCGGAATAAATGTCTTTAGTTTCAATCCATTTAGGAAAAAGTCCTCTTGTATCTTTTTGCCAGAATTTTTCTCCATTAATCCCATTTGGAAATCTATGAAGATTTTCAGGTCGATCTTTAAGGTAGGGAAGGATATAGGGCGAAATTTTATAGTAAAATTTTACGAGGTCTCTTTTGGTATAACCATCAGTTGGCCAATAAGTTTTTTCAAGATTAGAAAGTTTAAAATTTATCTTTTCGTCTTTTACGGTTTTTGCATTAACTGCTTTTTCTTTTCTTACGTTTTTTGGATCAAGGTCTTCCCTAAATCCTAAAAATTTAGGCTGACGCATTACTCCTTCATTTGTCCATTCTGTAAACTCCACCTCGCAAACAATAAGGGGTTTAATCCATGTAACCGGCATATCGGTTTTGGGAGGGCTTAAAAACGGACTTTCTTTTTGGCTAAGGTTTTCAAGCTTTTCTCCAATTTCTTTCAATTCTGTATCGTTAAATCCTCCTCCCGAATTCCCTATATATATAAAATTTTTTTCATCATCATAGACACCAAGAATAAGAGAACCAAAGTATTTTCTTGAACCACGTGGTTTAGTAAATCCTCCTATTACGGCTTCTTGTTGAAGGCGGCTTTTTATTTTTACCCAGTCTTCTGTTCTTTTTCCCTCTAAATATCTACTTTCCAAATTTTTTCCTATTATTCCCTCAAGTTTTTGTTTTGCTGCGGCATTAAAAAATGAAACTCCTCTTTCACTAATGAAATCGCTAATTTTTATGTTAGGAAGGTTGGGAAGTACATTCTTTAGTATGTCTTTCCTTTTATATAAAGGAAGATTTGTTAGATCAGAATCTTTGAAATATAGAATATCGAATATGTAATATACTAAATTTCCTTTTTCGGATCTTACAAAATTTTGAAGAAGCTGAAAACTTGATTTCCCATTTTTATCTAAGACTACGACTTCACCGTCCAAAATCATGTTTTCTTTTATTTCCTTTAAAGATTCTTGAATAGGTTTAAATTTTTCGTTAAAAGAAATATTATTTCTTGAAAGTAAGTTTGCCTTTCCATTATTTATTACAGAAATTATCCTATAACCGTCCCATTTAATTTCAAATATCCAATTTCTGTTGTCAAAAGGATTTTTTATGAGGGTTGAAAGCATGGGCTTGATAAAATCAGGCATTTTCTTTTTTGTAGCTCCGTCTAAATTTAGCGATTCTTTTGGTTTTTCTCCATTTTTTATTTCGTCCATACTTCTTCCGGTTTTTACAGAAAGGTCCTGTTTTATGAGTTCATCTTCGTTTGCAAATTCATCTTTTCCTTTCATCAGCATCCATGAATTTTCGGAAGTATTTATTTTAAATAAGTGATATTCCCCCTTAATTTTATTGCCGTTTAAGATTATCTTAAGATTTCCTTTTTCAAGTTCATCCAGTAATGTTTTCCCAATATCTCCCTTTGTCTCCAGCGGCATATAATTGCCCTGGTCCCAAACCATTACTGTACCCGCCCCATAATTTCTTTTTGGAATTGTTCCTTCGAAATCTCTGTAGTCGTACGGATGGTCTTCCACCATCATTGCGAGCCTTTTTATATTGGGATCGGAGGATGGTCCCTTGGGTATTGCCCAACTTTTGAGAACTCCTTCCATTTCCAAGCGGAAATCGTAGTGAAGATGAGAAGCTTGGTGTTTTTGAATAACAAATCTTAGGACACCCTTATTTTTTGTTGGTTTTCCTTGTGGTTCGGGCGTTTCATCAAATCTTCTTTTTTCATTATATTTGGCTAGGCTCATGTTTGATTGTATATTCTTTTTGGTTCTTCTTTTTCTTTTTCTTGTTCAAGACTTTTCTTTAAAAGCGCCATCAAATCCGTTACGTTGGATGTTTCCTGGATAGTTTCTTCTTTGGCTGTTATTTTTTCTCCTTTCGCTTTTTCGTCTATTAGTTTTTTCAAATCTTCAGTATAGGTATCATGAAATTCTTCGGGCTTAAAATCTCCGCTTAATTGGTTTATTAAGGCAAGAGCCATTTCAATCTCTTTATCGCTAACCTCAAGGTTTGGTGCCTTAATTTCTTTTGCATCTTTTATCTCGCTTTGAAATCTCATTTGATTTAGGACGATAACATTGTCTAGGGGTTTTATGATTCCCAGCCTTTGTCTGGTTCTTATGACAAATTTTGCTATCCCTACTTTCTTACTTTTTCTTAAAGCTTCTATCATTAGAGAGTATGCTTTTTGAGCAGATTTGTCGGGTTCGAGATAATAGGGTTTCTCGTAGTAAACAGAATCTATTTCACCCTCATTTACAAACTCCAGCACATCTATTGTTTTAGTTTTTTTGACGTTAGCTTTAATAAAATCATCTTGTTGTAATATTACATAATCTCCTTTTTCATATTCATAACCTTTTACAAGTTCGTTATAGGGAACTTCTTTTTCTTCGGTTTTACACACTTTCGCATATCTAATGGGGGAATAGTCTTTCTTATGAAGAAGATCAAAATCCAAACCCTCATCTTTCGAAGCGGTATACATTTTTATGGGAATATTAACGAGCCCGAAACTTAAAGCTCCTGACCATATAGCTCTCATGGGTCGGATTATCGATTTTTTCTAAGAATTTAGATTTAGATTGCTGTATGAGTTTTGTAAGATTCTTACGGCCTTTTTATTAATTTTTGTCAAAAATTTTGTAGTCTAGACTCATGACTGAGACAGCTGAAGAAAATCCTCCGGTAACTAAAGGGATGGGTTGCGCTCCTGTTCTGTTAATTTTATTGCTGCCTCTTTTGTTAATTCTTATCATTTTGAAATTTTAACTCTTTCAAAAGTCTTACAGTTTTTAAACCCAAAATATTTTCTTAAGTCCTATATATGTTCTACTATGTCAAGGATAAATTACAAAAGCCAGCCAAATATTTTCCATTCATTACTTGCTTCATTGGGAGCGATTCTTTTTGGGATAACAATTCAATTTATAAGTTTATATTTTTTTGATTTTTTGCAAAACGTGTCTTATCTTCCTTTTTTTTCCGGAATAATCTTTTTTTCGATAGTAATGTCTTTTCTTGTATACGGTTTTAAGGGGGTGAGATAGTTATGGCAACCGTAGTAAATAATCCTCCGGCAGGATCTAATAATGGATTCGGTTTTTTGCTTGGAGTACTGGTGTTATTGGTAGTAATTGCTTTGTTTTTTATTTATGGACTTCCGAGAATTATTCCCCAGTATTTCGGCGGAGTTCAGGTCAATGTTCCCAAAAGCGTTGATGTTCATGTTTCCAAATAAAATAAAATGAGATAAAATTAAATAGTGAATATATTAGTCAGTCTCATAATCAATGCAATTGTTATTTTTGTTACCGCAAATATATTACCCGGAGTGCATATTGCCGACTTTCAAACTGCTTTAATAGCAGCAGTTGTCTTGGGAGTAATTAATACTCTTTTGAAACCCATCCTTATGTTTTTGACCCTCCCCATTACAATTTTGACTTTGGGACTTTTTACTTTGATCATAAACGGTCTTTTAGTTTTATTGGCGACTCATATTGTTCCCGGTTTTCGAGTTGACGGATTTTTGTGGGCAATAATATTTAGCATAGTCGTTTCAATAATAAATGCCGTTGTTAACAAATTTCCCCTCAAATAACTCTTGATAAAAGACCTTAAGTCTAGTAATATTCAGTAATGCAAAAAATTGCTCCGGCAGCTATAGTGGTATTAGTAGTTGCACTTGGGATATTAGGAGTTTATTATCTTTCTACTCAAAATTTTCAAACGCAATCTTTGGAGTCGATAATGAATAACAGAAAACCAACAGATCAACCTTTTCAAACGATAACTCCTGTAGCTTCAAACCCTACACCTACGGGTCCTGTTGTTACTCCAATCTCATCGGAAGAATTACAAGACGGGTTAAAGATAGCTGATTATAAAATTGGGACGGGCAGCGCCGTAAAAGCAGGCGATACAGTTGTTATAGACTACGTGGGAATGTTGGAAAATGGTCAAGTCTTCGATAGTTCTCTTCAGAGAAATCAACCTTTTGAAACTCAGATAGGTGTTGGAAAAGTAATAAAAGGATGGGACGAGGGAGTCGTAGGGATGCAAGTAGGTGGAAGAAGAAGACTTATAATACCCGCAAGCTTGGGCTATGGAGAACAGGGAGCGGGTGGAGTTATTCCTCCAAATGCTACCTTAATCTTTGACGTTCAACTTCTCCAAATCAAATAATCTTGTAAATATAGTAAAAAAGGTATATTCTATTCTTGATGAGCATTAAAGATTTTTTCTCAAACAAGAAAAGGTTCTACCCGCTTTTCGAAACAAAAAATATTAAAAACCCAAACAGATGGCTTTCTTTCCCTATTTTGGGATTCGTTTTTAAAGGTATAGTTTTAATCCCCGTATTTATTGAACTGGTTATTCTTGGAATTATTTATTTTATCTGTGTAATTCTATTGAATCCGTTCGTAATCCTTTTTACAGGTAAATATTGGAATTTAGCGTATGAGCTAAATGTAGGAGTAATAAAATTGGGTGCAAAAGTTTACTATTATTTTGCGGGTCTTACCAATCAATATCCATGGTTTAATCTTGAAATAAAAGATGATTTGATCAGTCTTAAAATAGAGAAACCAAAGAATCCAAACAGAGTATTGAATTTCCCAATACTCGGTTTTATTGTTAAGGCGATAGCCTTAATTCCTATTTATCTTGTAATGAGGGTCGTAAGCACAGCTGCTCAGATCGCATTCTTCTTTACTTCTTTTGTAATATTCTTTACAGCAAGATATCCTGAGAGCTCTTATGAAATAAACAGAGATTATCTAAGATTGGACTTTGCTACAGGAATGTATCTGACAGGTCTTTCGGATACATATCCCAGTATGTTCGTTTCTTTAAACCATAAAAAAATAAAGATCTTCCTTTTGATTTTAGGTTTCATTTTCTCCTTTATGAACATCACGGCAAATAACAGAAGCAATTATCATTATCAAAATACAGGCGGAATACAAAATAACAGATCCTTCTAGATTTCTTCGTAGGCAACAACGGCTTTAGCTTTTTTTAAAATTTCTTCTTTTGTTAAAAGACCTTTCTGTGCCCCTATATTTGTAATTACTCCGGAAGAATCTAACGCTCCCCATTGCATAGCTTCCGGTAAGGAAAGTCCGTTAAGGAATCCGGCAAGAAAACCCGAGGAATAGGCATCTCCGGCTCCTGTCTTTTCAACAACATTCGTTTCGACTGCCGCTAAATGATATGACTTATTGCTCTCATCTTCTAAGTAAGAACCGTTTTTTGAATCGGTTATTACTACGTTTTTAGGTCCGAGACCCTTAAGACCGTAAAGAAGTTTTTTTATTGAACCGTCACCTTTAGGAAGTTCAATCTCTTTTCCGTAAAGAAGCTCTTCGGCTTCTTCTTTATTTACGAATAATATATCTGTTTTTTCAAGAATAGACCATATAACATTGCCTCTCTTTATGATTTGCCTTGTTCCCGGATTAAAGGCAAGAATGCAACCATTTTTTGTACTGTATTCAAGAGCATCCGTATAAGCTTTCTCCCATTTATCGCCAAGACTTGTAAGGTACATAAGTTTTGGAGGATTTTCGGGAAATTTAAAGTTGTGGTCTCTTTCTACATGCTCGACGAGAAGAGTTCTCTCTCCGTTATAGTTAAGCGAAACTGAAAATGATGTCTTTCCGGAGGGATTTTTTAAGACATAAGAAACGTTTACTTTTTCTGCATCCAGAGAGTTAATGATTTTTTGTGCAAACTCGTCTTTTCCTATTTCAGCAACTAATTTAGTCTTTATGCCAAGGCGTGAAAGACCAACGGCAGTATTTGAAGCATTTCCTCCAAGATCTATTTCATATTTATCTACAGCAATTTTTTCACCCAACGTGATAAACAAATTATTCCCTTTTTCGTCTAGTCCGAAGTGAGGATTATTTTGAGGTATTTTTAAGAAGATATCGATAACGGCATCGCCAACGCAAAGGGCAGTTAAATCTTGCATACTTTAATGTTACATGAAATAAACTTCAGCTTCAAATATAAGAGTGGTATAATCTTTTTATGGCAGAAGTACAATTGGACATGGGATTAGTTCCCGAAGTAGGTAGTACCGAAAGAGCAATTGCGAACGGAACTACAATTTTTGAATCTCCAGACGGGAAAAAACTCGTCTTGAATCCGGAATTGGACTGGATATTCAGGTGGATAAAGTCGGGAACAGAGTTTCATACCGCTCCAGAAGGATCAGAGGGGGGAAGTCCTTTCGCAGGAAGACCGGAAGGTAAAGTCCTAGTAGCAATCCAAGGGAAAAAAATTGAATTTACACATAGAAGCGGTATATTATCTTTTGGTGCCCGTATTTTAGGAGTTAAAAACCCAGATGACAGAAGATTTATAGGAAATTTTGGATGGTGGAGAAAGGGAGTTTTTAGTCAAGATAGTAAAGATACCGACGAAGCAGAGTCTCTTAAGCTTGGACTTAAAAAGAAGTAATTATTTTTTTTCCTCTAATTTTTTTAGTATTTCCTGTAGCAGGTTTTCCTGATTTTTAAGATATTCAGTAATTGTTTCTATTTCTTTTTCTGCTTTCTTATCTGTTTCGAAGTCGTGTTCTGATCTAAGTTCTGCATGTTTTCCTTGTACATTTTGTCCTATTAAGAGAAGTGGCATCAAATGTAGCTGAATAAGATTGGAAATGAATAACCATAAGACAAAAGCAGGATAAGGATCGAACTTTAGATCTTTTGGAGCAAATATATTCCAACCGAGCCATAATATCGTCCAAGTAAAAATAATAAAAAAGAATCCCATTGTTCCAATTTTTTCGGTCACGAATAGGGCAAGTTTGTCCATTTTCGATAATCTTCCCTTATGGATTACGTTTACGTTTATGATTGGGAATTCTTTTCTTATATTCTCCAGAGAAGTCTTTTCCATAACTTTAGACTAACACAATCTTATTCTTATTTTCAAACGATTTATTAATCTTTTTCTGATGATTTTCTTACCAAACTCAAGTATAATAACTTAATGCGGTTAGTGGGAATAGGCGGAACTTTCAGAAAAGACTCATTCAGTATGGGTCTTTTGAAGGCTGTAAAAGAATTATTACCTGAAGGAATAACATTCGAAATATTGGATTTTAAAGATTTTCCTCCATACAATCCTGATATAGAAATACCGGAAGAAATTAAGATCTTCAAGGATAAAATCAAACAGTCTGATGCGGTTCTTTTTTCAACGGCTGAATATAATTATTCGGTACCCGGCAATCTAAAAAACGCAATTGACTGGGCATCAAGACCTTATGGAGATAATTCTTTCGAAGACAAGCCTGCGGCAATAATTAGTGAATCAACAGGACAGTTGGGTGGATCAAGAGCTCAATATCATTTAAGACAGATAATGGTATTTTTAAATATGCATCCGATTAATAAGCCGGAAGCGATCGTTCCTTTTGCTCAAGACAAGTTTGATGAAGACGGAAAACTGACTGACGAAAAAACGAGAGAGAAAATAAAAGAATTATTAGAGGCATTGGCAAAATGGGCAGAAAGATTAAGTATATGAAACTAAAACAATTATTATTTTTTCTAAAAGAAAGAGTCGCTTATGCACACTGTGACATTCCCTGTGGAATCTACGATCCACACGCTTCTCAGGTTGCTGCACATACCATTCTAAGAATGACTCAGCTTATTAGTGAAATAAAAAGAGAAAACGAAACAAAAGCAGAGCATGATATTGCAAGAACGACTTTTGTAAAAGAAGAACATTCCGATCTTTTGGAAGAAGAATTAGATACATTGGCACACGACTATTTTAAACAGGAACAATATGAACAATTTCCAAACTTGAAAGAATTATTTGAAAAGACATTAAAGGCCGGTGCAAAAGCAAGACAAAATATAGATATTGAAGCAGCAAAAGAAACTTTAGAAAATACAATGCAGATAGCCGAGATTTTTTTCAAATCTAAAGGCGTAGAAAGCATTAGAGTTCCCTCACTTTTTCCCACAGGCGGAGAAATAGTTGTTCAAAAATGACAATTTTATCCAAGTACAAGATTTCGGGCCACAGCATGGAACCTGCAATTAAAGATAAGGATTATGTTTTGGTTTCAGGACTTACCTATCTTTTTAGAAAACCCCAGGTAGGAGATGTTGTTCTTTTCAGAATAAAGAAGGAGACATATATAAAAAGAATAGAAAGGATAAATGGTGAAAAATTCTTTGTTTTAGGCGATAATAGTAATGATAGCCTAGATAGTAGAGATTTTGGGTGGATTCCTAAAAATAAAATTTTGGGGAAAGTTATCCTTAAAATATGATATTTAATTTATTTCTAATATTCGCAATTCTTTTTCTTCTTTTTTTCCTCTCAATGATTTGGCCACCCGATAGTCCTTGGGCGCCTTGGTGGAGAACAGACAGTAGTGTAGCAGAAAGAATTTGTAGGCTGGCGAATGTTAAAAGAGGAGAGGTAATTTACGAATTAGGAAGTGGAGATGCACAAACTTTAATTGCTGCGGCTAAAACTTTTAATGCAAAGGGAGTGGGAATTGAAATCGATCCTCTTAGGGTTTTTATCTCTAAATTTTTCTTAAGAATAAAAGGATTAACCAAAGATGTAAGAATAATAAGAGGCAATTTTTTTGAAGAAGATTTGAGTAAAGCAGATGTCATCTTTGTGTATTTAGTCCCTAAGACCTTGGATAAGTTGTTGCCAAAATTTAGAAAGGAACTAAAAAAAGGCACAAGGATAGTAAGTTATAGATACAAAATGAAGCTAAAGGAAGTAAAAGTTGATAAAGAACTCCAACTTTATCTGTACACTATTTAAATCTGAGGAAAGCCCATCTTAATTTATTCAAAGCTTTATATCCAAGATAAGCTTTTTTATTTATCACCAGATCATAACTTCCCAAATATTCCGTAAGCTTTGGTCCGTATCCCTGTTTAAATCTATGAAAACCAAACCAGGGATCTTTTGGATCAGGATTAGGTCCTAATGATCCCCACATGTCAAAGTATTTAAGCCCCAGTTTCTTTCCCCACTTTATTACCTCCCACATCATTAAGTTTGATGCCATTACCTCTCTATGATTACTGCTTGATGCTCCATAAGGATAATAAAGGGTATCTTTAAAAACAAAAACAATCCAGGTTACCAAAACCTCTTTTTCATAAATAGCCTTAAAAAGGTGAGCGGTTAATTTTTCTTTATCAATTTTGTTTTTCCTTAATGTCTCCCACATTAGCCTATGATAATTTTTTGTATGCGCATAAAACTTTTGTCTCGTTGTTGTTTCTTCAGTCAGCCTGAGATATTCTTCAAATGCTTTTTCAGAGCTGTCTTCTTCAATTTTTACTCCTTTTTTTTCTGCAACTCTGATGTTGTATCTGGTTTTTGGATGCATATTCTTAAGAAGCTCTTCTTCGGATTTGGAAATATCCAGAATAAAGTTGTATTTTGTAAATAAAGGATGGGCGGAGGGAACTAGTCCTAACTCTCTCATTTTATTGAAGTTATCTTTTTCGAAAACAATATTTGGTTCAAGTTGAATAAATACGCAATTTTCTTTTTCTCCGATTTCCCTTAAATTCCTTACCATTTCTTTGTCGGGCATTTTGCCTTTAGGAAAGTAGCCGATATTAAAGGAAGTTCTGGGAACTTTGTGGATGGTGATTTGCATTCCTTTCTCGCTGACTACCTTTACTCCCGTTTTTTCCCTAAATGTCGTCCATTCATGGGTTTGAAGCGGGTGTGATGCTAAATCGTTAATTTTTTTTGGATCCATATTAATAAAAATCGGAACCCTCTTTGCCTTCAAAAATTTCTCTGTTTCTGGTCAAAGTTTCCTCAGGTAATTCCATTATAAACCTTGATACAATATTACTCGTTCTTTGCCCGAAATATAACCTCCTTCTTGCATATGTAAGGAAAAGTTTTTCTTTTGCCCTTGTCATTCCTACATAGCAAAGTCTTCTTTCTTCCTCAAGTTCCTGTCTATTCATGAGGCTTCTTGAGTGTGGGAAAAGACCTTCTTCCATTCCTACCATAAAAACAACAGGGAATTCTAAGCCTTTTGCTGCATGTAAAGTCATTAAATTAACAGTGTTTTTTATATTGTCGGGATCTACGTGATCAGGAATATATTCTTGTTCTACGAGGGCAACATTTTCAAGAAATTCCGAAGGAATAGGAAATTCTATAGCAACCGATCTTAATTCTTTTATGTTTTCAAGTCTTGCCCTATCTTCTTCATCTTTTTCGTCAAACATCGTAAGATACTCAGTTGCTTTTATTACACTGTCCATAACGTCTATGGTTTTAAGTTCTTTTATCTTTTCTCCCAAGCTTTCCTGAAATTCCAAGAATTTTTTAAGTCTGGTTTTGCCTATTTTTTCTATCCTCTTAAGAGAAGTTTTGTCTTTGGGATTATCTAAGACCTTAAGAAAAGCCAGGATATCTTTTATTTCTTTTCTTTCATAAAATCTTACTCCTCCTATTAGGATATAGGGGATAGAGAAATGGAGAAGGGCCTCTTCAATTGATCTTGATTGAGCATTCGTCCTGTAAAGAACGGCAAAATCCGAATATTTTAAATCCGGTCTTTGATATTTTATTTTTTCGATCTGGTCAATTATGAATTGTGCTTCTTTTTCCTCATTCAAAGCTTCATATATTGCTATGTCTTCTCCTTTTTTATTTTCCGTCCAAAGTTTAAGAACTGGATGTGAGTTGTTCCTTGAGATTACCGAGGAAGCGGCATCAAGAATTCGTTGTGTTGAGCGATAATTTTGGGATAAAGAAAAGGTTTTAACGTTTGAAAAATCATCTTTGAATTTTGAAAGATTCTGGTAATCGGCTCCTCTAAAGCTATATATACTTTGGGCAAAATCTCCGACCACGCATACGTTTTTCCATTTGGCAGACAAAAGTCTTGTAAGAGAATACTGCGCATGATTTGTATCCTGGTATTCGTCTACGAGTATATATCTGAATCTTGTTTGGTATTTTTCAAGTATTTCAGGATAGGTTTTTAGGATTGAAACAGTTTTTAGTATGAGATCATCAAAGTCTAGTGCGTTATTTTCCTTCAAATGTTTTTGATAGAGAAGATATACTTTTGCCGCTGTTTCCTGGAAAAGACCCCTTGCATATTGGGGATATTGAGTTTCGTCTATCAGCTCATTTTTGGCTTCGGAAATAGTATTTAATATTGAAGAGGGTTTAAATTCTTTTATTGAGATTCCTAATTCTTTATAACACTCTTTTATCGTGTCTTTTTGATCCTGGTCGTCATAAATGGCAAAATTTGAACCCAGTCCCACTCTATTTCCTTCTACCCTTAATATCTTTGCGCAAAGTGAATGAAAAGTAGAGACAGTGGGTAAAGGTTGATCGGGAAGAAGCCTAAGAATTCTTTCTTTCATCTCTTTGGCTGCCTTATTTGTAAAGGTAACCATCAGGATTTCCGATGGATCTACCCCTTTTTCTTTTATAAGATAGACTACTTTATAGGTTAAAACCCTTGTTTTTCCCGATCCTGCGCCGGCAAGAATTATCATCGGACCATCGGTGTTTTTTACTGCTTCTTGTTGTTCGGGGTTCAAATCATTGAGAAGTTCGAGCTTCATATCGTATAATGATATCACATGGAAACCCCTTTAATAATTGCAAATTTTAAGTCAAACATGACGCTTATGGATGCTCAAAAATGGCTTCAATCCTTTTCAAATAAGAGCAGTAAGAAAGTCATAATTCTGCCTCCGTTTACTCTTCTTTCCTTTTTTAGATCATTTATCGAAAATGCAAAAATAAAGGTCTCTCTTGGTTCACAAAACGTTTCGCAATATGGAGAAGGAGCATATACAGGAGAAGTAAATGCAAAACAAGTAAAGGATTATTGTGAATATGTTCTGATAGGGCATTCTGAAAGAAGAAAGTATTTTTCGGAAAAAAAAGAAGACCTTGCCAAGAAGGTAGAGAAAGCATTAGAATCTAAGCTTGTACCCATTTATTGTGTACAAGGAGAAGAGGAGGTTCCTCAAGGCATAGAAATAGTAGCCTACGAGCCCACATTTGCTATAGGAACAGGAAATCCCGATTCTCCGGAAAATGCACAAAAAGTCTCAGACTATTTTAAGAAAAAAGGAATTAAAATCTTTCTGTACGGAGGAAGCGTAAATTCAATGAATGTGGGAAATTTCACAAAAAAAGAAAATATAGACGGAGTTTTGGTGGGAGGAGCAAGTCTTGACCCTCAAGAATTTAAAAAAATCATTGAAAATGCCTAAAAAGATAACCCTAATTATTCTTACGGTTTTTGTTGTTGTGGGATTATTTATACTAAGAACAGTAAATATATATCCTTTTTTATTCCAACTTCTTTTTAATCAGGGGGTCTCTCTTAAGCAAAACGACAGTAAGGTAAATATCCTACTTTTAGGAATCGGTGGAGGTTCCCATGACGGACCTAATCTTACAGACACAATTATTCTTGCTACTCTTGATCAAAAAGCCGACAGAATTACTTTAACTTCAATCCCAAGAGACCTTTGGTTTCCCGACATAAATGCGAAAATAAACGATGCATACGCAGACGGAGAGGATAAAAGAAAAGGTGGAGGACTTATCGAAGCAGAAGCATCGATAGCAAAAATAACCGGACAAGAAATTGATTATGGAGTAAGGATAGACTTTTCAGGCTTCGTAAAGGCCGTAGATATCGTAGGAGGATTGGATATAAACGTTGACAATACTTTCGATGATTATGCTTACCCTATAAGCGGCAAAGAGGATGATACTTGCGGTAATACTCCCGAGGACATAAAAGCATACACGGAAAGTGGAACCGCTTCTGCGGAACTGGAACTTCAAAAGTTTCCATGTAGGTATAAACATATACATTTCAATAAGGGAATGACTCATATGGATGGGGAAACCGCTCTTGAATTTGTAAGATCAAGACATGCCTTGGGCGTTGAGGGGAGCGATTTCGCAAGAAGTAAAAGACAGGAGAAGGTAATCTCGGCTTTTAAGAGTAAAGTTCTTTCTGCTCAAACCCTTATAAATCCCGGTAAGATAATCAGTCTCTATACTGTCTTAGCGGGAAGCATAGACACAGACATAAAACAGACCGAATTCGACGATTTCATTAGGCTTGCCGAGAAAATGAGAGGCGCAAAAATACAAAGTACTTCGATAGATCAGGGGGATGAGGCAACAGGAAGGCCGGGATTGCTTGTTAACCCAGATCCTTCTGCAACATATAATTATGCTTGGGTTTTAATACCCAGAACGGGAAATGGAAATTATTCAGAAATACAATCTTATATATCTTGCCAAATTAGTAAGGGCGGATGTAATGTAGCTCCGGCAAAAGTCTCTCAATAGAGATTTATTTCTTCACGGAAATTATTAGGGTCTGATTATTTTGATAAATTATTTTTCCTAACTTCTTGAATTTTTCGATATTTAGAGAAGGATATTTTTCTCTTTCCAAGTCTCCGATAAATATAAGGTCTATTCCATATTTTTTAATTAATTTTTGTGTAAGTTTAATATCATTTGTTTCATAGATTGTTTTTATATCTTCTATTCTTGGGGAAACAACTTCATAGCTATTTCTCCAGAACCATTCATGTACTGTCCATCCTAGTACTGTAGGAAGGCCCGTGTTTACGGATATCCTTCCGTAATCCGTATAGGAATCTCCTTGAGCTTCCAGGATTATTGGTTGTCCTTTTATATTCTTATTGATCCACGATATTGCTTCGTAATCTGAAGGATAAAGAGTCTTAAGGTAGTTTATTCCATTAAGACCATTATAAGTTCGTAGATTATTGTAATAAGAGTTAATAGAGAAAATAGGATATATTGAAACAAGATAGAAAAGAACGCCTGCAGGAATTAACAATAAGACAAAGATGATCCATTTTATAAAACTTTTTGATACAACAGACTTTATGTTAAAGACGATATTTGTAACTGCAAAGCTGCTTGCGATAGAGAGCATAATAAAAATTTGATAAGCAACCTTAAACATTGTATTTGCTCTGGGGTAAGTGGCAAAAATATCTTTAAAATAAACAGTCTCGGGGATTAAAATTAAAAATGCTCCCGTAAACATCAGTAAAAGAATGAACTTATCGCTTGGGTTTATTTTTAATTTACTTTTAAATTTCCAAGTCAAAAATAAGAGGAATGAAATTATCCAAAAGAAGAAAAATCCGTAAAGTATTAAAAGTTCCCAAAAATATGAGTGTTGACAGACAGGGTCAAAAACAAAAGGACCAATCTTGCCTATGTTAACAAGAAATTGTGGAGGACAAAGAAAGCTTATTCCGGAGACGAAAGGTTTATAAAAAATATTAAAAGGTAGAGTAAAGATAAAATAAAAAATAGAAGTAAGAGCAACGGGAACTACAAAATTTTTCAAGTTTTTCATGTTTACTGTTTTTTTCGAAAACGAATTAAATGAAGTGAAAAGAAATAGAAGGACAACCAAGAAAAGATATATTATTCCATCCCAGGCATTAGTCATATACATGATGGCAAGCATAAGACTTAAAAGAAGAATATAGAAAATGAAGAATCCTCTTCGGAGAAAATTAAGTTTTATTTCTTTGTCTTTTATTTTAAGAAATAGCGAAAAGATTAAGGCGATAGCAAATAAAGTAAAAGGTGTATCGAGTAAGTGTCCGTGTAGATCGGAAAGCGCCAGGGCATATGAGGGGAATTCATGTATTGTATGATAAATGAACCTCGTAGCTGAGGGGTACCAGTAGGAGTTTGGAAATGTCTGGGGCGAAAAAACCAATTGCCAAAAAGGAATAGGATTGTCTCCTTTATAAGGTACAAAAAATGCATAGACGGTTTGAAGATTGCCCGAAAGAGTAACTAAAAAAGCCGTAAGTAATCCTCCTAGAAAAGCTTTCCATTTTTTTAGATTAATTTGTCCGAGTAAGTTATATCCTATTGAAAAAGAGGAAGAGAAAATAAGAGAGAATAAAGTAGCGATCATAAGATTATAGGTGATATAAGAGGGAATACTTGAAAGCTTGGTAAGTAGTGCAGTAACAAAATGCCCATAATAGTAATAGTTAATCGTAAAAGGAGCAAACCACATGTCTTTTGGAGGAAAGTAATCACTTCTTAAAAGAGTATTAACGAAACCAAAATCCATAAACTTTTCTATCCCATGTATATCCGGTTGATAGGACCTAATGATTGCCCAAAACGATAACGAAAGAATAAATATAATTTCTTCGACAAGAAAGATTTTCCATTTAGTTTTTACGAGTAAGGTAAAGTCATGCAAAAGACTTCTTTTGTAAAAAGCAAAAACTCCAAATAGAAGAAGATAACCTAAGATAACGATATATGAGTTTAGAAAGTTGAACTTAAGAAGTCTTAAGGTCCCGAGTAAAAAAACGGTATAAGAAACTAAAGAAATGCCAAGAATTTTTGAGAATATGTAACCTTTGTCTTGAAATTTAGAAAAGACGTAAGAAGATAAAGGAAGGAATAATAATCCAATTATAAAAATAACGAACCACCAAATGGAGGCATTAATTAAGTCAGACATAATAAAGAATTATACATCACTTGATCTTGTAAAGAGTAAATTCTGGATTTTGATAAACGACAGGATATTTATTATCAAAAAGATTTTTATCTACTCCCATATCTATGATATCTTCGTTACTTAATAAGACATATTTTATAGGAAACTCTTTTAAAAGAGGATTATTATTTGAAGGATTTCTATAAAAATTTTCAAGTAAATTTTGTCTTGATAAATAATTTATTCCTCTACTCCAAAGCCATCCCGGATATCCAACTATTACCGGTCTTCCTGCCAGAGAATCAACCGGATTACGGTGATATGTACCCGTAAGAATCAAATCTTTTTGACTGATGTTTTGTTTAATATAATCTGCAGTTTCTCTGGCATAAGGGTCAAAAATAACAGGAAGGGAATTGTAGGGCGTTGCAATTCTGGGAAGCATATCTAAGACTCCGGAGAAAAGAGAGAAGAATGAGAAAAGAATAATCAAGGTAAGTCCCAGATATTTTTTGTTTAATGCGATTTCTTTGAGTAAAAGTAAAATTACAGGAACAGCAAAGAACTGAAAATAAACAAATATTTTATTATCGTCAAAATCCCAAGGTTGAAACCTTATTAACTGTCCACATAAGAAAAGTAAAATAGAAGCAAGGGAAAATGATAGGAAGATAAGAAAACCCTTTTTTAAAAAATATTCTTTTTTCCATAAGATAATCAGAAAAGAAATAACGAATAGAGGAAGAATGACTCCAAAATTTAGCCAGAGGAATTGCAAATAATAAATACTGAGGGCACTTGGTAAAACGCCGGGAGGGAAAACGACGGAACCAATTGTAGGAGGGACCATCCAGCCAAACCTAAATACAAGAAAGCTGTCTTTTACATATGTACTCGGCTGTAATAAAAAAAGAAGCTGTGGAAGAGAAATTATAAAACCTACGATTCCCGTAAAAAGAATTCTTTTTACGAAAGGAAAATCTTTTCTAATAAAGCTTATGAAAAGAAAAGAAAAAATAGTAATTACTGCGGCAACAAAACTATGAGTATGCATCATCGGGAGAAGTCCCAGGGAAATCCCGCTTAGATAAATCCATTTTTTGCTTTTATTTTTTTCAAGAATTAATAATGTTGCAAGAAAAAGCATAAAGCCTGTCATTCCTAAAAAGAATGCTCTCTGATGTAAAAGGACTAAGCTAAGCGGAGCACCAAAATCTATACTTTGCATGGGATATTTTGCATCAAGCCTGACGACTGTAGTCAAATGATTTTGAATAAAATAGGTAATAAACTGGGTGAAATTTAATCCTTTTCTTAGAGCATCTCCCAAATACTCAAATCCCGCGACTCCACTTCCCAAAAAGAATATCAAGAGAGAAAGAAAAGCGAGTCTTCTGTCTTTAAGAAAACGATTATAGATATAAAAGATAAGAAGAATATTTAATGAAGCAAATACAAAAGAAGGAAAAAGAAAAGAGAATGAAAAAAGACCAGTGAATCTTAGGAGTAAGCCGCTAATTAGGTTAATAATGAAAGGATAATCAAGTTTTTGTCCATAAAAAATAGGTTCGTTAAGATTGAAATTATTTTCAAATGCAAATTTTGTAACTTGGGTAAGATGAAGAGGAATATCTCCATAACCCGTAATTGTGCTTCTTATATTTCCGTCTCCACCTATATAGAAAGTTTGAGAAATTAGAAATAGGTGAAACATTATAAAAGCCGAAAGAAGGATAACAAGAAGTAAATTTTTTCTGTCGTAGTACGAAAGAATTTTTCTTTTAAAGGATTTTAAAAAACTCATATGGTAAAGCTTCCGCGAGATAGAAGGAAAAGAAGGGCAGCAAAAATAGTTATTCCTATTCCCATGAATCCTGCAAGTATTATATTAGGATTTCCGCTTGCCGGAAGAGGTGATACTGATGCAGTAGGACTTGCAAAAATTGTCGGTGTTGCCGACGCAGAATTGTCTATGAATGGCGTTACGGTAATTACGGGAGTAGCGGCAACAGTTACCAAAGGAGTCGGTGTTGCGGTAGGAAGAACTGTAGGAGTTGGAGTGCTTGTGGGTAGGGGTGTAGCAGAAGGAATAGGAGTAGGAGAAATTGTCGTAGTCCCGTTAGGCAATTGAGTTCCAGCAGCATATACGGTAAAGGATTCGGTCAGTGTTTTTACAAGACCCGAAGCATCTGTTGTGATAATTGAAATTGTATGTTGTCCTGGAGAGAGGGGAGTAGTTGGCCTGTAAGACCAGTTTCCGCTCGAGTCGGTTTTTACGGTAGTATTTATCTGGCTATCCGAGTGGATAATAATTTGTACATCTTTATTGGGAACAGCTGTTCCTTTAAATTCCGGTTTTTGATCGGTTAGTCCTTGTCCACTTGTCGGAGATGTTATCTTAATATTTGCGGAAGAAGTACTCGTAAGAGACGGAAAAGAAGACAATGATCCCGAAGGAGTTGAGATAGGGTTTTGGCCTTGTGTGAAATCATAATCTTTACCCAATATTACGGGCGGGATAGGATTTATTTGATTAATTGAAGCTGAAACATTGGAGTTTCCCATAGGAGAAATGATGAGCATTCTTAAAATAGAATCAGACGAGAAATTAAAATAGGAAGTTAAAGTAGAATTTCTAACCGAGTTTAATGGGATAAGATATGACCCGTCACTTTTTACTAAAGCAGAGATTACCTGGGAATCGGCGGTTGTAAGATAGATTACGGTATCGGAAAGGTTATTTCCATCTGTAATTATTTTACCAACGATAGGCTTCTGGTCAGACGGACTTCCTATGGATGCTCCCGTTGTTACAAGAAAAAAACTTCCATTATTGTAGTAACTGGTAGAGCCGCTGGTAATAGTAAAGTAATAAGTAGTCGTGGGTTTAAGGTTTCTTACGGAAAAATAATGGGACTTATAAGTTTTTATAGTTGATTGTCCTTGATCTCTGTCGTCGAGTGCATTTTGCCCAAGTTTCTTGTCGCTTCCGTATGAAAGAGATCCTGTAACCGAGTCACTTGTAAGGTAGGAAACAGTAAAGGAATTATCGGAAATATTTGTTATTCTTACGTTTTGAGGTTCTTGTCCTGGTGCCGCTTTACTTACGAAAATGACCCCCTTGTTAACTAAAAAAGTGGTAACTCCGACTCCAATTACTATGACAAGAATTCCAAACAGAGTTGGAATTCTTCTATCCCAAAAATTTTTCCTCATGGTAATAAATTACCTCCAGGCGAGGCTTGCGCAGAAGAACTCGCCGGCAAAGAAGGCGTTGGTGACGCGATAGGAGTGGGTGTAAGTTGGGGAACGGGTGTAGGTGTGATAACGGCAGAAGCCGAGGCATTCTCAAAAACTGGATTTATTTGTGTTCTTGCCTTTAGTTTATCTAATGTTGCCATATCAAAAATAGGAGAGATTGGTGAAATTTGTGAATCTAAAGTTTGAGAGACAGTCGATGTCCTCAAGTTATGGAAAACACCAAAAATTATCCAAAGAATTACAAATATTACGCTTGGCACCAGAATCATTAAAATATCTTTTCTTTTCATTGTTTAAAGTAAACTGTTCCTCTAATACTTACCTGTAAGCCTCCTCCGGTATCGGATTTTTTAGTTACTGTTACAGAGTCGACTGTAAGAATTCTTTGGAAATTTGTTACGTCCGAAAGGAAAGAGGATATATCCGAATAATTTCCGTCGGCGCTAAAGTTAAAATTATAACTATAGAATTTTTTAGGAGGAAGATTTGTATCGGCCACAACTTGGTTTGTCTGGAATGTTGTAAGAGTAAGATTATATTTACTCATAAGAGCTTGTACTTGGGCCATTACTAGTGGAACATCCGGTTTTTGAGGAATAGCAGATAAAACAACGGGTATGTCTTGTTGAATTTGAGCATATTTGTCTTGAAGTGTCGAAAGGTTGTTAATTTTTGTTTGAAGTGCTTGATCAACGGCCTGATCATCTGACAATTCTTTCTGAAGCTGGGCAATAGTAGAAAGAGTAGGGCTTAAGGCAAAAAGTCCGAAAAATATTATGGCTATCAAGGTTAGAACAATTGTTGTAAATTTCTGGGTTTTTTCTTCCTTGAACGAAGGAAGAAGTTCCATATATTTATTTTTTTGTAAATCTTTAAATAAATTAGTTACCTGCATTTTTTGCTCCTTTCAATGTCGCTGTTATGCTTACCGTTAGAGACGAAGAACTTGATTTATTTTCTATTTTATCGATACTAACCGATTCAACAGGAGAATATTTCCTGAGTTGATTTGCAAGGGAAGTAAGTGAATTAACGGAATCTACATTAGCATCTATTCTTATTTGTCCTGAGCTCACGGCCAAAACGTTGTATGTTACTCCCTGAGGAGTAAAGGCAATGACATCTTTAAAGATATTTACATTGGCCGCTGAATCTTGGGAAAAAGAAGACGCGAGAAGAAGTCTTTCCTGAAGGTTTCTGAATTTAGCTTCCTGATCCTTGAAATTATAGACTATCGCTTGTTTCTGTTTTACTGCCTGTTTTGTGTCAATAATTTGTTGATCGAGAGTAAACCTATAAAGAAAAGCTGCAAGAGCAATAAGTTCGACTACTACCACCAAAATTCTTCCTGTAGTTAGGGACCAGTTAATAACACGGTCTACCGTTTTGCCCTTCTGATTGGAAAGCAAATTAATAGAGCTGCCCTTTTTTTGCATTACAAATTTAGTCTAGGGTTTTTTTGAGGTTTTGTCAAAGAGAAAGTTTATTTTTTAGCTTTGCTTTTTGGGGTTTTTGCCGCCGGTTTCTCAACCTTTTTTGACGGTTCTTTTGCTGCCGCAAGTTTTGAAAGTTTTGATTTCATTCTTGCCGCTTTATTTTTATGGATAAGCTTATTTTTTGCAGATTTATCGATCGCTTTAAAAGCATGCTGCAAATTTGTTGCAGTAGGGCTTTTGGTAGCTTTCTTTGATAATGATTTAAATAAGTTCTCTAGTGCCGAATTTGATTTTTCTCTTTTTCGGTCTTTTTTCAACTTTTTCTTAGCTGATTTTATTACTGGCATGGCCATATTTTATCATGCTATACTGTTAAAAACAACATATGCCTAATGACCTACTGAGAAAAGGGCTTAGTCTCCTATTGAAAAGACAGACCAATATTATATCCGCAGCCTTTATAATAATGGCTACAATTATTTTCTCCCAGATACTCGGACTTTTTAGACAAAGACTTTTGGTAGCAATTTTCGGAGCATCCAATACTTTAGGTGTATATCTTGCTTCTACAAGACTTCCCGATTTTCTTTTTCAACTGATAATTGCAGGCGCATTGTCTTCAGCATTCATTCCCGTTTTTTCCGATTATCTCGTAAAAGGAAGGGAAGTAGAAGCACATAAAGTGGCGTCTACTCTTCTTACTTTATCTTTGGCTATTTTTATAGTTCTCTCTGTATTTCTTTTTATATTTGCCGATTATTTCTCAAAACTTGTAGCTCCGGGTTTTTCTTCACAGCAAGTCATGCTTATGGCAAATCTTACAAGGATAGTAATTTTTGGAGAAATACTTTTTATTGTAGGAAGTTTTCTTTCGGCAATTTTGCAATCTTACAATCATTTCTTTATCCCGGGTATTGCCTCTGCTCTTTATAACTTGGGAATGATCTTAGGAATATTTTTCCTTTCTCCTTTTGTGGGAATATATTCCGCGGCTTACGGGGTAGTTTTGGGAGCACTAATTTTTGTGATAGCCCAGGTACCATTAGTCAGAAAATTGGGTTTTTCATTTAGGGCCTCTTTATCAATGCAGTCGATAAGATCTTCGGGAGTAATTGATGTATTTAAACTTATTTGGCCAAGAACTCTTTCCATAGGAGTTTTTCAGCTGGGCTCCATAGTTACCGTTGCTCTTGTCTCTTTTTTGCCTGATCCGGGAAGAAATTATGTAATTTTTGATTATGCCCTTACTCTTGGAAATGCCGCAGTTGTCCTTTTTGGACAGGCAATAGCTCAGGCAGCATTCCCTGTCTTGTCTAAGGAAAAAGACAAGATGGAAGATTTTAAGTCTACTTTTGTTTCAAGTTTTAACCAGATGCTTTATCTCGTTCTTCCCATATCGGTTTTGTTTTTGGTATTAAGAATTCCGATAGTAAGGCTTGTATATGGAGCTTCTCAGTTTGACTGGGCGGCTACTGTACTAACGGGAAGAACTCTTGCCCTTTTCTCGATCTCAATTTTTGGTCAGGCCCTTGTCTATCTTATCTCGAGAGGTTTTTATGCACTCCACGATACGAAAACCCCTCTTATTATCGGATCTTTGACGACGGGGCTTATGATTTTACTTTCCTGGATATTTATTTTCTTCTACAAAGGAGGAGTACAGGGGATAGCTTTTGCTTTTTCCATAGCAAGTCTTCTTAACTTTCTTTTACTTTTTCTTTTCTTGGATAGGAAAGTACACGGGTTCGGAAAGCTTCATCTTCTCTATTCAAGCTCCAAGATATTCCTTGCAAGTTTCTTTACCGGTTTTGCTCTGTATATTCCCATAAAACTTTTAGACCAGTTGGTTTTTGATACGACGAGAACCGTTAATTTAATTCTTTTAACAGGTATCTCAAGTCTTGCAGGACTTTCTTTGTATCTTTTCCTTACATGGGTATTTAACGTAGAGGAAGCAGGAACATTTATCTTGATGTTCAAAAGGCTTGGAGACTGGAGACAAATACTCAGAAAATCCGAAGAAACTATCGACGGAACACGCTTCAGTCCTTGATATTAGCTTCTTTGCCTTCTAAATGTTAAAATTGCATAGCTATGACAGACAAGAATAACATAAGAAATTTTGCGATCATTGCACATATCGATCATGGTAAATCTACTCTTGCCGACAGGTTTCTGGAAATAACGAGTACTGTTTCCAAAGACAAGATTAAAGAACAGTTTCTTGACCAGAATCCTATTTCAAGAGAAAGAGGAATAACGATTAAACTCGCACCTGTAAGGATGAAATACTCCTTAAATGGCAGAGATTATGAATTGAATCTAATCGATACTCCCGGCCATATAGATTTTTCCTACGAAGTTTCAAGGACTCTGGCAGCGTGCGACGGAGCAATCCTTTTAATAGACGCGACACAGGGAATTCAGGCCCAGACAGTCGCACATTTAAAAGCTGCACAAAAACAGAATCTTTTCATAATCCCTGCAATAAACAAGATTGATCTGGATACTGCAAAAACAGAGGATGTCATAAGAGACCTCGATGAAATGTTCGGATTTAAAAGGGAAGAGATATATCTTGTTTCCGCTAAAACGGGAAAGAATGTAGAAGAATTATTAAAAGGAGTAATAGAAAAAGTTCCATCCCCAAAGGGTGACTTGGAAAAACCCTTAAGAGCTTTGGTTTTTGACGCACAGTTTGACGAACATAGAGGAGTAATAATATTCGTAAGGATATTCGACGGAAAATTAAGAAAGAATGAAAAGATAGAGTTCTTCCAAAGCAATGTAAAAGTAGATGCTTCAGACGTAGGTTATTTTTCTCCATTCTTAATTCCCAAAGAAGACCTTTCTTGTGGAGAAATAGGATATATAGTAACGGGAATAAAAAACATCAGGGAAACAAGAATCGGAGATACGATTACTCAGGAAGGTTTTAAAGAAACAACAACTCCTCTTGCCGGTTATCAGATGCCGAAACCTATGGTTTTCTTCGGCGTCTATCCAAAGTCTTCTGACGAGTATGTACATTTAAGAGAAGCTTTGAATAAGCTCTCGTTAAACGACGCTTCACTTTCTGTTTCATCCGAGTATTCTGCCTTTTTAGGAAGCGGTTTCAGGGTCGGATTCCTGGGACTTTTGCACGCAGAGATAGTCAAGGAAAGATTAAAACAGGAAGAGGGAATAGATCCTTTGCTTACAATGCCTAGAGTCTTGTATAAGGAAGAAAACGAGCAGATGTTTGAGCCGTATATGGACCTTACGATATATACTCCTTCGGAATACGTAGGCGGAGTAATGAATGTTGCTCAAAACAGGAAAGGAAACCTTAAGAACCTCTCATATCATAAAGACAGTGCAATATTGGAATATGAAATGCCTTACAGTATGTTTATAAGGGGATTATCCTCCGAGATTAAAACTGTTTCTTCCGGTTTTGCGAGTTTGGATTATGAATTAATAGGGTATAAGGCGGCAAATTTGGTAAAAATGGATATTCTTGTGAACGGAAATCCGATAGATGTTCTTTCGGAACTTGTATATTCCGATGAACTGAATTATGTAGCAAGAGAAAAAACAGAAAAACTAAAAGAGTTACTGGATAGACAGCAATTTAGGCAGATAATCCAGGCAGCAGTAGACAGCCATATTCTTGCAAGGACGGAAATTCCTCCTTATAGAAAAGACGTTCTCGCGAAGATGTCGGGTGGAGACAGGACAAGAAAAGATAAACTCTTGGAAGCACAGAAAAAAGGAAAATCAAAAATGATAAATATTGCAAAGATAGATATCTCCCAGAAAGCTTTACTTTCTATGTTAGAGGGCAAATAGTATTACTAACCCCAAGACCGAGAGGATTGCTCCCAAAGCTCCGACTGTTATTACTGTATTGCCGGGCCCTGTAGGTGCAAGTGTAGGTGTTGCAGATGCTTCAAGTGTAGGCTGAGCCGTTATTGCTACGGTAGGTGTAGCCGTTACGGTTCCCGCATCGCTTATCGTTATAGCCTGTGTGCAGTTTGTCGCTACGCTTGCGTTACCGTTTGAATCAGTGAGAGTTGCGGTTGCGGTATAATTTCCGGCTGTTGAATAGGTGTGAGAAGTGACTGCACTTACTGTCTGTGTTCCAATTCCTCCTGTTTGAGTAAGATCTTGATTTTGTCCGTCTCCGAAATCAAATGTTACTTTAGTGATATTTGAAACAGTGCTCGAGCCGTTTACGGTAAACGTTATTGCATAAGGAGCAGTTCCTGTCGCGCTTCTATCAAGAGTAAGGCTTGAACATACAGGAGCTTCGGGTGCTGCCGTTACGACTGCCGTAGGTGAAGGACTCACGGTCGGAGTAGCAGATGGCGTAACCGTAGGGGAAACACTGGGAATAATAGAGGGAGTAGGAGATGCTGTAAGATCGGCAATGTTAATAGTTATTGGAGGAGCGGACGAAAGAACAGGCTCGCTATACTGGTCGGATGTACCCAATGATCTTACGTCTGTCTGTGGAGCTGCTCCAAAGCTTACTTGTGTTGGAGTACTTCCCGTTGTTGCCAAAGCCTTAAAGTTAACGGTCGCGACTCTTGTGGGAGCAGTAATAACATTTTGTGGAGTATTTCCCGTACTTAAAGTAAAGGTAATTGTACCTGCCGTATTATCTACGGTCGGACCCGCAAGAACGGTAGGCTTAAAGGTAGAACCTGAAGATGTCTGCCATGAATTTATAGTTACATCTGTCTGGGAAGTAGAAAGTTTCGCAGGATCATATTTTACCGCTACCTTCAAGAAAGTTACCTGGTTTATATTTGAAGGGTCGACATTAATATCTACGTTTATAGTGTCTCCGACCTTGGCGTTTGTTGTAGAAGGAATAAATTTAAGTGTTGTTGCAGGTTGTGCTCCTGTCTTTGTCTTTTGCTGTTGTTGGACCAGATATACGGTTAAGGGGATAGCTACAAGAAGTACAACTACAAAACCTAATAATATTAATTTTTTAGGTGATAATGACATAATCTACTATAAATTTATCGTATATAGATTTTTATACTCTGTCAAGCTTGTGCTTCAAAAAAATTCTTGACAGAAAAAAATTTTTAGTGTATAAATTTAGCAGTCACTTTTGTAAAGTGATATTTTTAGGATTAAATATGGCAAAAACAAGCATAAAACCACTATTCGATTTCGTACTTATAAGACCACTCGAGGCAGAGGCTCAGACCGCTTCGGGAATCATTCTTCCTGACAGTGCAAAAGAAAAACCACAAATGGGAGAAATAATTGCAGTAGGACCCGGAAGAGTTACTCCTAAAGGAGAAAAAGAAGCAGTCGTAGTAAAGGCAGGACAAAAAGTAATGTACAAAAAATGGGCAGGAAATGAAGTCAAACAGGGAGACGAAGATTTGATTTTAGTTGAACAAAAAGATATTTTGGCAATTGTTGAATAAATATGGCAAAACAAATTAAATACAATCAGGAAGCAAGAGAAAAACTTTTATCAGGAGTTAACCAACTCGCAGATGCGGTTGCCACAACTCTTGGTCCCAAAGGAAGAAACGTAGCCTTAGAAAAGAAATGGGGAGGACCAAGTGTAATCCACGACGGAGTTTCCGTTGCAAAAGAAATAGAACTTAAAGATCCTTTTGAGAATATGGGTGCCCAACTCGTAAAGGAAGCCGCTTCAAAAACAGCAGATATAGCGGGAGACGGAACTACAACTTCAACTGTTCTTGCAAGAGCCGTAGTAAGAGAGGGAATAAAAATGATAACGGCAAATGCAAACCCAATGATAATGAAAAGAGGCCTCGATAAAGCAAGTAAGTTTGTAGTAGACGAATTGGTAAAAATGAAAAAAGATCTTAAGGAAGGAGATATTGCAAATGTTGCAACAATCTCCGCAGGAGACGAAGAATTGGGTGGTCTTATTGCCGAAGCTCTCAAGAAAGTAGGAAAAGACGGAATAATAACGGTAGAAGAAGGAAGAGGAACCTCGACAGAAATCGAATATAAAGAAGGAATGGAATTTGACAAAGGTTATGCTTCTGCATATTTTGTGACCAATCCTGAAAAAATGGAAGCCGAGATTGAAGATCCATATATTTTGATAACAGACAAAAAGATAAGTGCTTTAAACGAGCTTTTACCTTTCCTGGAGAGTTTGGTAAAAGTTTCCAAAAACCTCGTAATAATCGCAGATGAAATAGAAGGCGAAGCATTGGCAGTTTTGGTAGTTAATAAGCTTAAGGGAACATTTAATACATTGGCAGTTAAAGCTCCGGGATTTGGAGACAGAAGAAAAGAAATGCTCGAAGATATTGCTCTTTTAACAGGAGCAACAGTTATTTCGGAAGATACTGGAAGAAAGCTTGATAGTGTAACCATTGAAGATTGTGGAAGAGCAGATAAAGTCTGGGCAGACAAAGAGAGTACAAGAATAATCGGCGGAAAGGGAGATCCTAAAGCACTTCCCGCAAGAGTAGCTCAGATAAAGAAAGCCATAGCTTCTTCGACATCCGATTTTGATAAAGAAAAACTTTCAGAAAGGTTGGCAAAACTTTCTGGAGGAGTAGCAGTAATAAATGTAGGAGCTGCAACAGAAGTAGAACTCAAAGATAAAAAAGAAAGAGTAACAGATGCGGTTGCCGCTACAAAGGCAGCTTTGGAAGAAGGAATAGTTCCCGGAGGAGAAATAGCCCTTTTGGATATTTCGGGAAGAATGGACTCAAAAGCCATGGAAAAAGAAGGAGCTGCAAGAGACGAAGTAATAGGTTTCGAAATAGTAAAGTCGGCATTGGAAGAGCCATTCACAAAACTTATTGAAAATGCAGGACTTGACGCCGGACAGCTCATTGCAAAAGCAAGAGAAGTCAGTGGAAATGGACAAGGTTTTAATATCCTTAAATTAGATAGCGTGAAAGCAGCTGCTCCTGTAGATATGTATAAAGAAGGAATAATAGATCCTGTAAAAGTTGTAAGAACAGCAGTTCAGAATGCTATCTCTGTCGCCTCGATGATATTAACAACAGAGGCTTTGGTTGCAGATATACCCGAGGAAAAGAAAGATAATCCAGCAGGTGGTATGCCGGGCATGGACTACTAGTCTCCTCGTATGATATGCTTTAAAACAGACTTTTTATGAAGCGGATTCTATATCTCATATCTCCAATCCTTATAGCAGTAGTAGTTTTTCTTCTAATCACCTTTATCGTCAATAGAAAACCTCAGATGGGGGCTTTGCAAGTTACTTCAAGTCCTGTTTCCGATGTCTACCTAAACGGTAAATTGATAGGTCAGACTCCTCTTTGTAAATGTGATCTTCCAAATTTGATACAAACAGGAGATTACACACTTAAACTTGTTCCAAAGACAGGTAATTTCCAGCCTTTTGAACAGAAAGTCACTGTTTCACCAAAGATAATTACCGTTGTAGACAGGACTTTTGCTCCAAGTGGACTTGACCAGGCGAGTATTCTTACTTTTGAACCTCTATCTGATTCAAAAGATTCCCAGATTTCCGTCGTTACTTTCCCAAGTAAAGCTCAGGTTTTTCTTGATAACAATGTCTCAGGTCTTTCACCACTTTTGCTTCAAAGCGTCACCGCTTCGGATCATGAACTCAAAGTAACAAAGGACGGATATAAAGATAAGATCGTTAAGATAAGTACAAAAGTAGGATATAAACTAGACGCCGTTATCTATATGGGAGTAAATTCCGAAGCTCAGCCTTCAGGTACTCCAAGTGCAAAAACAACTCCTACGCCTACAAAAGGTGCTACTCAATCGGGATCATTAAAACAGCAGATAACAATATTAGAAACTCCCACGGGATTTCTTAGAGTAAGACAGGACCCTTCTGTAGGATCTGCTCAGGTGGGACAAGTCAATCCCGGAGAAAAATATAATCTTTTGAACGAACAGACGGGTTGGTATCAGATAAAACTAAAAGACGGAACAGTCGGGTGGGTAAGTAGCCAGTACGCTTCAAAATCCTAAGGGGATATCCAATAGACGATAAGAATTACCAAAATAACCCAAACTCCTACGGTAACAAGTAAAGGTTTATCGGAAAGAAGAACTTTTTCAGGACTTTCCCCTTCATGTTTTTCATAAATATCCTGAAGATATCTCATGAGTCCGTAGACTACTGGAATTATTGTTATCATCAGCCATTTCCTTTGGAAGAATGTCGGGAAAAAATCTGGAAGAGATATTCCTCCAAGAGTTAGTCTAAATCCTCCCCCCGAAGTCTCAAGGAAAGTAAAAAGAGAGTAGGAAATAAAGGTAGAGGTAGCAAAAATGGATGCATAAACATCCAAGAGTCTCTCGGAATAATGCGAAAGAGATTTTCTTGTGGCGGCAATATTTTGTCCTACCTGATTAGAGACAAGTGTAAGTTCTGATCTTCTTTTTCCGATTGCCAAGAAAAGTGAAATGGAAATCGTGGTAAGTAAAAGCCAGACCGAGAGATGAAATCCGCTGGCAAATTCACCCGCATAGACTCTCAATATATAACCAGATGCGATCGCCAGAATATCGACTACGGCGATAGACTTGGCAACCGAAGAATAGAGAAATTGTATTAAAAGATAAACGATTGCGGTTGCAAAAAAGGCGGGAGTAACTTCTTTTGCGACGATTAATGATCCTATCATCAAGACTGCTGCCATGATTGCTGCCATAGAAACAGGAATGTCGTTATGTGCCAAGGGTCTAAATTTTTTGAAAGGATGTTGCTTGTCTTTTTCTATATCGAAAATGTCATTTATGATATAGGTTGCAGAAGCGAGTCCGCAAAAAGCAAGAAAACTAAGAAATACTTTCCAAAATACGGGCGGGTCAAAAAGTTCTCCGGCAAAAGTTATCGAGGCAAAAACGGCAAAGTTTTTAATCCATTGCCTTGGGCGGACTAATCTCAGAGTGTTATAAATCAGTTTTATCATTTTCTTTATTCAAAAAAAGGTGGAGGAACAATAAGGCTCCCCCTACAATTATAGCCAACATTATAATTGCAAAAAGTTTACCTTTGCTTGAAAGTACTAGAGATATTGAGCCTAATATAGCAGAGAGAGCCCAATAAAACAAGGCAATTCGCCTTTGACCAAGGCCTAGGTCCAAAAGGAGATGGTGAAGATGTTTTTTGTCATGCCAGAAAGGGGAATGACCCGTTGCCACTCTTCTCATAATAGTAAAAGCTCCGTCTATCATAGGAACTCCCATAACTAAGATTGCGGTTGCAAGCTTTGCTCCCGAAAGAATAGAAACAGCTGCCAAAAGAAGATAAATTGCCGTTGCTCCGTATCCCGGAAATATCTTTGCGGGATAGAAATTAAACACAAGAAATCCTAAAGCAGAACCGGCGAGGATAAAGGAAAGCACAGCGCTTACATGTGTATATGGATCGGATAAAGGAAATCTTAAACTTAAAAGACCTATGATTACTGCAGATATTGCAACTATTCCGGGCATCTGTCCGTCTACTCCCTTACTCCAGTTAAGCATGTTCATGACCCAGACAATCCAAAGGACTGCGATAATCTGGGGGAGGAAGGGAATATTAAAAGAACTGAAAAAAAGTATTCCTCCGAACGGATTGGTAATGAAGGGAATGTTTGTTCCTCCCCAAATTACAATTAATGCACATATAATGTTTACTCCGAACCTTAGATATGGCGATAAATCCGCCTTATCGTCCAAGACCCCGATAAAAAGTGCAAGAAAAGAAGCAATAAGAAGAGTAATGACTATGTTAGACATAGGTAAAAATAGAAGACTTCCTACTAAAACTCCTATAAACATAGGAATTCCTCCTCCTCTTGGAATGGGAATCTTATGGATTATCGCCGGGTGTTTATGTTTTTCGGGGTCGTCTACGACGTTATACTTTTTAAGGAAAAAAAGAGCGATTGGAGTTGAAACTACTGTTGCTAAAAAGGACACAACCATTGGCAGAAATATGATTTGTAAGGTGTTCATTTAAAGGACTATTTGTATTGTTCTAATTATAAAGAGAAAACACATTAAGGCAATAAGAAAACTTGTTACTGCAAAAAGTCTTCCTATAAGAGGATTCTTTTTATAGATATACGAAGAAGAGACCAGGTTAAAAATAAATATTATGGTTGCAACTGCTACCGGAATGAATATACCTAGTTTATCTGTTATTCTTGCATCTCCCCAAGGAAGCTGGTTAAAAATTGGGACGAACGGAGGAAGGGAAGTGAAATTAAGTGCGGCATATAAAAGACTTACAAGCAAAACTCCCGCTGTTGCAAGATAGATTCTTTGGGTTTGTCTGTCCTCGAGGATATTATCTAGAAATTTTTTCATAAATAATTGCGCCGCTTATATCTAATTTAAGTTTATAGTTAGTAAGAGGGAATGGATAATTTCCTACGTTTGGCATAACTATAATATATTTAGGATCGGCTTTTTTAAGTCCTGCAATTGTATCAGAATTTCCGTCTTTATAGTTGGTTATGTGATAGGTTGCGGTATATTTTCCGGGAGGTAGCTTATTTGTCATCTTATAGAGCTGTGCATTATTTCCCCACAAGAAAATATTGTCTTTTTCGGTTGTGTTCGCGTTGATGAAAGAGGCGAGCGCATAATCTCTTGGGGTACTTCCGTCAAAATATTTTTCGTATGCTGCAACAGATTTATTTCCGAAGACAAAGGAAATGAAATTAGGATAATAAGTGAATGTTTTGACGTAGTAATTAAAGTTTGTGAGAGCAAGGAAAAGAGTCAATACAAAGATGAGCGCATATGTATATTGTTGTTTGGTTTTTTCAAATAAAAGACCGAGTAAGAGACAAAAACTCGGAAGCAGGGTCAATACGTAGTGAGTATATGGTCTTTGTGAGAAGAAAGCATTAAAGAGAGAAAAGCCAGTCCAGAGTAAAACAAAAGTAGCAAAACTTCCTAAACTTTTTCTTTTGAAGAAGACAAAAAGAGAATATCCGCCGAGAAGAACAAGTTTAAGAATAAGAAGTCCCTGGGGAATGATTAGCTTGTTTCCGTATCCGACATAACCGATATTGCTGAAAAATGTTGCTCTTATCAGATCCGAAAATCCTCCTCTTAAAAGGAAAATGACAGCGACAAAAATAATAGGAAGAAGAAATCCCGAAACGATCGAGAGTAAATGCATTAATTCCATTTCCCAGAACTTTTTGGTAAGAAGGTCTTTTAGATTTTCAATCTTTGAAAAAGTAAGGAAAGCAAAAAAAGCCGCGAAATCAAACACTGCGACTATTTTTATAAGAAAAGATACTCCTAAAAGAAAACCTGCCGCAAAAAGAAGTTTTTTATGGTTTATCCTGTCTTCCAAAGCTTTAAAGACAAGAAAGGCTGAAAAAAGAGCAGGAAGAATCATGAAGTTTTCCGCGTTTGCGATGTTTCCCTCAATAAGCGGTAATCCGAAAAGTACTGCAAAGACTCCTGTCGAGACAAAAAGAGATTTGGTATTTTTGAAGAATTTTTTTGCAAGGAAAAAGAATACAAAAACCGAAAGAAGTCCTACTACAAAAGAGAAAAATCTGACTGCAGATTGGTCTGATCCGAATAATGAATAGATGAAATATAAAAGTGGAGGTTTGTTGTCGAAGATCTCTTTATACAAGAGTCTTCCATGGTTCATTCCGAGGCCTAAAGTTTCATATATCCCTTCGTCTCCATACCAATAGGGTTCAAAAAAAGAGGGTAGTCTTAGTAAAAAGAAGATTAGAGAGATGAAGAGAAGAAACCAAGTATGTGTCGAACTTTCAAGCCTTCTTAAGACTTTCATACTACTATTATAACGAAGTTTGGTTAAAGAGGCTATACTTTTTCGGTGACCTTATATTCAAGCCTTTTTCCAAGCATTAATTGTGTATGAGATATAAGAGCGGGAAGGGTTGAAAGGAAAAATCCTACTACGGGTAAAAGAAGAAATTCTAACGGAAAAAGAATCTGTCTTATTCTGGATTTAGGTTTTGCTTCCTTAGGCCTATTCTTGTAATCGATAAATATCATGGCAAAGGTTGCAATAGCGCTAAGCGTAAGGATAAGTCCTGCAATTCTTGGAAGGTTGTAACCAAGAGTTGTCCTTGAGAAAACAGGGTTTATGAAAGGCATTATGTTTGCGGCGATAGTAATGATGAACCAATAGACGGGCCAGAGGAAATGGTCGAGCAGCACGTTGTTAAGCATGAGGGTTTTTCTTATGAATGGAACATTTGGAACAGTAAGCCACCATTTAATGAATAATCCGTCGTCCGATGCTCCCCATGACCATCTTCTTTCCTGCTGGTATTTATTCTTGAGAGATTTAACATAAGATGTTGAAAGCGGAGCATCCATTGCCGTCTGTAAGAATATCGGCTCCATCCAGACATTTCCGGATTTTCTGTAAAATGCTTTGAAGAAAATTCTGTAATCCTCGGGTATGACGTCCGTATCCCAGAAATCAATATCGTGCAATAGTTTGAATGATAGGGAGTATGTTGAATTAGAGACAAGTCTATCTCTATTTAGTAAAAGTCCCGTTCTCCAGAGAGACCCGAAGAAAGCGATTACTCTGATAGGAGCGGGAACTTCCCACATGTTACTGTAGTTAACGTTTGCAGATTGCCAGAACTTGTTGTGTCTTTTTTCGTCCGTTAAGAAGCTATATGTAAGATAGGCAAGATATTGTTTATCGAATACGGAATCCGCATCTACGGAAGAAATGGTCGAAAAGTTGATATCAATTTTTCCTCCTTTTACCAATTCTTTATACGCAAGCTTTGCGCCGAATGATTCGTTTGAAGATTTTCCTTTTACTTCTCCTGCAATATCGGGATGGTAGCTTGCCAAAACTCCTCCGAAATTCTTGCTAAATTCGGAAATAAGAGTTTCGGCTTTTTCTTTTGCTTCCTTTTCTCTTTTTTCCATTGCCAAGACTACATAGACTCTTTTAGTAGGGAAGGTTTGTGTCGCAAGACTTTGGAGAGTTCTTCTTAATTTATCTATGTTTTCCTGGTAATTGGGGATAACCAGGATATGGGTCGTCTTGTCGAAGTCTTTTAACTTATTTGCTTTCTTAAGCCAGTTTTCTTTTTCTGCTTCTTTTACTTTAAGCGTTCCTCTCCAGGCGTAATATACGAGAGAGAATGATTTGTAGAACCAATAAACGTCAAAAAAGAGGATAAAGTAAGCGACGAAGGTAGGAATTAAAAAGGAACCCCATAACGGGAAGAGTATTAAGGTCCACGAAACAAGGCCGGGGACCATGTCCAAAGCCCTTCTTGTTTTAATAGGATACCTAAAAAATATTTTTTGAAAAAAGCTAGTCATTTAGGTTAAAAAGATTTTCCGTATTTTTTACCGTAATATCTCTGAATTCTTCTAATGGTATACCTTTGAGATTAGCTATGAAATCGGCTGTTATTATAACATAGCTAGGTTCATTTCGCATTCCGCGGTGGGGAATGGGGGTAAGCCATGGTGCATCCGTCTCGACAATAATCCTGTCGTTTGGAGTTTTAAGGGCAAGATCCGATAGTTTTGTATCTTCTCCCGGAGCAAGTCCTTTATATGTTATATTTCCGTCAAAACCGATATAGAATCCGAGGTCTAAAGCTTTATTTAAAAAATCAAAGCTTCCTGCAAAACAATGAATCATTCCGGGAGAATTCTTAAACTCATTCTTATAGGAAGTTAAGACATCAATTACGTCATCTCCAGCATGTCTTTGATGAATCTGTAAGGGAAGATTATTTTTTATAGCTATTTCTATCTGTTTGGAGAAAACATTTTTTTGTATTTTTGGGTCTATCTCGTTTGCAAAATAATCAAGTCCTATTTCTCCTACTCCTACAACTTTTTTCTCTTTACACATCCTGTCCAAATCTTGCTCAAAGCTTCCTGCTTTTTCACTGTCATGAGGATGTATTCCTACAATTGCAAAAAGATTATCGTATTTTTGGGCAAGATCTATTGCCATTTGGGAGCGTTCAATAGAGGTACCGGCATTAATAATTCTGTCTACACCTTTTTCCTTGGCTCTATTTATTATTTCGTCCAGATCTTCGTATTTTTCTGAGTAGTTTAAGTGGCAATGGGCATCAATCATTAGTTTATTATAACAACAAAATGTGCATATAATTAAGTCAGTGGAAAGAATAAAAAAATTACTTCGTTCTTTGGGTCCCGGTTTTATAACGGGAGCGGCAGATGATGATCCTTCCGGTATAGCTACATATTCCCAGACGGGTGCACAGTTTGGATACGGACAGTTATGGACTGCCGTTTTTATGCTTCCTTTTCAGGCAGCTGTTCAGGAAGTAAGTGCAAGAATAGGTGCTGTAACGGGAAAGGGTATTGCTGCGGTAGTTAAAGAAAATTATGGAAAGAAAGTTTTATCTGTCGTAGTTTTACTGGTCTTGGTTGCCAATACCATTAATATAGGGGCGGACATTGGAGCAATGGCAGCAGCAGCAAGACTTATCATCCCTCTTAACTTTGCTCTTTGGACGTTATTCTTTACAGCTTTAATGCTTGTTCTGGAGATTTTTCTTTCATATAGGGTTTACTCAAAGATTTTAAAGTGGCTTTGCCTTTCTTTACTTGCTTATCCTATTACTGTTTTCATTGTTTCCCAACCCTGGCTTACGATATTAAAAGCTACTTTTATTCCTCATATAGAACTTAATTTCCAGTTTCTTTTCATAATAACCGGAGTCTTGGGAACGACAATTTCCCCATATATGTTTTTCTGGCAGGCATCCGAGGAAACGGAAGAGGAAAGAGCAAAACATCTAATGGGAAAAGACGGTCCCCATATTAATCCAAGGTTCATAAGGAATTTAAGAATAGATAATTTTACGGGAATGCTTTTTTCGGAAATAGGAACCTGGTCGATAATTCTGGTAACCGCTACAGTTCTTAATTCTCATGGGATTACGGACATAAGAACTGCTGCAGATGCGGCAAAAGCATTAGAGCCTTTGGTAAGTACTTTCCCGGATGCCGGACTTATGGCAAAAATTATTTTTGCAACGGGAATAATCGGTCTTGGACTTTTGGGTGTTCCTGTTCTTGCGGGTTCTGCAGCATATGCGTTTGCCGAAAGTTTCGGACTTAAAGAAGGATTAAACCAGAAGCTTAAGAAAGCTCACGGATTTTACGGAGTAATAACTATAGCAACATTAATAGGTTTGATGATTAATTTTATAGGAATAGATCCTATTAAAGCTTTGGTATTTACAGCAGTAATAAACGGAGTTGTTGCTGTTCCACTAATATTTATAATTGCACTTATTGGAAGAAATAAAAAAATAATGGGTGAGTATACAAGCGGAAAATTATCTAATAGTTTAGTTTGGATTACTTTTCTTGGGATGGGAGCTGCTGCTGTGGGGATGTTTGTGACCCTTCTTCATTAAGATTCATTCCTGCTCTTGATTTTGCTTCCAGTATTTTTTCTCCAAAAATTTTGTTGTCCCAGAGCTCTACTTTCATGCTAGTTGCATAGTTTATCGCCAAAGGGGTGAATTGTTTTAAGTTTGCTATTAAAAGAGCATTCTGAGTTTTATAAAAGTTCTTTCTGTCTTCTACTTCTTTTACCGCGTTAACGTCATTTCCTACGATTTGGTTTTTTCCTCTTACCATTGTAGTTACGTTATCCTTTACTACTATTAAATCTACTCCCGCTCCTCCCAAAGATTTTCCGGGATTTATTACCTTATATCCCAATCTTCTAAAAAAGTTGGTAAGGAAGATGAAGAATTCATCGTCAGGCATATCTGCAACTTCAAAGATGTTTGCGTTTATTATTTTTCTTTTTCTCGTAAAGTTATATATGAGAAAAGCAAAAGGAGAATAGGCGATGACAAGAAGAAGAAAAACAATTACCCAGAAATATGGGCTCGTAAGGACGGAATCTGGAATACGGTTCGGAAGATTTATTCCGCTAGGAATAGATACTTGTGGTATTGAAACAGGGAGAGATACAGCCATAGTTTAATTCTACAACATTAGTAGCCTAAGATGAACTTTCTGTTATTGTCTTTGGAACTATCGGGATAGGTCTTCATATGGGGTTTAACGAAAGTACCGTTTTTTCTTAAGTATCCGTTTTGGTACCTGAGCATTCCTCCGTTTTTGTAAATCCGTAGGTGCTTCACTATCTAAATTATACAACTTCTTAGCAATTTTTAGGCTTAAAGTGTATAATTTTAGAATGCGAAATAAGCTCTTGGTAGGACTCTCAATAATTGCAATTGTTTATATGATAAAGCCTCTTCTGCCGGTATCTACTCATTCTGTTTCGAATCAAGTAGCAACTCCTACTCCTTCTTCTACGGTAACAGTTAGTCCTTTGCCTTCTTCGTTACCTTCTGTTACTCCTATTCCTACAAAACATTCGATAATAAGACCGGGAGACGGGGGAGAAGGAGCTTTCGATAATTAATTTGCATTTTTTTCCGTCTTGATACCATAATTAGTTATGCCCGACAAGTTAAAAAGTCAGGTATCTTCATCTAGGCCCCGAGATGAGAAGGGGCATTTTATTAGTGTACCGACAGCCGCAACAGAGGGAACGAAGTTAGTAAAAGAATTTTTAGCCTCTCATACGGGAAACTACAAAGCTCAGGAAGATTTATTGGATATTAGAATAGGAAATCCTCTAAGGAGAGTAATAGAACTTTTGGAAGATATTAAAAACCAAAAAGCGTTCTCTTTCACGCTAAAAGGTTCTTTGGGAATTGCAGGAGTTGTTCTTTTAATCTCGGCATTTGGTTTATTTGGAGGAGATAAAATTATTTGCGACAGGGGAACACAGACGGAAATTGGGACGATAAGGATTTTGGAGGCAAGAGAGATTTATTCAAAAAATAATTCTTTAATACAAAAACTTTTGGGAGTAGAATCGCAGAAGAAAATTGTAAATAGAACTGTGTTGATTCAAGGAGGAACAACTCTTTATATTCCTTATAACGAAAATATAAATTTTTCCACATATTCAAATCAGCAGGTAATTGTTACTGGAAATCTTAATTCCTGTTCAAATACATTAACTTTGGATGATCCTCAAGGAATGGAGATATTTATTAAGTAAAATTTCTAGTTCCGTCACATTGAGGATAATTTGAACATCCCCAAAATTCTCCATATTGGCTCGTTCTTAAAACCATAATAGCCCTACATTTTGGACAGGCTGGAATTTCTCTTTGTTCTTTTGATTTTAAAATATTGTTTATTAATTCTTCCCTATCCCAAAGTATTATATTATTAGCTCGGGCTAATTCTTTTGCTTCTTCTGTAAAATGACTGTTTGTGACAACCCAGCCTGATGTACAGTTTCTTGGTTTAATAACTGTATTAACTTCTCTAACCGCATCTGGTCCAACATTTTCCTGATATCTTTTTGCTTGAACAGCAATTCTTGCTCCGCCCATTTCAATGATTAAGTCAGAGCCCAAATCTCCTGTGTGTCCTGTATGTTGGACTTTGTAACCTAGTTTTGAGAATAAACTACAAAGAAAATTTTCAAAATCTTGTCCTGACATTTTGTCGACTTCATCTATTCCAGCTTTAGATAAGCGATATTGTTTATAAACTTTATTTGCAACCAAAAATAAAAGGACAGCTGCTCCAAAAGTATAAATATACCAAATTTGAGAAAAAAGCTGTCTAGTCTGAGGAACGAAAATAAATAAAAACATGGCCATTAACAAAAGAACTCCTAATTCTTCAGGTTTTGGAGTATTGTTTCTTCGATGATAATATCTATGTCTATACCAATATCTTGCCATAACTCAATTCAACTACATTTATATTTTTTTATCAATTAATTTATATTTTAAGAGAAGTTATTTGTTAGAATTTAATTAATGCTTTTAACAATATTAATTGTAGGTATAGTTTTGATCTTTATATTTAAATTTTTTAAAGAGTTACAAAATTTTTCTCCTGATGTACCTGATTTAGAAAAATATAAAACTATCTTAGATGTTCTGTTAAGATCTACTGGTAATTCAACTACAACTCAGATTGACAAGATTATAGTTTCTAATTTTGGAATTTTTTGTATAGAAGAAAAAGCATTAAATGGTTGGATTTATGGCAATGTTGAAAGTAAATACTGGAAACAATTTTTACAAAGTAAAGAATTTAAATTTTATAATCCATTTAGGCAAAATTATGCTCATGTCAAAGCATTAGAGGTTTTATTAGGAAATCATTTAAATGCTCCAATTGTTTCTTTAGTAGCTTTTACTAGAGCGGACAAAATTAAAGTCAGTGGAACTGATTTAGTGGGAGATCAAGTTAGAATTGATGAAATAATAAAATCTTATACCCGAGAAGTTTATTGTGATGAAGAAAGAGATTATATATTTGATCTAATTGGAAGAGCTAATATAGAAAACAGGGAAGAACGAATACGACATGATATACAAGTTGAAGAAATTCAGAAAGCCAAAAATTCGTACTTATCAAGGCATCTTTAATTTCTTACTCTAAATTTACTCAACCTTAAAAATTATCCTGTAAAGTTTTAATAACTGTGGATAACGATTTAACTTTTCTGTCTGAGACAGACGATTATTATACAGTCAAAAATGAAAAAGAACAGGTAATAGATCTCCCAAGAAAAGGTGGAGTAGGTAGTTCTTTGTATAAACCCCTTCCTAAGAAATTCCATCCTGGATGGTTACAACTTGCCTTTTTCGGTTTGTCTTTGGGAGGGCTCCTTGCAGTAATATTTGGACCATTGGAAATTTGGGATAACTTAAGTCTTTTGAGAAATAAAGAACTTAATCAAGAAGAAATAGTTCATGCAAAAAATTATCTATTTGTTTCTTTAATCCTTCTATTCTTTGGTGCAATATTCTTTATTCTATTTTTAATTCATTTAATATACGTATGATTACAGAAGCTTTAGATTTATCGGCAATTTTATTTTTAATAAGCTTTGTCCCTCTTGTTCTTTTTGGAACAAGGACAAATATTTCTAATCGTTTTGTTTCCCTTGCCTGGCTTCTGATTGTAATGGGAATAGGAAGTTTGTTTGTACGGAACAATTTTATTCTCTATTCAATAATTACACTTGAAGGAATATTTTGGATTACTTTACTTCCTGACTGGAATTTCATAGCAAAAGTTGCTTGGACTAATTTATTTACCCTTACTATCGTCTATCTTATTTATTCTTTCCAGATAACCGCTTTTGCAACTGCAAATATTCTTGGATATACCCTTGCCCTCATGTTTTTCTTAATAGAAACATTCGCTCTTTTTCTTACTCTTTCTTACGCCTTTGAAGCTCTGGATACTCTTTGTAGGACGCATTGGAGAAGAAGAGTAAACAAGGTGCCCGCGGGGACAAGAGATCCAAAAGTTTCTTTACACCTTCCCTGTTATAACGAACCTGCGGATATTGTTATAAAAACATTGGAAGGTCTTTCAAAGCTTAACTATCCCAATTTTGAAGTTTTGGTAATTGATAACAATACTCCAGATAAAGCGACCTGGAAACCTCTTGAGGAAGCTTGTGAAAGACTGGGAGAAAGATTTAAATTTTATCATTTGGGAAACTGGCCGGGATATAAGTCGGGGGCACTTAATTTTGCATTATCCCAAACTGCAAAGGATGCCGAATTTGTCGGAATTATAGATTCCGATTATGAAGTAAATCCCGATTTCTTAAGCGATCTCATCCCTCTTTTTCAAAATGAAAAAATCGCTTTTGTCCAGACACCTCAGGATTATAGGGGAGAGAATGAAAATTCATTTTTTAAGGCTGCATATTTAGGATATAAATATTTCTTTAACGTTTCTATGCAATCAAGAAACGAAAGAAACGCAATAATATTTGCGGGAACAATGGGACTTATTAGAAAATCCGTACTTTTGGAAATAGGTGGTTGGGACGAATGGTGTATTACAGAAGATGCAGAAGCAAGTCTACGAATTCTTAAGCTAGGATACGAATCTTTATATGTCCATAAAAGTTACGGTAAAGGATTAATGCCACTTACCTTTGATGAATTTAAAAAACAAAGATTCAGATGGTGTTTCGGAGGAATACAGATATTAAAAAAACACTGGGAAGCTCTTTTACCCTGGTCTAATATTACGGACCCTACAAACAAACTTACTTTTGCCCAGAAATATAACTATCTAGTCGGAGGACTTCAATGGTATAACGATTTACTCAATTTATTTTTTGCATTCTTTCTTATATTAGGAGGAATATTAAGTTTATATCCCCAGATCCAGGGATTTATTCCATATAGGGAGCCTCTTATTTTAATCCCGACAGTATTTCTAGTAACAGGACTTTGGAGATTTGTCTGGGTTTTGAAAAACGCTTTAAATCTTTCTACAAGAGAAGCAATTTCCGCAATGTCTAATTTTTTCAGTTTCGGTTGGGCTATTACTTTGGGAAGTGTACAGGGACTTGTCAGAAAACAGGGTGTATTTTTAAGGACCTCAAAAGCAAATCCGAAGTTGAAAATCTTAAGTGCAATAAGATCTACGGAGACAGAGACTGCAATAGCAGTTATATGTTTTGCCGCAGCTTTCGGTTTTGTCTATTTTAGACAAAATATTCTTATCTTTACCTTGGCACTTTTACTCTTATGGCAGGGAGGATTATTTTTCTCCGCTCCTTTATATAGCTTGGTTAGTACCAGGGAAAATGTACCCCAGAGAGCGGAAGTTCCCGGAGAAGTGGGAGTAAGCGAAAGCTCAGCAGCAACATGGATATTTCTTATAATGGCCGCAATTGCAACCGCTGTAGTTGCTCTTAATTTTTCACCGCGTCCTAAAACTCCTCCGCCTTTTAGTAATCTGGCTCCACAACCTGTTTCGGTACCGGTAATAACAACTCCTACTATTACTCCGTCTCCTATTCCAAGCGCTACTCCGACAGTTACTCCTAAGCCCACCACAAGTCCAACTCCGTCCGCGAGTCCTACTCCAAAGAAGAATACTCCGACTCCAAAGCCGACTCCTAAACCTACTCCCAAGCCTACTGCCTCTCCGAGTCCATCACCTTCTTCTAAGCCAAGTCCAACGCTTGCTCCTTCTCCTACTGGAACATCGTCGGGAATTCTACCGGGTCTTTGATTTGACTTACCCTAATAAATTTTGAAATGATTAATCTATGATTAAGAAGTATAAGTTGCTGTTTTTGTCTTTAGCTCTTTGTTTGGGGACAGGGGCCCTTGGTTCTTTTTTTACAATTTCTTCAATTCCCACTTGGTACGCTACTTTAAATAAACCGTTTTTTACTCCGCCTAATTTTGTTTTTGGACCCGTCTGGACAACCCTTTATGTTTTAATGGCAATTGCTTTATATCTTGTTCTCTCTAAGAAAACTAAAGATAAGCTTCCTTTATATTATTTCTTAATTCAGCTTTTACTTAACTTCTTATGGTCTGTAATTTTCTTTTATTTGCATCTTCCGTTAGTTGCATATCTGGAGATAGTTCTTCTTTGGATATTTACTGCTTTGACAATAAAATCATTTTATAAATATTCGAGGAAAGCTTTTTATCTTATGGTTCCTTATATATTGTGGATTACCTTTGCTTCTTTTTTGAATCTTGGAGTAGTACTTTTAAATCATTAACTTCACTAAGAGGTACAAAACCTGCAGGTTTCAAATCATTTATTCTTCTTTTTCTATTTTCTATCTCTACTCTAACTTGTTGTTCTGTAAAATTTCCACCCCAGTAGGGATGTTTCTCGTGCATTCTTATTATGTCTCCTAATAATCTTTTGTCTACAGGGTCAACGGGAGTATATGCTCCGGCAATCGTATATATGTGCCAGAATTGTCCTTCTCTTGCAATAATGCTTCTGTCTTTATCGGGGAAACTCAAAATATAAAATTTGGAGGTAATTGCTTCAGTTAAATCTACTGAGAAGGAAGGCGCCCCGGATAAACCGAGTCTTGCTATGCGGGTTTCCTCAGGTTCGAGAGTAGGTGCTTCAACCACTCTCATAGTATACACTTCTCCAAGAAGAAACCCATGTGAAAGGTGTATACTTTCGGTATGAAAGACAACCTATATACCGTTTTTAAATATTTTGCTATAGGAATGAGTATCGCAGGTATAGGCGTTCTAATTGCGGTTATAGGATTTCTTCTTACTCATCATTAACTAATGCTACAATAAGTAAATGTTAAAGAAACTTCTTTTATTTTTAATCTTTTTCTCTTTGGGAGTTGCTCTTGTCTTTGTGGCAGATTTTATGGTTTCGAATAATACGATCCAGAAATTAAACCCTGCAATCAAAAGTAAATTTTCGATAGATAATCCTCCTTCTGATTCTCTAAAGGGAGAAATTTCTTCTCTTTCCGGAACTGTTTCTTTTCAGCCAAGGTCCAAGGATTATGCAACTTTAATAAATGCACCCGTTGAAATTCTTCAGGGAGAGGATTTAAATACCGGAGGAAACGGGAGCGCAACGGTTATATTCGACAGGATAGGGGAAATATCACTTTCCGAAAATACACAAATAAGTTTTATACAGACTCTTCCACAGAATTTTGTGATATCACAAAAACAAGGAATTGCAACTTTTCAAAAAACAGGGAATATTCCATTTAGTGTAAGGGGACTCGATTTACTTATAAATCTGGAAAGCGGTAAGGTAAGTGTCAATGTAGATTCCGATAATTCGATAATAACTGTAGATGTTTTGGAGGGGTCAGTAAGTGCGGCTTTTAACGATACCGATAATTTGAGTAATGTAATAACAATCGAGTCTCCAAGAAGATATATTTTTAATAACAATACCAAGAAGGGGAGAATAAGCTATTTATAACCCTCAAGTGGAGAAAGCATATTATCTCCTTCGTACCCTAATGCCCAGATTGCAATTCCTCCGAGACTCAAATCATTTGCAAACTTAACTTTTTTTTCGGTCGAGTTTTTATCCGGGTAAAACATTATGTGATAATCCTGGGTGTAATCATCGTAGTAGGAGATATATGATTCTTCGGCACTTTTATCCAAAACTGCACTGCAGGAGGAGCAGGTGGTAAGAAGTTCTTCCGCTCTTCTGTTACTTACGACAACTCCCGTACTTGGAATTATTGCAGATCTTGGAACAGGACTTAGTGCTTCCCATTCATATCCATAGGTCGGAACTCCGAGGATTAACTTCTGAGCGGGCATTATCTCTAATGCTTTTTCGATAGCTGCCTGGACATCAAATTCAGACTCTGTCCCTGCTCCCAAAAGCGGCGCAACTGGACCCGTAACAAAAGAGTCAGTTGAATGATAGTCGTAAGTCATGATTACAATCTTATCTGCAATTTTTGAAACGGCGACAGGATCGATAAGATAGGGTTTAACTACGTCTATGGAAGTAATCTCAACTGTTAAAGTCTGGGAGGGTTTCAAGTTGTTTTTTACTTCCTGGATAAATTTCGTAAAGTTTTCCCTTGCAGAAGTTGAGGCCTGGGAAGTATATTCGATATCAATATTTAAATCGGTAAATCCGTATCTGTCCATTATCGGTTCAACATCAGAAACCAGATTTCTTGCATTTCTTACGGGGTTTTCTACTAAAGCATTTATTGAATCTACGTTTCCGTTTGAGATTAAAAGTGAAAGATTTTCATCACTATTTTTTGCATCTTGTAAAAACTTATCAACTTTTCCTGTGTCCAGAGCATTCCAACCCAGCTCTTTTTCCGTAGGACTGTTATATCTCATTATTTTCCCGTCCGTCCCTACTTTTAATCCGAAATAGGTGAGTGTGTTTATATATTTTGAATAATCTTTATCTGCCTTATCCAAAAGCCAATAGGGTAAAAATCCTATAACTTCTTTTTTAGGAGAAAGGGGGTTAATGGGAGTTATTGTGTTAGTCCTGGGTGAATAGGAGAGCGCTGTGTAAGTTACACCAACTCCCAAAAGTATTCCAAAAAGTGCTATGAGAAGTTTCCTCATTTTTTTATTCTACCATTTTATCTAATTCTCTATTTCTTGAGAATTAAAGAATAATTTGCTACATTATTTTTAACCTATAGATTATGGCAAATTACAGAAAACTTGAAAGAGTCGTCAAGGGGTTTTCAAACCATAGAAGAATTCAGATGCTTCAATTGGTTTCGGATAATCCGGATCTTTCTCTTTATGAGATATCGGGAAAATTAAAAATAAACTTCAAGACTGCCAGTGAGCATTTAAGAAGACTTACGGTTTCGGGGCTTATTTCCAAAAGAAGCGAGGGCTCTTTTGTTCACCATAAGATCTCCCAAAGAGGAAAAACAATTTTGAGGTTTCTTAAGAAACTTGAGTATAAGATAGACGAGAAAGAATTGAATTAATTATTTCTCCCAGGGGAATTCTTCTCTTCCGAAATGTCCGTAAGAAGAAGTTGGAAGATAAATAGGTCTTTGTAAATCCAAGGTTTTTATTATTCCCTCAACAGAAGTATTTAGAGTTTCCCTCATAAAATCCAATATAACTTTTTTATCCACTCTTTCGGTCCCAAAGGTTTCTACATCAAGCATTGATGGCTGCCTGCCTCCTATGAAATATGCAATTCTTACTTCTGCTTTGTCTGCCAAATCTTCTCTTACTATATGTTTTGCAAGATATCTTGCTCCATAAGCAGCAGACCTATCTACTTTCGTAGGATCCTTACCGGAGAATGCTCCTCCTCCTACTCTTGCGTATCCTCCATATGTATCGACGATAATTTTTCTTCCTGTTACTCCCGTATCGCTTGCGGGTCCGCCTTTATGCCAAACCCCAGTTCCATTTACAATTAAATCTTTGTCTTCAATTTTAAATCCGAACTCATCAAGTATTACAGATACTACTTTATTCTTTAGGCTATCTTTAACTTCGGAAAGACCTACTTTTTCATCATGAGGAACACCAATTACTACCTGCTGTATTCCGACAGGTACCCCGTTTTTGTATTCAACTGTTACTTGGGTTTTTCCGTCGGGCCTTAAGAAGGGAAGTACCCCTTTTTCCCTAACTTCGTCTACTTTTTGTGCAAGTCTATGAGCAAGAGTTATGGGAAGAGGCATTAAGGTATTTGTTTCGTTGCAGGCAAAACCAAACATCATTCCCTGATCTCCTGCTCCTTCTTCGTCTACTCCTTTTGAAATTTCGGGAGATTGTTCATGGACATAGACTTCTACATCGCTTTTTTCCCCGAAGTCGTAGTAGGAATCCGTATAACCTAAGTCTTCAATTCTTTTTCTGGCTATTTTTTCATAGTCTACTTTTGCATTTGCGGTTACTTCTCCTGCAATGACAACTTTGTTAAAAGTAACGAGGGTCTCTACTGCAACTCTTCCTTTTTTGTCCTGTCTTAAAACTTCGTCAAGAATTGAATCACTTATTGAGTCGCAAATTTTGTCGGGATGTCCTGCGCAGACAGATTCTGATGTAAAAATATAATCGTTAGTCATAAAAAAACCTCTCATCAAAAGAGAGGTAATAAAGACTTGTCTTTTGACCTCATCTTCCTCCCGGAATGGCACCGCTAGTCTTTCGGTTGCCGCCCTACTAAGTAGGGTCTCTTGATGATTTATCTATTAAAACAAAAAAGGATAAGTTAAGTCAAGAGATTATCCAATTCTTGGGAAAAGAGGAGTACTGCTTTTTATTTCCGAAGACTCATATTGTTCTTCAATCTTTTCTGCTGTTTCTGGTAAGAAGGGTTTAAGAAAGTAAGCAATTTCTTTTATCTGTTCTACGGAATGTTTTAATACACCATGTACTTTTTCGTCATTGTTTTTAACTAGTTCCCAAGGTTTTTCTTCATTTATGAATTTATCCGCTTCTGATATTTTTTCCCAGACAAAAGAAAGGGCATCGTTGAACCTTAGTTCATTAAGGGCTTTTTCGTAAGCTTCATCTATCTCAAAAGTTTTACCCGGCTCATTTTTAAAGCCTGAATTTTCGCAAAGTCTTGCAACTCTTGCAACGAGATTTCCGAGACCGTTTGCAAGATCGGAATTATATACTTCAATTAATTTTTTCTCGGAAAAATCACCGTCCTGGAAAGGAGATATCTGAGACAAAAGATAATACCTCAATGCGTCAGCTCCGTATTTTTCTATAAAATCCAATGGATCTGCGACATTTCCTAAAGTCTTGGACATTTTCTGTCCGTCTACTGTGAAGTATCCATGGACAAAAATTGCTTTTGGTAAGGGAAGATCTGCGGAAAGAAGAAATGCAGGCCAATAAACCGCATGGAATCTTATTATTCCTTTTCCTATTACATGTAAGTCAGCCGGCCACCATTTTTTGTATTCTTTATCGTCCCACCCAAAACCTACACCCGATTGGTAGATGTTAAGAGCATCAAACCAGACATACATACGCTGGTTTGGATCATTGGGAACTTCTACGCCCCAGTCTTTTGCTCTTTTATTCGTTCTCGAAATACTTATATCTTGTAAACCTTCTTTTAGGAAAGCCAGAACTTCATTTTTTCTGAAAGAGGGGATTATCTTTATCTCGTCTTTTTCAATCAATTCCTTTATCTTATCCTGATATCTTGAAAGCTTAAAGAAATAATTTTCCTCGCTCACTTCTTCCAATGGCTTTCCAGGATGCTCAAAGCATTCTCCTTTTTCGTTTAATTCACTTTTTTCATAGAAGAGTTCGCAGCCTACGCAATAAAGACCCGTATATGTTTTTTTGTAGATATCTCCGTTTTTAAAACATCTTTCCCAAAGCTCTTGTGAAGATTTTTTATGTTGGTCGCTACTTCCTCTTTCAAAGACGTCAAATTCTATGTTTAATTTCTTTGCTAAGTTCTCAAAAAGTTTTGAATTCTTGTCTACTAATTCCTGTACAGAAATACCTTCGTTTTCTGCAGCCTGTACATTTTTCAATGCATTCTCGTCGGAGCCCGAAAGAAGTCTTGCGTCGTCTCCTTTTAACTGATGGAACCTTTTTATTACATCTGCCTGTACAAATTCCAGGGCATGACCTACGTGAGGCTTTGCATTTACATAAGGAATTGCTGTTGTTAAATAATATTTGTTCATGTTAGCTTCGATTATACCAGAAATTACCTTCGTTTTACGAAGAACAGTTCTTCAATGAAAAGAAGGATTAAAAGAAGGATGATGAAAAAAGGGTGTGCAAGTTTAATAAGGAAAAGATACATTACGATCACCACAAACAAAGAAAAGAAAAGACTTCTTCTTAAATTTTTGAAAATAAAGGCAAAAAGGTAAAAAAGAAAAAGAAAAAGAAGAATAAAAAAGAGAGGGATAATCGAAATTGCGAAATTTGAAATATTGAATTGGAAGCTTGGAGGAAAATTCAAGACAAAGTAGGAGAGAATAAGTAGGAAAAGTAAGCTAAGAAATAGGTGAAGTAATCTTTTTCGGTTTCTCACAAGTTAAGTTTATCAAAAATATAGTAAAAATACCTCTTGACAACAATTGGCAGTCTTGTTATCATATTGCTAATTCCAAGCTCAAAAAGCTTTAATATTATGCACGATTTAACTCAAAGACAGGTTGAAATTTTAAAGAGCCTAATTGAGGAATACATTGAAACGGCCGAACCGGTTGGTTCCGAAACTCTGGAAAAAAAGCATAATTTAAGCGCAAGCCCTGCAACCATAAGAAATGAAATGGTTAAGCTTGAAGAACTTGGGTACCTTAAAAAAGGACACGTCTCTGCTGGAAGAGTTCCTACTCCTGAAGGAATGAAGTTTTATGTAAAACAATTAATGAAGGAAAAGGAACTTTCCGTAACAGAAGAAGTTGCTCTAAAAGAAAAAGTCTGGGATCTAAGAGACCAGGAAAGAAAGTTTTTGAAGGAAATAACAAGAGCTTTGGCGGAAAAATCTAAAGCACTTGCTGTAACAAGTACAAGTGACGGAGAACTTTTCTGTGCAGGATATGCAAATATCCTCGATATGCCGGAGTTTTTTGATATCGATATAACAAAGACACTCCTTTCGGCAATCGACCAGTCGGAATATCTTAACGAGATATTCACAGGACAGGTAGATGACGAAGATATACATGTCCTCTTGGGAGATGAATTGGGACCAAGACTTAAAGGACCTTACGGTTTTGTATTCACAAGATATGAAACTCCTATGCATATGGCAGGAGAAATCGGAGTCTTAGGACCATCAAGACTTAACTATACATATATAGTGCCTACCGTAAGATATTTTGGAAATCTTATAGAAGAAATTGCTAAAGGATGGTAGGAATGAATAAAAAACATGAAGAAACTGACAAAGAAAATACAAAAGATAACGAAGAAGAACTTTTAAAAGTAAAAGAGGATTTGGAAAACCAGCTTAAAAGAAGTGTGGCTGACTACCAAAACCTAGAAAAAAGAATTGCGGGAGAAAAATCCAGTTGGATAAGAACCGCAAATAAAGATTTGATATTAAGACTTTTGCCCGGAATTGATAATCTTTTCCTGGCAGAAAAACATACTCAAGATGAGGGTGTAAAAATATCAATTGCACATTTTATAGATATATTAAAAGGTGAGGGAGTAGAAAAAATCGAAGCCGTAGGACACGATTTCGACCCTGTTCTTATGGAGGCAGTAGGAACTGCCGCAGGAGAAGAGGGAAAAGTATTAGAAGAGACAAAAGCAGGATATAAACTTTTTGACGAAGTATTAAGACCTGCACAAGTAATTGTAGGAAAGAGAGAAAATTAATAAAATATAAATATGGGAAAAATAATTGGAATTGATTTAGGAACAACAAATTCATGTGTAGCCGTAATGGAAGGTGGATCACCAAAAGTAATCCACTCGGCCGAGGGAAGAAATGTAATCCCATCGGTTGTAGATCCGGTTACTCATGTTGTCGGAGACGTTGCAAAAAGACAGATTGTCCTTAAGCCAAAAGAGACAATATTCTCTATAAAAAGGCTTATGGGAAAGAAATTTAGCGATGAATCCGTTCAAAACGACATGAAATGGCTTCCATATACGATTAAGTCCGGAAGAGACGGAATGGCAGTTGTTGAAGTCGAGGGAAAACAATATACACCCCAGGAAGTATCCGCAATGATTCTTCAGAAAATTAAAAACGATGCAGAGAGCTATCTCGGATCAAAAGTAACTCAGGCCGTTATTACGGTCCCCGCATATTTTGACGATTCACAAAGACAGGCAACAAAACAGGCAGGAGAAATTGCAGGGTTGGAAGTTATGAGAATAATCAATGAACCAACGGCAGCAGCACTTGCTTACGGACTTGATAAGAAAAATGCACACACAATTGCAGTCTATGATTTGGGTGGAGGAACATTTGATATCTCGATTCTTGAGCTTGGAGAAGGAGTTTATGAAGTTAAATCTACAAACGGAGATACTCATTTAGGAGGAGACGATTTTGATCAGATAATTTTAAACTATATCGCCGACCAGTTCCAAAAAGAAAACGGAGTTGATTTAAGAAAAGATCCACAGGCTTTGCAAAGATTAAGAGAATCTGCTGAAAAAGCAAAGATAGAATTATCATCCGCTCAGGAAGCACAGATTAACCAACCCTTCATAACACAAGGACCTAACGGACCTTTGCATTTAACGATGACTTTGGGAAGGCCACAACTAGAGCAGATTGTCGATGAATTAGTTCAAAAGACAATAAAACCAGTAGAGCAGGCATTAAAGGATGCAAAAGTAACAGTAAAAGAAATAGACGAGGTGGTTCTTGTAGGAGGAATGACAAGAATGCCAAAAGTAATTGACGTAGTTACTAAATTCTTTGGAAAAGAACCTAACAAATCCGTAAATCCTGACGAAGTAGTAGCAGTAGGAGCAGCAATTCAGGGAGGAGTCTTGGGAGGAGAAGTAAAAGATGTATTACTCTTGGACGTTACCCCATTAACTTTAGGAATAGAAACTCTAGGAGGAGTATCTACTCCGTTAATAGAGAAAAATACGACCATTCCTGCTTCAAAGTCACAGGTATTTTCAACAGCAGCAGATAATCAGACACAGGTAGAAATAAACGTCTTACAGGGAGAAAGACCAATGGCAGCAGACAATAAATCTTTGGGAAGATTTGTTCTTGACGGAATTCCTCCTGCGCCAAGAGGTGTTCCTCAGGTCGAAGTCGAATTCGATATAGATGCAAACGGAATACTAAACGTTAAAGCAACAGATAAGGCAACAGGAAAAGCACAAAGCATAAAGATAACCGGTTCCACAGGTCTCACAAAAGAAGAAGTAGAGAAAATGACAAAAGAGGCAGAAGCCCATGCCGCAGAAGACCAGGAGAAAAAAGCAAAGATAGAAGCAAGAAATCAGGCAGATTCACTTATATTTACAGCAGAAAAATCTCTTAAAGACGCAGGAGACAAAGTTCCCGCGGAATTAAAGACAGAAATAGAAGGAAAGATTTCTGATCTTAAGGGAATCTTAGATTCGGGTTCTAAAGAGGATATTGAGGTAAAGACAAAAGAGCTTTCGGAATCACTCCAGAAAGTCGGAGCAAATATGTATCAACAGCAGGGACCTCAAGATCAACAAGCAGGAGAACAACCCGCCCAGGAAGCAAATCCTAATGCAGACGGACAGGCTAAAGAAGAACCTGTTGAGGGAGAAGTAGTAGAGTAATTAAATATTTGAAAATAATAACTTTAAGGCGCATTAGTGCGCCTTTTATAATATAATACGGCTATGGCATCTGAAGATTATTACAAAGTACTTGGAGTTTCAAAAAGTGCAACCGCGGAAGAAATAAAAAAAGCTTACAGGAAGCTTGCTCTTCAATATCATCCTGACAGAAATAAAACAAAAGAAGCTGCAGACAAATTTAAAGAAGTAAATAGGGCATATGAGGTTTTATCCGATTCTCAGAAAAGACAAACCTATGATCAGTTTGGCGCCGCAGCATTCGAACAAGGTGGGATGGGAGGAGCAGGAGGTCCGTTCGGTGGAGGCTTTGGCGGATACCAGCAAGGACCTTTCACCTACACATATTCTTCGCAAGGTGGAGGTTTTGATTTCGGAGGATTTTCAGATCCATTTGAGATTTTCGAACAGTTTTTTGGTGGAGGAAATCCTTTTGGAGGAAGAACTCAAAGAAGACCTGCATATTCTTTAGCTATTGATTTCAATGATGCGGTCCATGGTGCAACTAAAAAAGTAACAATAGAGGGAAAGCAAAAAACTATAAAAATTCCTGCAGGAGTTGATGACGGTTCAAGAATAAGATTTGATACTTACGACATTATTATTGCAGTAAGACCCGACGGTAAATTTAGAAGAGAGGGTTATGACATTGTTATAGAAAAAGAAATATCTTTTTCTCAAGCAGCTTTAGGGGATCAGATAGAAGTAGATACAATAGATGGTCCTGTAAAAATAAAAATACCTTCGGGAACACAGCCCGAAACATTGATAAGACTTAAAGGAAGAGGAGTTAAATATGTAAGAGGTTCAGGAAAAGGTGACGAATATGTAAGGATAAAAGTTACAGTTCCTAAAAACCTTACATCAAAACAAAAAGAACTTCTTAAAGAATTTGACTCTTCAAAGAAAAAATCCGGTTGGTTTTAACCTCTAAATTTGTTATTTTCCTGTAATTTAAATATCAAGCATTTTTGGTGATTTTTGAGTAGGATTTAATCATAATAAAGGGAGGTGAGTTAAATGTCAGTTAATATAGCAGATATTTCTGAATTAATTACACAGGAAGAAAAACAAGCTGAGAAATACGAAGAGTTAATAAAGAAGGCTCAAAATCAGGATTTTAAAAAACAGCTTGAAGAATTGAGAGACCTTTCTGTTAAAAAATTAAACTTGTTAGTAAAGATAGTAAAAGAAGGTCCTTGGGGAAATTGGGAATAATATGAAAGAAAAATTTCTTTTGAAGAATAAGGATTATTTAATTCTATTTTTTGGACAAACAGTTTCTAATTTTGGAAGTTCTGTTGATAGTCTTATTTATCCACTTTTGATATTGTTTTTAACTAACTCCCCTTTCATGGCAGGAGTAGGTTCATTAATAGTTGCCTTACCAACTTTTCTTTTTGGTCTTTTTGCAGGAGCTTGGATTGATAGGACTAACAGAAAAAAAGTAATGATTTTTTCCGATTTAGGAAGATTTGTGACAACAGGAGCTATTCCTGTTTTTGCTTTCTTGGGTATCTTAAATATTTATACACTTTTACTTTTTGCATTTCTTGAAGTTTCCTTTGGTACCTTTTTCTCTATTGCCGAAACACCAGCTCTTTTAAAAATTGTAGGTAAGGAAAAATTGACTGTAGCAATGGCACAGAATGAAACTAGCAATAATATAGTAGGTCTCGTTGGACCCTCAGTTGGAGGTTTTATTTATCAAGGTTTGGGAAAAACAATTCCTTTTATGGTGGATTCAATATCTTATCTTGTTTCGGTAATTTCTCTTCTTTTTGTTAAGACAGAGTTCCAGGAAGAGAGATTGGAGCAGACTAATTCAATTAAGGAGCAAATTTTTGAGGGTTTTATTTGGATCTATAGAAAAAGAATAATATTTGTTACGTCTTTGTTAGTAGTAGGAGGAGCATTTGTAGGTGGGGGAGCAAATCTTGCAATAATTTTAATAGCAAAAAGTTTGGGAGCAACTGCAGGAGAAATAGGTTTGATATTTTCGGTAGGTACAATAGGTATTATCTTGGGATCATTAATAACTAATGAGATAACCAATAGATTAACGGTTATAAAAGTAATAATTCTTGCCCGATGGATAATGGTTTTGGCAATGCCCTTATTTATAATTGCTTCAAACGTTGGGATTGTTGGGATAATTACCGCATTATATTTTTTTACAGGACCTTTATATGGGATTCCTCTTTCAAGCTTAAGGGTTTCTCTTACTCCCGATGAGCTTCAGGGAAGAGTTTCGAGTGTCTATAGATTGGTAACAGTTGGATCTTTTTCGACAGGTGCTTTTATTTCAGGCTTTCTTCTTCAGTATTTGGGAATAAAACCTACAATTATTGTTTTTTCTTTAATACTTTTCATTCTTGCCGTTATTGCAACATTTTATCTAAAAGAGGAGGAGATATAATAAAGATATGGAAGATGAGGAAAAAGAACAAAATTTAGGCGGAAAACCACAGACTACATTAACAAAGCTTACTTTGGAGAAAGCTGTGGAGCTTGGAGAATATGATCCTAAGTTTCTGGCAAATTTCCCTGAATGGCATACATTTAGCAGACATGTACAGTTTGAATATATAAGAAGAGCTCTAGATAACAGGCGAAAACAGCTTTTGACACATTGGGCAGAATTAAATAACGTTTTGGATTTTAGAAATAAGCCTGAAGTCTGGGAGGCGCTAAAAAATGTAGAGAAACAGATGCATAATCTTCTCGGAGAAAAAGAAAGACTTTTTTCCGAATATTCCAAATAGTACTCCTGACGGTTGAAGCCTGAATTCAAAAATGGTATACTTATACCCAACTTATGCCAGCGATACAAAGAAGTGAATTTGCACTAGCATTAAATCAGGTCTCTAATGAAAGAGGCATCGACCCGGAAGTGGTTTTGGAAACTGTAAGAAACGCTATCCTTGCAGCTTATAGAAAAGACCATCCCGGAGTTGAAGTAGAAGACTACACAGCAGAGCTTGACCCAAATACGGGTGAAGCAAAAATAATTCATGCAGGCGAAGACGTAACTCCTCCGGGTTTTGGAAGAATAGCAGCACAAACAGCAAAACAGGTAATTCTTCAGAAAATCAGAGAGAAAGAAAAAGAAGCAGTACTTTCCGACTTTAGAATTAGAATGGGACAGATTGCAAACGGAATGGTATTAAGATTTGCAGGACCTAATGTAATTGTTGATGTCGGAAAGACAGAAGCAATAATGCCCCCTTCCGAACAAATCCAAAATGAAAGATATCATTTAAATCAAAGATTGGTAGTTTACCTTTCGCAAATACAAGAAGGTCCTAAAGGAGAGGAAGTAATTGTTTCAAGATCTTCGACAGGACTTTTGGAAGGACTATTTAAAAGAGAAGTTCCGGAAGTAGCCCAAGGTGCAGTAGAAATTAAAACAATCGTAAGAGAAGCAGGAAATAGAAGTAAAGTCGCAGTATATTCTTCTCAGGCAGGAATTGATCCTGTCGGAAGCTGTGTCGGACAAAAGGGAGTAAGAGTTCAGGCAATAATTCAGGAATTCTCCGGAATGGAAAAAATAGATATTATCCAGTGGCAGGAAAATCCAAAAAATTATATCGCAGCAGCACTTTCTCCTGCAAAAGATTTAAGAGTTGAAATAGACGAAGACGAAAAAATTGCACATGTTTTTGTCGCAGCAGAAGAACTCTCTTTGGCAATAGGAAAAGACGGACAAAACGTAAGGCTTGCATCCAAACTTACAGGATATAGAATCGAAATAGAAGAAAAAGAGGGAGAGGCAAAACCCGCAGAAAAAAAGACAAAAGAAGAACCAAAAGAAGAAGTTAAGGCAGCAGTAGCAGAGGAAGGAAAAGTAGAAGTTCAGACAAAAACAGTAGAACCTCAGGGAGACGAAGCGACAGTTGAGACAACAGAAGATACTGTCGAAACAACAGATGAAGCAGTAGAAACACCGGAAGAGACAGTTGAAACGCCTGAAACAGAAGTTCAGACACCTGAAGAAGACAAGCAGGAGCCCGAAAATCAGGATGAAAAGTAATATGAGAAGGTTTGACTTGTCAAAAAATTTAGTATGGCAGAACAGAGAAACGATAATAAGATTTATCCTCCAGTAGTAGCCGTTTTAGGTCATGTTGACCATGGCAAAACCACACTCCTAGACGCAATCAGAAAAACAAATATAGCCCAAAGAGAGCATGGCGGAATAACTCAAAAAATTGGAGCATCCGAAATAGAAGTAATGCATGAAAATGCAAAAAGAATGCTTACTTTTATAGACACTCCCGGTCATGAAGCTTTTTCCCAGATGAGAGGAAGAGGAGCTCAGGCAGCAGACATAGGACTTTTGATAATATCTTCTGTCGACGGAGTAATGCCTCAGACAAGAGAAAGTATAAAACTTCTTAAAGCTTCAAAAGTTCCCTTTATTGTGGTATTCACAAAATCCGATTCACCTGAGAAAAATATTGAAAAAGCAAAACAGCAGCTTCTAAAAGAAGAAGTAATGCTTGAGGCCTATGGAGGAGATGTTCCATCAATAGAGGTATCAGCAAAAACAGGCTCAAACGTAAAAGAATTATTAGACCTTATTCTCCTTGTTTTTGACGTATATAGAGAATCGGGTGAGTATAAATATTCAGAAGAAGCAAATTTGGAGGCAATAGTAATAGAATCAAGGCTTGATCCAAGATCCGGACCAAGAGCTTCGGTAATAATTAAAAACGGAGTATTAAGCGTAAAAGATGAGATTATTGCAGAAAATTCCAAAGGTAAAGTAAAAAGTCTCATTTCATCTCTTGGAAAAACTGTTCAAAGCGCAACCGTTGGAGACGCAGTTGAAATTTTGGGATTTGAAACGGTGCCTCCTGTAGGAAGCGTTGTATTAAGAAAAGATCAGGCAAAAATTGTAGCTAAGGAAGAAGAGGCTAAGGTGAAAGAGCAAAGAGAAGGAGAAGAAAATTTCCTTTCTATAATCCTTGTTGCAGATACTCAAGGATCTTTGGAGGCAATAATGGCGTCATTACCGGAAAGTATAAATCTCGTCCTTACAAAAACGGGAGATATTGAAGCATCAGACGTATTCTTTGCAAAATCTGTCGGTGCTATAGTTTTGGGTTTTAACGTAAAAATAAGGCCTGAGATAGTAAAGCTTGCAAGAACAGAGAAAATAATTCTTAAAAACTACACAATAATCTATGAAATGATCGACGAAATAAATGATTTCGTTCAGGGAAAACTTGAATCCTTGCAGGAAGAAATATTAGGAATCGCAAAAGTATTGGCAAGATTTCCTTTTGAAAAGACTGAGGTTCTGGGAATAGGAGTCCAGGAAGGAAGAGTTGCAAAGGGAGATAAGGTAAGACTCGTAAGGGGAGAAGAGGTAATAGGTGAAAGTTATATCAATTCAGTAAGACGCGGAAAAGATACGGTTTCAAAAATTGAAGCCGGTGACCAGGGTGGAGTAATCATAGCCCCTTTCCTTGACTTTACTATAGGAGATATGTTAATATCGCACGGCTAACCCGACTTGCCCCCAGGTTAGGAGAAATTTATGGAAAATCTAACCTTTAAACAGATTAAAGAAGCCATTGAGAAAAGCAAAAATATAGGAATTGTAACTCCCGAAGATCCCTCCTTGGATAAAATGGCCGCAGCACTGGCTTTATACCTTTCTATCTCCCAAGGAGATAAAAGTGTAAGAATTGCTACTCCTAAAAATCCGTTAGTTGAGGTTTCTTCTTTAGTTGGAATTGATAAAGTTAAAACAGATTTGGCATCAAGCGAAGGAGACCTAATCGTTTCTTTTCCATATAAAGAAGGAGAAATAGAAAAGGTTTCATATACTTTAGACGATGATTTGTTAAACATCGTCGTTAAGGCAGGAGAAAACGGTTTAAACTTTGAAGAAAAAGATGTCAGGTTTACTAGAGGACAAAAAGCTCCTGAACTCTTGTTCATAATTGGAGCAGCAAGAGTTTCAGAACTCGGAAAACTATTTGATCCTCAAGCCTTAAAAGATACGACAGTAGTAAATATAGATAATCAGCCTGATAACCAGGGATATGGAGACCTAATTATGGTTTCAAGTAAATTCTCTTCGGTTTCTGAGGCTATAGCAAACTTGATAGTTTCATTGGGACTTAAGATGGATATTGATATAGCACAAAACCTTATGATGGGAATTTCCGACGGAACCGAAAACTTCCAAAATCCAAAGACAACTCCTTTGGCATTTGAAATGGCAGGAATCTTAATGAGACAAGGAGCAGTAAGAAGCGGAAAGAAACAGGAACCAAGATCAAGAGATTTGGAAAGTCTTATACAAAGACAACCTCAAGTCGAAGAACCGCAGCAAGAAGAACCTCAGGTAAGACAAGAACCTGATGTTATGCAAGCTCCTCAAAAACAGGAAGAAGAAAAACAGCAAGTAGAAGAACAGGGAGATAATCCTCCAGATGACTGGCTTGCTCCGAAGATATATAAGGGTTCCACAGACTTCGAATAACTATTCTTTCTAGACCATTGATATATTTATTTGAAACTGGTATAATACTCTGAGTTAAAATTTAGAAATAAGGAAAAATTGAATATAAATTATGCCACTTAGCACTTCACAGAAACAAGACATAATTAAAGAATTTCAGACAGCAAAAGGCGATACCGGTAGCCCGGAGGTTCAGGTTGCATTGCTTACAACAAGAATACAAAAACTTACCGAGCATCTTAAGGGACACGCCCATGATGTCCATTCAAGAAGAGGTCTTCTTTCAATGATTGCAAAAAGAAGAAGACTCATCAATTTTTTGGAAAAAGTGGATAAGAAAAGATCCTCTGAGATAACGAAAAAGATAGGATTAAAAGATTAAATTAAATGAAACAAACCTCAGTTAGTACAGATTTTGCAGGTAAGAAATTAACCTTCGAAACCGGAGAACTTGCAGTACAGGCAACTTCTTCAGTTTTAGCAAGAATAGGCGATACAGTCGTTTTGGTTACTGTCGTGGAAGGCGGCAAGACCGAACTTGATTACTTCCCTCTTTCGGTTGAATATGGAGAAAGACTTTATGCAGGAGGAAAAATCAAAGGTTCAAGATGGGTTAAAAGAGAAGGAAGACCATCGGACGAAGCAATTCTCGCAGGAAGATTGATAGATAGGTCAATAAGACCTTTATTCCCCAAGACATTCAAAAATGAAGTTCAGGTAATAGTAACAGTTCTTTCTGTAGACGGAGAAAATGAGCCCGATATCTTGGCACTCAATGCAGTTTCCGCAGCACTGGCTATTTCAAGAATCCCATGGAACGGACCAATAGGTGCAATAAGAATGGGTCATGTAAAAGAAAACGGAAGTGCAGAAGAATATCTTTTTAACCCCACAACAACAGAAGCACAACTTTCAGACTTAGACTTAGTAGTCTCCCAGACAAAAGATAAAACAGACATGATAGAAGCAGGAGCCTTGCAGGTTTCTGAAGACGTAATGGCAACCGCAGTAGAAAAAGCGCACACAGAAACACAAAAAGTCATTGCTCTTATTGAAGACTTTGTTAAGCAAGCAGGTCAGCAAAAATTGGAAACTTCGGAAGATCCTGCAGTTCATAGCGCAGTAGCATTAATAGAAAAATCATATAAAGAAGAAGTTAAGACTTTACTCGAGGGAAGAGTAAATAAAGAATCGGGCGGAGACGATACGGCAGAATTGGTAAATAAAATCTATGAAGATTTCAAAGTAGGAAATCCAGGAAGCGAACTTGATAAGAAAGTAATTATCCAGGCAATAGATAAAGTAATGTATAAGATGATAAGGTCCAATGTTTTGGATAAGAAACAAAGACCTGACGGAAGAAAGGTTGATGAAATAAGACCAATCACGGCAAAAGTAGGAATCCTTCCAAGAACACACGGTTCGGCTTTATTCCAAAGAGGAATAACACAAGCTCTTTCAATCGTAACTTTGGGTTCTCCAAGAATGGAACTTTTGATTGAATCCGCAGAAGGAGAAGAGACAAAAAGATATATCCATCATTATTCAGGACTTCCATATTCTTTCGGACAAACAGGAAGAGTGGGAACACCTTCAAGAAGAGAAATAGGACATGGTGCACTTGCCGAAAGAGCACTTATGGCAGTAATACCAAGTCAGGAAGAATTCCCTTACACGATAAGAGTCGTATCCGAAGTTCTTTCGCAAAACGGATCTTCGTCAATGGCATCAACTTGCGGTTCAACACTCGCATTAATGGATGCTGGTGTACCAATTAAAAAACCTGTTGCAGGAATTTCTGTAGGAATGATGTCGGATGAAACAAAATATGAACTTCTTACAGACATAATCGGTCTTGAGGATTTCTCCGGAGATATGGATTTCAAGGTTGCAGGAACAGACACGGGAATAACAGCAATACAGCTTGACGTTAAAATCCCGGGACTTACAGACGAACAGGTAAAGGCAATCTTACAAAGAGCAAAAGAAGCAAGACTTCAGATATTGGAGAAAATGCTTTCGGTAATGCCTGAATCCAGGGCAAAACTTTCTCAGTATGCACCAAAGATTGAAATGGTCAAAATCCCTACGGATAAAATAGGTGAACTTATCGGACCCGGCGGAAAGACAATAAAAAACATTATTGCAACAACAGGAGCAACTGTTGATGTAGAGGATGACGGATCTGTAGCAATTTCGGGAACAGAAGACGAGGCAGTACAAAAAGCACTTGATTGGGTAAAAAGCTTAACAAGAGAAGTAACAGTCGGCGAATCTTTCGAAGGAGAAGTTAAAAGAATTCTTCCATTCGGAGCATTCGTAGAATTCCTTCCAGGAAAAGAAGGAATGGTCCACGTTTCAAAAATGTCCAAAGAATTCGTCAAAGATCCAAATGATGTCGTTCAGATAGGACAAAAAGTAAACGTAAGAGTAGTAGAGATAGACGAACAGGGAAGAATAAATCTTTCTATGTTAAGTGAAGAGGATGAAAAAGAAGGAAGAGCGCAAAGAAGAGAAGAAGGTCAGCAACCAAGAAGAGACCACCCATTATCAATGCAATTAAGAAGAGAAAGAGGAAATGACAGAAACGATTGGAGAGGCGGAAATAAGCCTCCCTTCAAGAGAAACCGCTATTAAATTCAACCGAAGATCCAATAGGATATCTTCTTTTTGTAACTTAACAATCTTAATAGTAGAAAATTTGGTATTATAAATGTATGGATTCTAATCTGCCCATGGATGCGCAAATCCAAAAACTAAGTGAAAAAATAAAAACAGCTCAGCTTCCAATAGATTTGGCGGAAAAAGTAAATGACATGCTTTTACTTCTTCAGACAAGCTTAAAATCCGGAGCAGGAACTTTTACAGATTATGAGAACATCTCAAATTATATAAATCTTATTACTTCACTTCCTTTTAACACCGAAACTTCGGATTCTCTGGATCTAAATAATGTAAAAATGACTTTGGATAAAAACCACTATGGTTTAAATACCGTGAAGAATGAAATTTTGGAATATCTTTCTTCACTTATTCTTAATCTAAATAAAAATAAAGATAATTCAATGGTAAAAGCACCAATACTTTGTCTTGTAGGTCTGGTCGGAACAGGAAAAACAACTCTTGCTTCTTCTGTTGCCGAAGCACTCGGAAGAAAGTATGAGAGGATTCCTTTTGGAGGAATGGGAGACTCCTTAACCTTAAGAGGACAATCAAGAGCCTATCCCGATGCAGAGCCGGGAGAAATAATAAAGAAATTATTACATGCTAAAAGTAAAAATCCGGTAATCTTACTTGATGAACTGGATAGAGTAGATGATAAAGCAAGGGCAGATATAATGGGTGTTTTGGTAGAGCTTTTGGATAGCGAACAGAATAAAGGTTTTACCGATCATTATGTTGATTATCCTTTTGATTTATCTCATGTTTTGTTTATTGCTACGGCAAATAACACGACAAATATTTCTACTGCAGTATTAGATAGGCTTGAGATTATACAGATGCCTTCGTATACGGACGAGGAGAAGAAGATAATTGCCAAAGATTACCTTTTCCCCAAGATTCTTAAAGATTCGGGTCTTAACCCGGGACAGGTTGTAATAGATGAAAATCTATGGCCTAATATTATTAGACCTTTAGGTTATGATTCAGGAACGAGAAGTCTTGAAAGAACAATTGAGGGAATTTGTAGAAGAGTTGCCCGAATGGCGGTTGAGGGAAAAATTCAACAAAACGGGGTAGTTGCAATAAACGCCCAAAATATAAGAGAATTTATATCAGTATGATTATGGAACAACAAGTATCATTAATTCCCTTAGGGGGAGTAACAAATGTAACAAAGAACATGTACCTATATGTCTATGGGAATGAAATCCTGATAGTCGATTGTGGGTTAGGATTTGCAGATGAAACAATGCTTGGAGTAGATCTACTTCTTCCCGATGTCACTCATCTGGAAGAGCTTCTAAAACAGGGTAAAAAAATTGTAGGAATGGCTATTACCCACGGACACGAGGATCATATGGGAGCTCTTCCCTTTATCTTACCTCAGCTTCCACAGTTTCCTATTTATGCAACTCCCTTAACAGCAGGACTTGCCAACGAGAAACTAAAAGAATTCGGTATAGGACAAAGAGTTAAAGCTGTTGAATTTGGCGGTGGAGAAGTAACGCTTGGAAGTTTTAAGATTTCATTTATAAGAGTAACTCATTCGGTTCCCGATACTTCCCACATTTTTATAAAGACTCCTATCGGAAACTTTTATCACGGTAGTGATTTTAAATTTGACTTAACTCCATATGACGGAAAAAAGGCAGAATTTGAAAAGATAGTTGAGGCCGGAAAACAAGGGATTATTTCCCTTACTTCAGACTGTCTTGGCGCAGATAGGCAAGGATTTACCGCTTCTGAACAGACATTAAGGTCCGGATTTGAGAATGAGATGTCAAACTGTGTAGGAAAATTTGTGGTGACTACATATTCCTCAAATATTTCAAGATTAAACCAGATAATAGAAGTTGCGAGAAAGAACGGAAGAAAAATATGTTTTGTTGGAAGATCTCTAAACAAAGCAAAAGAAGTTGCCCAAAACCTTGGTTACCTAAAGATAGATAAAGGAATGGAGGTCTTTGTAGATCAACTTAAAAATTACAAAGACCAACAGTTGGTATTAATAGTTGCCGGAAGTCAGGGTCAAGAAAATTCGGCATTAACAAGAATAGTAGGCGGAGAAAATAGAGACATAAGATTAACTGCAAATGATACGGTCATATTTTCTTCTGACCCCATTCCTGGAAATGAAATATCCATAAACTCTCTAATTGACGATATATCTGCAATAGGAGCAAGGGTAATATTTTCAGAAAATTTTCAGGGTTTCCACGTTTCAGGACACGGTTCTCAAAAAGAATTGATGCTTTTGCTTGAACTTGCAAAGCCAAAAAGAGTAATGCCAATAGGAGGAACTTACAGACAAATGGTCGCATATAAAGGTCTTGCTAAGGAATTAGGCTATCAGGATAAAGATATCCTTCTTCCTGAGAACGGACAGGAAATAGTATATACACAAAATTCAGCAAACTTTGGAAAGAGAATTAAACTTAAGAATGTTTACGTGGATGAAGTTTCAGGAGAGGAAGTAGAAGGATTTGTCCTAAGAGATAGACAAAAGATTGCCAAGGAAGGGGTAATCGTTATCCTTGCAGAAATAGATGCTTCAAATGCTCAGGTCGCAGATATAAATGTCATTGTAAGAGGCCTTCCTAATCAGGAAGCGGAAGAGATTTCTAAAAATCTAAATGGGCAAGTAAGGGGCGCACTTAAAAATGGACCTGTTAAAAACTGGATTTACGTGAGGAAGAGTATAGGCGATGCGGCTGAAAAATATTTATTTAAAACCCTTAAGAGAAGGCCACTCGTTCTCCCCGTAGTTATTGAAGTTTAATTATAGTCTGTATATTTATTGTGTTTGCCTTTTGATTTATCAACCGGATACTTTTTTTCATTTTTAACCATCTTCTTTTTAAAAGCTTTTTTAATATCGATATTTAATTTATTGCTTAAAAGTAAAACCCAATATAGTGTATCTGCCAATTCTTCTCCCATTTCATCTTTTTTATTTTTAACATGTTCCTTAATCTCTTCCTCATTTTTCCATTGGAAATGTTCCAGTACTTCCGAAGCCTCAAGTTGTAGCGAAATAGCAAGGTCCTTGGGGTTATGGAATTGGTCCCAATCTCTTGCTTTTATGTGTTTTACTATTATGTCTGTTAGCTCTTTTATGTCTGACACAAAAGGATTATAAACCTAAGTAAAATCAAAAACAATATTGGGTCCTATCTGGTTTTAGAAGCTTTTAAAATTGTCCGTCTTTTCCTGTTGTTATTGGGGTTTGGATTCATTTGTAGAATTAGTAGCCGGAGGATTAACCTGCTCTTCCCGTCCGGATACTTCTTTGGGTTTTAAAGGAGTAATTTTAGCTCCCAGAGCTTCCCATAATTCGTATAGTAGATCTGTTGCCTTAGCTTGAAGAGTAGCTGGTGCAACCGTTGCAACTTGGGCTGCATATTTTTCTGCTCCTGCTCTTATTAAAGCTTTTCTCATTGCTTCAGCATTTACAACAGAGGGTAAAAGTAATTTGTATTGTTCACCATTTACTCCGTAAAATGTCATTCTTCTGGTTAATTTTTCTTCTGATTGAGCTATCTCTTTTTGGGGTTGTTGTGTAGTTTCTGGCTCTTTTTGGGGTTGTTTTGTAGTTTCTGGCTCTTTTTGGGGTTGTTTTGTAGTTTCTGGCTCTGGTTGGGGTTGTTTTGTAGTTTCTGGCTCTGGTTGGGGTTGTTTTGTAGTTTCTGGCTCTGGTTGGGGTTGTTGTGTAGTTTCTGGCTCTGGTTGGGTTTGTTGTATTACAACTTCTTGGGGTTTGGGTGCAATTTCATTTTGTGGGGCAGAAAATTCTCCCGACTGTTCGCTCATAAGTCTATGATATTAAGAACTTTTTGAAAAGTCAAATTATAAACTTGAGATAGCTTCATAAACTGTCTATAATAGGGTGTATGCCCAGACGTAAGCATTACCGAAAGAGTAAATTTAAGCTAAAACTCAAGAAAAATACGGTATACTCCATATTCGCTTTTATTCTTTTTGTCTCTGGTATCTTAGGTCTTCTTTCATTCTCAAGAAATGGAGAGTCATTTATAAAAATAAACGATCTCATTTCAGGATATTTCGGAATGTCTTCATTTCTTTTTCCCTTACTCTTAATATTCATCGCCTTTTTCTTTTTAAGGCTTAAAATGTTTATCTCAAAAGCAAATGTTTCTGCCGGTTTCTTGGTTTTCTTCATCTCTTTTGACGCTCTTGTAAAAGGAGGAGCGGCCGGAGCATATTTCTTTCAGGTTTTAGCTGACGTAATAACACCTATAGGCGCAGGGTTGGTATATTTTGCGGGAGTACTGATAGGTCTTATCGTTTTCTTTGATACATCCGTTGATCAGATATTTGAAGGACTGACACATATAGGCGATGTCATAGAAAGACTTGTTCCAAATAAAGCTCTTTCATTCTTCAAGAATAAAGAAATTCCTTCTATGTCGAATAAACAAATGACAATAAAAGGAATGAATCAGGATAAAGATTTACCAATGAGAGAAGTACAAATTAATGCAGGAAAACCGATCCAGAAAGAAACTCCATTAATTTCGGAGAAATTGGTAGTAAATACTTTAGGAAAGAGCGATATTTGGCAGTATCCACCTTTGGATTTACTTTCTGATGAATCTTCTCAAAAAGCAGACAGGGGAGATGTCAAAAAGATTGCATCCATTATCGAAAGAACTCTTTCAAGTTTCAGTATCGGAGCAAAAGTTGTAGAAGTAAATCTTGGTCCTGCTGTTACCCAATATGCTTTGGAAATTCCTCTTGGAACCAAGGTTTCAAAAATAACATCTCTTTCGAATGATTTGGCTTTGGCAACAGAAGCTCCTACGGGACAAATAAGAATCGAGGCACCTATTCCGGGAAGAAATCTTGTGGGAATAGAAATTCCTAATAGATCCCTGGAAGTAGTAACACTAAGAACAATGCTTTCCTCGGATACTCTGAGAAAATCTAAATCCAAACTTGCAGTTTCGATGGGGCTCGATGTCTCGGGAGACCCTATTGTCGCCGACATAGGTAAGATGCCACACGTTCTTATAGCAGGAACCACAGGCTCTGGAAAATCAGTTCTTGTTAACTCGTTTATCTCATCTCTTCTTTTCAGGGCATCACCCGACGAGGTAAAACTTATACTCATAGATCCTAAGAGAGTAGAGTTAACAGGTTATAACGGAATCCCTCATCTTATGACTCCAGTAATAGTTGAGGTTGACAAGATTTTGGCATCACTTAGATGGGGAATGGGAGAGATGGATAGAAGATATAAGTTGTTTGCGGAAAGAGGAGTAAGAAATATTGATTCATTCAATGAATTATCGGGTTTCCAGGCTCTTCCGTATATCGTCATATTCATAGACGAGTTGGCAGACCTTATGTCTTACGCTCCTGTTGAAGTTGAAGACGCCATAGCAAGACTTGCTCAGATGGCAAGGGCAACAGGAATACATTTGGTAATCGCAACACAAAGACCTTCCGTAGACGTTATTACCGGACTTATTAAGGCAAACGTTCCTTGTAGAATTGCTTTTAATGTATCTTCAATGATCGACTCAAGAGTAATCATAGATATGCCGGGAGCAGAAAAACTTTTGGGAAGAGGAGACATGTTATATATTCCTCCGGATCAGGCAAAGCCAACTCGTATTCAGGGAGCATTTGTTTCAGAAAAAGAAGTAAAGAAGTTGGTAGACTTCTTAAGAGAGAAAAATCCTCCTGTAGAGTATACGGAAGAAGTAACAGCGGAATCGTTAATGCTTAAAACTAAAGCCGGAGGACCGTCTATGGGAGGAGACGGCAGGGATCCGCTGTTTGCAGACGCGATAAGGATAATCTGCGAGCATGATAAAGCATCGGCGTCTCTTCTTCAAAGAAGACTCTCCGTGGGTTATTCAAGAGCAGCAAGAATTTTAGATCAGTTGGAGAGTGAGGGTGTTGTAGGAAGGGCTGAGGGATCAAAGCCCAGAGATGTACTTATTAGAAATGCGGATGAATTTCTTGCAAACCTCGATCAACCCTCAGAATAATTATGATTAAACTAGGGCAAAGACTTTCGGAAGAAAGGATTAGGAAAGGCCTTTCTCTAAAGGAAATATCCGAAGCAACAAAAATAAGGGAATCTTTTCTTGCGGCAATAGAAAAGGGAGATTATCAAAGACTTCCTTCTGTTTCCTATGTCCAAGGGTTTGTAAGAAACTACGCTAAATATCTCGAGCTTCCTGAAAACGAGATAATGGCTCTTTTTAGAAGAGAATTTGACGAGGAAAAAGTTTTTAAGGTCTTGCCCCAGGGCCTTCCGAAGGAAGAGGAGATATCTCTTTCAACTTTTAGGGTTAAACAGACGATTATAATGATAGGAATTGTAATCGTAGTCATTTTTTCATATATACTTTTCCAATATAGGTACGCTTTCATAGCTCCTCCGTTAGACGTCTCATATCCTAAAGAAATGCAGGTCGTCTCAGACCAGACAATAACGCTATTGGGAAAAACAGACCCTAATGCAACGGTTTATGTAGATAAGGAAGCGGTTTCGGTTGATACAAACGGCAACTTTACTAAAACATTAAGCCTTTTTCCCGGTAAGACAACCATTACTATAAAAGTAATAAATAAATTCGGCAAACAAACGACACTTGAGCGTAACATAATGGTAAAACCTAGCTCTTGACACAAATAGGGAATTAATATAAGTTATAGAGTATGACAGATCCTGCCCAAACAGCATTGTTTTTGGTAATAATTGCATTGACAATTCTTCTTATTGTCCTCGGTATTCAAGTCTTCTTCATTTTAAGAGAACTACGAAAAACTGTAGAAAAAGCAAACAAGGTTTTGGAAGATACAGGAGTAATAACAGAGAGTGTTTCCAAGCCAATAGCAAACATTTCTTCATTAACAACTGGTTTAAAAGCGGGAGCTTTGATTGCAAACCTTCTGAAGAAATCAAAAGGAAAGGATAAATAATCATGAACGAAGGACGAGGCGGAGGAGGATTTTCTAACGGATTTATGTTGGGCCTTATCGTAGGCGCAGCATTGGTATTTTTGTTAGGCACAAAAACAGGTAAAAACCTCTTAAAGACAATATCGGAAGAGGGGGTAGAGGGAATAAACGAGCTTCTAGAAGAATATGATATAGCAAGCATAGAAGAGGATGAACCATTAGAGGAAGAAGAAAAAGTAGTACATAAAACTAATCACCAAGAAGAAGGTCCTGTAGAAGTAGAAGAAGAAACTGTAAGTAAATCTCCAAAAAGAAGATTCTTCAGAAGAGTAAGAAGGTAATCCTCTTAGTCCTATAGCTTGAGTTTTGATTTAAGTTTTGTTATAATCCCCTCCATGAACGAAAGTGAAAGAAGACTTCTTGAAGCAGATGCCCAAAGAAGAATGCCTACAGGAGAAACCGAAAGACCTAGAGCTTTGGGTAGTATTAGTAAGGTAATCTTTGATGTAGCTCATGGAACAGATGTTCGTGATGCAATAAGAGAAGGTGTAGATTTTTCCACAAGAACCTTTGGCATTAGGGCCGCATTTGAATTTAATGGAGTAAATATTACAGTGGATTATGCTTCAAACCCAGATTTAATAGTTAGAGATTATCATAGAGCACTTAACGGTTTTGTTAAGGGTGAGGTAGGACCTTTTTCAAAAGAAAAATTGCCTATTAAAACATTGGAAAGAGAAGCTAGAATTCTAGAAGAAAGAGAAAGAGATTTGTTAGGAAAAACCCCCGAAGCTTAATTAAAGATAGCTTTTAATATTCTGGTTATGTCCCTCTAAAGTTGCAGAGAAATGTAGATGCCCCTTACTATCTGAAACATAGTATACATAATTTGTGTTAGCAGGTTTTAATGCAGCTTCTATAGCAGAAAGTCCAGGATTTGAAATTGGAGTAGGGGGAAGTCCTGTATTCTCATAAGTATTATAATTTGACGCTATCTTGAGATCATCCATGGTTAAATCTTTTTTCCACCAGGTTTTTGCTTCGGGTTGATAACCTAATGCGTACTGTACTGTTGCGTCAATTTGAAGTGCCATTCCGTCATTTAATCTATTCATAATAACGGATGCAACCAAAGGTCTGTCGCTTGCAAATTTAGCTTCTCTCTCTATTAGAGAAGCCAGTATTATTGTCTGTTGGTCGGAAAGAGCAGTTGTTTTTGTTCCTTTCACAGATTCATATTTTTTTTCAAAGTTGCCTTTAAAAAGGGAAAGGATAGTATTTATATCTGCCTCTCTTGGAATAAGATAAGTGTCGGGGAAAAGATAACCTTCATTTTCTTCAAGAACTGTTTTCCACGAATCTTCATATTTAGGCATTTTTTCTTTAAGAGTTTGTGCTATCTCATCGGCTCTTTGTCCTTCGGGAATTGTTACCCATATATCAAGCATTCCATGTGTAAGGCTTGATGCTATTTCGGATGCGCTCATACTTCTACTTATTCTAAAATCTCCTGCTTGTAACTGCTTATCTACTCCGCTAAGTCTTGTGTAGAGAAAGAATACGATGGGGTCGTTTATAAGTTTTTCTGCCATGAGTCTATTTGCAATTTCTCTTACTCCTTCACCATTATTTACAACAAAGATGACAGAACTTTTATCGTTTGGATTTGCAGGTGCAAGTCCTCTTTGCCACCATAAAACTCCAGTCATTATTATAAGAACCAAAAGGATAGCTACTGCAGTGAGTCTTCTCATTACCGCTTTTTTCGTTTCTGACCCCATTTTTAATAGTCGGATCATTCTATTTTGAACATTGGAAAGTTCTCCAGGGAGTCCTTTCCTTCTTTTAGATTATACACGTTTTCGCTAAAAAGGGTACATAAAGTTTCATCCTTGACTACCTTATCTCCTGTTTTTCTGTTTAAGTATATTCCTGCTCCTTTTTGTCTGGGAGCACCGAGTATTTTTGCAATTGCTGTTATATTCTTACTGTCAATTTCCTTAACTGTCCCGTTCTTGGTAGATTTAACATGAAATTCATGCTTTCCGATCTTAAGTTTCTCGCTATCTAGATTAGGGTTTCCTCCCTGGGCTTCTACTATCTCTTTAAGCTTTTCGAATGCTTTGCCGCTTCTTAGTATATATGTAGCCCATCCAAAAGCATTTCCATATGTTTCTTTTATTTCTTTCTGTAGTTTTTTAGGACTATCTTCGAGACAAATACCCAAAAGTGTACTTGCTAAATTTAAGCTTCTTACTTCCAAATCTAAGGGTCTATTCTTTGTTTGTTGTAAAACACGAAGAGCCTCTCTTATTTCAAGGGCCGGTCCGATACCTCTTCCTGCTGGTTCATCTGTTTTATGAATTAAGACTTTTAATTTTACTTTGAATCTTTTTGCCAAGTGTTCAAATTTTCTTGCTAAAGCCTGAGCGTCCTTAAGGTTATGTACTTTTACTGTTTTTCCGTAGGGAAGGTCTATGACTACATGATTGGAGCCAAAAGCAATTTTCTTTGCCATTATGGAGACAAGGATCTTATCGTAGCTTTCAAAAAGAAGAGGTTTTTCTACCTGGATTATTATGTCGTCTGCAGGAGCAAGATTAAAACTTCCTCCCCAGACAATGCACCCGTTTGTTTTTTTAACCGTTTTATATATTTCATCTTTTGTAAGATCGACAGGTGCTATTACTTCCATATCGTCTGCTGTACCGTCGGGAGTTGTTATTGCTCTTGAAGAACTCTTTGGAATCTTAAAACCGGCTGCTGCGACGATAGATACGACTATGGGAGTCGTCCTTGTTCCGGGAACTCCTCCTATAGAATGCTTATCTGCAACGATTCCCTCAAACTTCAGCTGTTCTCCTGTTTCAACCATTGCCTTTGTCAGGTAGTAAAGTTCGTCTTCCGTAAATCCTTTTGAATAGCCGGAAGCTGCAAAATATGTGGTCAAGATATCATCAAATTTTTCTTTAGAAATCTGATCCATTACCGCATAGATTTCTTTATATGTTAAGTGTTTTCCTAAAAGTTTTCTTCTTACGGCATTTAATGCCAGAGTTTTTTCTTCCATATATTTATCGTATTTGAGAAAGTGCTATTTTAAAAGCTCCTCTTAGTACAGATTTTAAAAAGTATAAAGTTTTATTTACAAACCTGTAAATAAAGGGCCATATTTCCATCAATAATATTTTTGCTCTTTCCATTAATTTGTCTCCAGTCTTGATCTTATTACAAGTCTTTTCCAGATAGTTCCGGGAGGCGTACATGTAATAAGGGTCAGGAAGCTGTCTGTATAGTTTTGTTCCAGGACACTTGTATTGGCGGGATCTACAACTGTTATATTTTCGATTTTATATTTATATGTTGCTCCCTGTATGTTTACCAGGATTTCATCTCCTACATTTAATTTATATGCATCGGCAAAAATAGTTTTGTAGTCTTTTTGACTGAAAAGCCAAGGCAGAGTAGAGTGTCCGAAAATAACTGTATTTCCTTTCTCGGGTGGAACTGCCGTTCCCTGGTAATTTACTAAATGTTTTGCCAAATCATAATCTTGAGTACTGACGGTAGCATTGGTGATATCAAGTTTAGGAATAGAGATAGTATATGAAGCTATCTTTACAGGATTAGTGCTCTGGCTTTTGTATCCGGGAAACCAGTTTTGTGCATTAGTATAATCTATTCCCGAGATTCCCTGAGAAGCTTGTTCAACCATGCTTTCTAAAAATGAAGTGTCGACTATAGAAACTTTGGGAATTGGTGCAGTTATTTCTTGATTCGCAAACGCAGGAGCGAAAAATATTTGCCAGAAAATCAAAGGAAAGAATATATAGGCACAGATGATTAATCCTGAAATAAACATTATTCCACTAAGAATTTTTAAGTTTCTTTTTTTATTTAAACTATTTTTCTTGTAATAATATTTCATTGGGAGACTATGGAAATATTTATTTTAGTAGGATCCTTAGGCAGATTTTTAGGAAGGAATGGAATACTCGGGGAGACAGAAATTTTTACATCGGTTACTTGGGGTAAATTGGAAATAAAATTTTTTGCTTTATTTACCTCAAATCCCAATACATCTTTAATTACGGAATTTTGGTCAATTTCCGGGACGAGGGATGCTTTGATAGTCAGATCTGAGGTTACGTTATCTCCGTCTGTTTTTATGTTATTTGCTTCTACGGAAAAATTATCTTTATTTACTACCTGATTTGAAGATTTGAAAAGAGAATCGGCAAGACTTAAAATGTCATCTTTTTTATACGTTACTCCTTTGTAGTTTACAGTTGCTTTAAGAGTAAACTGGTTTGCCTGATCTCCTTCTTTTTTGTCTGTTGATTGGTTATCTAGGGATGTTTCTATAAATCCTGGGAGAACCTCATTGTTTCCGTCTACTTTACTTTTTATGTCATCTTTTGCTTTTGATTCAAGTTGTTTTACAAGTTGATCAGATGCTTTTGAAATATCATCTTTTGAAACAACGGTGACCTGTTTCTTTGTTCCTCCGGAAAATGCATTATCATTTTTTGCCGCTACAAAAGAACTAGTTCCTATTGAAAACTTTGTTCCCGACGGAAGGTTGTAGTCTTGCCCTATATCGGACGCCGTTACATTTACATTTGATGTTGATGGTTTCGTTCCCTGGAATGGATCCGAAGTGGCAGCGGCTACTGTTACTTGGGAATCTGTAGTAAATTCTTTACCGTCGGAACTTGTGACGGTAGTTCCGGAGGGGAATGACTGACTGTTACCGGGGTCGTTATTGAATATCGTGATTGTTCCTTTTGCTTTGTCTCCCACATCTTTTTTACCTGTTGCCTGTGCCGTTACCTGACCATCTTCGCTAACGGACATGAATTCTGCTCCGATTGTATCGTTTGCTACATCTGTTCCCGAAGGCGAGAAAGTGATGCTTTTTGTTTGCTGATCTTCTTTGGGAGATACGCTTATTGTTATCTTAGCTGTTGATTTTGATGTGACAAAAAATAGACCCAGGATGATTAGAATTAATATAACTACGGGAATAATAAGTTTTTTTACTCCTTTTGATTTATTGAAATTAGAGAAAAGATTTCCTACGGGCAATTTTTTAAATGAATTTAAAATTTTAGGAAAAGTTTTTTTTGCTAGTAATACTGCCGATTCCATTTGTCCCGGAACTTCTTCTCTTTCTTCTTGAATTTTCAGTCCTTCCGGAATTTCCTCAATTTCTCTTGCAAACATGGGTTCCTTTGGTTTTTCCGGTTCTTTTGATTTCTCGGATTCTATTTCGGGTTCTTTAGGATTCTCGGGTCTAGGTGTTTGAGCAACGTCTACTTCCTCGGAGAATCCAAAATATTCTTTAGACTGATCTTCTCCTATATAGTCAATTTTTCCTTCTTGTGTTTGCGGTTCTGTTGGTTGGAACTCCTGAATTTTTTCTTCATCTTCCTTTATTTCTTCCGGTTCGGGTTCAATTCTCTCAGGCTCCTGTTCCGTTTCTTCAGGTGCTTGGGGTTCGGTCATTACTATCTCTTTTTCTTCTTCTTTTTCTTCCTCATCAAATCCAATTTTTTCCGGCTCTTTTTTGATAAAGTCCGATAAAACTACGGCACCCATTTGCACTCCGGCGGCATAAAGCATTGCCTTGAAAGAGGATTCTTTTGGAAGATTGACGGTTTGAGGAAGATGCAGGAAGGGTAGACTCTTACTCCATTGGTGGCTTATGAATTCTTGGGAAAGATCTTTTTCTCCGTCGTTGATGATATATATTTTTGAAGGAAGTATTTCGGGAGTCTGGAAATGCTTAAGAAGAGTATCAACGGTAAAAGACGGATTTTCGTAAATTTCGGAAGTTCTTGTTTCAATAATTTTACTTGCTTTTACCAGGGAAACTGTAAGATATTTTTTCCCTATTTCGGAAAGTATAGCCGTCACAGGAGCGCCTTCTTCTTTTTGCAAAAGGCTTATCATAGCTTCTGTAAAGACGATAAATCCGACGGGGGTAAGAGAGAGTTTATCGCTAATTTTCTTTAGTTTATCGAGATACTCCTTTTTTATTTTGTTATCTTCGATCCAGTTGTCTTTTAGTCCGAATATTGTCTTTTTTGTTTCTATGCTTGGTGGTAAAGATTCTTCGGCTTTCGAGATTATTTTGTCCAGTGTTGTCAGAAGTTCTTCGGGGGTTGCCTCTTCAACAGTCTTGTCGAAATATTCTTCATCCTGTCCTACGGGTTTTATACTGTTTCCGACTTTTTCAAATATTAAAGCTCCTGCTTTTTCGTTCCTTAAAATTAATGCAAGAAAGTATTCTTTTTCTAACTTTTTTTCAAGAAAAGGCAGAGTGAGTTTCATATTCATCTTATCCGACTACCGCGTATATTCTTCTTTGTCCGTGTCCAATATTCTCCTGCTTTATTATCTTAAACCTTTTTAGCTTCGATGTAAAATCGACATGAGGTCCTCCACAGAACTCTTTTGAGTAGTCTCCTACGAAGTAAACTTTTACATCATTTCCGTACTTTTCATCAAAGAGTCCTATCGCTCCCAGTTTTTTTGCTTCTTCCAAAGGCAATATTTCAAAATGAACGGGAAGATTTTCTCTGATCTTTTCGTTTATCGTATCTTCAAGTTTTTTGATTTCATCATCTTCTAATTTTCTGTCGAAGTTAAAGTCAAATCTTAATCTTTCCGTCGTTATATTGCTTCCTGTTTGATGGAGGTCTTCTCCGAACATATCTCTTAAAGCTTTATGGAGTAGATGCGTCGCCGTATGTCCCATTACCGTTTTTTCACTTGTGTCTGCTAAGCCTCCTCTGAACTTTTGTTGTGCTCCTGCTCTTGAAAGATTTTGATGTTCTTCCATTTTCTTTGCAAAAGCCTGTTCATCAAAATCAAAACCTAAGCTTTTTATTTGAGTAGGTGAAAGTCCGTGGGTAGAGTAGAGTATAAAGGCATCTTCCGATGAGATTGTCTTTTTCTCTCCCATTATTTCATCTCCAGTTTCGGGATATTTCTTTGATATGAATGCCTTTGCTCTTTGAAGAGTTCCTTTGTAATTTCTCTCTTCTTCCAATATCACGTTTCTTATTTCTTCATATTTGGAAACCAAATATTCATCTGTTTCTTTGTATTGTTCAAAAACGGAATCGACTATTGAAGTTATATCTTTCCCCGAGAGAGTATAGAAGTTATCGAAAGCTCTTCTTAAGAGTCTTCTCAAAATGTATCCCTGTTCTTTGTTGGAAGGTCTGACGCCTGCCAAGATGATAAAGACAGAAGCTCCCAAATGGTCTGTTATTATCTGCATTTCTTTTTTGTTTTCTCCATAGGTTTTAGATGTTTCTTTTTCAATCGTTTTAATCGTCGGATGAAAAAGGGAAGTTTCAAAAATATCACTTTTTAGTTCCACTGCCGCAAGGAGTCTTTCAAGTCCTCCTCCGAAATCAACATTCTTATTTGGTAGCGGATCAAAGTCTTCTTCGGTTACTTTTTTGTATTGCATAAAAACCGAGTTTGCTATCTCTAGGAATTTTCCGCATTCACAGTAGACGGGGGAATCTCCTTCGCATTCGTCTGTGTGCTCAATATCGTCAAATCTTATATATACTTCGGTATCGGGTCCTCCAATTTCTCCTACAGGCATTTTGTCGGGAGTTCCGCTTCTTGACCACCAGTTTTTATCTACTCCTGCAAAAAAGATTTTTTGCTCCGGAACAAAACCTTCTTTGGTCAAAAGATCTGCCCAGATTTTATAAGATTCTTCGTCTCTTTCAATTTTTTTGAATCCGTCAAAAACTGTTATGAAAAGTTTTTCTTTGGGAAGTCCAAGTGTTTCCGTAAGAAATTCCCAGAGCCATGGTATTTCTTCTTTTTTGAAATAATCTCCAAGACTCCAGTTCCCAAGCATTCTAAAAAATGTTGTGTGTCTATTGTCTCCGACCTCGTCTATATCTACCGCTCTAAATGAGTTCTGTGAGTCGACAAGTCTTGTTCCCGCAGGATGTTTTTCTCCCATTAGATAGGGAATTAGAGGTTGCATTCCTGAAGAGGTAAATAGGGTAGTGGGATCATTTTCCGGTACCAAAGGAGAATTTGGGATTTCTACATGATTTTTGTCTTTGAAAAAATTGATATATTTATCTCTTAAATCTTTGGCCGTCATTATTGATAAATTATAGCAGAAAACAACTTCAAACTATATCTATTTCTTCCTCGACAATTTGGGGTCTTTCCGGGATGATGGCCGGATACTCCTGCATAGTTTGAATGTTTGTTGGCGCAAGGACAGAAGCAGCAATTACCGCTATGTCATCTCCCGGACAAACAAGGAGTGCCGCCGCAAGAAACAAAGGTTTTAATATTCTTCTTATATCTTTAGTGACATCTTCTTTGACTAAGGGTTGAGGTGTTTCTCTCTCAAGCATTTTGAAATTATAGCAAAGGTAGGGAAAATATATAAGCCAATCTTATTACTCATCTTTTCTTACAGTTTTCTTACATTCTTTTGTAAATTTATATGAGTCTTTTAAAGATAATTCTTTCATGGCTAACGAAAATCAGGGTTATGGTAAAAGGCCTCTTTGGCAATGGCTTCTTCTTTATTTAGTAATCGCAGGACTTGCTTATGCCGGTTTTTATTACTTCTTTCTTAAAAAAGGTTCATCTTACAATTTAAGCAGTAATCAAACTCCTTCATATCAGACTCAAGGTACGAGTAGAGTAACTACAACTCCAACTCCTTCTCCGTCTGTTTCAGTATCCGTTTCTCCATCTGCTGCAGTTTCAAAAATAACAATTATAGGAACTGAATTTGCATTTACTCCTTCGACGTTTACTGTTAAAGAGGGAGAGCCCGTGACAGTTACTTTCATGAATAACGGAACTTATCCTCATAACTTTACTATTTCCGGCCTGAACGTAAAAACTCCCACTATTCAACCGGGAGAGAAAACCGTTCTTACATTTACGCCCATGAAGACAGGAACGTTCACATTTGTTTGTACCGTTCCGGGTCATGCCGACAAGGGAATGACGGGCAAGATAACTGTCGAGTGAATTTGCCCCTTGACAGCCTTGGATTTCCTATGGTATAAATTCAATCACCTTATAAGGATTTAGATAAAGGTGTGATACCTTTGGTCTTTTTTTGGTATTAACCCCTAAATTCCTTGTGACAATTTTTAAGATTACTGATGCCTAAAACTGAATCTAGTTCTAAAGACAATAAGAGCCACATTAGAAGTAACTGGGGTAACTCCTTTTCTGTTTTGCCACAGCTTGATTTGCTCGCTATCCAAAAACAATCATATGATTGGTTCTTAAAGCAAGGTATTAAAGACATTCTTGATGAAATCTCTCCTATCGAAGATTTTACAGAAAAGAATTGGAGCCTTGAGCTCAAGGATTACAGAATCGGAAAGATCTCTAATTCTCCCTCTATAGCACTCTCCAAAGGAATAACATTCGACGCACCATTATACGTAAACGCAACATTAACAAACAAGAAAACAGGAGCAACATATAATCAGGAGGTATTCTTGGGAGATATTCCTCAAATGACAGACAGAGGAACATTTATAGTAAATGGAATCGAAAGATCGGTTGTAAACCAGTTGGTAAGAAGCCCCGGAGTTTTCTTCACGGCAGTTGTAGATAATGTAACAGGAAAAACACTTTACAGTGCAGAAATAAGACCTGTTCATGGTTCATGGCTTGAATTCACAACAACAAGACACGAAACAATAATGGTAAAAATTGATAGAAGAAGAAAATTCCTCGCTTCTACTTTCTTAAGAGCAATCGGTCTTTCTTCAAACGATGAAATAAGAGACAGATTTAAAGAAACAGAAAAAGACGAGAAGTCTTCATATATCGATAATACACTTCAAAAAGACGAAACAGCAGATTCAACAGATGCTTTGGTAGAAATATTCAGAAAAATGCATCCAGGAGAACCTATTGTTTTGGATAAAGTAAGAGAAAACTTCAACGGAATGTTCTTCAACAACAGAAGATATGACTTGGGAGATGTCGGAAGATACAAGATAAATAAAAAATTAGAAGGAACAGCAGGATTTAATGCTCCCGAAGAAGGAACAAAGATTCTTACACTCGAAGATATAATCGGAACAATTAGTTTCCTTATCCAGCTTGCAAACGGGGGAGACGGAGTAGACGATATCGATTCCTTGGCAAATAGAAGAGTAAGATGCGTAGGAGAATTGGTAGCAACAACAGCATTTAGAATCGGAGTATTAAGACTTGAAAGATCAGTCAAGGAAAGAATGAGCTTGATTCAGGCAGACCAGCCTATTTCAATTTCAAATCTTATTAATGCAAGACCTATTATGGCTGCTATTAACGAATTCTTCAGAACCTCACAGCTTTCCACAATATTAGACCAGACAAATCCACTTTCAGAAATAGACAACTTAAATAGACTTACAGTCATGGGAACAGGTGGAATTTCAAGAGAAAGAGCAGCTTTCTCTATCAGAGACATCAATGCTTCCCAGTATTCAAGAATTTGCCCAATCAGAAGCCCTGAAGGTCCTAATATCGGACTTGTTACATATCTTGCTTTGTATTCAAAAGTTAACAAATACGGTTTCTTGGAAGCTCCTTACAGAAAAGTAGTTGCTGAAGGAAAAGGAGTAAGAGTAACAGACGAGATCGAATATCTTTCTGCAGACGACGAACAAAAACACTATGTAACACACGCAGGAGTATTAGATGAAAACGGAAAGATAAAAGACGAAAGAGTTCCTGCAAGATACAAAGGTGAGTTTATCGAAACAGACAGAGGAAACATTGAATACATAGATGTAGTCCCAAGACAGGTAGTAGGATCTGCTGCTTCTCTTATTCCGTTCGTTTCACATGACGAAGCAAACAGAGCGCTCATGGGTACTCACATGCAGTGCCAGGCAGTTCCACTTGTTAAACCAGAATCACCAATAGTAGGAACAGGAATGGAAGGACCTATCTCCCAGGTAATGGGAAGAGTAGTTCTTGCTCCTTTTGACGGAGTTATAGAATTTGCAGACGCAAACAAAGTAACAATCAAAGGAAAAGGTGAAAAAGAAGAAGTAACATATTACATTGATTCATTCAAGAGAACATCAAATGCAACTTCATACACACAAAGAACAGTTGTAAAAACAGGCGACAAAGTCAAAAAGGGAGATCTTTTGATCGACGGGCCTTCTTCACAAAACGGAGAATTGGCTTTAGGACAGAATCTTTTGATTGCATATACAGCATTCGACGGATTAGGTTATGAAGACGGTATCGTAATCTCGGATAGATTGGTAAAAGAAGACGTTCTTTCTTCAATCCACATTGAAAGACACGAAGCAGCAGTCGTTGAAACAAAATTGGGACCGGAAGAAACAACAAGAGATATTCCAAATGTTTCCGAAGAAGATTTGGCAAACTTGGATGAAGACGGAATCGTAGTAGTAGGATCTGAAGTAGCACCTGGAGATATATTGGTAGGAAAAATTGCTCCAAAAGGTGAGACAGAGTTAACAGCAGAAGAAAGACTCTTAAGAGCAATCTTTGGAGAGCAAGCAAGAGAAGTAAGAGATACATCTCTTAGAATGCCACACGGAGAAAGAGGAACAGTAATTTCAGTTCAGATTCTTGACAGGAAAAAGGGAGACGAATTAGAGCCCGGAACATTAAGAAAGATTTTAGTCGAAGTTGCTCAGTACAGACACGTTGTAATCGGAGATAAACTTGCAGGAAGACACGGAAACAAAGGAGTAATTTCAAGAATATTACCAGAAGTAGATATGCCTCACTTGGCAGACGGAACTCCTGTTGATATAATTATTTCTCCAATCTCCGTACTCGCTCGTATGAACTTGGGACAGCTTTTGGAAGCACACCTTGGTTGGGCAGCAAGAGAATTGGGAGAAAAAGTTGCTGTTCCGGTCTTCGAAAGACTTGAAGAGGAAAGAATTGTTGAGGAGCTCAAAAAAGCAGGACTTCCTGTAAACGGAAAAGCAGTCTTGTATGACGGTAGAACAGGTGAACCATACGAGAATCCTGCAGTAGTCGGAATCGAATACGTAATGAAACTTATCCACATGGTAGAGGATAAGACTCATGCAAGATCAACAGGACCATACTCTCTTGTTACACAGCAACCTTTGGGAGGAAAAGCCCAAATGGGAGGCCAGAGACTCGGAGAGATGGAAGTCTGGGCCTTGGAATCTCATAGAGCAAGATATACATTGCAGGAAATGCTTACAATCAAATCCGACGATGTAGTTGGAAGAGCAAAAGCATTCGAAGCAATAGTAAAAGGAATGGACATTCCTACACCTAAGGTTCCTGAGTCATTCAAGGTATTAATTAAGGAACTTCAGGCTTTGGGATTAAACGTAGTTCCGGTCGGAGCAACAGTAACAGACGCCATCGATGCTCCTTTGGAGGGAGCAGAGGAAGTCAAAAAAGCTGAGTCAGAAGAGGCAGCAAGAGAAGCCGGAGAAGAGCTTCAGGAAGAATTAGGTTCGGATGAAGTAGTTCCGGAGCAGGATATGGAACAAGCAGGAATGGAAGAATCTGCACCCGTAGAAGGCGAAGCAACAGAAGAACCGGTAACGGAGGAAACAAATGAATAATAATAACAACGAAAGAAAAAATAAAGATATAACCATTTTGGACTTTAAAGCCCTTAAGCTTTTACTTGCTAACAAAGAGGACATAATGAACTGGTCCTATGGCGAAGTTACAAAGCCTGAGACCATAAACTACAGAACATTAAGACCTGAAAAAGACGGTTTATTCGACGAGAGAATTTTTGGACCTACGAAAGACTGGGAATGTTATTGCGGAAAATATAAGAGAATAAGAAATAGAGGAATAATCTGCGATAAATGCGGAGTCGAAGTTACTTTATCAAGAGTAAGAAGAGAGAGAATGGGACACATTTCTCTTTCCGCACCCGTTGCGCACGTTTGGTTCTTTAAGGGTGCATCTTCACCACTGTCCCTTATCTTGGACATGCCACAAAAAAGCCTTGAGTCTGTAATCTATTATGCATCATATCTGGTAGTCGATATCGATGAAGAAAAGAAAAAGGAAGCTTTGTCTACTTTGGACCAGACAATTAACGACAGAAAAGAAGAACAGAAGAAGCAGATGGAAGAAGAGGAAAAGAGAATTGAAGAAGAAATGTCCGAAAAGACAAAAGAAACAAAAGGTAAAGTAAAAGGTGAACAGAAAGATTTGGTCCAACAGGAATTGGAACTTCAGAAGAGACAAAGAATTGCAAAACTTGCAGACAGATTTGCATCAGAAAACAAGAAATTAGACGAAATATCCGAAGCTTTGGGAAGACTTCTTAAGAGTCTTAAAATTGGAAGCGTTTTATCTGAAGACGAATACTTCAAGATCATGGAATATGATATTCCGGTCTTTTTCACAATAAAAACAGGAGCAGAAGGTCTTATGGAATTAGTTACCAAAGTAGATCTTTCCCAGCTTATCGTTGATTTAAGAGAAGAAACAGAAAAATCAAAAGGACAAAGATACTTCAAACTTATAAAGAGATTGAGACTTTTGGAAGCAATGAGAAAAGCAAATATCTCTGCAGCAGCAATGGTATTCCAGGTACTTCCTGTTATCCCACCGGATCTTAGGCCTATGGTTCAGCTCTCGGGTGGAAGATTTGCAACATCAGATCTTAACGATTTGTATAGAAGAGTTATCAACAGAAATAACAGATTAAGACACTTAATATCACTCGGAGCACCTGAAATAATCTTAAGAAACGAAAAAAGAATGCTTCAGGAATCTGTTGATTCGTTAATCGACGCATCACAAAGATCAAACCAGGTAGTTTCTTCACCTTTGAGATCACTTTCGGACATGTTAAGAGGAAAACAGGGAAGATTTAGGCAGAATCTTTTGGGAAAAAGAGTTGACTATTCAGGAAGATCGGTAATCGTAGTAGGGCCTCAGCTTACACTTTCTCAGTGCGGACTTCCAAAAGAAATGGCTTTGGAAATGTTCAAACCTTTTGTTTTGAGAGAAGTAATAGTAAGAGGATATGCTCCAAACATAAAGAGTGCAAAGAGATTTATAGAGAAAAGAAGCCCTGAAGTATTCGATATCTTGGAAGAAATAACAAAGAATCATCCAGTTTTACTTAACCGTGCACCTACACTTCATAAATTAGGTATTCAGGCTTTCTATCCAGTACTTACTGAAGGAGCCGCAATTTCACTTCACCCTTGCGTTTGCGCAGGTTACAATGCTGACTTTGACGGAGATCAGATGGCTGTACATATTCCTTTGAGCGAAAAAGCACAGGAAGAAGCAATCGAGCTTATGATGCCAAAACATAACCTTTTGAAACCTGCAGACGGAAGCCCTATTACACTTCCTAACAAAGAAATGGCTGTCGGAATCTTCTATCTCACATCAGTTGACGAGACTCTTAGAAAAGAAGAACTCCTTAGTTTCATGGATATGACAGAAGCTTTCCTTGCTCATTCGGAAGGAAAAGTAAAACTAAGAGAACCTGTAAATGTAAAAGTTGAGAACAAATTGATCGAAACAACCGTCGGAAGATTGATGTTAAACGAAAGACTTCCTGAAAACTTCGGGTTCGTAAACGAAGCAGTAAAAGCATCAGGAATTAAGAAATTAATCACAAGAGCAATCCAGTCAAGAACAGCAGATGAAGTAGAAGATTTAATCGATAACATCAAATCGTTAGGATTTTATGGATCAACCGTTTCAGGAATTTCGGTATCTGTATTCGATAACGAAATGGTAGAAGAAAAAGACAAGCTTATCGAGGAAGCGGAAGAAAAAGTTGCAGGAATAGAAAATGACTATCAGGAAGGACTTATCACAAACGAAGAAAAGAAAAGACTTTCAAATGAAGTATGGCTTGCAACTACAGATAAGATTGCAGACTTAACATGGAACAATCTTAAGACAGGAAACGTAATAAGAACAATCATCGACTCAGAAGGAGCAAGAGCAGGAAAAGAACAGCTCAAACAGCTCTCTGCTATGAGAGGTCTTATCCTTGATCCTCTAGGAAAGATTGTTGAACTTCCCGTTAAATCAAACTTCAGAGAAGGTCTTTCAATCTTTGAATACGTAGCATCGGCAAGAGGTTCAAGAAAAGGACTTACAGATTCAGCCTTAAAGACAGCAAACGCAGGATACTTAACAAGAAGATTGGTCGATGTTTCCCATGACGTAATAATAAGAGGAGAAGATTGCGGAACAACCGAGGGAATTCTTGTAAGAGCGGAAGAACCAGGAAGAACAACAGCTTTTGATCTTAGGATTTTGGGAAGATTTGCTGCAACTAAAGTTGTATCTCCAAAAGACAAGAAAACAATCCTTAATGCAGGAGAAGAAATAACAGAAGAAAAAGCAAAAGAAGTCGTGGCAGCAGGAGTAGAAGAAATGGTTGTCAGATCCGCAATAACTTGCAAACAGGAATACGGTCTTTGCGTAAAATGCTACGGATGGGACTTTTCAACAAGAAGAAGTGTTGAAGAAGGTGTACCTGTGGGAGTAGTAGCAGCACAGTCAATCGGAGAACCTGGAACACAGCTTACCATGAGGGTTAGACACTTTGGAGGAGTCGTAATGTCTGACGTTACCCAGGGTCTTCCTAGAGTTGAAGAACTCTTTGAAATGAGAACACCTAAGAGTCTTTCTCCTATTTCCGACATATCAGGAAAAGTAAAGATCGAGACAACAGATGACGGTTACATGGTCAAGATAACAAATTCCAAAGTTAAACCTAATGAAGAAAGAGAATTCTTTGTTCCTTTGTCTTCAACACTTAATGTTTCTGACGGGGACGATATAAGCGTCGGAACACAGATTGCGATGGGATATCTTGATCCTAAGGAAGTAATAAAGATTAAGGGAATGACAGATGCACAGATGTACATAATGAACGAAGCCCAGAAGGTTTACGAGTCTCAGGGAATCGGAATCAACGACAAGCATTTTGAAGTTGTCCTTAGAAAGATGTCCGATAAAGTAATAGTAGAGACAGTCGGAGATACATCCCTTATTCCTGGAGACTTTATCACAAAGACAAGATTTGAAGAAATAAATGCAGAAGTATTATCTCAAGGAGGAGAACCTGCAACTGCAAGACAGGTAATCCTTGGAATAACAAAGTCATCTTTGTTCTCAGATTCATGGCTTTCAGCTTCATCCTTCCAGGAAACAACAAAAGTATTAACAGATGCAGCACTCGAGGGAGCAGAAGATAGATTGGTCGGACTTAAGGAAAACGTTATTATCGGAAGACTTATTCCGGTTGAGGGAAAAGATGTCGAAGTAGCAGTTGAAGCCCCAAATGAAGAGGAAATGACCACAATAGAAACAAAGGTTGCGCCAGTAGAGGTTGAAGAACCGGGTGCTTCTGCTGTATAATTGACACTCGAATTATGCCAACGTTATCACAACTATCAAGAAAAGGAAGAATTAAAAAGGCAAAGAAGATAAGATCAACAGGTCTTAGAAGACTTTTTAATGCAAAAGACAGGATCTATTCCAACGAGCCTGCTCCTCAAAAGAGGGGAGTTGTCACTTTGGTAAAAACAATGACTCCTAAGAAACCTAACTCGGCTCTTAGAAAAGTTGCAAGAGTAAAACTTTCAAATAGGGTTGAAGTTACAGCATATATTCAAGGCGTTGGCCATTCTCTTTCAGAACACGGAATCGTTTTGGTAAGAGGTGGAAGAGTAAAGGATCTACCGGGAGTTAAATATCATATTGTAAGAGGAAAATTTGATTTACAGGGAGTAGAAGGAAGAAAATCTTCAAGAAGCAAATACGGAGTTAAAAAGAGCGGTTCAGGACCTGCTAGAATCTCAGGTTCTGCACCTTCCACAGCAGCACCGGCAGCAGGAGGAGAAGCATAAAATGGCAAGACATGCAAAAATAGCTAAAAGACAAGTTGAGGCAGATAAAGTTTACCAAAGTGCTTTGGTTACTAAACTAGTAAATAGGATAATGAAAGACGGCAAGAAAACAGTAGCCGAAAAAGTATTTTATGGAACTTTAGATCTTTTGGGAAAAAATGGTGAAGATCCAATGAAAGTTTTTGAAGCCGCAATTGCAAATGTAGGTCCTAAAGTAGAAGTAAAAGCAAGAAGAGTCGGAGGAGCTTCATATCAGGTTCCATTGGAAGTAAGAGGAGATAGAAAACAATCTTTGGCAATAAGATGGATTGTTGAAGCAGCAAGAGCAAGAGCAAACAAAGACTACCATTCATTTGCAGAGAAATTGGCAGCAGAAATAGTAGATGCTTCCAAAAACGAAGGAGCAGCAGTTAAGAAAAGAGATACTGTTCACAGAATGGCAGAGGCAAACAGAGCTTTTGCACACTTCTCTAGATTCTAATTTAACCTCTGAGGACCCTCTTCGCTCTCTTTATTTATATCTATATCTGGTCTTGGGATAAATGTAGTTTCAATTTCTTCATCAGTTAACCCTCTGAGATATGACCTGCTTCTTGATGGTAGACTGAGTATTTTTGCTTTAACTTGTTCAGGAAAACCCTCTCCTTCAATTTCAGCTAGAATTTTATTTACCATACCTACGGTTTGTTCGGGAGTTGAGTACTTACCAGAAAGAACATCTTTTCCATTTTCTCCTTCGAATATCCTTTTTAAAAGTTGTTCATAGAAATCAAAAATAGGGGTTAAATGTTTTCGTTCGCTCGTGTACAAGCCAAATTCGTAAAAGTCATCAAGTAATCCAATATTTATATTATCTTTGTCAAAGTTACTTTGAAAATTACAAAGTTCTACCATATTTCTTCCCACTCTTCCGCCAATTCCTCCCTCAACTCCAAACCCAGGGTTTGATAGACCAAACTTTGTCATTAAAGCACCGTTTAAAAGTACTGTCATAAGATCTCTTTGTGGAATTTCTCTGTAATATGTGTCTACCCAAACGCCAAATATTGCTCTTGTGACTTGTAGATTGGGATAATGTCTTTCTTTTCTTTCTGGGTCTGCCATTGTCGGATTTTACGCTTTTAATATAGTAATTGCAACTTAATTTTAAGCTAGATTAGATTTATCTTTTATGGTATAATTTTAGAGCTCTTCCTGAGGGAGAGTTTTTTTAAGTTTAAAATATGGCAGAACAGCATACAAAAGATTTAAGTAAAGTAAGAAATATTGGAATTATCGCGCACATTGATGCGGGAAAGACCACAACAACCGAAAGAATTCTTTTCTACACAGGAAAGACCTACAAAATCGGTGATATTGACGAGGGAAACACCCAGATGGACTGGATGGAACAGGAAAGAGAAAGAGGAATCACTATCGTTTCTGCTGCAACTACAGCTTTCTGGAAAGATTACAGAGTAAATATTATAGATACTCCCGGTCACGTAGACTTCACAGCAGAAGTAGAAAGATCTTTGAGAGTTTTAGACGGAGGCATTACCGTACTTGATGCAGAAGAAGGAGTACAGTCTCAGTCAGAAACAGTATGGAGACAGGCAGATAAATACAAAGTTCCAAGGCTTTGCTTTGTAAACAAGATGGATAAGCTTGGTGCAGACTTTTTGGCAACAGTAAAATCTATTGAAGATAGATTAGGTGCAAATCCTCTCATCATGACTCTTCCTATCGGTTCTGAACAGACATTTAAAGGTATAGTCCACCTTTTGGATATGAAGTCATATATCTGGGGTTCAGATGAGCTTGGAGCAAAATTCGAAGTATCAGATGAAATTCCAGAAGAAATGAAAGCACAAGTTGAAGAATATAGACATAAACTTATTGAGAAAGTTGCAGAAACAGACGATGTGTTAATCGATAAATACCTAAACGGAGAAGAAATTTCAGATGAAGAGCTTAAGGCAGCATTAAGAAGAGCAGTAATTTCTTATAAATTAGTTCCTATTTTCGCAGGTTCGTCTTTGAGAAACAAAGGAGTTCAGCCTCTCTTGGATGCAGTTATAGATTATCTTCCTTCGCCTTTGGACGTAGGAGCAATAAAAGGATTTAACCCTAAAACACAGGAAGAAGAAGAAAGAAAACCTGAAGATTCAGAACCTTTTGCAGGACTTGCCTTCAAAATCCAGATAGATCCTCATGTAGGAAAATTGACATACTTTAGAGTCTATTCAGGAAAAGTAGAAGCAGGCTCATATATCCATAACTCTACAAAGAATACTACTGAAAGAGTCGGAAGAATTCTTTTAATGCATGCAAATCATAGAGAGGAAATTAAAGAAGCTTTTGCAGGAGAAATCGTAGCATTGGTAGGACTTAAAGATACGGGAACAGGAGATACTCTTTGTGACGAAAAAGCTCCTATCGTTTTGGAACAGATTTCATTCCCTGAACCTGTTATTTCCTTGGCAATCGAACCTAAAACAAAAGCAGACCAGGAAAAATTAGGCCTTGCATTAAAGAGACTTTCAGAAGAGGATCCAACATTCGGAATCAAGACAAACCACGAAACGGGACAGACAATTATCTCAGGAATGGGAGAACTTCAGCTCGAAGTTATGGTAGACAGAATGAAGAGAGAATTTGGAGTTTTGGCAAACGTCGGAGCTCCACAGGTAGCTTATAAAGAAACAATAAAACAAGAAGCAGAGGGAGAAGGAAAATACATAAGACAATCCGGAGGAAGAGGACAATATGGACACTGTTGGTTAAGAATTAAACCAAAGCCAAGAGGAGAAGGATACGAGTTTATAGATGCAATTAAGGGAGGAGCAATTCCTGCAGAATTCGTAAAAGCAATCGAAAAAGGAGTCTCAGAAACCTTGGCAAACGGAATACTTCTCGGATATCCGGTCGTCGATATGGAAGTAACTGTATATGACGGATCATTCCACGAAGTTGACTCATCAGAAGTAGCATTTAAGATTGCAGCATCACAGGCTTTACAGGCAGCTTCCAAAAAAGCAGACATGGTGTTACTTGAGCCTATCATGAAAGTTGAAGTCACAACCCCAAGCGAATATATGGGAGATGTAATCGGAGATTTGTCTTCAAAGAGAGCTCAGATTATGGGAACTGAAGAAAAAGGAAAAGCAACAGTAATTTTGGCAATGGTTCCTTTGGCAGAACTATCAGGATATGCAACTACATTAAGATCCATGTCACAGGGAAGAGCTTCATATTACATGGAACCATCACACTACGAGGAAGTACCTCAGAATATTGTCCAACAGATGTTGGCAAAATCAACCTTCACAGGAAGAGTAGAAGCTTAAGAAGTAAATTCGTCTCCGAAAATAGTTTCTCTTTGATATCCAAAAGTCTTTTCTTTTTGTCTTACTGCTTCCAAAGCTATTCCTACGGCAATATTGATAAAGGCTCCTCTTACTGCGTCGTTTACGCTCATTTCGCTTAATTTTCCTATAGGTGTTTCCAGTGCAATTCTTCTATCCAAATATGAGTCAGGAAAGCCTTTGAGGTTTGCTTCAAGGATGCCTGCTAAAGCAAAAAGACCGTCAAATCTCTCTTGAAATCTTCCTACTTCCTTTTTTCTTCTTCCTCTTAGATCGTATCTTTCAACTTGGTTTTTGGTTATTCCCAAGAAGTGAGCTATTTTGTGATCATCGTATTTTAAGGTTTCCTTTATAAATCTTAATCTTGCTCTTTTTGAAGTTAATTCAGGTCGTGCTTCTAGTTGTTCATTAAAAGCATCGGATGCGTTTCTTCTTAATGCTACATCTGCATCTTCGGGTAGTACTCTTTCAGGAATTGCCAATTCCACGCTAGGGGTTAAATTAAATTCTCCCGTTAAGAGAGGTTTTTTTGTTTTACTCCTTAATTCTTCTAATGTTGGTCTTCCGTCTGTTTCCATGACATTAAATATTATAGGATAATTAAATAAAAGTCAATTCTACTTTATTAACTCAACTAATTTCTTACATAAATCCCATAATTACCTACTATTATTTCTGTATGACTATAAGCATAGAGCAGGGTTCCAGAGGTGAAGAAAGTCAATTTGATCTTGAAAGAGATCAGGAAATTGATGTTTCTGTGGTAAATAGGAGGCTTATTAAGGTGAGAAAAATTACTTTAAGTGCTGTAGATGACGATACTCTTAGAGTTAGTATGGGTGAAAGGAAAGGTAAAAAGATTAGCATTACAAGAAGAGGGGAATCAATCAATGTTTTTAACAGAAATATTAGGATGAGATCGGAGGGAAAACCCGTAAAAGTTTTCTGGCATCCAAAGATGAGCTGATAGTTATTTCTTACCCTCTTCTTACCGAATTCTAAGCAGTTTCTTCGCGAGTTAGGACTAATATACTTGGCATATGGTATCCTTTACCACAAATGGGACCGCAAACACGGTCTCATTTTTTAGAAACATGATAAAGTTATATATTAACTTTTTGCTAAGCGTTTAAAACGCGTTTTAGCCTTGAAAAGTGCTTCTAGAGAGCTATTTTTCCCTATTGACGTAATTTAAGATATAGTGTAATATTATTCTTGACCTTTGGAAAGGTCATTTTTTTCGACAATATGGCAGACACATTTCAAAGAACAAAACCACATGTAAATATCGGGACCATCGGTCACGTAGATCATGGTAAGACAACATTAACTTCAGCAATAACAACCGTTCTTGCAAAGAAGGGTTTGGCAACAGCAAGAAAATATGAAGATATTGATAATGCTCCAGAAGAAAGAGCAAGAGGAGTCACGATCAATATTTCCCACCAGGAATACGAAACAGACAAAAGACACTATGCACACATCGATGCACCAGGTCACGCAGATTACATTAAGAACATGATTACAGGAGCCGCCCAAATGGACGGTGCAATCCTCGTAGTCTCAGCCCCAGACGGACCTATGCCTCAGACAAGAGAACACATTTTACTAGCACATCAAGTACAGGTTCCATCAATCGTAGTTTTCCTTAACAAATGCGATATGGTACAGGATCCAGAACTTTTGGATCTCGTTGAAATGGAAGTAAGAGAACTTCTCACAAAATATCAGTATCCCGGAAATGATGTACCAATCATAAGAGGATCAGCACTTAAAGCTCTCGAAGGAGATGCAGAAGCAGAAAAACAGATCCTTGCATTAATGGATGCAGTTGATGAATACATTCCTACACCTGTAAGAGATACAGCAAAACCATTCCTTATGCCTGTAGAAGACGTCTTCTCAATCAAAGGAAGAGGAACAGTTGTAACAGGAAGAATCTCAAGAGGAATAGTAAAAGTAAACGACCCAGTTGAAATAGTCGGAATCAAAGCAACAAAAGCATCTGTTGTAACCGGAGTAGAAATGTTTAGAAAACAATTAGACGAAGGACAAGCAGGAGACAACGTTGGAATTCTTCTTAGAGGAGTCGAAAAACAAGACGTCGAAAGAGGACAGGTTCTCGCAAAACCAGGATCAATCACACCTCACACGCAATTTGAAGCAGAAGTATATATCCTTACAAAAGAAGAGGGTGGAAGACATACACCATTCTTCACAGGATACAGACCTCAATTCTATATCGGGACAACCGACGTAACAGCTGAAGTTGCATTACCTGCAGGTGTAGAAATGGTCATGCCTGGAGACAGCACAAAGATGACGGTCAAGCTCATAGTTCCAATCGCAATGGAAGAAGGACTTAGATTTGCTATTAGAGAAGGTGGAAAAACTGTTGGAGCAGGAGTAATCTCTAAGATTATTGCTTAATCAGCAGTTTTCTGATAAAATCAATGACCGCAAGGTCATTTTTTTTGTAAGAAGGACTTTAAAATGCCAAAAGGAAGAATAAGAGTACGTTTAAAAAGCTACGACGCTAGAGTAATAGACTCTACCTGTCAACAAATTTTAGATACGGCCATAAGGACCGGAGCTCAGGTCGTGGGTCCGATACCATTGCCAACAAGAAGAAGTGTATACGCAGTAAACAAATCCCCATTCATAGATAAAAACGCCAGAGATCATTTTGAAATAAAAGTTCACAAAAGATTAATAGATATAATTTCTCCAACAGAAAAAACAATCGATTCATTAACTCACTTGGAATTACCCGCCGGAGTTAATGTCGAGATTAGAATGTAATCTCGGCTTATCTCTTTACCTCTTTAATTGACAAAACAATAAAAATATCCTCTAATATATTAAGATGGTTAAAGAGTTGTCCCGCGATAGCCGTACAAATATTTTCCAAGACATTTGGGAGACGTTTTCCTCTTTTGATAGATTCACAAAGTTAATGGTTTTGGGAATCCTTCTCATAGTCCTTATCACTCCGGCAGCTATTTCAGCTCAATATATCCTTAGTCAGCATGCACAATCCTTGCCAACCGAGAATATCGATAATCCTGTTTCTCAAAAACCCGATAAAAGTAAAACTTTGCAGCAATCTCAAACAGCAACACCCCAGACTCTTACTCCTCAGGCTGTAACGACAACTTCTTATTACGTTACAAACCAGGAAGTAATAAATGCTTTTAATGCAACCAATTCATGGAGGGCTCAAAATGGAGTGTTTGCCCTAAAGGCATCTAAAACATTGACAGACATTGCCCAATGGAAGGCAAATGATATGGCTACACATCAGTATTGTAGTCATACCGATTCTTTAGGTAGAGATCCTTTCAAGATGATGGATGCAATGGGCTATGCTTTTAATACTTATAGGGCAGAGAATATTGCTTGTGGGCCGTGGTCAGGAGGACAGCAAGTATTTGATGCATTCAAAAATTCACCCGCTCATAACTCCGTAATGCTTGGAAATGTTTATTATGTAGTTGGTATAGCAAGAGCATATAATGCTGCAAATAGCAGTTATTATTGGGCTGAAGAATACGGAGGATATGTCTATACTCCAGTAACGTATGTTACAGCTCTTCCTTCTGCGACTTTAACGCCAACTCCCATCGTTGCTCCTTCCGCTCCAACGGGATTAAACACTTCTACTTTTTGTCAGGGAACCGCATCGGGAGTTAATTTTGCCTGGTCAGCTACAGCAGGAGCTACATATTATCTTCAATCTTATGCCGGTTATGCCGCAGTCAATACTGGTACGGCAACATCAAGAAGAGTTCCTTCATCAACAACATGTACAACGGGACCGGGAGGATGCAGTTTTAGCTACAATAACACTATAAATTGGTACGTTAAGGCGTGTAATAGCGCTGGATGTAGCCCTCAAAGTAATGGTCCGGCTGTTACGACAAAAACTTGTTCAGCACAATATACGTTAAATGTAGCTGCTTATGCTCATGTAAGATCATATACTTTAGGAACTGGGGGTTGTATGAGCGGATATTCTGTATATAATTGGGGTGGAAATGCTTCATCTGCACCCTGTAATGCACCCGTCACAAGGAAATATTGTGGAACAACTACGAGTGGAACTACCTGTTATGTCACTGCAGGGGTGTTTGCAGGTAAAAATGTACGTATATCTTCTTCCGACGGGACAAGCGTAACCCTCAGATATTAAAAAGATTTAGGGAATACTTAAGTTCTTGCATTTGGCCTTCCATTTTTATATAATTGTCTGTAATTAAATGAACTAAAGGACTATCTAGGGAAGCCTACAGAAATTTAGAAAATAAAGGCGGCTCAAGTAGTCGCTTTTTGTTTGTTAAAAAGATATGCAGTTACGAGCAGTTTTAGGAAAGAAATTAGATCAGACACAAGCATTCTTGGAAGACGGAACAAGAGTTCCTGTTTCTGTTATTGATGTTAAGGGAAATTTTGTTTCTCAGATTAAGACTTCGGAAAAAGAAGGATACAATTCTGTACAGCTTGCATTCGGAAATAAAAAGAAATTAAACAAAGCAACAACAGGTCACTTAAATAAAGCGGGAATAAAAGAACAACCCCGCTTTTTTAGAGAAATAAGAGCAGAAGAAGCAGTCGAAATTGAACTTGGTTCAAATGTTGATGCTTCAACTGTTTTACAACCTGGAGATATAGTAGATGTTTCAGGAGTATCTAAAGGAAAAGGATTTGCAGGTGGAGTAAAAAGATTCCATTTCAGAGGAGGACCTAGAACTCACGGACAATCGGATAGAGAAAGAGCACCAGGATCAATAGGACAAACAACAACTCCCGGTAGAGTATACAAGGGAAAAAGAATGGCCGGAAGAATGGGAACAGAAAATGTTACCGTCAAAAATCTTGAGGTATTGGAAGTTAAAGACGGAACAGTCTTGATAAGAGGTTTGGTTCCTGGATTTAAAAATAACTTTTTGGTCATAGAAAAAGTAGGAGAGAATAAAAAATTCAAACCTTTATACAGAGAACCTGAAGAAGTAACAGAAGAACCTGTACAGGCAGAAGCCCAGGTAGAACAGGTAGAGCCGGTAGGAGAAACTTCAGCAGAGGGAGTACAGGCAGAAGCAGTAATCGAACAGGCACAGCCTGTTGAGGAAACTTCCGTAGAGGAAGTAGAGGCACCTGCAGTCGAAGTTCAGGAAGGAACACAAGAACAAGCAGAAGAGCAAGCACCTGTTGAGGAAAAGGGAGAAGAACAACAAAAAGAGGAGGAAGCTAAATAATGCCAGCAGCTAAAAAGACAACAGTTAAAAAAGAAGCAGTTAAAAAGGCACCTGTAAAAGCAGAAGTCAAAGCTCCAAAGGCAGAAGGACTTTCAGTTCAGGTCTTTGATTTGACAGGAAAATCTGCAGGGAAAGTAGAGCTTCCAAAAGAAATATTTGGAGTGAAGGTAAACGAAGGTCTTATCTCTCAGGCGGTAAGAGTATATCTTGCAAACAGAAGAAGAGGAACAGTCTCTACCAAATCAAGGGGAGAAGTAAAGATCTCTACAAAGAAAATATATAGACAAAAAGGAACGGGAAGAGCAAGACACGGTGCAAAATCAGCTCCAATATTTGTCGGAGGAGGAGTAGCATTTGGACCAAAACCAAGAGATTATTCTTTGAAACTTTCTCAGAAAATGAAAAAAGTAGCACTTTTCTCTGCTCTTTCTTCAAAACTTAAAGACGGAGAGATAAAAGTTTTATCGGGTCTTGAAAAAGTAGAACCTAAGACAAAAAACATGGAAAAAACATTCGAAAGCCTTGAGCTTAATGCAAAAGGAAGAAATGTTCTTTTGGTAACAGTAAAAGGAATGGATAATGCGGGAAAAGCGGGAAGAAATCTAAAAGGAGTAAGAATATTAAATGCAAACCTTTTGAATACATATGACGTTTTGAATAACAAAGGAATAGTTCTTGCAAAAGAATCTATAGAAGCTTTAAGAGAAACTTTTTTGAAGGAGAAATAAATGATAATTTTAAGTCCTGTTATAACAGAAAAATCAATGAATGACGTATCTAAAGGAAGATACACATTTAAAGTGGATAATAAAGCAAATAAAAATGAAATTAAAAAAGAAGTAGAAAAAAGATTCAGTGTTAATGTTACAAACATTTCTACAGTTACCATTAAAGGAAGGACTGCAAGAAGAGGATCAAGAAGAGAAGAAGTAAAACTTCAGCCATTTAAAAAAGCAGTCGTAACATTAAAGGCAGGACAAAAAATAGGAATGTTTGAAGCAGGAGGAGAAAAATAAATGAAAAATCTTAAATTCATAAAAAAGAAAAATTCCGGAAGAGATCAAAGCGGAAAAGTTTCTGTCAGACATCAGGGGGGACAACAGAAAAGATTCTATAGAGTTGTCGATTTCAAAAGAGATAAAAGAGATATTGCAGGAAAGATTGTTGCAATAGAGTACGATCCAAATAGAACCGTAGATATTGCTTTGGTACAATACCAAGACGGAGAAAAAAGATTTATTTTGGCTCCTCAAGGATTAGGTTTAAATGATACAATTGTATCCGGCGAAAACGTCGAGTTAAAAAACGGTAACGCAATGCCTATGGTTAACATGCCGATAGGTACAGTTATCCATAACATAGAACTTGTTCCGGGACACGGTGGACAGATGGCAAGATCAAGCGGAACAAGCGCAACAATTGCAGCAAGAGAAGGAAACTTTGTACATCTTAAACTTCCTTCAGGAGAAGTAAGAAAAGTTTTAGCAGCCGGAATGGCAACAATCGGCGCATTAGGAAATGCAGATTGGAAAAACAGAGTTTTCAAAAAAGCAGGAACAAGAAGACATATGGGAATCAGGCCAACCGTAAGAGGAGTAGCAATGAATCCAAGATCACATCCTCATGGAGGAGGAGAAGGAAGATCCGGAATCGGTATGTCACTTCCTAAAACATTTGCTGGAAGACCTGCAGTAGGAAAAACAAGAAGACCAACAAAATATTCTAATAAATATATTTTGCAAAGGAGGAAAGCTGGAAAGCATAACTAAATAATATGGCAAGGAGTTCAAAAAAAGGACCATTTGTAGATCCAAGAATTGTTAAAAAAGTAATGAAGCAGAAAGAAACCGGCGATAAGTCCGTAATAAAAGTATGGAATAGAGCCTGTGTTATTTCTCCTGAATTTGTAGGACATACAATCGGTGTTTATAACGGAAAAGTATTTATAAACGTCTTTGTTTCAGAAGCAATGGTAGGACATAGACTCGGAGAATTTTCTCCTACAAGAACATTTAGAACACACGGAAGAGTAGTAGCAAGGGAGATATCTAAGACATAACATGGAAATAAGAGCAGTATCTAAATCAGTTAGAGTAAGTCCAAGAAAAGTAAGATTGGTAGCCCAAGTTATAAGAAACCAGAAGGCTGATGATGCTTTAAGGACTTTATATCTTCTTAAAAAAAGAGGATCTTTGGTCTTGGAGAAAACATTAAAGAGTGCTATTGCCAATGCAACAAATAATGCAAATTTGAAAAGGGAAGATTTGGTTATCAAAAGCCTTGATGTTTTGGAAGCACCTGCTTACAAAAGATATCATCCTTCAACAAGAGGAAGGATACATCCTTATAAAAAAAGAGGAAGCCATATAACTATAGTTTTGGAAGATTTAAAAGTTGAAGCTCCAAAAGAAGAAGTAAAAAAAGAAGTTAAAGAAAAGAAAGAAGAGGTAAAAAAATAAATGGGAAAGAAAGTTAATCCAAAAGTATTAAGAATAGGACCATTACTTACTTGGGACAGCAGATGGTTTGACGACAGAAGATACAAGGAAACCTTGCTTGAAGATTTCCATATAAGAAGATCTTTGATGGAAAGACTAAAAAATGCGGGAGTATCTTCAATCGAAATAGAAAGATCTATAAATAACATTAAGATAACAGCATATGTCTCCAAGCCAGGAATGGTTATAGGAAGAGGCGGAGCAGGACTTGAAGAACTCAAAGTATTTTTGACAGAACTTCTTAAAAAAGGAAACAAGAATCAGTTCAAACTTGATATAAGGATTGAACCTATTAAGGATCCAAATCTTGATGCATACTTGGTTGCAAGAAATGTTTCTGACCAATTGATAAGAAGACTTCCTGCAAAAAGAGTTTTGGCTCAAAATGTCGAAAGAGTAATGGCATCCGGAGCAAAAGGAGTAAGAATAGTTCTTTCCGGAAGAATCGGTGGAGCTGAAATTGGAAGAAGAGAAAGATTACAGGTTGGTAAAGTTCCATTATCAACAATAAGAGCAAACATTAGCTATGCAAGCTTGCCAGCTCTTACAAAGAAAGGATATATCGGAGTAAAAGTCTGGATAAATAGAGAGGAATAATATGTTAACACCAAGAAGAGCAAAATATAGAAAACAATTTAGAGGAAACTTAAAAGGAGATTCATATAGAGGAACAACAATTTCTTTTGGGGAATACGGAATAATGGCTGAGACAATGGGATGGATTACATCAAGACAAATTGAAGCGGCAAGAAGAGCTATTACCCATTACACCCAAAGAGGAGGAAGGGTTTGGATAAGAATATTTCCGGATAAACCTATTACCAAGAAACCTGCTGAAACCAGAATGGGATCGGGAAAAGGTGATGTATCTGAATTCGTAGCACCTGTAAAACCGGGAAGAATACTCTTCGAAATGGGAGGAGTTTCAAAAGAAACAGCAATGGCAGCATTAAGACTTGCATCAAACAAACTTAATGTAAAAACAAAAATTGTAGAAAAACAGGAATTATAAATATGAAAACAAAAGAGAAAAAAGATTTATTTACTAAAAGTTCAAACGAATTGGGAAAGTTACTTTCCGAAGCACGCGAGGATTTGGTAAACTTAAATCTCGAGAAAGTACAGAATAAACTTAAGAATCAAAGATCAATCTTTATGAAAAGAAAAGAAATAGCATTAATAGCAACAGCATTAAGAGAAAAGAAAATCTTAGAAGCGGCAGCAGTTAAGGAGACTAAATAAAATATGAAAACATTTGACGGAAAAATAGTATCACTTAAAATGGACAAGACAGCAGTGGTAGAAGTAACAAGATACCAGGCTCATCCATTGTACAGAAAACTTATAAAATTAAGTAAAAAATACAAGGTAGAAAAGGGAGATAAAGAATTGCAGTTGGGGGAAAGAGTAAAAATCGGACAGACAAAACCAACAGCAAAAGGAAAATATTTTAAAATTGTGGAGGTAATTAAATAATGATACAGCATAGAACAATGTTAAGGGTTGCCGACAATTCAGGCGCAAAAGTCTTACAAGTAATCCATATTTTTGGAGGATCAAGAAGAAAATTCGGATATTTGGGAGACGTCTTAAATTGTGTAGTAAAAGAGGCAATTCCAACAGGACAGGTAAAAGAAAGTGAAATAGTAAAAGTAGTTTTGGTAAGAGCAAGAAAAGAGCATAAAAGAGCAGACGGTTCATATGTAAGATTCTCTGAAAATGCGGGAGTAGTCATAGATAACGCAAAAGATAAGAATCCAAGAGGAACAAGAATCTTTGGACCTGTCGCAAGAGAGGTAAGAGACGCGGGATTTACTAAAATCGCCAGCATGGCAGTGGAGGTAGTTTAATATGAAATTAATAAAAGGAGATAACGTAAAAGTAGTTAAAGGAAAAGACAAAGGTAAAGACGGAAAAATAGATAAAGTTTTTCCTAAAGAAAATAAAGTATTAATTGAAGGAATAAATACATTCAAAAGACATCTTAAGGCAAGGTCACAGAATGAGCCTTCACAAATTGTTACTTTAACAAAACCTTTGGCAGTAGCAAATGTAGCTTTGGTTTGTCCTAAATGCCACAAGACAACAAGAGTTGCGTACAAAGAAGTAAAAGGTGTAAAATCTAGAATTTGTGCGAAGTGTGAGGAAAAAATATAATGAATCAATTACAGGAAAAATACAATAAAGAGCTAGCAAAAGATTTAAAAGAAAAGCTTGGAATTAAAAATGCAAATGCAGTTCCAAAACTTTCAAAGATAGTCCTTAATATGGGAGTAAGAGATGTTCTTTCGGACAAGAAAAATCTTGAGAAAGCAAGAGAAATACTTACTCAGATTGCAGGACAAAAGCCAAGAACAGTAAAAGCTAAAAAATCTATTGCTACATTTAAATTAAGAGAGGGAGACGAGATTGCATTAATGGCAACATTAAGAGGAAAAAGAATGTACGATTTCTATCAAAGATTAACATCCATAGTTTTCCCAAGAATCAGAGATTTCAGGGGAGTAAGTAATAAAAGTTTTGACGGAAAAGGAAACTATACTTTGGGATTTGCAGAAAGCACTGTTTTTCCTGAGATAGATGCAAGTAAAGTCGATAGGGTTCAGGGACTTGAAATAAGCTTTGTAACAACAGCAAAAAATAATGAGGAGGGAATCGCATTGCTCACAGCTTTGGGCATGCCTTTTGTTAAATAATATGGCAAAAAAATCTAACGTAGTTAAATTTAATAAGAAACAGAAATTCTCAACAAGAGAAAAGAATATCTGCAGAATATGCGGAAGATCAAGTGCATATATGAGAAAATTTGGTATTTGCAGAATTTGCTTTAGGGATCTTGCACAGAAAGGAGAACTTCCAGGGGTAATAAAAGCCAGCTGGTAACTTTATATGAATTATAGAATTGCAGATTTTATAGTAAGAATTAAAAACTCGGCATTGGCCAGAAGAAAAGAAGTTGTTCTTCCTTTCTCTAACTTAAATAAAGAAGTAGGACAGGTATTGGTAAAACAAGGATTCTTGGAATCCATAAAAGAAGAAAAAGATGGAGCAAACAAAATATTAAAGGCAGTCATAAAATACGAAAACAGAATTCCTGTTTTGACAGACGTAATGGTAATTTCAAAACCTTCCCTTAGAGTCTATGAAGATGCAAAAGGAATTAGAGAAATTGAAAAACACGGAAAGAAAACTGTAATTGTTTCGACAAGCCAAGGAGTAATGACAGGAAAACAGGCAATCAAAAAAGGTGTAGGAGGAGAAATAATCTTTGCCATTTGGTAAAGAAAAACTAATATGTCAAAAATTGCAAAAATACCGGTTGTCATACAAGACGGAGTTACAGTAAATCTTAATGGAAACGAAGTTAATGTAAGTGGAACAAAAGGAAATATGAATTTCAAAATTCCATCAGGAATAGAAGTAAAGATGGAAGAAGGAAAACTTTTGGTAACACAAAAAGCATCTGGAAAAGAAGCAGACGCTTTGTCAGGTCTTGTAAGAGCAACTTTGGCAAATATGGTAAAGGGAGTTTCCCAAGGATTTGAAAAAAAGCTTGAACTTTCCGGAGTAGGATATAGAGCACAAGCAGGAGGAAATACATTGACATTAAATCTTGGATTTTCCCATCCGGTAAATATCAAGAATGATCAGGGAGTAACATTTAGCGTTGCCGAAAACATAATTACAGTCATGGGAATAGATAAAGCATTGGTAGGGGATGTTGCTTCTAAGATAAGAGCAATAAGACCACCTGAGCCATACAAGGGAAAAGGTATCAAATATGTAGGAGAAAGAATAAGAAGAAAAGCAGGAAAAGCTGCAAAAGCAGTAGGAGCAAAATAATGAAAAAGACAAGAGAAGAATCAAGAAAATCTAGAGTAAGAGCAAAAATATTTGGAACAAAAGACAGACCAAGACTTTCTGTCTATAGATCCAATAAATATATTTATGCTCAGGTCATAAATGATGATAAGGGTGAAACATTATCAAGTGTTTATGAAAAAGAAATAACAGCAAAAGGAAACAAAACGGAAAGAGCAAAAGAATTGGGACTTCTTTTGGCAAAAAAGTCCTTGGAGAAAAAAATAAAATCTGTTATTTTTGATAGAGGCGGATACAAATATCACGGAAGAGTAAAAGCTTTTGCAGAAGGTGCAAGAGAGGGAGGATTAACTTTCTAATATGGCATACCAAGATAGAAGATTTGAAGAAAAACCAAGAGACGGATTCGAAGAACAGATTGTTCAGGTAAATAGAGTTTCCAAAAAGACAAAGGGAGGAAACAAAATCGGATTTTCAGTTCTCGCAGTCGTCGGAAATAAGAGTGGAAAAGTCGGAGTAGGACTCGGAAAAGCTCCTGATGTTTCTTCTGCAATCAAAAAGGGAGTAACACTTGCAAAGAAACACGCAATTGATGTCCCTATTATCGACGGAACAATTCCTTTTGAATTTAATATCAAATTAGGAGCTGCAAAAGTACTTCTTAAGCCCGCTCCTACAGGAAGTGGTATTATTGCAGGAGGAGCAGTAAGAAGCGTAGTAGCTTTGGCCGGAATTACAAATATTTCTTCAAAGGTACTTGGAACAGATAATAAGGCAAGTAACGTTTACGCGACAATTGAGGCCCTTAGAAGACTATCTGAGAGACACAAGAGAGAAAATTTAAAGAAGGGAAAAGCAAATGAAACTAAATAACTTGGCAAAGACAGCAGGAAAAAAGAAAAGAAGACTTGGTGAGGGTCACGGAACCGGAAGAGTTAAGACTTCGGGAAGAGGAACAAAAGGTCAGAAAGCAAGAGGTAAGATATCATTATCTTTTGAAGGTGGAGCACTTCCTCTTATAAAAAGACTTCCTTTTCAAAGAGGCAAAGGAAAGAACAAAGCTTTCAAAAATAAACCAATAGTAATCAATGTAAAAGTACTTAATCTTTTGAAAAAGGATTCAACGGTTGATGTTGTAAGCCTTGTAGAAAGAAAAATAGTTGATGCCAAGCAAGCAAAAGAATATGGTGTTAAAATATTAGGTGACGGTGAAATTAGTATTCCATTAACCGTTAAACTTCCCGTTTCGAAAGGTGCTGCCAAAAAGATAGAAAAAGCAGGCGGGAAGATTGAGAATGGATAGAGTATTAGCGATTTTTAAAAACAGTTACAGGTCGCCAGAAGTAAGAAAAAAGATTTTATTTACCCTAGCTATCTTCGTTGTCGCAAGAATCTTCGCCCACATACCCGTTGCAGGAGTTAACGTTTCCGAACTAAAAGCATTATTTTCCCAGAATCAATTCTTAGGTCTTTTAGATATATTTTCAGGAGGAACTCTTGCTAACTTCTCTGTTATGGGATTGGGTTTAAACCCTTACATCAACGCTTCCATTATTTTCCAGCTTTTGGGAATGGTATTTCCAAAGATTGAAGAACTTCAAAAAGAGGGAGAAGCGGGAAGACAAAAGATCAATCAATATACAAGAATGCTTACTGTTCCGCTTGCTGCTTTACAGGCAGTCGGAATGTATGCACTTTTGAGAAACCAGAATTTAATCGGTACTCTTAATCCTTTGGGACTTTTATCTTTCCTTTTGACAATGACGGCAGGAACAATGTTTCTTGTCTGGCTCGGAGAGCTTATTACGGAAAGAGGAATCGGAAACGGAATCTCTCTTTTAATATTTGCAGGAATAGTTTCAAGACTTCCCGTCACTTTCGGACAGACGGCTTCTACTGTTAATGCACAGAACTTCTTCAATTTGGGGATATTTGCTGCAATGGGAATTGCTGTAATAGGGTCAATAGTCATCATTAACGAAGCAACAAGACAGATAACCGTTTATTATGCAAAAAGAGTAAGGGGAAATAAAATGTACGGAGGAGAATCTACTCATCTTCCTTTAAGACTTAACCAGGCGGGAGTCATTCCAATCATCTTTGCGGTTTCATTAGTACTTCTTCCATCACTTATCGCAAATTATCTTTCTGTTTCAAAGATTCCTGTTCTACATAATATTGCAAGCTTTATAACTGTATGGCTTAATCCTTCCGGATTTGTTTATAACGCATTATATTTTCTTCTCGTAGTAGCATTTACATATTTCTATACTGCTGTAGTCTTCAATCCGAAAAAGATCGCAGAGGAGATACAAAAATACGGTGGTTTTATTCCCGGAATTAGACCCGGCACTCCAACAGCACATTATCTTAATTACATTCTTACAAGAATAACTTTGGCCGGTGCTATATTCTTAGGTATCATTGCCATATTTCCTACAATCGCAAAAGAGATTACAGGAATACAGACTCTTATTATCGGAGGAACAGGAATATTAATCGTTGTTTCCGTAGTTTTGGAAACAATAAAAGCAATTGAAGCTCAACTTGTAATGAGAAATTACGAAGGATTTGCAAAATAATGAAATTTATTTTAATAGGCATTCAAGGAGCGGGAAAATCAACTCAGGGAAATCTTCTAAGAGATAAACTTCAAATACCATATCTTTCCACGGGACACATATTCAGGGAAATGTCTAAAGAAAAAACTCCCGAAGGAAGATACATAAAAGAAACAATCAATGCGGGATATCTTATCCCGGACGGAAAAACTTTAGAGATAGTAACCAATTACCTTCATAAACCTTATTACAAAAACGGATATATACTCGACGGTTTTCCAAGGACAAGCAAACAAGCAGAAGAGTTTGAAAATGGAGTAGACAAAGTTATATATCTTAGGGTATCCGATAAGGAAGCTTTGTGGAGACTTTCGGGAAGAGACGATAATAGAGACGACGATACCTTAAAAGCGATAAGAAGAAGAATTGAAATATTCCATGAGATTACGGAACCGGTTTTAGATTTTTACAGAAAGAAAGGCCTCCTTTTGGAAATAGACGGTGAACAATCCATCGAAGATATACATAAAGAAATCCTGTCCAAAATCAAATAATTATGGTGGAGTTAGTCCTCAAATGAAAGGTTTTTCAATAGCAATAGATGGACCCGTTGCATCGGGTAAGGGAACACTAGCTCTTGCCTTGGCAAAAAGATTAGACGGTTTCTTTTTGAATACGGGGGCAATGTATAGATCTTTGGCTCTACTTGCTTTTGAAAAGGGAGTAGATTTCAATGATGAAGAAGAAGTTCTGAAACTATTACCTTTAGTAAATGTTGATCTTAGAGACGGAAAAGTATTTTTAAATGGAAAAGATGTCACAGATGAAATAAAAAAACCTGATCCAGATAAGGGAAGTTCAATAGTGGCGGTATATAAAAAAGTAAGGGAAGTTATGGTTTCAAAGCAACAAGAACTGGCTAGTAAATACATTGAGATGGGAAAAGTAGTAATAGGTGAAGGAAGAGATGCGGGAACAAGAGTTCTTCCCGATGCTTCTTTAAAAATATTTTTGACAGCAGATGTTCAAATAAGGGCAAAAAGAAGACAGCAGCTTTATAAATCAAAGGGAGTGGAAAAAAGCTTTGAGGAAGTATTGGAAGAAGCAAAAATTAGAGATGAGAGAGATAGCTCAAGAGAAATAGATCCGTTACCAACCGATCCCGAAAAATTAGGATACTGGATATTAGATAATTCAATGCAGACTGAAGAAGAATCCATAAATGTTATAATGGATGAGTTAAAGAGGAGAGGTTTATTAAATGATAAAAATTAAAACACCAGAAGAAATAAAAATAATGGAAGAGGGAGGAAAAATCCTTGCAGACACTCTTTTTGCCGTGATGGATGCAGTAAAAGTGGGAGTATCCGAACTTGAGATAGACGCATTGGCAGAAAAAATGATAAGAGAAAGAGGCGGAGAACCCGGATTCAAGTTAGTTGAGGGATATCATCATACGATTTGTATTTCAACTAATGACGTAGTTGTCCACGGAATTCCTACAAATTACAGATTTAAAGAAGGGGACGTCGTCGGAGTAGACTGCGGAGTATTCTATAAAGGGTTCCATACAGATATGTCCGAGACAAAAATTGTGGGAAAAGCTTCAGAGGAAGTTAAAAGATTCGTTTCCGTAGGAAAGAAAGCTTTGGAAGCAGGTATGGAGAAAGCAATTGAGGGAAATAGAGTCGGAGATATCTCAAAGGCAATTCAGGATATAGTTGAGGGTAAAAACGGATATTCGATAGTATTAAGCCTTGTAGGACACGGAGTAGGAAGAGAACTCCATGAAGAACCAGAGATTCCAGGCTATTTAACTAAATCCATTGCTAAAACCCCACTTCTTAAAAAGGGAATGGTTATTGCTGTAGAAGTTATATATAACATGGGTGGAGCCGATGTCGTATATACGGAAGATGACGATTGGACTATAAAAACAGCAGATGGTAGCCTTGCTGGTCTTTTTGAGAGGACCGTTGCCATCACCGGAAATAAACTTCATATTATTACAAAATAAGCTGAGGCTATATTGCTCTTTTTGAGATTGTTTGGTATAATTATTGAAATTCTAAATTCGTTAAGAGTTTAGGATTTGTATTTTTATGGCTCATCAGGGCTCATTTGAGGAAGAGGGAAAAGTTCTGGAAGCATTACCTAATACCCTTTTTCGAGTAGAACTGGGAAACGGTGATGTAATTTTATGCCATCTCTCAGGTAAGATGCGAATGCATTTCATAAAGATACTACCGGGCGATAGGGTAAGGGTTGAAATGACTCCTTACGACAAGACAAAAGGAAGGATTACATACAGGAAATAATATGAAAGTACAAGCAAGCGTAAAACCAAGATGCATGAAGTGCAGAATAATTAGAAGAAAGGGAGTTGTCAGGATTGTCTGCGATAATCCAAGACACAACCAGAGACAAGGTTAATTATGAGAATTTCAGGAGTAAATGTACCAGACGAAAAAAGAGTTGATATAGGTTTAACCTATCTTTACGGTATTGGAAGAGGAAATGTAGATAAGGTATTGGCTGCAGCAAAGGTAGAAGCATCAAAAAGAATAAAGGATTTGACCGAAGACGAACAGAAAAGACTTCAGAGAGCTTTGGAAACATACAAACTCGAGGGAGATCTAAGAGTAGAAATCCAAAACAACATAAAAAGACTTAAGGAAATCAGTGCATATAGAGGAGTAAGGCATAGCAGAAATCTTCCAGTAAGAGGACAGAGAACAAAATCAAATGCAAGAACAAAGAGAGGAAAGAGAGTTACCATCGGTGCTATCAAGAAAGAAGTAGCAGCAAAGATGGGAATAACAGCATAATATGGCAAAAGATACTAAACAAGTAAAGACAAAAGCAAAAAAGAAAACACTTTCGGTTTCCGAAAGAGGTAAAGTGTTTGTATCCGCAACTTTCAACAACACTCTGGTAACAATAACAAACGAAAAGGGTGACACCGTCGCCTGGAGCTCTGCCGGAGCAGCAGGATTCAAGGGAACAAGAAAGTCTACTCCTTTTGCCGCAACAACAGCAGTAGAAAACGTAGCAAAAAAAGCAGTAGAAAGAGGAATAAAAACAGTAGAAGTTTATGTTAAGGGACCCGGATCCGGAAGAGACGCAGCGTTAAGAGCTGTAAAATCCGCAGGACTTTCTATCTCATTGATTGCAGATCTAACACCTATCCCACACAACGGACCTAGAGCAGAGAAAAGGAGAAGAATTTAATGGCAAGATATACAGGACCAAAACATAGAACAGTAAGAAAAGAAGGAGTAAACCTTTTAGATAAAGCATCAAACAGCCTTCAGAGAAGATTAAACGTTCCTCCAGGAATGCATGGGAAGAAAAGAAAAAGAAGACTTTCAGAATATGGACTTCAGTTGAGAGAAAAACAGAAAGCAAAGACAACATACGGTCTTTTGGAAAAACAATTCAAAAACTTGGTACAGACAGTACAGAAGAAAAAAGGACAAACAGACGAATTAATATTATCCATGCTTGAAACAAGACTTGATAACCTTGTATATAGATTGGGTTTTGCAAAGACAAGATTTATGTCAAGACAAATGGTTTCCCATGGACATGTTTTGGTAAACGGAAAGAAAGTAACAATCCCATCCTATCAGGTAAAAGTAGAGGATGTTATCTCTCTTTCTCCTAAAATGCAGACAAATTCAAAAGTTTTGGAATTGGTAAATGAAGAAACGGAAGCAGAGATACTTCCTTTCCTTCAGAAAAAAGCATTTACAGGAAAGCTCGTAAGAGCACCAAAAAAGGATGATGTTCAGGTTCCATTCGACATGCAGTTGATTATTGAATATTATTCCAGATAGTGATAAAATATTAAACTATGGTTGAGCCGACATTTAAAGTTAAAGAAGAAAATTTAAGAGACGACTACGGTGAGTTCGTATTCGAACCACTAGAGCCGGGATACGGTCATACAATGGGAGAAGCTTTAAGAAGAGTTCTTTTGGTTTCTATCCCAGGTGTTGCAGTAACCTCTGTAAAGATCTCTGGAGTAAAGCACAAATTTACAACAGTTCCTGGACTTAAGGAAAACGTTGTAGATCTTCTTTTGAATATCAAGGGATTAAACATGAGACTCTTAGATTCAAAGAATTCCTCAACAGTAAGACTTTCAGTTAAAGGTCCTAAAGAAATAACAGCAAAAGATTTGGAACTTCCAGAAGACGTAGAAATCGTAAACAAAGACCACTACATTGGATATCTCTCAGAAAAAGGTAAATTGGAAATGGAACTCACAGTCGAAAAAGGATTGGGATATTCATTGGCAGAAGAGAGAAAAGTTTCAACACTCGGAGTATTAACAACAGACGCAGTATTTACCCCAGTAAGAAGAGTTTTAGTAGAAGTTAGTGCAACCAGGGTTGGAAGACAAACAAACCTTGACAGATTGGTATTGAAAGTTTGGACCAACGGAGTTGTAAAACCAAAAGATGCTTTGGATGAAGCAGCAAAGATTCTTGCAAGTTATTTCTTCCAGGTATACGAACCAAAAGCAAATCTTCCTGAAGCATCAGTTTCTGCACACCCTGCAGTTTCTGAGAACTTGATGAAGATGACAATCGATGAATTGGATCTTCCTACAAGAATCTATAACAGCCTCAGAAACGGTGGAATTGAGACATTGGGACAGCTTCTTGAAACACCAAGGAAAGAGTTGATTTCCATGAGAAACATGGGCGGGAAATCAATTGTAGTAATTGAAGAGAAGCTTAGAGAAAAAGGTATAAGCTTGTCTGTCTAACCCTAACCTTGTATTGTACCTCGTGAAGACCTGTTCCAATTTTTTAATATGAAAAAAAGCGTATTCGGCAGAAAATTTAAAAGGGATGTAGACGAGAGGAAAGCTCTTTTTAAGAACTTGGTTTCGTCTCTTATTTTAGAGGAAAGAATTGAAACTACAGAACAAAAAGCAAAAGCTATAAAAGCTGATGTTGAAAAGTTAGTAACAAAAGCAAAGAAAAACACACTTAAAGAAGGAGAGAATATAACTCCCAAAGCCCTTAAGAAAATGATTGAAAGTGTAGCTCCAAGATTTAAAGACAGAAACGGCGGATACACAAGAATAACAAGAGTAGGAAAAAGATTCGGCGACGATGCATTCATGGTAGTTTTGGAATGGGTTGAAAAAGCACCGGTAGTTTTGGTAAATACAGAAAAAGGAACAGCTAAAAAAGCTGCACCGGAAAAGAAAGAAATAAAAAAAGAAACCCCTAAAAAGACAGCAAAACCAGCGCCAAAGAAAAAAGAAGTGAAGGAGAAAAAGAAATAATATGAAATCGTCTTCTGCAACAAAGTTAAGTGAAATTAAAAGAGAGTGGCATTTAGTAGATGTTAATGAAAAGATATTGGGAAGAGTTGCAACAGAAATTGCACTTCTTTTAATGGGAAAATCAAAAGCTAATTTTGTTAAAAACCTTGATTGCGGAGATTATGTTGTAGTTGTAAATGCAAAAAAGATTAAAGTAACAGGAAACAAAGAAACACAGAAAAAATATTTCAGACATTCAGGATATCCCGGAGGATTTAAGGCAGAAGCATTTGATAAACTATTAGAGAGGAAACCTGAAGAAATAATAATACATGCAGTTTCAGGTATGCTTCCTCAGACAAGATTAAAAGCACAGATGCTTAAAAGATTACATGTATTTGCAGGAGAAGAACATAAATTTGCAGACAAATTTAAAGTAGAGGCTAAATAAAATGGCAGAAAAGAAAAAAGGAGATTACATTTTTGCATCGGGAAAAAGAAAAGCGGCAGTCGCAAGATTGAGGCTTTATAGTGCTCTTTCTGGAGTAGTTATCGGAACAAACATAGTTAAAAAAGGTGATATTTTTGTAAACGGTAAGAAAGCGGAAGAATACTTCTCAGACAAAGTTTCTCAAATGAAAATCAACGAACCTTTAAAGATCACAAATACTACTGATAAATATGCTATATCTGTAAAACTCGAAGGTGGAGGAGTTCAAAGCCAACTCGATGCATTTGTTCATGCTATATCAAGAGCATTATCTAGTATAGACGATAAAAATAAAGCAATCCTCAGGAAAAAAGGTTTCCTTACAAGAGATGCAAGAGTAAGGGAAAGAAGAAAAGTAGGAATGGGTGGAAAAGCCAGAAGACAGAAACAATCTCCAAAGAGGTAATACTTAGCCTACTTCCTCAAGATATTCTTTTAAAGCAACAGCATTATTATGTTCTTCATTTTTTGCTGAAAAAAGGAGTGTTATATCCTCCTCACCTTTAAGTTCTATTAATTGTTTTATCTCTTCCTTCCTTTCTTTTAATTCCAAGAAATATTTTTTCCTGAATTCTTGCCATTTAGGATCTTCATGATTAAACCATTTTCTTAAATCTGTGCTAGGAGCCACCTCATTGATCCATAAATCTACTTTTGCGTCTTTTTTAGATATCCCTCTTGGCCACAGTCTATCTACAAGTATTCTTAGTCCATCTTCTTCTAAAGGTTCGTCATACACTCTTTTTACTTTTATCATGGATAAATTTTACTAAGGGTTTGTAAGTAGAGTGTTAGAGGATGTTTAGCTTTTTCTTTCGCCGATTATATTTATTAAGGCAGAGAATTTTTCTTTTCCTTCTATTGAAATTTCACCTTCATCAACAATTTTTTGTGCTTTACTCAAGTTTTCTTCTATCAATTTTTTGCCTTCTTCAAAAGCTCCGGATTGAGTAAAGACATTTCGAAGGGTTTCATAATCATTAGATGAAACTTCCTTTCCGAAATATTCCCTTAGTTTTTCTTTCTGTTCATCCGTTCCATTATGGAAAACAAAATTTGTGAAGAATGTGGGTTGGTTTGCAGCAATATCTGTAAATACACTTTTATGTAACACTTTAGGATCTCCCGTTAAATCAAGCATATCGTCCTGCATCTGAAATGCAAAGCCTAATTTTTCCCCCAGGTTTCTGCAGAAATCAAAGAAGTCTTTATCTGCCAAAGATGCTCCTACTTGTAAAGGTTTAATGAATGAATATCCAGAGGATTTTAGAAGAATCTTTTCATTTATTTCTTCATCATTTACAGACTCTTTGGTAGTTAAATCAATATCTACCATTTGCCCCATGATTACCTCGTCTGTCATTTGATAGAAAAGTTCTTTTGTCTTAGGATTTGTTTTATCAAATAATTGCATTGCCCAAACAACTAGTACGTCTCCTACGAGAACTGCTTGTGAATATGCTACGTGCTTTAAATCTCCTGTTCTTTGTTCTTCTTTTAGTTTTTCTAAAACAAAAGAATTTATTGTACTTACGTTATGTCTTGTGGAAGCCTTATCCATAAAATCGTCATGAACAAGAAGGGAATTATGTAAGACTTCTAGGGCAATAAGGTAATCCCAAATTTCATCTAAATTGTTTCCTTCTAAAGAGGAGTACATAAGGTAGGCAAGATATGGTCTCAATCTTTTTCCTCCAGCAAGTATTTCTTTTGTGTGGTTTGAGAAATCTGTTATGAAAGGATTTGATGTCTGAGAGGTAAATACTGAGAATTTTTTATTGAGAAACTCCTGTAGTTTTGGATCAAAAACCTCTTTAAATTCTTTAAGGGAAAACATAATAAAGTGAGTCGGCCTGAGGGACTTTCTTTTGAACACTTTCTGCCTTGGATAGATAAGATTATGAATGCTTATCAAATCAAAGAAGAAAATTCAATAGATTTTATAAATCCAACAGGGCATTCTGACGAATATTATAGGAGAAAAATAAACTAAAAGAAAGAGTTATAGAGGAAATGTTAATTTTATTCCTAATGCTTTGGCAATATTATTTATAATGTTCCATCTGGGGGTTGGTTCTCCTCTTTCAATTCTTGCGTAGTAATTAACATGTATACCGGCTTTTTTTGCCACCTGTAATTGTGTTAAATTTTGTTCTTCCCGTGCAGATCTAAATTTTTCTCCTAGTTTTTTTATATCTACAGAACTATCCATATCGATTGTATTATATCATGTAATGTAAAAATTTGAGATTTAAGATGATTTCGACTTCAGCTTTTTATATCAAAATATTTTAATAACTTGACTTTGTGTTTTAATATCGGTTAGGATATAATCATTGATGCGGGTGTGGGTTTCTTGTCCATGACCCGCATTTTATTTACTCAGTTCCCACACAGAAAAATAGCTCGGTTTGTGATAAGTTTTATTTTGAGCTAAGCTACTAGTCTCCAATTTTTGTTTTAAATTATCAACTACTATTTCTTGTTTCTCAGAAAGTTTATCGGATATTAATCCTGTTGATTTTTTGAAATCGTACATTACACAACCCAATAAAATATCTACTACCTGTAATAATAAAGACGAATGTGATTCTAGTCTACTTACGCCAAATACCGAATCAGGCATTTTATTTTTTGTTAATCTGTATTTAATTGCATCTGTCAATGACCGCTCAAATGATTTTTTAATATTTGTTGGCCTGGTTAGGTCATCAGCAAGTACGCAAATTCCACAAGGAGAAATATTTTTTATGTTATTTGCAATCAACATAGAAGCTTGGAGAATGTATGTTTCCCAAGGATTAATTACTGGTTGCCATTTAGATTTATTATCTGCATGTTTTTGTCTATCAATAACAAGCGCACAAAATCTGACATTTGAAAATTTAAAATAATTATCTAATAAAGAGCTATAAATTGTATTATTAGTTGAATTAATATACTTAAATTTTAATTCGAAATTTCTTGTACTTTTGGCAATTTCAGCAATTTGTTCGTATTCCGCATTTTTTGTTAAATCCGCAATTCTTGCTGTTTTCTGTGCACGGGCAATATCTTTTGCTTTATCATAAAATGGCTTCATAGAATCATAGAAATCACCAATTTCATCATCAACCAAAAGAAGTCCCAATCCAAAATATCTTTCTTGAGAAGAATTTCCACTTTCATCAATAAATGCAAAATAGTTTTTCGACATAAATTCTAGAATAGCCAAATTATACGCTCGGTTAAGCTTTAAGGTCAAGTTAAGCAGAGATTAATTAAGCTTGACAGTATTAAATAAATACTGATAATCTAAATATATGGATCCAAGACCACCATCAGAGCCAGGACAAAGTCCAACGGAGGGGCAAGGCGGAGTACCGCCAGTAGAACAACCAACATCAGAAACCGTAGGAACATTTAAACCGGGATTAGTTGAGAGACTAGACTCTGCAAGGAATCAATTAGGTGCGTTAGAGCAAGAGGCTGAACGAAGCATGCAGGAGTTAACGCATGGTCTTCGTAGTGTTGCTAAGAAGGCAGTTAGCGAATTGCCTGTTACAGCTATCACTATAGCAAGAGAACCTGAAAAGATGCGGGTAGAGGAGGTAAGCGATAAGCCTTCCGTGATAAGACAAGATCGGGAAGAAGTTCGTGATGGTGTTTTTGTATCAGGTGATGGAAAAAGTGTAAAATTACATGTAAAAAATACAGGCACATTTTATCAGCCAATTGACGAAACTGATACAAAAAGTGTTGAATTTCTTACTAGTTATTATGGTAAAGACATGGCGAGCATACGTAGACGCTATATGGAGCTTCATGTTCCAGATGATCCCGAATTAATAGTTTCAATAGATTCTTTATGGAACCCTAACAGTTTTATTATTCGTAGGGGTACATCAAAAGATGAAGACGATCAAATAAAAGTAGGTAGGCGTAATGATGGTAGGGTGGGTGTAGAGGTTGGTTTGTTTGCCTCCGATATTGGTGATCCATTTGATATAGTAAGAAGAACTTTGGATTTTACTAAATCCGCAACCCTGAAACCCGTGGAAAATCAAGCGCAAACTCCACCACCTACGCCACCGGCTCAACCAGCAGAAGGTATGCCGCAGAGTTAATGATTTATCCATTAGCTTGAAAATAGCCACGAACAGGTTTAACTTGATATAAATTACGTTGCAACAATAGGTCTTCTTGATGCTTTTTATATAGTTAGGATTCTATTATTATAATTATCTTGTAAAAATACGCACATTCTTATAAACTCTACTCATGGATCCGACTAAAGAACATTCTCTGCCTCCTAATCCCATTGAGCAAAAAGTTAAGGATGCGTTTGCAGATTATCCAAGTACTACACAAAGAGGAATTACTTCGGTATTAGAAATGCAACGAAAGGCGTGGCAAAGACTAAGAAGTAATCCAGGAGACATGATAACAGGAGTAGTAGTTTCGGAGGGACTTGCTTATCAAACTTCAATTACCAGTGTAGAGATTCCTAAGCGGGAACTCTCTCCCGAAGAAAAGCTAGCTTATACAAAGTTTCAAGAATTAATCGAACCTTATAAACGTACTAAAGTTTATGGGTTTCCTTCGGGTGATGAACCAAATACACGTTTTTATCTATCGCTAAAAGATGGCTTGCAGTCAGTTGGATTAATGACTGATTTAACCACAAAGCTTTTGGATTTACATAAACAAGGAAAGCTACCTTTCTTTATGTATAAATTTGATAGCACCGACGAAGAAGGAACAATTAGATTTGATCCTCAATATAGAGATAAGGGAGCTTCGCCAATATTATATGTTCCAAATGCAGATGTTGAAATTACGAATCAGATATTAGAAGAATTATCAAATCAATATCCCGAAGCATTTTTGCCGCAAGATGCACCTTTTAAATATCCTTCCCACGGGCAAATAAATGAAGGTTGGCACATTTCAATGGAGGCTTCTGATTTAAGTGAACAATTTAAAACGCCCGAACAAGGAATGAGGAAAGCTTCTAGTGATTTTCTTATGTCTCTTGGTCTTACAAAAGAGTGGATTCCTGTACAATCTTTAGATGCTATGAATCTCAGAAAATCTTGGGAAAAATCAGTACTTAAAGTTCATAGGCAACCTCAAACGCCCTGGATCACATTAAACAGTGGATTAATCCCACCAATCTTGACAAACTCTAGTTAAATATATTGTATCAATTGCTTTAAACACAATCACTTTGAATACTCTGCAAACAGCTTTTCTTTTTCTTCCAAAATATGGTGCAGTTGTTTTTCCATGTTTCTAATAGCCTCCCATACTTCCGGTTTGTTTCTTAAATCCAAAACATTGTGAAGTTCTGCATATTGGGCTAATAATTGGTGATGTCTATTTTCTAATGCCTTTTTAATATATTGAAACTGGATGTGTCTACTAAGTGTATGCCACTCTGGAAAATTTGCCAAAAAATTTGGATCATATTCTCCCATTTCAATTGTCTTTTCCAAGGTCATATTCGGGCTTTGAGATGGTGTCCCTCCGCCTATGCTCTGTTCGCTTTCTCCTTGTTCTTCCATAATGAAATTATATACTATTTTATAGTATAGGCTTGATATTAAAATTACAATGTAATTACAGATTAAAGCCAAATTAAAAACAGATTTAATCTAATTTTGACAAAGAATACGAACAGGAATTAACTAATAATTGTTTTATAATATAATTACTTTATGGACAAAAGAATCGGAACAGTCTGCTTTATAATTCAGGATAATAATATACTTCTTGCTTTAATTGAGTACGGACCAAACGACAGAAAATGGAATGGAATTGGAGGACATGTTGATTCTAATGAATCCCCTGAAGATGCAGTAGTTAGGGAGTTTTCAGAAGAAACATATATTAAAGTTAATAAAAATGATCTTATTAAGGTATTGGAAATAAATAGCGATATTAAATTATTGGTATATAAGACAAATCATTGGCAGGGAGAAATAAAAGCAAAAGAAATATCGCTTAAAGAATTTAGGTGGTTTGATAAAGACGAAATACCTTTCGATCAAATGTATCCCGACAATAAGGAGTGGTTACCAAAGCTATTTGTAAATGAACCTTAATGATTTTAAATCATATTTAGAAGAACAAACTAGGAAGGATTTATTTTCTGGGTCCGTTTTAATTACAAAAGACGATAATACGTTTCTTGAATACGCATCCGGTTTTGCTAATAAAGAAAAGCAAATTAAAAATAATATAAACACAAAGTTTAATTTAGGTTCTATGAATAAAATGTTCACTGGGGTTGCTATTGTCCAACTAGCACAAGACGGAAAATTATCTTTTCAAGATATAGTCGGAAAGTTTATTCCCAATTACCCTAATAAAGAGGTTTTAGAAAAAGTTACGATCCATCAATTACTGACACATACTTCGGGGTTGGGACATTACCTAAATGAAAAGTATATGGAAAAAAGAACCCAACTTAAAACAATAGATGATTTTATTGCTCTTTTTGCTGAAGAACCTCTTTTGTTTGAACCCGGAACAAAATGCATTTACAGCGCAAACGGATACACCTTACTTGGAAAAATAATTGAAGTTATTTCTGAAATCAGCTATTACGATTATGTTAAACAAAATATTTTTCTTAAAGCGAATATGTTAAATACTGATTCCTACGAAATTGACTCCAATAACATACCTGAAGATATTGCAATCGGATATACACGAAGAATTGATATCCAGGGTAATATGAATGAAGAAGGGGAACGCAAGGATAATCTTTGGATTAACCTTATCAAAGGAGATTCCGGAGGTGGTGGTTATTCTACTTGTCCAGATTTACTTAATTTTTCAAACACTTTGTTAAATAATAAATTATTAAATCCGGAAATGACTAAAATAGTTTTAACCCCATATGTAAACGAAGGCACTAAAAACGGTCAGACTAAAAATGAAGGTTATGGATTCCAGGTTTGGGATATTAATGGCATTAAAAGAATCGGTCATCCGGGAAGATTTGCCGGAGTTAATACCCGTTTTGATGTGTATCCTGATTTAGGGATAACAGTTGTAGTTTTGGCAAATTATGATCCACCAGCTGCGTTTGATATTGCAGAGAACGCTACAAAACTAATTACAACCAGTTAATTTTCTATAATATTTTATCTCCTAATGTTTACTCTCTAACAGATGCATCTAAAAATACATTATTTTGTTAACTCTATTGGGGGTCTTTGGGGAATTTCCTCATTTGTATTTGGTATTTCAAAAATCACATACAACCCGCTACCAGTCATTTGAGTAGGAATATGTATTGGTATATATTTTTCTTTAGTAAAATTTTCTCCAAATTTTTTCTTTACTTCTTCGTGTACGCTTGCACCCATTACGCTGCCAACGGATATTGTGCCTTTTGGAATCAGCTGATCCACGCTATGAATATTTAATTCTTTCATTTTAGGATAAATTTCCTGAATTTGTTCAAAACACAAAAGGATTATGTTTAAAATTTCATAGCCAGCTCTAATATAGTCATCTTCCGTTGGTTTTTCTTCCGTTCCCTCGATGCTAAAGTCTTGAATCTTTTTTAATGCGGGTAACGAGCTGATATTCGTATTCGAAAAGTTAAACCCTTGAGGAAAATAATTTTTAATATAATATTCCGCCATAATTAATACACTATTACAATTTCTAAGAAATAGCAATGTCCGAATAGGATTTAAGCATAGTTCTAACTAATTAGAATACGTCAGCTGCCTTTGACATTGCAGTAAAAGTATTTAGCTTTCTTTTCTAATAATAATTTAAATAAAATTTTTATGTTCTAATATTCAATCGCCTTGGGAAACTGTCTTATTTGGGGTGTTGGTTGAACAAAGGTACTTCTATAATTTCTGTAATCAAGAGTTGCCAGTTCTGTTGCTCTTTTTCTTCTTATATTGGTTTCGCCGTTCTCACCTACCATTCCCGGAAATAGTGCTTTAAAATATCTGTCGGGGAATAATGGATCTTGTGAAACTGCTGTATCCAACTTTCTTGCAATATCTGGCGGGACTGCGACAGATAGACGAACCTGCACCCCTCCACGAGTATCATAAGGCGTTTCTGTATACATGTAATAATCGTAGGATGACCAGTCTTTTTCTCCATGTTTTCCTTGAAAAGTTTTCGCTTCCTCTCCGCTTCCCGTATAACTAGTTGCCTGAAAATTACTCGCAACCCACATTTGCCTATTTACATGGTCATATGGAGACCAAACATTATGGTTGGGAGAACTATAATCATAATCAAATTGATATCTGGGTAAAAATTTTTGTAATGCCCGATAGTCCGCTTCATTACCGACAATATTGCTTCCCATAGAAAAACCTTGTCCTGGATATTGACCTAACCCATTGGTCTTATCTACAGGATATAGAAAGCCCCAAAGCTGACCAAAACCATTATCATGAGTTGCCTTAGCAAGCTCATTAGCTATTTGTTCCTGTTGTTCTTCGGCAGATTTTGTTTCTGAAGTTCTTGAGCTTACATTTGCATCAGACTGTTGCTCTGTTGATCGTGGCACTTCATTCTCTTCACGTATTAGTCTATCTTCTAAATTTCTAGCTGCCGCAATACGGAATTTTAATTCAGCCGCGTCACCAGGTGACAATTCATCATTATCTAATATTCCATGCCATTCATAAATTAATCCTTGTAAAATATCAGTTGCTTCCGAAGCTTGCATTTTTTTTGCTTCTGGAAGAAAATCTTCCATCTCAGTACTGAGAATGTCTCCGCCTGAAGCAATTAGCTCCTGAGTTTTTTCATCCATTAAATCAATTGCTTTCATACCAGCTATCATATCTGCTACTTCAATTTCCTTTTCAGTTAATTGAGCTTGTTTAATCGCATGCATATGTTCAGGACTATTTCTATACCCAGGATTATTTCTTGTATTTTTTAATAAACTGGCATTTTGTTTTTTAAGAGTATCCTCAAGACGCAAGGTAACATTAGTCAAAGAGCCTGGTATTGGAGTTGTTTCTGAAGAATCGCCACCTTCAGCAAGTCTTTTAATAACATCGTCGGGATTTGCTCCTTGGTTAACTTCATTACCAATACTTTCCCCCGTTGCCTTAGCAGTTGCATCTACTCTTGGAACTTCAGGTCGAATATTCGGCTTTGTAGTTTCTTGTCTGACAATAGGTTGTTCTGGTGTTGGTAAATCAGGCATTTTTATCCTCCTTTTGCAGGCTTTGTTTTAAAAGCTTTTCTGCTTCGTCAAATTTTCCCGATTTTATCATCATTTCTGCATGTTTGGCAACCAATTTATCTACTTCTGATTCGTGTTCTGATAATAAGGGAAGTATGGCTTGAGAAAGTTCTGTAAAATGGTCATCTAAAGTTGGAGCAATTTCGTATATTTGTTCTAATGTTAACGGTGGATGAAGTTTCTCCAATAGCAATTTTGCAATTTGTTGTGCCCGGTCTAAATCCATTTGCCCGTTTTGTAATTTCTGGGCAATAATTTCCAGAATATCCTTTTCCAGTTGTTTTCTTTTTTCTTCAGCATCCATAATTATTGTATATTTTTCTTTATTTCATTAATACATTCTTCTAAGGCGTCCTCTTCAGTATTTAGAAAAATTGCATTTTCTATTGGATTATTAATTACTTTATTTAGTAGACTTTCAATTACATTTCTGTCCATTGGTGGTCTAATACCATTTGTCTGGTCAGATCTTTCTTTATCACGCTTGATTAATGTTTCAATTGAACAATCAAGCTGATAAACAAAATATTTAATATTTCTTTTCTTAGCAATTTCAATTGCATTATTTGCATACTCAGATTTTTTAAATATTCCTTCGTAAACAACTGTATAACCTCTGTCCAACAGGTTTTCTAAAACTGCATAACATGTTTTAAAAACCTCATCTAAAGCCCTATCGTCGCTTGGGTTATCGAAAAACTCTTTTAAGTTATCTGTTTTAAACCAAACAACTTTGTTGTCAAAATCCCTTAATTGTTTTGCAATGGTTGTTTTGCCACTTGCAGGAGCACCCCGTAAGACTATTAAAGTTTGCATCATCAAAATTATATCATTTTTAGGAGTATTTGCTTTCTTTTATTAAAGGGCAGTTTAATTAGAAATATCTTATTCTTCCTTAATTATTTTCCAAACCTTTTCTCCTCCTAAGATTGTATCTGTCATAATCTTTTGATATGTAGTTAATAAAAAGGTAATTTTTGGTTCTTCATAGCTATACATAAGTTCGTCATTTATAAATTTTATGTAAAAGTTCATAATATGAAAATTAGGAAAGATAAGTATTATTTTAGGAAACTCTCCATGCATGTTTTCGTAAAGAGCTAATTCGTTCTTTTCTTCTTTAAGTCTTATGTATTGTTTAATCCTATGTTTAATTGCATATTTTGGCATTTTTGGATCAAAGACTTCAATCATAAAACAATTATCTTCTATGGTTTCATTCCCTTTATATTTAAATTTTTCTACATATAGATCCGGGATAAACTGCTTAATGTTATTAAATTCTTCAGTTGAACTTACTTGATTTAATTTCTCAATCCAGTTTTCAGTTTTACTAGAAATTTCATATTCAATCTCCGATTCTTTTTTACCTTTATTTTTAAGGTATTCAAAGATTTTAAATTGGGTATAAATCTCAGAGATTAGGATGCAGTGATTTATAAAAGTTTTAGAAGCATTTTTATCTTCATAGAACTTTTTAAGATGTTTAATTTCAACTTCCCCTTCATTATTAGAGAATGATTGATAATTATATCTTGCCCAGATAATACCGTTGTTATTTAAGTAATATATTGCAGGTTTAGTATTTTCTAATAGCTTATGCGAATATATTCTTCCTAAATATTCTTTAGTAACTAAATCCTTAAGCCATACATTAATTCTTTTAGCATCTTTATGTCTTAACAGCCTTTGTATTTGATGTCTATTAACAAATCTTAATTTAATTATTATTTCAAGTATTTCTTTTTGTTTATTTGTTATTTCAGGAAGTATTTTGTAGTTCATATTGTATATTGTTTTTATGAGGCAGTTTATTAGAGGCAGTATTATTTACTTTAAGGGGATTATATCACTTTTGATTATCTTTTTATCTTTACTTACTTATTTTCTTTATTCTATATTTATATAGAAAAGGAAGGAATTATAATTTACTAATTTACCCTCAAAAATAGTATCATTCGTAGCTTCAGGCTTGTCCTAGCCGGAGGGGACAGAAATTAAGCGAACCACAAGATTATTGCCTCTTGACAACTATCTCGATTGAGATATATACTATCTCCAATGAGATAGTTAATATGCAAGCCTTAGAATTACCAATAACTCAAACTACGCACTACGAAGACAATATTTCTACTAATGAATTTACTTCTCAAGCCCTGACCACAAACCCCTTCAATGTACTAGATAATTCTTTCAATCGAATTTTTAACCAAAACTTTGAGGAAAAGATAGTTCTTCAAATGAGAAAAATGCTAGGAGAAAAAGCAAATACGCTTACTGATGAGAAAGTCGAATGCTTGGCAACAGAATTTCAATTTCTTATTAATACCTGGCTTGATGAATATGAAAGAGATGTTTTTGGGGGAATGACTTTAAAAGAGGTTTTAAACGAAAAATAAACATGAGAAATATTATTAATAATGATACAAAACGGGCAATTATCTATATTCGTGTTTCAACTGATGAACAGGTTGATAATTTCTCCTTGGAAACCCAACAAAAAATATGCATTCAGGAGGCAGAAAGACGTGGGATGGAGATTGTCAAAACTTTTAGAGAAGAAGGGAAATCTGCAAAGACAATAATGGGAAGACCGGTTTTGATGGAACTTTTGGAGTTTTGTCGAAAAAATAAAAGAAATATTGATGCCGTAATTGTTTATAGATTAGATAGGGTTTCTCGTCAATTGCAAGATTATTTAGCTATTCGAAAAAGACTTGCAGAATATCAAATTACAATTATTTCCGCATCTGAACCCACCGGCAATAGTCCTACCGAAAGATTTATTGAATCAATGCTTGCAAGTTTTGCTCAAATGGACAACGATGTTAGAGGCGAAAGAGCCAAGAATGGCTTAAAAGCAAGATTTTTAGCAGGACTTTCAAGCGGCACTCTTCCTCTTGGTTATATATACGAAAACGGATATGCGGTAAAAGATCCAAACACTTGGGATAAAATAAAAAACGCTTGGGAGCTTATGGCAACCGGCACAAAAACTCTTCAGGAAATGGCTACGCTTATGAATGAATGGGGTTTAAGACAAAGATATAATATTGGCGAACAAATTATTCGGGCGCAAGCTTTAAGCCGGATGTTTAGGAATAAATACTACATTGGTATTTTAGTTTCAAGTAAATATCCCGAACAGGTTCGCGCACAACATTTACCGATGATTTCCGAAGCCATTTTTTATAGAGTCCAGGCAGCAATTGACGGAAGAAGTAATATTGTTAAAACACAAGTTTCTAGGAGAAATAAAGATAATAAAGAGTTTCCTTTAAGAAGAATTTTAGTTTGTGATCATTGTGGAAATCCTGTAACAGGAGGATGGAGTAAGGGTAAACTTACTAGATACGCATATTATCGTTGCCAAAAAGGTTGTCGTGTTCCTTCTATTTCTGCAGATAAAGTACACGAGGCAACGACTCATTTTCTATCAGGTATAACACCAACAAAAGAAGGATTAGATGCTTTCATTGCGCTTTTAAGAAGAACATATTACGAGCGAGTCACACAATTACAAAAAAGAAGAGATGAAGCAGATAACGAACTGAAAAAATTATATGAACTTCGCCAGTCTTTAATTCAGAAAAATTTAGATGGTATTTATTCCGATGAAATATTCAAAGAACAGAACAAGCTTATTGAAGAGCAAATTGCAAATGTCCAAATTACTAAAGATGATGCATTACTTGCAAAATACAATCTTGAGGCAATTATTAAATTTATGAAAGAAAAATTTTCAAATTTAGGAAAAACTTATCAGATGTCAAACTTAAGTCAACTCCGAGTGCTCTTGTGTTCAATTTTCCCCGCTGGTATGCGTTGGAGCTATCCGGGCTACTACAACACCGAAATTAGCCCGATATATCAATCTATTCGTATGTTTGATTGTAATCAGATCTCCTCTTGTCGGGGTGCCGAGAATTGAACTCGGCCCACACGCACCCCATGCGCGCATTCTACCGATAAACTACACCCCGAAATACCATAGTATTATATAACATTGAACTTATTTATTCATTAACTCTGATATACTTTTCTTATGGAATTTACTATTTGTCCCGGATGTGGAGTAAGACTTCTTAAATCCGATTCTTTGCCTGAGAAAAAATTTAATTCTTCCAAAGAATGCTGGGAGTTATTCTGCCAGTTATCAGCTCTCACTCCAAATTATGATGAAGAATTTATTCATCAAATGGCAATAGATACATATGAAGCGCAGCATGGAGGAGGGGATACAAAAAATATTGCAGTAGTTTTTGGACTAGCAGGATTATATCTCTCCTTAGAGAACAATTATTCAGGAAGACAAGTTCAAAAAGCTCATATGGTTCTAGGAGAGAAAAATAAAGAATGGCCAAAATTAGAACCTCCAACTTTTAATTGGGAATATACAGTTAAAGATGTTTTGGATTCTTCTTTAGAGAAAGGTTTAAAAGAAGAGATAAGGAAATGGGCAGAAGTTACATGGAAAGGTTGGGGAGAGCAGCAAAAGACAATTGAAGATATCTGTAACTACTATTTATCTTAGTTTTTCTTAAGAAGTTTTCTTGAATAGTTTCCGATTATTCCCAAAACTATTCCGCAGGCTCCTCCGAAGACTCCCAAAGCCCCAAAGGGAATAAATCTTGTAACTACTGGAGTAGTTCCTGTATATCCATGAACCATGAAGAAGAAAGAAACAAAAAATCCGAATAGGAAACCGTTTAAAAGAGCATTTCTTATTGTTTTAGAGAAATATCCAATTGTTACACCTGCCACTGTCCAGATTATTAGGTTATATACTGAGCCTGCAAGAATATATTTTGCTAAAAGTCCTAATACAATTCCGGCAACTATGGAATAGACCATTACTCTTTGTTCTTGCTTCATTAAATTAGGATAGCTCTCCAAGATTAATAAGTCAATAAATTGATAGCTTTTGACCTCTTGATATTGTTCGTAAATTTTTCTATTATATCGTTATGCCAAAAGCACAAGCTACAAAACAAATGCCTAACGGACACACAGAATCCTCTCAAAAACTTGAAGCAGTAAAGCTTGCAATGGAGCAAATCGAAAAACAATACGGAAGGGGATCCATTATGATGATGGGTCAGGCAGGAAACAGATTCGACGTTTCAGTTATCTCCACAGGCTGTCTTCCCCTCGATTTAGCACTCGGTATGGGTGGAGTGCCAAGAGGGAGAATCATCGAAATTTATGGTCCTGAAGCTTCAGGAAAAACAACGATTTGTCTTTCCGTAATTGCACAAGCACAAAAACACGGAGGCGTTGCAGCATTTATAGATGCTGAACATGCCTTGGATCCGATCTGGGCCGAACGAATCGGAGTCAAACTTGAAGATCTTCTTATCTCTCAACCTGATACGGGAGAACAAGCTTTGGAAATTGCAGAAAGCTTAATAAGATCGGGAGGAATTGACGTATTGGTAATTGATTCGGTTGCCGCATTAACACCAAGAGCAGAAATTGAAGGTGATATGGGAGATTCTTCAATGGGACTTCAGGCAAGACTTATGTCCCAGGCATTAAGAAAATTAACAGCAGTCATTTCTAAATCTAAAACAGTGGTAATCTTTACAAACCAATTAAGACAAAAAATAGGAGTAATGTTTGGAAATCCCGAAACAACAACGGGAGGACTTGCTCTTAAATTCTATGCGTCAGTCAGAATGGATGTTAGAAAGATAGAGACATTAAAAGACGGAGATAAAGTTGTTGGCTCAAGACATAGAGTAAAGATTGTAAAGAACAAAGTATCTGCGCCATTTAGAATTGCAGAATTTGATGTAACAGGAGAAACAGGAATCTCAAGAGAAGGCGGAATAATGGATGTAGGGGTAGACATGGGAATAGTCCAAAAATCAGGAGCATTCTTCAGATACGGAGAAACAATGCTTGGACAAGGAAAACAGGCCGCAATGATGTTTCTTAAAGAAAAACCAGATTTGGCAAAGAAAATAGTAGACGAGATAATGACTAAATCAAAAACATCAGGAACTCCTGTTGAAGTAGGAGTAGAAGCACCTAAAGAAGAATCTCTTTAATGGATTTTGAAATCTATTACAACAAGTGTCTCCATTTTTTATCTTTCAGACCAAGAAGCGAAAAAGAATTAAGAGAGTATCTTCATAAACCTATCTTTATAAAGAAAGCTAATGAAGAGGAAAAGCGAGAAATAGAAAATACGATCCAAGCAATAATAAAAAAATTAAAAGAATATAGATTCTTGGATGATAATGATTTCGCAAGATGGTGGGTGGAACAACGAAGTAAATATAAACCAAGGGCAAGAAGAGTTATTGCCATGGAATTAAAACAAAAAGGAATAGCAGTAGATGTTATAGAAGAAGTTTTGGAATCGGAAGAACTTCCAAGCGAGAAAGAAAAAGTAAGAAAGCTTGCAGAAAAAAGGATATTAAAATACAAAGATTTACCAAGACAAAAAATCTACGAAAAAATGGGAAGATATCTTGCTTCAAAAGGTTTTGACTGGGAAATTATAAGAGAAAGCATTGACGATTTAATTAAGTAAAGAGTATAATATATAAGACAAAAGGTGGATTATGAAAAGCTTAAGAATTTTTTCATTCCTTAAACTTCAAGCCTAAGAGATTAGGTTCTCCTTCTTTTGTCTTCAATTATTAATATGGCAGATAACGATTTAGCAATACTAGAAAAGAAACTTCTTGAAAGAGAAGAAAAATTAGATGCCGAGAAAGAAAAACTCGAAAAAGAAAAAGCTCATTTGCAACAGCTTAAGGATGAATATTCAGATAAGCTTGCTCATGTCTCGGGCTTAACAAAAGATGAGGCAAGAGAAGAGCTTTTAAGACAAACTGAAGAAAGAGAAGCACAGACTGTTGCAAAAATAATTAGGGAAAGACAGGAAGAAGCAAAAAGAACTGCAGATAAAGAAGGACAAGAAATCCTCGTAGATTCTATGCGCCACGGCGCCATCAACTTTATTCCAGAATACACTGTCTCTGTGGTCAGAATTCCTGACGAAGAATTAAAAGGAAGAATAATCGGAAAAGAAGGAAGAAACATAAGAGCATTTGAACAGGCAACAGGAGTAGATGTTGATTTGGATGAAGAAGGAGTAATAAGACTTTCTTCTTTTGATCAGATAAGAAGGGAAGTTGCAAGAAGATCACTCGAAAAACTTATCAAAGATACAAGGATCCAGCCTTTTAGGATTGAAGAAATTGTAGACCAGACAAAGAAAGAAGTAGAAAAAATAATGTTTGAGGAGGGAGAAAGACTTTCTCATGAAGCAGGAGTATTCAATCTTCCAGCAGAATTGATAGCAATCCTCGGAAGATTCAAATTCAGAACATCATATGGACAAAACTTGGTAGTTCATACCTTGGAAGACGTTAAAATTGGAGTTCATATTGCACAAGAAATTGGAGCAGATGCTAATATTGTGCGACTCGGATGTCTCTTCCATGATATAGGAAAAGTAATGGAAGGTGAAGGAAGCCACGTAAAATTAGGAGTAGACCTTCTTAAAAGATTTAATATCCCCGACCAGATAGTAAATTGTGTCTGGGAACATCATGAAGACAAACCTTTTTCATCTGTTGAATCGGTAATAGTTCATATTGCAGATCAGATATCCGGAGCAAGACCTGGAGCAAGATATGAGGATGTAGAAGAATATGCAAATAGACTTTCAGATATGGAAGAAATCGCAAAGAAATATGACGGAGTTGAAGACGCGTATGCATTTGAAGCAGGAAGAGAATTAAGAGTCATAATAAATCCGGGAAAACTTGATGATGCACAGACGACAATAATAGCAGATAAGATAAGAGATGAGGTTGCTAAAGCATTGGCAGTTCCCGGAGAAATTAAAGTAACGGCAATAAGAGAATTTAGGGCAGTATCTACAGAGTTTTCTTCTTAAGGTTTATTTCCTTCTACTTCGTTAAGTAATTCAGCAATTTGTTTATATGCTAGTCTTCCTTCTTGAGTATCTCCTTGGGGAAAAGCTCCCCTAAGAATTCTTCCAACTGGAGCTCCGTCTAGTTTTGCAAGTTTAACTCTATCATTTTGAGTAATCAGTCTTGCTCTAAGCTCATTAAATCTTTTGGCAAGTTCATTATAGGCGTGTGGATCTATTGGTTTTTGAAGGTCAATTGAAGAGGGCTGTAAATCTTCTTTTCTTACTGCATTTATTCCTAACGTCTGTAAATGTTCACCTATTTTATCTCTTGAAACTCCAGTGGTAATTGCGGCATTAATTATTTCTTGTATATTTTTATTCATCACATCTTGCGGAAGTTCTTTTTTTGCGTAAGCTCTTGAGATAGCATTTAGCCAACCTCTTTCCTCTGAAGGTTTTCTATTCCAACTTCCGTCAGGATTTTGTTCCTCCGGGCGCATGGCAGAAGGTCTAATAATTTCATCTCCTATTATTGGTGGTTCTTTTCCGGGGTTTGCTTCTTGGAAATCGAAAGGTTTTCGTGTAACACCAAGCTCTACATCACTTGGTCCATTATCTATACCCATTAAAAAGAGAATAACATAATCTAAATATTGTTGCAAAATTCTTAGGGTATTTGGCATGATATACTAAACAAATAAAATGTATTACCACACCCATGTTTACTATTCAAGAAGGATAGATAAGAATTTGGATCCGCTAAAAATTGTAGGAAGTTTTCTTCCCGATCTTGCTCTTACTTCGGTAATTAATTTCAACGACCTACATAAAAAGAAAAGTACTTTAGATTTTTTTGATTATGTTAAAAATAATGAACCTTCATTTGAACCGCTTCTTACGGGAATAAAATATCATAATAATCTTGATTATACTTCCCATGTAGAATATAAAAATATAACTCCTGGATATGCATATTCTAGTATCACTCCCCAACTTTATGATGCAGTTTCAAAGACCAATGTTTCCGAAGAACGTATAAAAGCTTCGTGCCATAATTACATAGAAAACGGAGTAGAATTTCATATCTTATGTGAAGAGCCTTTTTTAGAATCATTGGTCAAAGACTCAATCGAGAATACAGATACAGAAAAACTTATAAAGTTATTATCCGGATTTTTTGGAAAATCTGAAAATGAATTTAGAGAATCACTTAGAGTGTTTTTCTCTTTTGTAACCGGTTATGATTTCAGGGACATAAGTGGATGGGTAGATTTTACTGTAGATTTGAATAAGTATTATCTTAAAGTCGATATAGATAAAGAATTGACTAAAGAAGCTTTAAATATCGCACTTGATATAACTAAACCTACTTATAAAGAATATTTGGATTTTTCCATTGCTTTAGAGGATAAGGAAGTTAAAGACGCTAACTAACTATTTTTTTCTGTAAATCTCCCGCCAGTAGAAAAGAGCAGCAACAATATTCATGAATACAAAAGCAAACGCCCAGTCTGTCTTTGGATTTGGTACTTTTCCTATTCTGATAAAACATTCGGGAAGATCCTGATTATTTGTCATATCTAAAAACATCCACAGCCAAAATATTTCAAGAAGAAATGGTATTAGAACAATAATTAAATTAAAGTAGGATGTGGTCATATGGAGATTATAATCTCCAAAAATCCCCTTGACAAGTTTTAGTTTAGCTTGTATTGTAAAGGATATTAACTCATCAGGGTAAGAAAGGAAGGTGAAATTTTTTGACAAAAAAAGACTTAGTTGAACTAGTTGCAAAGAAATCTAATTTAACAAACAAAGCAGCAAAAGAATCAGTTTCTGCTTTTTTAAACGGTATTAGAGATTCTTTGAAAAGAGGAGAAAAAGTTGTAATTACTGGATTCGGGACTTTCTCTGTAAGAAAGAGAGCTACAAGACCCGGAAGAAACCCAAAGACAGGGGAAAGAATTACAATCAATGCAAGAAAAGCGCCGGGATTCACTCCAGGTAAAAGCTTAAAGAAAGCAATAAGGTAATTTTTAAAAAGGGCCCTTTACTGGTATAATACTCTTAGTATGACTATAAGGCTTAAAACCGCCTTCTTTATAACCACAGGTATTATTCTTATGTGGTTTTTATACATTGAAAGGGCCGTTTTAACCCCTTTTATTCTCGCAGCAATTTTTGCATACATCTTCAATCCTTTTGTAAATTTCTTCACTCATAAAATTAGACTACCCAGAACTCTTTCGGTAATTGTTATTTATGCAATATTAATTTCTTTAATTTCAGTGAGTGCTGTTGTGTTTAGCGGAAGAATAGTTGAGGAGTCATCCGAAATACAATCGGCTGCAAAAGCTTTGACTATAACTGCCAAATCACAGGTATCAAATATTCCACAATGGTTGCAGCCAACCGTAAATGATACTTTGCAGACTTTTGAAAAATATCAAACTCTCTCTTACCCTTCTGCTTTTGAGTTTCTTCCAAAAGCCGTATCGAGGATTTTAGGTTTTATAATATTCCTCTTTGCGGCATTTTATTTTCTTAAAGAGGGAAGATCAATGTTTGATAAACTTCTTGCCTTCATTCCTCCAAGTAATAGGGTTGAGGCGGATATCCTTATAAGAAGAATGAACGGAGTCTTAAGCGGTTACCTTAGAGGTCAGATCTTTCTTGTACTTTTTGTTGCTACCCTACTCTTCTTATGTCTTTCGATTTTAGGAGTAAAGTTTGCTCTTATTCTTGCAATATTTTCAGGTTTTGCAGAAATAGTTCCATATATAGGACCTATTACAGCAACGGCGGTGGCAGTAATTGTTGCATACTTTACAGGTGGAAGTCATAACATTGCATTAGATCCAATACAAAGTTCAATAGCAATTATTGCTATATATTTTGTACTAAGACAATTCCAGGATTATTTTGTAACCCCTTATGTCATGGGAAGGATAACAAAACTTCATCCTCTCGTAATTCTTTTTGCAGTTGTTGCCGGAGAACATATAGCGGGAATAATGGGATTGATATTGGCAGTTCCGATTGCCGGAATTCTAAGAGTTATATTTGAATATTCTATAGATAGGATTAACGACAGAGACCTCAAAGAAACAAAAAATGCTTCGGGAAAAAAGTAAGCCAGATTCTGTTTTAGTTGCAATCTATCTCAATTGTGATGTTTAGTCACACAGTCTCGTTTTACCGAGATGCCCTCATCTTTAATGCTCCCGTAAGGCCGGTGATAACGCATTATTCGGAGGTTGCAGCAGGTGGGATTGCCCGTTTCACTCTCACTCGTCTCTGATGCTCTCGGAATCTGTTAATTCAGGTTCCGTCCTAAATTTACTTGTGAGCAAAAATTTAGGAACCAGCTGTCTCCAGTCGGAGCTTATGCCCCGTCCCTGTCCTTACATCTGTCTGGACTTTCCTCTCAGGTTTCCCTGAGTAGCAACGCTTCTTCCCGAAGCACCAGCATTCTAGCAAAAAACATCTGTTTTGTCCAGTTTCCGAGGCTAAAATTAGTTAGAGGAACAAAGCATTTTATACTCGCAGTTGTTGCAGAAAATGGAGTGGCTGCATTTAAAGTCGCTTTCAGAAATTTCTTTTACTTTTTCTTTTATAAATTCTTCTGCTTGTTCCAATTGTTCTTTTGTCCTGACAGTAGTTATTTTTTTATCTTTTTCTATATATAAAAGAGAAAGAATAATATCATCAGGTTTTCTGTTAAGAGGTTTATCTTTTACTTTTGTTGCTGCCAGGGCATAGAAGGTAAGCTGAAGATCGTTATCAACTTTTTTCTGTTCAGGAATATTTTCTCCTGTTTTATAATCTATGATTTCTATTTTTGTACCGTCCAGTTCATCAATCCTGTCTATCCTCCCTCCCACTTTAAGGTTTCCTAAATTAAAGTTGAAAGGAGTTTCCATAGCTATCGGAGGATTACCTTTAGAAAGATTATTTTTATAATAATCAAGAATTATTCTTTCCGCTTTCTCAAAAGATTTTTCTTCATGAAGTTTACTCGAATAACCTTCTTTTATCCAATTATTTTTCAGGATGTCTACAATTTTCTTGTTCTCTAATTTTTCTTTTTTAGTTATCTCTTCACATAAATTCCTTAATGAGGAGTGTATACTTATTCCGAAACTTTGTGCAGGACTTGGAGGCGTTGGAACTTTAAGGATATATTTAAGTTTGTAATGCAAAGGACACATGTCAAAAGTTTGTATTTGGGAATATGATAAATAGGTGATGACTCCGTTTGAATGCCTTTCTTCTTCCTTGGGTTTTTCTCTTGGAGCATAATCTTCAAGAAAGGGAAGCGTTATCTGTTCTGCGACAGAATCGGTGTTAAGTATTTTTTTAACCTCTTCTTCCCCCAGTGATTCATAGATAAAAGGAGAAATTTTTCTTTCTTTTTTTCCTTCACCGTAATATCCGGCAGCTGTTAAAAAAAGAAGATCCTTAGCTCTTGTCATACCTACATAAAAAAGTCTTCTTTCTTCTTGGAGGTGATAGTCTCCCGTAGACAGTATTTCTTTAATTAAAGGTTTGGGAATGGGTATTCCTTCCCGTCTTTCTCTTGTAGGAAAACGCTGGGCAACGAGATTGACCAAGAAAACAACAGGGAATTCCAAACCTTTACTTGAATGAATAGTAAGAATGTTAACAGCATTATTTTCAGACCAATCGAGATCTCCTGCTAATGGACTCTCTCCCATTTGCATAGATAAATCTATCCAGTCCACTACGTCATAAACGCTTGATGTTTCGTGTTCTGTTTCATAAGTCTTAAGTTTATCGAAGAACTTTGCGTAGTTTTTCGCCATCTTTTCTTCTTTTTGTGTTTTTGCATTTACTAATTCCTGTATTATTCCTGTGTCGGAAAGAAAGTAATAGAGGATTTGCCCAGCTGTTTCTTTTGGCACAAGGTCCAAGTGTCTTTTTACCATTTTTACAAACTCAGTAAGTTTTTCTTTTGCTTTTGGATTAAGAGATGTTTCATCTATTTTTTCCAGCATTTCAAAAAGATTGTAGTTATTCTTTTTTGCGTTATTAAGAAGAATAGAAATCTCTATTCCTTCAAGTTTTAAATAGGGCATATTTAAGACTCTATAAAGGGAAGGAGAGTCTTCAAAGTTATATAAAACTTTAAGGTAGGAGATAAGGTCTTTTATTTCATCTTGTTGGAAAAGTCTTCCGGGTCCTAAGAATTGGAAGGGAATTTTATGTCTTTCAAAAGCTCTTATGAATGGTTCCGAGTGGTCATTTGCTCTTACCAAAATCGCGATATCTTTGTATGAATACTTATTCTTTTTTACCAGCTGTACTATTTTTTTTGCCGTTTCGTCCGCTTCGTTTTCTACCCTGTCTTTATAAATAAATCCTATCGATTCCCCTTTTTTATTTCTCATAGATTTTAATTTTTTATCTATTTTTTCTTTGGCTTCTAGTCTGTCAGGATTATTAAATTGAATGAGGTTATACGATCTTTCTAATATCTCTTCTGTAGATCTGTAATTATTTACAAGGGGAATAATTTTTGCATTTTTAAAATGCTGTCTGAACTGGATCATGTTGGAAACAGAGCTACCCCTAAATCTATATATAGATTGATCATCATCACCTACTACTGTAATATTTTTATCTTTTCCGCAAAGAAGAATCGCAAGTTCGTTTTGGGCAAAATTAGTATCTTGGAATTCATCCACCAATACGTACTCGAATTGTTCCTGATAGTTTTTTAAAATTGTTTTTCTTTCTCTAAATAGTCTTAGGGTGTTTGTGATAAGATCGGAAAAATCCATCATACCCATTGTCGCTTTCAACTCCTGATAAGTCTTAAAAGCATTAGCAAGCTCCAGATATTTTTCCTTTTCTTCTTTTTCTTCGGATGTTGCCGCCTTTAATTTTTTTGCCCATTTAATATATTGATCCGGAGTTACGTCTTCATCGGCAAGTCTTGAGAAATGTGAGACCATTGCTTCCAAGAATTTATTAGGGTTTCCCAAAGGTCTAAAATATTTCAGATTAAATTTAAAAATGTTATTTCTAAGAAAGAGGATGCTTTCTGCTTGAGTCATTAACTTATATGAGGGATTAAGACCTATGTGTATTGATTCAGCTCTTAATATTCTGTCACAGAAAGAATGGAAAGTAGAAATCCACATTTGGGTATAGCCATATGGAAGAGTAACATCAACTCTTTCTTCCATTTCTTTGGCTGCTTTTTCTGTAAAAGTTAAAGCAAGAATTTTAGAAGGGACGACACCATCTTCAAGAATGAGTTTTTTTATTCTTTCGGTGATGACAGTTGTCTTACCTGTTCCAGCTCCCGCGACTATTAATAGAGGACCTTTTTTGTGGTTAACAGCCAAACTCTGTTGTCTGTCAAGCAAAACCTTGCTTTTCATGCAGGTATTGTATCACAAAAAGCTTCTGCTTTAGCCTTATTTTGTAACATTAATTGTTCCGGTCTGATCAGGACTAAGCTGGTTATGGTAAGTATAAACTCCGACCTTGTCAAAGATAAGAGAAACACCACTTTTGTCTGGGAATGTTCCTAAGTTAAGGAATTTCCACATGGAATTATATGGGTAAGGATCCGAATTTACTGTTCCATCCTTTCCGCTTTCATTTACCCATCTAACCATTGTGCCCTGTTTAACAGTAACCGTCTTTGGTTCAAACCCTGTTGCTGTAAGTTTTATTTCTTTTGATGTTAATGTTTGAGTGGGGGTTACTGTTTTGGTAAGGTTTTGATTAAGATTTGGATTTGTACCTTTACCCATTACAAAATAAAATCCGCCTAATATTAAAATTACGACGACAATGCTTAAAGCTAAAATATTCTTATTCATTCTGCACCTCCTTTCAAAACTTGAGGTTCCTTAAGTTCTCTTGTTGAATTAATTTTCTGTCCCAAATCGCTTATCCCCGTAGATACATTGAAATATTGGGAGTAGGCATTATTTATATGTTTTCCTAAAACTGAAATGTTATCGGTTAATTTATCGTAGTCATTTTGGATTCCTCTTAAAGCAGTCATTATTTGCTTGGATCTTAATTCTATTTTCTTTCCTTCAAATGAAAGAAGTATCGTCTGAAGATGGGCATAAAGAGTTGAAGGAGAAACAAGATAGATTCTTGATTTTCTTGCGTATTCCATAAGCTCTGTCTGATTGACTACTTCATAATAAACCGCTTCGCTTGGAACATACATAAGGGCAAAATCCATAGTCCCTTCCATCGGTAGGATATATTTCTTGGAGATAGCGTCTATATGTTTTTTTACGTCTTTTTGAAATTCTCTTTCATATAATTTTTTCTCATTTCCTTCGGCTTTTGTCATCTTCTGGAAATTTTCCATTGGGAATTTGGAGTCTATCGGTAGAATTCCTGCATCTGTTTTTATTGCAGCGTCTACTTTATCTCCAGATTTAAATTCGTACTGAAGAAAAAAACTCTCCTTAGGAAACATTTGTGATATTAGATCTTTTAATACCTGCTCTCCTATGTTTCCCCTAAGCTTGGGACTTTTTAGGAATTCCTGAAGTTCTCTCATGTTCCTTCCTATCTCAGACATTTGCCCTATTTCTTTATTTACTTCCTGAATTACTCTTGATGAGTATTCCAATCTTTCATTAAGTTGTTTCGAATTTTCCTGAAGTGTCTTTACCATGTTATCCGAAGTTATGTCTAAGGAACTTTGCATTGATTTGAGCCATTGGAGCAAGGATTCGTCTGTTCTGGATTTTGAGATTTCTGAAAGTTTCTTATTTATTAAATAGAAGAGTACGGCAAAGCCTAATATTATAAGAATTGATATAGTGAGCAGTTCAGACGACATATTTTTATTCTACCATTAATCAAAGTAAAGTTCAGGATCGGCAATTATTTTATCCCAGGGTTCTTCTTTGTAATTGAAAAAAGCAGCCGAGGCTATCATTGCCGCATTATCTGTTGAAAGATTTCTTGCAGGAGCAAAGAATTTTATCCCTGTATCTTCTATTTCTTTTTTAAATTCTTCTCTTAACGTTTGATTTGCGGAAACTCCTCCGGATAGAAGAATTGATTTAACTTTATATTTTTCCGCGGCTTTCAGGGTTTTTTTGATGAGTACATCAATTATCGATTCCTGAACTCCTGCACATAAGTCATTTATATCTTTTTCGGAAAGAGTTCCTTGTCCTTTTAACTTATTTATTTCTCTTAATGCCGCAGTCTTTAAACCCGAAAAGGAAAAATCAAAATCGTTGGAGTCGATCAAAGGTCTGGGGAAGAAAAACCTCTTTAGGTTTCCTTCCTTTGCCCTGGCTTCAATATGGGGTCCACCAGGATAGGGAAGTTCCAAAATTCTTCCTATCTTATCGAATGCTTCACCGGCCGCATCATCCCTTGTCCCTCCTATCCACTTTATTTCTCCGTGTTTTTTAAGTATTACCAAATCCGTATGTCCTCCTGAAACAACAAGGGCAAGAGCGGGAAATTCTATGTCATCATTCTCGATGAAATTTGCGTAAATATGACCTATTAAATGATTGACGGGAATTATAGGTTTTTTATAAATATATGAGAGAGCTTTTGCGGTCTCTACTCCTACGAGTAAAGAGCCTATAAGTCCCGGTCCGTAGGTAACTGCGATTGCATCAACATTTTCTAATGATCCTATCGGTTTTAAGGCTTCCAATATTGTCGGAATAATATACTTTACCTGTTCTCTTGCTGCTATTTCGGGAATGATCCCTCCTGTTTTTGCATGAAGAGATAAAGAAGAAGCAACAGCGTTAGAAAGAAGTTTTACTTTTTTGTCTCCTTTTTCTGCCTCTATTAGCGCGGCAGATGTTTCATCACAGCTTGTTTCAATTGCAAAAATCTTCATAATTTAATTGTTACCAAGTCTCCTTTCTTAAATCCGTATTTGTCTGAAAGACCCGCATTTATTTCCAAAACCCTGTCTGATTTTTCCTTGGAAGAATAAGTAGGAAGATTGTTTCCTTTTTGAACGGGAACATTTTTAAATATCTCTACAATTTTATTTTTGTCTATAAAAATTATATCTATAGGAAATTTCATGTCTTTCATCCAGAAGGTATAATAGTCTTCTTTTTCAAAAATAAAAAGCATTCCTTTGTTCTGAGGGATACTATCGAAAATTGAAAGTCCCTTTTCTCTTTCCTGTTCCGTCTGGGCAATGTATAAAGAAAAAGTTTTTCCGTTAATTTTTGCGTAAGGAGCTTTGTCTGTATTTAAAAACATAAGGCCAAGAATGACTGTGATAAAAACTAAAATAAGTGGGACTAAGATTTTCATAATTGATTTTCTTTGGAGATTATATCCGCAATTTTACTTGTAGATTTATCGTTTATTCTGGCGATTACTTCTAAAACCGTGGAGCCAATATTTTTAGCTTGTCTTTTCGCATGTTCTACCTGTCCGCTTCCTTTTGTTACCGCAATAACCGAAGGATTTATAGTTTCGATAATTTTGTCATATTCGATGTCTTCTTTTACTTCAGGCATTAGAATTACATAGTCGACAGATCTTACCGAGGAAAGAACGAAGGCTCTTTCGATTTGGTTATTTATGGGCCTTTGTTCGCCTTTTATCTTCTTTACGTTTTCATCACTTTCTAAAAGTACAAATAAAATTCCTCCGGTCTTTTTAGCTGCTTCAAGAAATTTTATATGTCCAAAATGTAAAACGTCGAAACATCCTCCCGAGAGAATAATTTTTTTTCCGTCTTTTCTGAGTTTCCTGCTTAATTTTCCTGCCTTTTTTAAATCAATAATTCTTTGCATCACATCGTTCCTTTTAAATATACAGCCTGCCAGGGGCGGTAATTGGAGACAAACTTATCGCTTATAATTACTTTCCCATCTTTCTTAACTACTCTTGTGAAGTAAACGTCTGCTCCCCAAGCTGCAAAATCTACTTGCTTTACTTCTCCTTTTGGAAGTGTTGGGTCATCCTGATAAAGATCGGGAGGTGGTGGTGTTTCATTTGTGACAACAGGTTTACTTATGCTTACTTCTCTTCCGTCTTTTGTTCCATAAAGGAAAAAGCTTAATTGCATAGTGTTATAGTCGATTGCTGTCTGTATTAGAATGTAGTGTCCGGTGTCGTTTTTAAACTTAAGGTCAACGGTGGGGACATAAATAGTGGCATCAAAGCCCGGTCCCATATCCTGTTCATAATATCCTACTCTATATGCATGTGCATTTCTTTCGGTGATGGGAAGGCCCGCGTTAAGAAGTGCTCTGAAAAAAGTTGTCGAAACCTGGCAAATTCCTCCACCGTCTCCTAACACTGTTTTTCCGTTTTGTATGACATAAGCTTGTTTGTATCCCGTAAGTGAGGAGACATCTCCCAAAACTTTATCAAAAGAAAATATTTCATCGGGAGCTACAAGAATGCCATTAAATTTTGAAGTTCCTAAACTTATGTTATAAATTCTGCTGGGAATTGAATGTTGAAAAAGGGAAGTGCCTTCTCCTATCAACTCTTTAATTCCCATATTGTTGACTTTGTCGGTAGTTATTTGAGGTTCAATTGTTTTTATGGGTACGGTAATGTTTATTGTTTGTGATCCTCCTGTTTCGGCTACCGCTTGAGCCTTATCGAGAATAATTTTATTCAAGGAGACGGTATCGATTGCCTGTCCGTTTTCTGAGGGTTGAAATGCTGTTACTCTTCCTCCGGAGAAAGTAAAAAGTGCATTAACGGGATTTTTATTTATGCTGTCGGAAAGGGGTTTGATTTTGCTTTCCAGCTTACTTTCGCAAAAGGAGTAACTTGGAGAAAGATTAATACCTGATATATAACCTTGAAGGATTAGAGAAATGTTGGAGAAAATATCTCCACCTCTTCCTATTAAATATGCCTGATCTGCCAAGAGTTTTGAATTATAACCGAAATCCAATTCTTGGGCCGATACCGTTGCTGTCCCAAAGTCACTGGTCAGAGAAAATTTTGTATTACTAAAATTGTCATTTTTTTTGTCAAAATATTTTTGTACTTCACTTTTATCTTTTCCTCCGAAATTTACATTGTTCACCATGACTCCCGGATAGATCTTGTTTTCATACATTTTCTGAAAAAAGAGGAAGCTGAAACTTAAAAAGAAAAATAGGGCGAGGGTGGCACCTGTTAAAAACCAAAATGTCATTTGGGAGTATTTTTTTATGTGTTTTTTATGGCGGAGGAATCTGAGCTTTATTTGATATAAAGTCATATATGGTATTATACTATAAATAAGCACGATTATGGACAACGGAACAGTCTTTCAAAGCCACGAACTAGGTCATGAACCGGAAGTTTTTGTACAAACGCAACAAACGCCTCAAATGCAAGCTTCTCCCCCTGTTTCAATACCTCAAACTACCGTAAAAAATAGGCCATCTTTTCCAAAGGGAAACATCATTAAGATTATTCTTGGACTTTTGGTAATAGTTTTGGTTGCAGTAGTTATTGCTGTGGTAATACCGAAAATTCTCTCCGGTGGAAATAAGAAAGTAAACGTAGTTTATTGGGGATTATGGGAAGATAACTCAATAATGCAGGGAGTAATTAATGATTTCCAAAGAGATAATCCTAATATTACTATTGAATACAGTAAGCAGGATAAAAAACAATATAGAGACAGAGTTCTTACAAGAATAAATAACGGAAACGGACCAGATATTTTCACTTTTCATAATACTTGGCTTCCCATGGTTTCCGATTTTCTTCTTCCTCTTCCGAGTGATACTGTCTCAAGAAACGATTTCTCTTCCTATTATCCCGTTGTACAAAAGGATCTTGTAAAAAACGGAGCAATCTATGGACTACCACAGAATATGGATACCTTGGGAATGTATGTTAATAAGAGTTTATTCAAGGCTGCAGGAATTAATCCTCCTACAAATTGGAACGATTTTGTAAACGACGCAAGAATATTAACAGTAAAAGAAGCCGACGGAAAAATAAAAACTGCGGGCGCTGCCATGGGAACTTTTGATAACGTTAACAATGCTCCCGACATTCTTTCTATGCTTTTTCTTCAAAACGGGGTAAATCTTTATGACATTTCCTCTACGAGTCAAAATGCATCCGATACATTAAATTTCTATACTTCCTTTGCTTCTCCCCAGGACGGAGTTTGGGATTCTTCCCAGGATCCTTCACTTCTTGCTTTTTCAAAGGGTAATCTTGCAATGTATTTCGGATATTCCTGGGATTACTTTACTATAAAACAGTTTAATCCAAGTCTTGATTTTGAAATTGTTCCTGTTCCTCAACTTCCAGGCGTAACAAAAGATGTAGCCAGTTATTGGGCGAATGGAGTTTCGATAAAAAGTAAAAATCAAAAAGAGGCACTTTTGTTTATGAAATATCTTGCAAGAAAAGACGTAGTCCAGAAACTTTATAGTGAAGAGGCGAAAACTCGTCCCTTTGGAGAGCTTTATGCGAGGGAAGATTTAGGAGATACTCTGGCAACTGATCCAATCGTTTCCACTTTTGAGCAGCAGGCAAAGTTCGCATCATCATCTTTTTTTGTTGACAATACATATGATGGAGGGATGAACCAGCAGATGAACTCATATTTAGGAACAGCAGTTAATTCGGTTCTTGCCGATACCTCTCCGGACACGGCAACAGATACTTTATCAAAAGGAGTTGCCCAGGTCCTTAGTCAGTATGGAAAGTAGAGAAGTACTAAAAACACTGCTCTACAGCGATATCTTCGATTTCCCTCTAAAAGAAGAAGAGATTTACTATTATCTTATTTCCTCAAAAAAAGTTTCAAAGAAGAAAGTTTTATTGGAAATAGAGGATGAGAGAAAGAAAAAAACAATAGACGAGTTTATGGGGATGTATTTTATAAGAGGAAAACGAAAGAGTGCAGAGCAAAGATTAAGAAACGAAAGAATAGTCGAAAAAAAGATTGATTTGGCAAGAAAGATTGCAGGGAGAATAGGAATTATTCCTACAATAAGCTTTATAGGGATAAGCGGAGGGCTTTCAATGAGAAACGCAAGACCTGCCGATGACATAGATTTTTTCGTAATAACCAAGAGCAAAACACTATGGGTTACGAGAATTTTAATGGTATTAGGCCTTTTGATTATGGGAGTCTATAGAAAAAGAAACGATAGGAATGTTAGAAATAAGATATGTCTGAACATGCTTATAGATGAAAGATCTATGGGTTTTAAAGATACTTCCAGAAATATTTATATAGCCCACGAAATATCACAAATTATTCCCTTGTTCGAAAGGAATAAAACTTATAGAAAATTCTTGTATAAAAACCTTTGGATAGGTAAATTCCTGGCCAATTTCAAGGAAAAAGAAGTACAAATTTCTAAAGACAGAGGAAACAAAATGCTAGTTTCTTTAATAAAAAACCTGGAGGGATTAAGTCAATTTTTACAGATAATATACATGAGAAATCATGTTACTAACGAAACGTTAGACAAGGGTTATGCTGCATTTCATCCATTCGATTACGGGGCCTACATATTGAGTGAGTACAGAAAGAGAGCTACTAGATATGGAGTTTTGGATAAAAAAAGCCCCAACTACTATACTAGAGGTTATTGACATAATTTAGTCTTTAATATATCATTTCTTGTAATAAAAGTTCCCTCCCGAGAGGGATTTTGTTTTATAAAGGTATGGATTCTAAAAAAATATATTTAACAAAAGACGGTCTAGAAGAATTAAAGGAAGAATACAAACAGTTATCAACTGTTAAAAGGCCCGATGTTCTTGCAAGAGTTTCTCAGGCAAGAAGCATGGGAGATCTTTCCGAAAATGCAGAATATGTTGCGGCAAGAGAAGAGCTTTCTTTCATAGACGGTAGAATAGATGAATTGGAAGAGCTTCTCAAACAGGCAGTTTTAATCGCCGGAACAAACGGGCATCACAAGATTGTAGAACTTGGTTCAAAAGTTATCCTTGAGGTAAAAGGTAAAAAAGAAACGTTCATGGTCGTCGGAGAATGGGAAGCAGATCCTAAAGAAAAGAAAATCTCACACGAATCTCCTCTGGGAAAAGCCTTAATAGGTAAAAAAGTCGGAGATAAGGCAGAAGTTGAAGCTCCAGCAGGAACAGTGGTTTACACAATCTCTTCTGTCAGTTAAAATAGAATAGCTGACTTCATGAATTTAACAGCCTTTTATAAACAATTAGGAGAAGAAGTAGAAAAAGGAACACAACCCCGCGTTATTGAATCAGGCCAAGGACCATATCTTACTATAAAAGGTGTTAGGAAACTAAATCTTTGCTCCAGCCACTATTTGGGATTCACGGAAGACCAGAGAATCAGACAGGCAACAATAGACGCAGTCAAAGACTTGGGAATAGGAACAGGTTACAGAACTCTTGCAGGAACTCACTCTCTTCATTTAGAACTTGAAGAAGCTATAGCAAAATTTAAGGGAACGGAAGGAGCTTTAGTCTTCTCAAGTGCATATCTTGCTAATTGTTCCGCAATTCAGACAATTATAGGGAAAGAAGATATCGTAATCTCCGATGAGTTAAATCATGCATCTATCATTGACGCTGTAAGCCTTTCAAAAGTACAGAATAAATATATATATAAACATGGAGATGTTTCCGACCTGGAAGCAAAACTAAATGAGGCAAAGACTTTAATGGAAACCCCGAAATCTAAAGGAGAACTTCCTGTTACCTTGATAGTCACAGACGGAGTCTTTTCTATGGACGGAGATTTGGCTCCGTTGCCACAAATCGTAGAACTTGCCAAAAAATATGGAGTTTTAACAATGGTTGACGATGCTCACGGAGAAGGGGTATTGGGAAAAGGAGGAAGAGGAATCGTTGATCACTTCGGATTAGTAGGACAAATAGATATTGAAATAGGAAGTCTTTCAAAAGCTTTCTCTTCAACTGGAGGATTTATAGCCGGAAATAAGACAATGATAGGTTATCAAAAACTTAAATCAAGACAAAGACTTTTTTCTATTGCTCTTTCCATTCCTGATGCTGCCGCTTCTTTAGAGGCAATAAAGATTCTTTTGGAATCAGATGCACCTGTTAAAAAACTTTGGGAAAATGTCGAGTATCTAAAGTCCGAGTTTCAAAAAATAGGTCTTGATACGGGACATAGTGAATCGGCAATCATACCTGTTATGCTTGGAGATGAAGAAGTTGCCAAGCAATTTAGCGCAAAACTTTTTGAAGAAAACGTTTTTGCAACACCAATACTTTTCCCAATGGTTGCAAAAGGAAAAGCAAGAATAAGAGTAATTCCTTCGGCATCACATTCAAAAGAAGATTTGGATTTAGCTGTAAAAGCTTTTGAAAAAGTAGCAAAAGAACTTCAAGTAATATGAAAAAAATCTTAGTAACAGGAGCATTTGGGTTAGTGGGTACAGAGCTCGTTTTGGAGCTTCAAAAAAGATATGGAAAAGAAAACGTCGTAGCAGCGGCTCATTCGAAAAATCCCGGAGAATTTGACGGAATTTTGGAACAGGCAGATGTAACTAATCCGGAAGAAGTCAAAGCATTGGTTAAAAAACATGGAATTGATACAATTTTCCACTTGGCAGGAATATTATCGGTAGGAAGCGAAAAAAATCCCGCTGCTGCCTGGGAAGTAAATTTCAACGGATTAAAAAATATCTTAAATGTTGCAAAAGACGAGAAATTAAAAGTATTTTGGCCTAGCTCTATTGCAGTATTTGGTCCTACCACTCCAAAAGAGAATACCCCTCTGCATACAAGTCTTGAACCAACAACAATTTATGGTGTAGCAAAGGTAGCTGGAGAGCTTTTATGCCAATACTATTTCAATAGATATGGAGTAGATGTCAGAAGTATCCGTTATCCCGGACTGAATGGTTGGAGAGCAGATCCCGGTGATGGAACAACGGAATATGCAATCCATATTTTTTATGCCGCGATCAAAGAAGGAAAATATGTATGTCCGTTAAAACCCGGAACATATCTTCCCATGATGTATATGGATGACGCCATTAATGGAACAATTCAGCTTATGGAAGCAGATCCTTCCAAGATAACAATAAGAACTTCATATAATTTATCGGGTATTTCATTTGCTCCTGATGAATTGGTATCAGAAATTCAGAAATTGGTACCTAATTTCCAAGTTTTTTATGAACCAAATCATACACAGGCAATCGCCGATTCTTGGCCAAAATCAATCGATGATTCTGATGCCAGAAAAGACTGGGGATGGGAACCCAAATTTGGACTGGAAGAAATGACAAAAGAGATGTTTGACAATTTAAAAAAGAAGCTTAAAATGTAAATATGTTTAATTTACTAATAGGAAAAAAATCAGTTAATTCAAAGTTAGCAAAGAAGACCTCCGACTAGGGGTTGTTTTTGCGTATCTTTAACAACCCCGTTAAGCGGGGTTTTTTTGTGGTAGATTGCATCGCGGTTGGGAGGTGATAAATATGGAGACAACTAGAAACATTGATTTTGAGGCATTATTAAGAGAAGAAAGTTTAAGAAGAGGTGATGGTTTTGGAGGCCGTTTTGAATCTTACGCTGATTCAGGAATGGTTTTGAGACATACTTCTGTAGAAATTGTTAATTTTAAAATGCCGAGTTCTGACGGTCCATTAAAATTTGCAGTAGGGGAAGGTGACGGAACAGGGGGAAGGGTTTAGGCTTTAAAATATCGAGTTTATCCTGTAGAATAGCATTATGTTTTGGGCTGATAACGTTGCTAAAAATATTATTGACTCGGGAAAATTTAAACCGTATTGGGTGGACGATATGTTTACTCCTTCCGGTTTTGCTCATGTTGGTTCATTGAGGGGTCCACTTGTTCATGACATTGTTTTTAAAGCACTTAGAGACGCCGGGCAGAAAACAAAATGGACTTACGTTATAAACGATTTTGACACTATTGATGGCTTACCCAAGGAGCTTATACAAGATTTTGAAAAATACCTGGGAGTTCCTCTAAGACTTGCGCCTTCTCCCGAAAAAGGATATGAAAGTTTTGCAGAGTTCTTTGCTGAAGATTTCAAGAATGTTTTAAGGGGTCTTGGGGTAGAAGCGGAATTTCTTTCTTCATGGGATATGTATCATGAAGGGAAATTTAATGAAGTTATAAGGATAGCTTTGGATAATGCAGAAAAAATTCAAGACATTTATCAAAAGGTCTCCGGTAGTAGAAAAAAAGATTTAGGCTGGCTTCCTTTACAGGTCATTTGCGAAAAATGCGGAAAGCTGGGGACAACAAGAGTTTATGAATGGGATGGGGAAACGGTAGCATATAAATGCGAACCCGAAATGGTAAAGTGGGCAAAGGGATGTGGACATGAGGGGAGAGTCAGTCCTTTTGACGGAAACGGAAAACTTCCCTGGAAAGTAGACTGGCCTGCTCATTGGAAGGTTATGGGCGTTACTATTGAGGGAGCCGGAAAAGACCATTCTTCTGCAGGAGGATCAAGAGATATTGCAAGAGAACTTTGCAAAGATGTTTTCAACTACCCCGATCCCTTCAATATTCCCTATGAGTTCTTCTTAATAGGGGGTAAGAAAATGGCATCTTCTAAAGGATTAGGTCTTAAGGCAAGAGAATTAGCAGAAGTTTTGCCTCAAAACGTAGCAAGATTTCTTTTTACAAGAACAGATTATAAAAAAGCCATAGAATTCGACCCTGTTGGAACATTGGCTATCCCTAATCTTTTTGATGAATATCAAAGATGTGCAGATGCATATTTTGCAATAAAGGAAGGAAAAGAAGGCGATGAGGATTTGGCAAGGGCTTTTGAGTTTTCCCAAATAGGAAATGTAGAAAAACCTCCAAAAATAAGGTTTTCTGTTTTGACTCAGTGGGTACAAATGCCCAACATGGAAGAAGAAATAAAAAAAGAAGGTCTTGAAGAATGGGCAAGATATGCAAGGACTTGGCTTGAGGAGTTTGCTCCCGAGAAGGATAAGTTTGAGATCTTAAAAACAGTCCCCGAGAATGCTAAAAACCTTTCGGATAAACAAAAAGAATTTCTTGTCTCCCTTTCTAAGGAAGTCGCCAAAGATTGGGATGCGGAAGACTTTCAGACAAGAATTTATGATCTGGGTAAAGAAACGGGATTAAACGGAAAAGATACCTTTGCTGCTATCTATATTTCTTTGACCGGTAAAGATCACGGACCAAAAGCGGCTTGGTTAATATTATCGCTTGATAAAAAATTCGTAGAAGAAAGATTTAGCGCCTTCGAGGTCTAGTAGTACTCAATCCTGTTAATCTAAAACCTATTTCTCTTGTTCTTCTTCTTATTAGTCTATTTCTTTGTAGGGCCTGAGCCTCCATTTCTCCTCTTAGGGGTTCAACTTTTGGTTCTTCTTGTCCTTCGCTTTGCGGAACACTTCTTTCTGTTTCAAAATTCATCTGGATATATTAATAAATTTTACTCTCAATTGCAAGACCTAGTTGAAAAAGATATAATCAAGAAAATGCTGGACATAAAATTTATAAGGGAAAACCCCGAAGCAGTAAAAAAAGGAGCAAAGGCAAAAAACGTTGATATAGACGTTGAAGGTCTTTTAAAAAAAGACGAGGAATATAGAAAACTAGATTTGGAAGCACAAAGCCTGAGGGAAGAAAGAAATAAGGCCGCAAAAGAAAGAAACATCGAAAAAGGTAAGGAAATAAAGGAAAAGCTTGATTCCTTAGAGAAAAACCTTTCTGAAAAACAGGAAGAGGTAAAAAAACTTTTACTCCAAATTCCAAACCCACCGAAAGAAGACGTCAAGGTAGGAAAAAATGATACGGAAAATGACATAGTGAAGACTTGGGGTGAACCTCCTAAGTTTGATTTTCAGCCAAAGGATCATCTTACATTGGGTGAAGCTCTTGGGATCATAGATGTAGAGAGAGCAAGTAAAATTTCGGGAGCAAGATTTTACTTCCTAAAAAATGAAGGAGCACTTTTGGAGTTTGCGCTAAGGGAATTTGCTTTTGAGTTATTGATAAAAGAAGGTTTCACTCCCGTAATTCCTCCCGTGATGATAAAAACGGAAGTAATGAAAGGGTTGGGATATATGGAAAACGGTGGAGACGAGGATATGTACATTTTTGAAAAAGACGGTTTGGTATTGGTAGGAACTTCTGAACAGTCTATTGTTTCCATGCATAAGGATGAGGTTTTGGATGTTAAAGAACTTCCCAAGAGATATGTAGGTTTTTCCACCTGTTTTAGAAGAGAAGCGGGAAGTTACGGAAAAGATACAAGGGGAATTCTAAGAGCGCATCAGTTTGATAAAGTTGAAATGGTATCTTTTGTAAAACAAGGAGAAGACGACAAAGAGCATGAATATCTTTTATCAATAGAAGAAAAATTGCTTCAATCTTTGGGAATTCCGTATCAGGTGGTAAAGATGTGTAGCGGAGATCTTGGCTTTCCTGCTGCAAGAAAATATGATCTGGAAGCATGGATTCCGTCTGAGGGAAAGTATAGGGAAGTAACATCCACTTCTACGACGACAGATTTCCAGGCAAGAAGGCTAAACATAAAATATAGAGAAGAAGGAAAGAACGAGTTCGTGAATATATTAAATGGAACTGCTTTTTCTACAAGACCGTTAATAGCAATAATTGAAAATTTCCAACAAGAAGACGGAAGTATCCAAGTCCCTGAGGTTCTTCAGAAATACGTAGGGAAAAAAGTAATAAAATCCTCAAAATAGGTAAGTAAATTATCTTGATTTGGCAATCTATTCCTCGTACTTTGAAGCAGGTATAAAATCTTGACAAACAAAATTAATAAGATAAGAATAAAGTTAATCCTGCCCCACCTCAAAGTAAGTTTGAAGTGAGACTTAAAAAGAGGAGGTGACTGTCCAAATGCCAGCAAAAAAGAAAGCAGCAAAGAAAAAGAAGAAATAATTGGTAAGCAATTTGGAGCATTACCAATTGATCAATTGGTACAACCCCGCCGGTTTGGCGGGGTTTTTTACGCACGGATATGATAAAATAAGGCTATGCTAAATATATTTGGAAAATTCTTCGATTCGAATGAAAAAGAAATAACAAAGCTTACTCCTCTAATAGAAGAAATCAATTCATTTGAACAAAAATTTAAGAAATTAAAAGACAGCGAGTTCCCTAAAAAAACAGAGGAATTTAAAAAAAGGGTTGAAAAGGGAGAATCTTTGGATCTTTTGATGCCCGAAGCTTTTGCTCTTGTCAGAGAGGCGGCATCAAGGACAATAGGACAAAGACATTATGACGTCCAGTTATTGGCTGCGGCAGTTTTGGCACAGGGTAAAATAGCAGAACAAAAAACAGGAGAAGGAAAAACATTATCTGCTGTTCCCGCATTATATCTACATGCATTAACAGGAAAGGGAGTTCACCTTGTTACCGTAAACGATTATTTGGCAAGAAGAGACGCGGGTTGGATGGGTCCTATTTTCCATTTCTTGGGAATGACGACTGCCTCAATGATAAGCGAAGAATCTTTTGTTTACGATCCCGAATTTTCAAACAACAATGCTACCGATTTTAGGCTTGTACATTTAAAACCCGTAACAAGGAAAGACGCTTATCAAAGCGATGTCGTGTATGGAATTAATTCCGAATTTGGCTTTGATTACCTAAGAGACAACATGTCTCAAGATGTCCATTCTTTAGTGCAGAGAGGTTTCTATTATGCTGTTGTCGATGAAGTAGATTCCGTTCTTATTGATGAAGCCAGAACTCCCCATATAATTTCTGCACCGGACGAAGAACCTACCCAAAAGTATTATGAATATGCAAAACTTGTCGAAAAATTGAGTCCTGAAACAGACTATAAAATTGACGAGAAACTAAAGACAGCACATCTTACCGATCATGGAATAAGTAAGGTTGAAAAGCTTTTTGGAGTCCAGGATATCTACGAAAAAGATTTTGATACCGTTTATCATTTGGAGGCAGCTCTTAAGGCAAGAACACTATTCCATAAAGAAAAAGATTACATAGTAAAAGATAACGAGGTAATTCTTGTAGATGAATTTACGGGAAGATTAATGGTCGGAAGAAGACTTTCCGAAGGTCTTCATCAGGCAATAGAGGCAAAAGAAGGGGTTACGATTCAAAGAGAATCCAAGACTTTGGCAACCGTTTCTCTCCAGAATTATTTCAGGATGTATGAAAGACTTGCGGGTATGACAGGTACTGCTGTAACCGAAGCAGAGGAATTCCATAAAATTTATAAATTGGATGTAGTTGTAATACCAACTCATAGAGCATTGGTAAGAAAAGATTTGCCTGACGCAATTTATAAAACAGCAAGATCGAAATACACTGCAGTTGCAAATGAAATAGAAAAAATCCACAAAACCGGACAACCAATCCTTGTTGGAACAACCTCAATAGAGAAAAACGAAATAATATCGGAACTTCTTAGAAGAAAAGGGATTAAACATGAAACGTTAAATGCAAAAAATCACGAGAGGGAAGCAGAAATTATTTCAATGGCAGGTAAAAAAGGAGCAGTAACCGTTGCAACAAATATGGCAGGAAGAGGAGTCGATATTATTTTAGGTGGAGATACGCCAAAACAAGAAGACGGAACAGATAAAAGAGGAACAAAAGAATGGGAAGAATGGGAGAAAAATCATGACGAAGTCTTAAAGCTCGGCGGCCTTTATGTAATGGGAACAGAAAGACATGAATCAAGAAGAATTGATAACCAGTTAAGAGGAAGATCGGGAAGACAAGGTGATCCCGGAGTTTCTCAATTCTTCGTAGGTCTTGATGATGAAATAATGAGACTTTTCGGCGGAGACACGATTTCGGGACTTATGACAAGATTTAACATGCCTGAAGATGTTCCACTGCAGCATCCTTTGGTTTCAAGGGCAATTGAGCAGGCACAGGTAAAAGTTGAAGGATATAACTTTGACATAAGAAAACATCTTGTCGAATATGACGATGTTCTAAATAAGCAAAGAGAAATAATCTACAAAAAAAGAAGAACCGTTCTTGAAGCGGGAGAAGGAAAAGAGGGTAAGTTAAGAGAAGAGATACATGAAAATGTACACGCAACAATTGCCGGCATAGTAAATTTCCAGCAAGAGGACTTTATTGACGGTAAAAGCGCTTCCGAAAAAATAACTGAAGAGTTTTCTACTATCATTCCTTTTGACGATGCATCAAGAGAACAGATAGCAAAGCAACTTGAACAGCTACACTCTTTTGAAGAAAAGATTTCTTTCCTTAATTCGGTCTCGGACGATATCTATAAGAAAAGAGTAGAGCAAATGGGAGAAGAGCTTATGAGACAAATCGAAAGATTTGTAATGCTTTCGGTAATAGATAATTTATGGGTAGACCACTTAGATGCTATAGAAAATTTAAGACAAGGAATAGGTCTTAGGGGATACGGTCAAAAAGATCCGTTAGTAGAATATAAAAATGAAGCTTATGCAATGTTTGAAAAGTTAATAAGTACAATTGATGATGAGATAGTTCACAGGATTTATAAAATCCAGGTAGAACAAGCTCCTCAAATGGAACAGCCAAAGACAATGGTAGCTCAGGCTGCGGGAGAAAGTGAAGTTCAAAGGACTAAGAAACCTTCTGTTAATGCCAATAAAAAATTGGGAAGAAACGATCCATGTTGGTGCGGAAGCGGAAAAAAATATAAAAAGTGCCACTTTCCAAATTAAAATAAACCTCAAATTAGCAGTAAAACGGGAAAACATGTAAAATAAAAGTGTGCCGAAGAAAAAGAGCTTAAATTACATAAAGCTTAGGAAGAAATGGGTAAAAAGACAGCTTGAGCTGGAAAAGTCTCTTTTTCAAAAACACAAGGAATCATTTGAATGGCTTTCTCAAAATGGTAAGCAATTCACAGTTGGAACTCTCGCTGGTATTTTTCTTCTTGCAAGTCCGGCTGTTCCTACAGTAAACGCATTAAAAACAGAAGTGGTTGATCCGCAACAGACTCCGGGGAAAGATATAGGAAAACAAAATTTTATTGTCTACGACTTATACAATATTCTGCCTAAAGAAGTTGCCCCCCTGGATCCTGTTACTGAAGAAAGGGTTGCGGAAGTATTAACAAGAGATTATGGTATAAGTGTTAAACCTTCTATCGGAGATATCAGGCTCAATACATCATATGGATACATCGGACAAGAACAGCATCTGGCACGCTATCCTGGAGATAATATCTATTCTCATTTTGATACGCAAAACGAAGCATCGGATTACTGGTCTTACGGAATGGCTCCGGGCCTTGGTGCTTGGGGATATTTTTCAAACTCACAAAGTGCCATGACTAAAGAGGATGTTTTAAGGGAAAAATATTATATCGCAGTACAAACTTTTCTTGCGCCTGGTTTTGAAAAAGATCCAAAGAAATATGTCGATTTTTTTAAGTATAGAAAAATGCTTGTGGTAAATCCTCAAAACGGAAAAGCTGTAGTAGCGGTAATAGGAGATGCAGGTCCTGCTGCCTGGACGGGAAAACAGCTTGGAGGATCTCCTGAAGTTATGAAATACCTTCAAAGAGTAGACGGAAGACAGAAGGGTCCTGTTTTATATTACTTTATTGAGGATCCTGAAAATAAGATTCCATTAGGACCTGTAGGTATATAATTATGAGTATGAATAAAAAACATTTCTATGAGCATTTAATAGAAACCTCGGAGCTTAGTCTTTCCTTGGGAGACTTGGAGTTATCGCAGGAAGAAAGAATAGAACTTATCCATATTGTCAGAAAAAACATGCATTATATTGTCATAGATATTGTCCTCTCAGAGCTTCCCGAGAACGAGAAGAAGGTTTTTCTTAAAAATATGCATGAAGAAGATAATGAAGTTACATGGAAACATCTGAAGGAAAACATAAAAGACGTTGAAGAAAAAATAAGAGAAGCATCTCGTAAAGCTCTAAGGGAACACATCCGCGACATTAGGGAAAAATAAACTCCTAGTTTTGTCTTTCCTAATTCTTACTCAAGTTTTATTACTCTCTGACTATTCTTGCATATTATTGGATGACTTTAAGGAAAGGGGGTGAATAAAATGGCTGATAATACAAAAAACGATGATGATCAGAAAAAGGACGAAAAAGATCAGGGTTCAAAGGGAGGGCAATCTCAAAAAAGAGATGAGAATCAGGATATGAACCAAGATGATTTTTCTGATTTGTCCGACGAGGATCTGCGGAGCTCCAAAGGAGGACAAAGTCGTAAAGGCAAAAAAGGAGGACAGGGATTTGCGTCTATGAACTCTGACGAACTTAAACAAGTTGCCTCTAAAGGAGGAAAAGCCGCCCACAAAAAAGGCACCGCACATGAATTCACAAGTGAGGAAGCAAGAGCGGCAGGAAGGAAGGGAGGAAGACGTTAAATTCAGACTATAAACTACGGGTAGCCATTACAGGTTGCCCGTTTTTATTTTGTTCAAAATCATAAATACTTAGGGAAGACTCTATTACAGAGTTAGTTAAAAGAATAGATTCTTTAAGTGCTTCAAAAAAATATGCATCGTCTTCTTTTCCGGCGTCTATAAAGATATGGAAAATCCCCGTTTCTTCTTTGTTCCAATTCCAGCTTGTTCTTCCGTTAAACTCAGCATAATCAAAACCGTTTTGAATTTTTAAGAGTGAAAGGTTTTCTATAAAGATATGCTCAAAAAGATGTCCTATTTCTGTTTTTACTACCTCTTTTTCAAATGACAAATTTTTATCATTAAAACATTTAGTCCTTAGAACGGAAGGAAGATTTGATTTTAATATGCTCAACGTTTGGGGGGCCATTTTTGTCGTTACGAAAGATGGGCTAATTGTAAAAACGATATTTGAAGTATGTTTTTTTTGGGCTATTTTTAAGGAAAAATATTGACAGTTATAAGAAAAGTTTTGCATCTAAGATCTTACTAAGTTTTTACATTCTACTTACATGCACCCTCAAAAGCAAGCATATTTTTGGGGTAAAATTGTATCAAAATTACTATATTCCCAAATCTTTTATTCTTTCATTTCTCTTACTTTAAATTTCTTCGATTCTCATGAGATTTCTCTAATATTTCTGCATGAGCAATAACAATATATTCGGAATATTACATAGTTTCTTAATGTTTTTAATTTCGCCGGTTGAACTGGAGGGGAGGTGAATAAAATGGACATACTTTTATGGATCGTTTTAGGAGGACTTGCCGGGTGGATCGCATCTTTAATCATGAAGAGCGACCAGGGAATAGTAACAGACGTTGTTTTAGGAATCGTGGGAGCTATAATAGGAGGTTTTATAATGAGTTTCCTTGGTCAAGCGGGAGTGACAGGGCTTAACATCTACAGCTTAGTAGTAGCAGTAGTTGGTTCAGTAGTATTAATCGCTCTTGGCAGAATGATGTATAGAGTTAGATGATTCATAACCAAGGATACTCTTAAAAGGGGTATCCTTGGTTAAATGGCAAAATGAGAAAAAAGAGTCTATAATTCCAACTATGAAAGACATAGATTGGGAAAAGTTGCTGGGAGTGGCAAGTCATAAAATAAAAGGCCCACTGGCAAGTATGAAGGCAATTGTTCTTTTGGACTCGAGAAAAGTAAAAGACGTTAAGTTAAAAGAAGACCTTTTAAAAATTGAAGAAAGAATAGATAAATCAAACAAAGCGGCAGACGAGTTGTTTGCCTTACTTTCATTAAAGATGTTAAGACCGCAATTCTCGTATGAAGTATTTGATTTTGATAAATTTGTAGTTGATCTGATTTCAAACAATAAACTTGAAGAAAGAGTTGAGGTAACAGGAGAAACAGAGAAAGAGGTCATTCACGATAGAGAAAAATTGGAAGAAATAATCCTTTCAGTAATCAGAAAAGAATTAATTGTTAGTAAAAAAATTTCGATAAATATGAAAAGCGATAAAAAAATAATAACAGTAAGGATAAAAATAAACGGTAATAAAATCGATGGCCGTGAAGAAAATAATATGTTCAAGTTAAACTCAGGTCTTGATGACGATCCGTTAGATGTAAGTCTTTATATGGCAACGGAGATAATTAAAAAACAGGGCGGGAGGGTTTGGATAAAAATGGATGACGGAAAACTTACCAACTTTCTCTTTAACTTACCGATTAAGGCAAAGCATCCTCAGGTTTAGTCTTTTATAGTGTAGCCGAATCCTCTTATAGAGTGAACGAGTTTCTTCTTAAATCCGGAATCGATTTTCTTTCTTAGGTATCCCATGTAGACATCTACAATTCTACTTTCAACGTCAAGAGAATAAGACCATATTCTATTGAGTATCATTTCCCTGGTTAGAACAACGCCTTTATTATGCATGAGATATTCAAGTAGTTTAAACTCATGAGGTGTAAGACTTATTATTTTGTCTCCCCTTTTGACTTGAACCTTTTTTGTATCAAGTTCCAAATCGTCAACTACAATTTTCGATGGGCCTTCTGCCTTTTGTCTTAATCTTGCTTTTATTCTTGCCAGAAATTCATCGGGAATAAAAGGTTTAGTAATATAATCATCTGCTCCCATTGAAAGTCCCTGGACTTTATCGTGTATTGCTGATTTTGCAGTAAGCATAATAATAGGAAGAGAAGGATGATCTTTTCTTACTTCGATACAAACTCCTTCACCGCTCATATCCGGAAGATTCAAGTCAAGTACTACCAAGTCAGGTTCGAGTTTATTAATGAGATTTATTGCGTTTATTCCCTTTGAGACCGCTTGAACAGAATATCCGTTTTTTGTCAGGATACTCTTTAAGTATTGTTGGAAATCTTTGTCATCTTCAACAATAAGAATATTGGAATTCATGGTCATAAGTATATACGTATATAGGCTAATATGCAAGTTTTATAAGCCTGAGTTAAATTAAAAATATTTTTTCCAAAAAGGCATTTTATATAATGAATAATCAAGATCTACAGTTTTAAGATTTATAAAAACCACTCCCTCTTTTATTAATTTTTCGCGTTGTTTTTTTATTCCTCCAAAAGCATAACCGTTTGCTATGGTTCCATTATTTTTAACAACTCTATGGCAAGGAATGATATCCGGAAACTTATTTGCATGTAGAGCAAATCCTACAATTCTAGGATCTGTTCCCGAGACCTGTGCAACTATCTTATATGTAAGCACTTTCCCTTTGGGTATGCTTTTAACTACACGATACACTTTTTCAAAAATTTTTCCATCCATAAAATTAGTAGTTGTTCCGAGGAAGTTTGAGTTTCTGTTTTCCAAAATTATTCTACCTTAAGTTTTGAAAAAAATAAAGTAGTCAAATTTAAATATCTTCATTTTCTACTGTAGGAACAAGAAGCTTTCCTTCAATAGGCGAGTTTAATGCTATAAAGCATCTGTCCGCAGGTAAGTCTAGTTTATCTCTTCTTATATATCCTAGAGCATAAGCTATGTTGTCTCGAAATACTACTTTTTCTTTTCGACTTAAGCCTTTCTCAAGATTTTTTGATGGTAATTCTCTATACCTTTGAAGACTTGGGGTTCTTGCGACAGTAGCGATTTGGTTTTGTGCGAGACGTATTATTGCAGAACCGGCACCTCTTCCTGCCACTTTTTTTATTACTGTTCCTTCGGGAGCATTTGCATCAAGTCCGGTAAGTTCTATGTGATATTGTCTAAGAATTTTTAGTGCTTCCTCGTCGTTTGCCGCTCCTGCCACTTTTGTTCTAATCTCCTCTGCCTTTTTTACAACTAAAGGATGTCCTACTAAATAGAGAAAAAATATTTCATTATATTCTTCGGGTTGTTTTCTGGTTTGGTTAGCAAGTTTCATTAAGGTTGAAAGAGTCATGTCTTTTCCTCCTTTTTCAACAGAGCCTATTCCAGCACATTCGACAAGAAGTATTTCTTCCGGGGGTGGAATTTCTTCTAGATCTTCTTTGCGATAAAACCTATCCCTAAAATTTCTCCATTCTGCGTCTCCCCAATTTTCGGGAGGATTTTGATAAAATTCTCCCACATCTTTTAGAAGAGGACTCAAAGAAAGTCTTGAAGGTGGCATTGCATTCATAATGTCTTGGTAGAACATATCGCTAAGAGCATGCCATTCATCTTCATCTAAATCTATTGTTTTTTTCTTATCGACCTGTTTGAGAAATTTAGGTACTGTTTCCGAAATAGCGAAAACTCTTATTTTAGGAGGCTTGGGATAAATTCTTCTTATTTGGTCTTTATATTGTTCAATTACCGTTGTTTTTCCAGCACCCGTAATTCCGGAAATTACAATACATCTTAAGTATCTTGAAACAAACGGAGCCTCAAGGAGGAGTTCTGCGATGGGTTCATCGGTTCCGAAACTTCTTAAACCATAGAGAACTTCATGACTGTGTGTGCTTTTTTCAGGTGAAAAATTATGTTCTCTTTCCATGTTTCAAGGATGGCAGTATAAGTCGAATGGTAGTTCCCTTATCTTTTTTTGAATCTATTATTATGTCACCCTTGTGCGTGTCAATTATTCTTTTGGAAAGATAAAGACCCAATCCCATTCCTTCTTTTGTGTTATCTTTAGCTTTATAAAATTCTTCAAAAATGTTTTGTAGGTCTTTTTTGGGAATTCCTTTTCCTTTATCACTTACTTCAAAAAGAAGTTTTTTATCCTCTTCGCGAACATTTATAATTATTTTAGATTTCATCGGAGAGTGCTTAGCGGCATTATCTAAAAGATTTGTAAAGACTTCGATAAGTTTACTCTGGTCTCCATATATTTTTAGAGGTCCATCGCAGCAATTTAGGATTACTTCTCTTTGGGGAAACTTGGATTTAAAATTGGTGATTGATTTCTCAATAATATCTTTTGGATTAAGTTCCTCAAAATGATAACTTAATTTCCCTTTTCTTATTTGGTTTATCTCTAATAATTCATTGGTAAGAAAGGTAAGTCTATTTAATTCTTCGTTTATTGTGTCAATCCATTTGGGGTCGAATTTTTCATTTCGTTCAATCTTTCTCTTAATAAGCTGACTGTATGTGAAAGCAGTTGTTATTGGAGTTCTCAACTCATGTGCAGCCAATGAAATAAATAAATCTCTAACTCTTAAAGAGTCTTTAACTTCCGCATAAAGAGAAGCTTTTCTTATTGCAAGACTTGATAGAGTTCCCATAAACTGAAGCTTATCTTTATCTTCCTCTGTAAAATTTTTCTTTCTTGATATTACCGAAAGAACACCTATTGGTTTTTTCCCATACATAAGGGGAACGATTACTGAGGATTTCATTTTTAGTTTTTTAAATTCGGGATGAGCATCCAGTGCCTCTTCATGATTTACGATTAACCCCTTTTTTGTTTCGTAAACTTTCTTTATAAATCCGTCTTTTCTAGGTTTAACTTTAAATCGGGGGTGGGTGGTGAATACTCTTTTAAAACTATTTCTTTCTTCAAGATTTATTGTGCAGAAATCGGCATTGACTAATTCCATAGCCGCATTTGCAATCCTTTTATAGGTTTGCTTTAGGGAAAGAGGGCTAAGAAATTCAAAAGCATAATTATAGGTATCTTTTAAATAGTCCATATTATTTGATTTGCCCCTATTATAGTCCTATAAGGCAAATTTACCTGATTATCAGGAGCCAAAAAAGAAGAGTAAGGATGATTCTGTAAATTCCAAAAGGTATAAAACTATGAGTTTGTACGAAACTCAAAAACCATTTTACAGCGATTAGAGCAAAAATAAAAGCACCAAAAAATCCTACAAGTAGAATTACAATTTCGGAAGAAGTATAGTTAAAATTGCTTTTGACTAGATCTAGACCTGAAGCTGCAAGCATTGTGGGAACTGCGAGAAGGAAAGAAAATTCAGCTGCAGCTTTTCTTTTTGTTCCAAGAAAAAGAGCAGAAACGATCGTTGCGGCAGAACGTGAAACTCCCGGAATAACTGCAAGGCTTTGAAAAACTCCGATAAGAAATGCATTTTTATATGAAATTTCGTTTATCGTTGCAGCATGGTGTTCTTTTTCTTTATAGATCAGTTCTAAAGCTATTAAAGCGATACCTCCTATAAAAAGTGCAATTAGTGTTACGTATGTATTTCCTAAAAGAAATTCTTTTATGAATTTAAAAAGGGCAAATCCTATTATTCCGGTAGGGATAAATGCCGTGATAATTCTTTTCCAGGCTTCTGTATCTTTTAGAAATGTCTTCCAGTACAAAACAACGATTGCAAATATTGCTCCTAACTGAATTATTATTTCGAAATCTTTTACAAAACTTGTCTGTGCAATTTTGAGGATATCCGAGGCTAAAATCATGTGCCCGGTTGAGGATATCGGAAGAAATTCGGTGATACCTTCAACGGCGGAGAGAATTATTGCATGAATAATATCCATAAAAAGATTATATCAGAGTTTGCAAAGAGAATTTGGCTGAATTAGAATAAGTTAGTGGAAAAAAAAGAGAAAAAAGAAGAAGTTTCCTGGAATAAAAAGAGAATTTATTTAACTCTAGTATTAATAATATTAATACTAGGAGGTCTTTTTGCTGTTTATGCAAAAAATTATAAAGAAACAGCTGTTCTTAGTTCAAGAAAAGTCGTTGCCCCTCCCAGAATTGATCTTCAATCAGGTCTTGAAGACAAGATAAATAATATTAAGGCGGAAGCGGGAAATATAAATGTAACCGATATTGCAACCTCTTCTCCTCAGGTGCAAAAAGTAATTAACGACCTTAGAAACCTTCAAAATTATCCTAAAAATCAGGTAAGGCAGGCCTGCGAAAATATCTGCAATAATTTGTAAACATGGAAGAATTAAAGCAAAGAGTAGAAAAATTACTTGAAAATTTAGATCTCGAAGAAAAAAGAAAAAAAATAAGGGAAATCGAGGCTGAAAGCGCTAATCCTATTTTTTGGCAAAACCATGAGGAAGCAGCCGAGAAAATGAAAGAGATGTCCGTTCTTTCCGAAGAAATCAAAAAAGCGGAAAGCCTCGAAGAACATCTTAAATCCGAAAATACGGAGGAGCTTACAAAACTTCTCGATGAACTTGAGAACGTTTTATATTTTTCAAAGCCCTATGACAAGGGTCCTGCCCTATTGTCATTGCATTCGGGTCAGGGGGGAGTAGAGGCAATGGATTGGACAGGGATGCTTTATAGAATGTATACAAGATTTTTTGAGAAAAAAGGATGGGAGTTTGAAGTAATCGAAGAAACTCCGGGAGAAGAAGCAGGTTTTAAAAGCATAACAATTTCTGTTAACGGGCCTTATGCCTACGGATATTTGAGAGGAGAAGCCGGGGTACATAGGCTTGTAAGGCAGTCGCCATTTAACGCGGATAACTTAAGACAAACCTCCTTTGCTTTGGTCGAAGTTCTTCCCGATATTCAAGGAGACGAGGGTTTAGAGATTAAAGAAGACGATCTTGAATGGGACTTTTTTAGGGCCGGAGGGCATGGAGGACAGAATGTAAATAAAGTATCTACAGCCGTAAGGCTTAAACATAAGCCTTCCGGTCTTGTTGTCACTGCGCAAAGCGAAAGGTATCAGGGAAAAAATAGGGAATATGCGTTAAGGATATTAAGAGCAAAGCTTTGGTCTTTAAAAGAAGAAGAAAGGAAAAAGGAGGAGGCAAAGCTTAAGGGTGGGTATAAAACACCTGGATGGGGAAATCAGATAAGATCATATGTTCTCCATCCATATAAAATGGTGAAAGACTTAAGAACTGATGCGGAGACCTCAAATGCGGAGTCTGTTCTGGATGGGAATATAGATTTGTTTATCGACGAAGAATTGAGAGTCCTATAATACCTCTTGGGTTGCCAAAATGGCTGAAATATGTTTTACTAAGTAGTATGGACGAAAACATGCAAAAAAAAGAAAACGAGAGTCTAGTTCATAGCTTCAATCAAAATCCAAATTTCAAGTTTACTCCTAAGCTTTTAGCCTTATTTTTAGTACTTATCGTTGCAGGAATTTTAACAGGCTATCTGGTTTCAAATCAGCCTGTGGGTTCAAAAAGCTCTAATACAGGCACAACCGCAGGTTCTAATTCTTCAGTTAAAAAAGGAACAATAGAGGGTTCCAATGACACAGGCACTTTTAAAGATACTGCAGAGGGAGTTTTAAAACAAGGCGGAATAGACGGTGAAGGAGCTTTCCACTTGGTAAGACCCGGAGGCGACAGTCAAAATGTATACCTTACCTCATCGATTGTTGATTTATCAAAGTACGTCGATGCAAAAGTTAAAGTTTGGGGGCAGACCCAAAAAGCTCAGGTTGCCGGTTGGTTGATGGATGTAGGCAGAATCGAAGCACTCTAAAAGGCCTATGATTAAATTAGATAACGTTTCCAAAAAATTTGCTACAGGTGTATATGGTCTTTCAAGTGTAAATCTCGATATTGATAAGGGAGAATTCGTTTTTCTTATTGGTCCCACAGGTTCAGGAAAAACAACAATTTTTCGTCTTCTTACAAGAGAAATGCTTCCGACAGAAGGAAATATAATGGTAAACGAGATGGACGTCGTGAATCTCCCAAATAGTAAGATTCCGCATTTAAGAAAAAACATAGGAGTCATCTTTCAAGATTTGAAACTTCTTTTCGATAGAACTATTTCTGAAAATATAATGCTTCCTTTGGAAGTCGCAGGTGTAAAAACCGAAGAAGCAAAAAATAAGGTCCAGGAAGTACTGGAGCAGGTGGGATTAAAAGATCATCAGGATAAATTTCCAATTCAGCTGTCGGGTGGAGAATTGCAAAGAGCTGCTATAGCAAGAGCATTAGTTCTTTCTCCCGACATTCTTTTAGCAGATGAGCCGACGGGAAATCTTGATCCTGCGACTTCTTGGGAGATAGTAAATCTTTTAATGGAAATAAATAAAAAAGGTACGACCATAGTAATGGCGACGCATAACGCAGACATTGTAAAAAGCCTTTCGAGAAGAGTAGTTGAACTTGAAAAAGGAAAAGTTGCAAAAGACACAAAAAGAAAAGATAAAAAAGAAAAGGAAGAAGTTAAGGAAAAAGAAGAAGTAAAAGAAAAAGACTTAAAAGAGGAAAAGGAGCCTAAGGAAGAGAAAGAACATAAGGAAGAGAAAAAAGATAAAGATGAAAAAGGGGAGGAAAAAGAATGAATTTTTTTAAACAAGCAGGAAGAAATATCAGAAGATCTCCATACCAGGCAATAGCAGCTGTTCTTATCATGATGCTTACTTTTCTGGTAGTTTCTTTCTTTACTTTTATTTTAGTAGGATCTTCGAAAATAATTTCGTATTTTGAATCGAAACCTCAAGTTACAGCTTTTTTTAAGAATGAGGCAAAACAAAGTGATATTGATTCTCTTAAGGAAAAATTACAGGCAACAGGAGAGATTTCATCGATTAAGTTTGTTTCCAAGGAAGAGGCGTTAAAGATTTACAAAGAACAGAATAAAGACGATCCTTTACTTTTGGATTTGGTTACGGCAGATGTCTTGCCTTCATCTTTTGAGATATCAACAAACAAGATTGAGGATCTTTCTCCCGTTTCAGATACGCTTAAAAAATCTTCAATCGTTTCGGATGTAGTATTCCAAAAGGATGTAGTTTCGACTCTAGCTTCCTGGACTAATGCAATAAGAAAGATAGGTGTTGTTCTTATTGTTCTTCTTTCCCTTGTATCCATATTTATCATGGTCACAATCATAGGAATTAAGATTTCTCAAAGAAGAGAAGACATAGAAATAATGAGACTAATTGGTGCCGGAGGATGGTACATAAGATGGCCATTTATATTTGAAGGAATTTTCTATGGAGTAGTTGGTGCGCTTCTAGGTTGGGCAATAGCATCCGGAGTTCTTGTTTGGGCGACTCCTTTCTTGGAGTCGTTCTTGAAGGGAATTCCAATTCTTCCTGTCCCTATTGTTTTTTATCTTGCCCTCTTGGGAATAGAACTCTTGTTGGCAGTACTACTTGGAGCTTTTTCAAGTTTCCTTGCAGTACTTAGATATTTGAAATAAATATGCCTTATGTTTTTAAAGAAAAAATATATAGCAGGAATTCTTACAATAGTTCTTCTGTTTAGCCTATTTTTAGGTAAAGTTCATTCGCAGACTGCAACCCCTACACCAACACCTACCCCTGACAATTCTCAAGCAATTACAGATTTGCAGAATAAAATACAAGATTTACAAAACAAGATATCTGATCTTCAAGGTCAGGAAAAAACTTTATCTTCTCAAATTTCTGTAATGGATAGTCAAATTAAATTGACAGAATACAAAATTGAAGCAACTCAAGAACAAATAACAAGTATAACTATGGATATAGATACTGCGGAAAAGAAGATATCAAGCTTACAGAGTGCTTTAAATAATTCCATTACTGTTCTTTTAAATAGGATTGTGACGACATATGAAGTGGGTTCCATTCAGCCTCTTCAGATTCTGCTTACTTCGGGTTCAGCTTCAGATTTTCTTACAAGACTTAACTATTTAAAGCTTGCTCAGGCTCATGATAGAAAATTAATTTATGATACCCAACAAGCTAAAACAGATTATTCCAATCAGAAAACAATTTTTGAGGATCAGAAAAAACAGGTAGAGGCATTAAATAAACAACTTCAGGATTACAATAATCAGCTTGATCAAGAGAAAGCAGCAAAACAAACTTTACTCACTCAAACACAAGGAAGTGAGGCTAATTATCAAACTATGCTTGCTCAGGCAAAAGCAGAACTATCGGCATTGTCAAGTTTTGCAAACGCTAGGGTAGGAGCTGGTGGACAGACTGTTCCTCATTCGGATATGTCTGACGGCTTTGGTAAATATTATAACCAAAGGGATTCGAATTGGGGAAATAATTTCATAGGACAATCTAGTTATCAAATTTGGCAAGTTGGTTGTCTTCTTACATCATATGCCATGGCTGCTTCTCATTTTGGAGGAAACGTAACTCCAGCAGATGTCGCTGCGAATACTGGAAATTTTTGGTCTTCCACTGCTGAATTTAACATTCCTGGACCTTCTGCAAATGGGCACTCTGCTCAGTATGTAGAAAATCCTTCTTTAGATGATTTAAGAAACGCCCTCAACTCGGGAGCAGTGATAGTAGCAGGACTTTCTGCAGATGGGGGTCCCTATCCAAGTCACTATTCAGACCATTGGGTTGTATTAAGATCAGTGGATGGAGGTAGTTTTAGAATAAATGATCCTTGGTATGAGGGAGCTATGAACGTTTCCCTTAACGATCATTATTCTGGCTGGACTATAATTGAAGCAAGAATTTATAGATAAATAAGATAAAAAGAATAGCCCTTACTATTTGTCTTGTTTTTCTTAGCCTCTTTTTTTGGGGAACTAAAGCTTTTGCCGCAAGAAGTATATCTATCATCTCCCTAGATAAAGACACTGTAAAAGGAGAAGAAGAAATAACAGTAAATGCATCTCCCTCAGGATTTTTAACAGGGGAAGAATGTTATGTAAAAGGAGCTTTTTATCAGGATGGTTCAAGTACAAATTATTTTGGGTATACAAAAAATGGTGATTCTTGGATAAAAAATAGCGAGTCAACAACTAATCAAAAAAAGGTAAGTCTAGATAGTTGGGATGGAAAGATTACGGTTAAAAGTGATTTTTCCGATAGCGGATATAAAGGAGAAGGAAGTTATAAATTTAAGCTTGGTTTTTATTACATAAAATCTACAGGTGATCCATCATCGGTAAACTGGTCTTCAAATACTTCGGATATTACAATAAATGAAAACGATCCAACACCTACTTTTACAATTACTCCTGAAAAAACTCCTACACCGACTACAACTCCTACCTTAACTCCAACTCCAGGTATAACTCCCTTGGCAACTTTAGTGTCTCCTTCTCAAATCGAACAAGAAGTTCTTGCTACCGAAAGCTCTTTCAATCTTCTTACTTTTTCTACTCCCTCTGCTACTCCTAAACAAAAAATCAAAGCTTTTGCCTCTTCTAAAACAAACCTTCTTCTTCCAATATTTATGTTAGTAGGCTTTGTCTTTCTCCTTACTTGTGGTATATTAATTTCTCGAAATATAATAAAGGGAAGAAATGAAATATTTAACAAAAAATTATGAAGAAACCCAAAAACTCGGAGAAGAGTTTTCAAAGCGTTTAAAAGGGGGAGACGTAATACTTCTTTATGGAGACTTGGGTGGGGGAAAGACTACTTTTGTTCAGGGGTTGGCAAAGGGATTAGGGGTTAAAAGAAGAATAATTTCTCCTACTTTCATAATAATGAGAAGCCATAAAATTGATAAAGGAGAAGTTAAAGATTTCTATCATCTTGATTTATACAGAATAAAATCTAAAGACGATGTCGACGGTTTAGGTCTTGATGAGATTATAGGAAACAAGGAATCGATAGTGGCTATAGAATGGCCGGAAAGACTTTATGATGTTAGGGACGATGCCATCAGGATATATTTTGAAAACGAGGATGAAAATGAAAGGAGCATAGAAATTAATGGAAGAGATTTCTAAAGCAATTGAAATACTTAATCAGGGTGGAATAGTAATTTTCCCTACAGATACAGCTTATGGAATTGGTTGTAGGATAGATAAGGAAGACTCAGTAAAAAGATTATTTAAGATACGAAAAAGACCTGAGGAACAAGCAGTTCCAGTTCTTATAAATGGAATAGGGATGGCAAATGATTATTTCCAAACTTTCCCAAAAGAAGTAGAAAGCCTCATGGAAAAATACTGGCCGGGAAGATTAACAATTGTCTACAGGG
>JAJYWL010000004.1 GCA_021791545.1 bacterium
TTAAATACAAAGAACCCTTTTTATCCCTTTTTTGATAGCAGGATTTCTATAGGTACAAACTTTGTCATTCCAAACTTTTCAAACACGTTCAAGGATATATTCAACCTTTTTGTATACTCCAATGATCCGATATCTCCTATTTATTTAATTGTTCTGCCTCTAATTTTAATCGGATTATACAAGGAGAAGGGGAGAATAAAATATATTTTTCTTTATTCCATTCTTTCCCTTGTAGCATGGTATTTTACTCCGAGAATTGGGGGAGGAAGATTTATTCTCCCTTATTTAGCGGGATTTTCTGTTGTATCTTCTTATGCAATCTATTCGATAAAGGAAAATTTTGTAAAAAAAGTTTTGATGTCAATGGTAATGCTTCTCTTTATTTCATCGATGGGGTATAGGTTGGTTGCAAACAAAAGATACATTCCCGTAATTCTGGGACAGGAAACAAAGAGTCAGTACTTAAAAAATCATCTTAATTTCTCCTTTGGAGATTTTTATGATGTCGATTCATATTTTGCCAAGAATATAAAACCGTCGGATAAAGTTTTATTATTCGGTTTCCATAATCTTTATTATGTAGATTTCCCTTTCATAGATTCTTCTTATGTTAAAAAGGGAGACAGATTTAACTACATAGCAATTCAGGATAAGGGTATTCTTCCCGCAAGATTTTCTAACTGGAAACTTATCTATTATAATGATTTAACTAAGGTTAAACTTTATTCCGACGGAGGTAAAGTATGGGAATACTAAAAAAACTTTTTATATTGTTCTTGATAATGTTTTCATTAGGAGAACTCACGAGGATTCAGTTGGCAAGTTCTGTGGCAATCACCTTTACCGATATTTCGATATTTGTTTTGGTAAGTTCATGGTTTATATGGAAATTAAAGACAAAAAGATTTAAAAAACCAATGCTTTTTATTCCTATAATCGGTTTTTTTACAATCTCGTTAGTTTCTCTTCTGGTAAATTTTTTCAGGCTTACCCCTAATGAATTCTTTGTTTCTCTTCTTTATCCCTTAAGATGGCTTCTTTATTCTGGAATATATTTTGTTGTAGCGGATTTTGATAAAGAGTTTAAAGAAAGAGTTAAGTATTATTTACTTGTTCCGATAGCGATTTTGGCGGCCGGAGGTTTTATCCAATATTTTCTTTATCCCAGTCTGAGAAATCTCTATTACTTAGGTTGGGATGAACATCTGTTCAGGTTATTTTCGAGTTTTCTTGATCCTAATTTTGCAGGTGTTGTTTTTGCCGTCGGATTTATTTTACTCTTGGGCATCGGTTTCGATTTGTTTAAAAAAAGACTAAATCCAAGATTTTTACTTATAGCTATTCTTACTCTTTTCGACTTAGCAGCGGTTTATCTTACTTACTCAAGGAGTGCACTTTTGGCACTTCTTGCCGGCGTCGGTGTTTTTCTTTATTTTAAACTTCCTAAGAAAGTAGTATTTTTAGCTCTTGTCCTTCTGGTAAGTGTTATCTTTATTCTCCCTTATTCATTTAAAGGGGAAGGGACAAATTTTCTTAGAATTGCCTCAACAGGATCAAGGATAGAATCTATAGATATTGCGTTAAAGGTTTTTTCAAATAATCCTGTTATAGGTGTAGGTTTTAATGCTTATAGATACTATCAAAAAAGTAACGGGTATCTTACAGGAAAAAATTGGGAGCTAACTCATTCCGGGGCCGGTACTGACAATAGTTTTCTATTTGTTTTGGTAACAGAAGGAGTTATTGGATTTTTTTTCTTTATTTTCCTTTTGTATAAAATGTTTTTATTGGGAAAACCTTTTAATAACAATTCGAAGATTGTCTTTCTTTCCTCATTGGTTGCTATCATCGTAAGCAGCTTATTTATTAACAGTCTTTTCTATATTTTTCTCATGGCCTGGATTTGGGTCCTTGCGGGGATTACTGATTATACTTAACTTTTAGGTCTTTCTCGCTTTTATTTCCTGCCTGATCTACTGCAATTATTTTTATATCGTTGTCTCCGTTTTGAAGAGTAAGGTTATATGAAAAATTATTATTGTTATCTATTGTTGCCCAGAATCCGTTTACGGTTACTGTTACATTTGGATCTGTCGAACCCGAAACTGTTATTGGGTTATTGTCGTTTTTAGTGAAAGTTTGTCCATCGGTTGGGCTTTTTACATCAAGTTTTGGTTGTGAGTTATTGTAGGTAACTGTGTAAGAATCGGAAAAATCGCTGTATTTTCCTTTCTGCTCGGCTCTTACCTTAATAGTGTTATCTCCTTTTTTAAGATCCTCGTTGAAAGTAAACTTTCCGTCTTTATCCGTTGTAACACTGTCTACGGAAGTGTTATTTATGAAAAGATCAATTTGTCTTCCCTTATCGGCCGTTCCTGTAATTATAATGTGAGCGCTGTTTGTAGCTGAATTAAGAGAGTTTAAAAAGGGTGGGGGAATATAACCGACCTCATTTTGAGAATTGGTTTGTGTGTTTTGACCTCTTGAAGTAACAAATACGCTGAAGTTGACGAGCGCATCGATTCCAAATTTAAGAAGGATAAAAAGGATTAATAATATCCCCGCACCCATAAGAACAATATTTCTCATTGTTCTTCTTTCCATGCTTTTTGCTAATCTGCTTCTTCTCACTGGTTCTTCAATTATAGCACTAGGATTTTGTACTGTTTCCGGATTTTTTATCTCTTCGGTATTGTTTTCCATCGTGAGCCGTTTCTCGGATTTGAACCGAGGACCTGCTCTTTACGAAAGAGCTGCTCTGCCACTGAGCTAAAACGGCGCAACCTTATTCTACGAAAATTTATAATTTAAGGCAAATTATTTACCTGGTTTATATTTGCGGGCTACTTTAAGTTCCAGAAGTGATTTTCTGAGTTCGGCATCTGCTACCAGGAAATTATTTTCGCTTCCTTTTTCCTTCATTGCTCTCTCAGCTCTCTGTCTTGCTTCTTCCGCTCTTGCTATTTCTATGTTTTCCGCTCTTACCGCATAGTCTGCAAGTATGCTTACTTTGTTTTCGTTTATTTCTAAAAATCCTCCTGTTATTGCAAGGTGAATTTCCTTTCCTGATTTCTTGACCGTAAGTTCTCCCGGCTTTATTTTTGTAAGAAGGCCTACGTGGTTGGGAAGAATCGCAATTTCTCCGTCTACGGTTGGTACTACTACCTCATCGGCTTCGTCTTTAAATACTATTTCTGTGGGGGTTATTATTTCCAAGTCGAGTTTCATTATTTAACATTCTTTACGGCCTCATCTATTGTTCCAACCATATAGAATGCTTGTTCTGGGAGTTTGTCGTGTTTTCCGTCTAAGATTTCTTTGAATCCTTTTACGGTATCTTCGACTTTTACGTATTTTCCGGGTTGTCCTGTAAATACTTCGGCTACGAACATAGGTTGAGAGAGGAATCTCTGTATTTTTCTTGCCCTTCCTACAATCAGCTTATCTTCGTCAGAGAGCTCGTCCATACCTAAGATGGCAATGATATCCTGAAGGTCTTTGTATCTTTGTAGGACCTTCTGGACGCCTCTAGCGACCTCGTAATGTTCTTTTCCGACTACATTTGGATCCAATATCCTTGAAGTAGAGGTAAGAGGATCTACTGCAGGATAAATACCTTGTTCTGCTATTGATCTTTCTAGTGTAAGACTTGCATCAAGATGTGAGAAGATAGTTACAGGCGCAGGATCCGTATAATCGTCTGCAGGAACGTACACAGCTTGTACTGAAGTAATTGATCCCTGTTTTGTAGAAGTGATTCTCTCCTGAAGTTCTCCCATTTCGGAAGAAAGGGTAGGCTGATATCCTACGGCAGATGGCATTCTTCCTAAAAGTGCTGATACTTCTGATCCTGCCTGTGCAAATCTAAAGATGTTATCTATGAATAAAAGTACGTCTTCTCTTTTTTGGTCTCTGAAATATTCGGCCATGGTAAGAGCGGTTAAAGCTACTCTCATTCTGTTTGCCGGTGGTTCGTTCATCTGTCCGAATACCATTACGGTTTTATCCATAACGTTTGCTTCCTTCATTTCAAGCCAAAGATCGTTTCCTTCTCTTGTTCTTTCTCCGACTCCTGCAAATACTGAATGGCCTTTGTGTTCCATAGCGATATTTCTGATAAGTTCTTTTACGATAACAGTTTTACCTACTCCTGCTCCTCCGAATACTGCTACTTTTCCTCCCTTTGTGAATGGAGCAATAAGGTCGATGACTTTTATTCCTGTTTCAAGTATTTGAGGTCTGGTTTCCTGTTCCGAAAGCTTGGGTGCTTCTTTATGGATAGGGTCAAACTGGAGACCTTTTGCGTTCCTGTCGAATTTTTCTTTGTCAACTGCTTGCCCCAATACGTTGAATATTCTACCTAATGTTTTTTCTCCTACAGGTACTTTAATAGGGGCAAAGGTTCTATGAACAGCCATGCCTCTTACTAATCTATCTGTAGAGCCTAAAGCAAGAGTTCTTACTTCGTTATCTCCCGTTAAAAGGGCTGTTTCCAAAGTAAGTTCGTCTCCACCCACATTAACAGTTAATGCTTCGTGAACCTCAGCAGGTTCATTTTCAAACCTTACGTCTACGACAGGTCCTGCTACTCTTATTATGATTCCGTCTGTTTTTCCGTTTTTAGCCA
>JAJYWL010000001.1 GCA_021791545.1 bacterium
GATACTATTACAGACATTGCGTAGTCTAAATACGCACGCTTCATTTCCGAGGCTATTTCAGCTTTTTGTAGTTTTCCGATATCCATAATTTCCGATTGCCTTCCTCAATCTAAGGAAGATTTAGAGGAAAGGAGCAATAAGTAATGCAACGATGTTGAGTACCTTAATCATTGGGTTGATAGCAGGTCCTGCGGTATCTTTGTAAGGATCGCCGACTGTATCACCGGTAACCGCTGCTTGGTGTGCAAAGCTTCCTTTGCCTCCCAATTGTCCTTCCTCAATATATTTCTTTGTGTTGTCCCATGCTGCTCCTCCGGTTGTCATTGATATTCCTACGAAGAGTCCTGTTACTATGCTTCCGACGAGAAGTCCTCCTAATGCTTTAGGGCCAAGGGTAAAACCTACAACTATTGGGGCAAGGACTGTTATAACGGTAGGTAAGATCATTTCTTTGATTGCTGCTTTTGTAACAATATCTACTGCTTTTCCGTATTCTGGTTTTGCTTTCCCTGTCATTATTCCCTTTATTTCTTTGAACTGTCTTCTTACTTCGTTAACTATAGAAACGCTAGCTTTTCCTACTGCTTCCATTGCTAATGCTCCAAAGAAGTATGGGAGTGCTCCTCCTATGAAGAGTCCGATTATTACTCTTGGGTCTGAGACCGAGAAGCTGTTTGCATTTAATCCTTTTGCTGTAAACTCCTGAATGTATGAAGCAAAAAGAACCAATGCTGCAAGTCCTGCACTACCAATTGCGTATGCTTTTGTGACTGCTTTTGTTGTGTTTCCTACCGCATCCAACGGATCGGTTACGTCTCTAACTTTTTGAGGAAGTCCTGACATTTCTGCAATTCCTCCAGCGTTATCTGTTATAGGTCCGAATGCATCTATAGCAACGATTATTCCTGCCAATGAAAGCATGGACATTGCAGCAACTGCTACTCCGTAAAGTCCTGCAAAAAGGTATGAGAAATATATTGCAAGGGAGATCAAAAGTATGGGTGCAAGTGTAGATTTCATTGATACTGCAAGTCCTGCAATTACGTTTGTTCCGTGTCCTGTTGAAGATGCATTTGCGATTGTTTTAACAGGACTAAATTTCTTGGATGTAAAGTATTCTGTTATTGCTACCATTCCGATTGTTACGATAAGTCCGATTATTGAAGTGTAGAAAATGTTAAGTGTAGAGAAAGCTCCTAAACCATTTGGGAAAAGAGAAGTTGTTAAGAAATAGAATCCTACTATGGAAACTAATATTGCGACCGTAAGTCCCTGGTAAAGAGCCATCATTACGCCTTTTCCCATAAGTCTTACGAACCATGTACCAATAATTGAAGCAACTATTGAGATTGCTCCTATTAACATTGGGTAGAATAAAACAGCCTGGTTATTTGGGAATGTTAAGTGTCCCAAAATCATTGCTGCTACTGCTGTTATTACATAGGTTTCAAAAAGGTCTGCTGCCATTCCTGCATCGTCTCCTACGTTATCTCCTACTAAGTCTGCTATTACTCCTGCATTTCTAGGATCATCCTCAGGAATTCCTTTTTCGATCTTTCCTACCATGTCTGTTCCGACGTCTGCTGATTTGGTAAAGATTCCTCCACCAAGTCTTGCAAATACTGAGATAAGAGATCCTCCGAATCCTAATGCAACTAATGGTTGGAGATTTCCGTGTGCTGTTCTTTCAAGTATCCAATAGAATCCGCCTACTGCCAAAAGTGCAAGACCTGCAACCATAAGTCCTGTTACTGCTCCACCTTTAAATGCCAAATTGAATGCGCTTGCTAATCCGTTTTTTGCTGCTTGTGCTGTTCTGATATTGCTTCTTACGGCAATTGTCATTCCCATAACACCGGCGATTGCTGAGAAGATTGCTCCAACTGCAAATCCTGCTGCCGTAATCGGGTTATATGCAAAGTATAAAATGGCTGCTATTGCTACTCCGATTACTGCTACAACTGTGTATTGTCTTTTCATGTATGCAACTGCACCTTCTGCAATAGCATCAGAAATAGCATTCATTTTTTTGTCGCCTCTTGGGTTTTTGAGTACTGCGTAGCTGAGGAATAATCCGTAAGCGATCGAAAGAAAAGCCGCCACTACTGTGACGACCAATTTATGATCTAAAAGGAAAGATAAGTTCATAAACAACTTAAGTATTATAAGGTAAATTTAAGGATATTTCAAGCCTCTTTATAAGCTAAAATTTTATCCTGTAAACGTTTGTTTCGTACTTGGTAAAACCCATTTTTTGATAAAGTTTGTTTGCAGCAATTCTTTCTTCTCTTGATGTAAGGTTGAGACTTTTAAGTCCCATACCTTTTGCCTTTTCAATTGCTTTTTCGACAAGTTTCCTTCCTATCCCTTGCCCCCTGTAATTTTCGCTGACTACCAGTCCTTCGATCCATCCCTTTCTTTCCCCTTCTATTAATAGATAGGTTATTAGAATTAATACTCCTACTATTTTATTTCCATCAAAAGCAGTAATTGCGACGTAGTCAGGGTTATTAATTATTTTTCTTAAATAGTCGGGAGAATATTCAACTGAAGCATCTTTTGTAAGTGCTAGCACTAACTGTCTTATATCTTCTTCGTTTTCAGGTTTTAATTCGGTAAGTATTTCTATTGATAGATTTTCCATTAAAAAATTATAGCAAGTTATTCCGAAACAATCGGAGCGTTATCTAGAGATTTCCAAAGGTACCAACAGGCGAGACTTTTATTGGGACTCCAGGTATTTACCAGTTCCAAAATTTCTTTTTCTTTTTCGAGTTTATACAAAATTTTAATTGCTTTTCTAAGTCCTGCATCTCCTATAGAAAATACGTCTTCTCTTTGCATTACAAAAATAAGAATCATTTCTGCTGTCCACTTCCCTACTCCTTTAATTTTTGTAAGTTCTTTTATCACTTCTTCATCAGACATTTTTTCTAATCTTTTTATATCAATACTCCCATCCAAGAATGCTTGGGCAACATTTTTAATATATTGTGCTTTTGAGTAGCTCATTCCTGCGGATCTTAGTTTTTCAATATCTGTATTAATTAGTTCTTTCGGTTTGGGAAATCTTTTTGTAATTTTTCCGTTTCTTTTAAGATGTTCTCCGTCTTTATTGTATAAATCCAAAAACCTATTATATATAGTATCTGCTGCTTTACCCGATAACTGTTGTCCTATTATTGATTCGATAAGTTCCTCGTATAAAAATTCTGTTCTGTTTTCAAATTTATGGGGACCGTACTTTTTTGCTAACTCATTAAGAATGGGGTCTTTAAACATTAAGATATTGTATCACTTGAATTAATTCATCCTTGGAAGTCTTGGAAGAGGTGCTTCTTTTTGAAGGAGTCCTAAAAGATTATCCATGGAGATGCTATCGCTTTCAAGAATTACTCTTTTAACTGCTTCTTCTTCATGCCCTGGAGCAGGTCTTTTACCTATAGGTAATTTTCGTATCTGCCAAAGTCTTAATCCGTCCATTTCTCTGACTCTAACTGGAAATTCTTCTCCTCTATAGTTTGAAGAGTTAGTTTGTATATGAATAACTTTTTTTTCGTTTACTTGAAGGAATAATGATATATCTTCTGTTAAAGAAAAGCCCATCCACTCCTTTACTCTTCCTTCTTTTTGCAAAACTCTTCCCAAACTTCTAAGCTCCATTGATAAATGGTTTTTTCTGGCAAAAGCTTCATCACTTAAATAGTATTCCGAATCAGGATTTAACATAATTTGGGAGATTCTAGCACTATAAGCTAGTTAAGTCAAAGTCAACTATATGTCGAGGGTTGCTTGTTTTGCGTTTGATTGGATGAAGTGTTTTCTTGGAGGAACTTCATCACCCATTAACATTGTAAACACTGCGTCTGCTTCTTCAGCATCGTCAATTGAAACCTGTTTTAGAATTCTATTTGTAGGATTCATTGTTGTTTCCCAAAGTTGTTCTGGATTCATTTCTCCAAGACCTTTGTACCTTTGGATACTTACCGATCTACCGTTCATTGATTTAACAACTGCGTCTCTTTCCTCTTCTGAATATGCATATTTTACGTCTTTTCCAGACTGGACCTTAAATAATGGAGGCATTGCTATATATAGGAAGCCTTCTTTTATTACTTCAGGCATGTGTCTGTAGAAGAAAGTAAGTACTAATGTTTCAATATGTTCTCCGTCTACATCAGCATCTGTCATGATAATTATTCGGTGATATCTTAGTTTATCGAATTTTATTGTCTCCCCTATTCCCATTCCAAGAGCAATGATAAGAGCCTTTACTTCTTCATGTTCAATAATCTTATCTAGTCTTGCTCTTTCCGTGTTTAGGATTTTTCCTTTAAGGGGAAGTATTGCTTGGAATTTTCTGTCTCTTCCTTGTTTTGCTGAACCACCTGCAGAATCTCCTTCTACGAGATAGAGTTCAGAAACGCTTGGGTCTTTTTCCTGGCAATCTGCAAGTTTTCCCGGAAGTGAGCTCCCCTCCAGTGCGCCTTTTCTAAGAATCGCTTCTTTTGCTGCTTTTGCGGCAAGTCTTGCTTTTGCCGCCAAGTATACTTTTTCAAGAATTTTTCTTGCATCTGCCGGATTTTCTTCAAAATATGTTGAAAGCCCTTCTCTTACGATAGACATTACAATCGGCTGAATGTCTGCATTTCCCAATTTTCCTTTTGTCTGGCCTTCGAACTGAATCATGTCCTGAGGCATTTTTACGTATACAACTGCGGTAAGTCCTTCTTTTGTATCGTCTCCTGTTATTGCGTCCCCTTCATCTTTAAAGCTTCCAATTTTCTTTCCGTAGTCGTTAACTGCTCTTGTTAATGCCATTCTGAAGCCTGTCATGTGTGTCCCACCGTTTATTGTGTTAATAACGTTTACGTATGATTCAATGTTTTCCGTATACCCGTCGTTATACTGCAGAGCTACTTCTACTTCTACATCTCCATCCTGTTTATTTATTGAAATGACTTTATGAAGTCCTTGTTTGTTTTCGTTAAGTTTTGTAATGAGAGCTGTAATTCCACCTTCAAAGTAGTAGTTTACTTCCTGTTCTTTCCCTTCTCTGTTATCAACAAGGTGGAAGTAAAGTTTAGGGACAAGATATGCTCTTTCTCTTATAAGTTTTTTGATAGTATCGAATTCGAATTCTGTTGTTGAGAATATTTCTTTATCCGGAAGGAATGAAACCAAGTTTCCTGTTTCTCTTCCATGAATAAAATCATGGTCAAGGCTTGATTTCTCTAGTGTCTTAAGTGGGCTTGTTACTTTTCCCCTTGAATAACTTTGTGTATATACTTTTCCGTCTCTTTTTACTTCTGCAAAAAGCCATTCGGACAATGCATTTACGACTGATGCTCCTACTCCATGAAGACCTCCTGATATCTTATATGCACTTCCACCAAATTTTCCTCCTGCATGGAGTTTTGTCATTACGATCTCAAGACCACTTTTTCCGTATCCCTTAACAATGTCTACTGGGATTCCTCTTCCGTCGTCTACAACTGTTGCAGAGCCATCGTTATTTAGAATGATCCATACATTTTTTGCAAAACCTGCTAATGCTTCGTCTACGGAGTTATCGATAATTTCTCTTAATGATTCATGGAGTCCGATAATATCTGTGGAACCAATGTACATTCCCGGTCTTTTTCTAACCGGCTCAAGTCCTTCTAGGACCTGGATTTGGGCTGCTGAATATTCTTCCGAGGTTTTCTTAGGCATAACAATTTAACTAGTATATTTTAACAGAATTGAGAAGTCAATGAAAGAGTGATAGTTAACTTCTTCTTCTATTGCTTTTAACTTTTGTCTCTCTTGTTGCTTGTAAACCAACCCCAAAAACCAATCCACCCGTTAAGGCAATGCCTCCGGGTACACCCCACTGTTTAACGTCATTTATAATTTCCTGTCCTTCATTTTGAATATTTGTTATTTGATCTTGGATAGAGACAGTTGGCGCTTTTGTGGGTTGTGGAGTTGCCTCTACTTTTTGAGCAGCGCATCCTCCTATTCCTAGAGCAGCTGCTCCCAGGGCTCCTGCGATAGCAGCTCTTCTAAGTGGGTTTTCGATTCTTTCAGCCATCCGATAATTTTATAAATTTGAAAATAAATAATCAATTACTAAAATGTTCTCTTTCTAATATTGCTTCAATTTCTTGAGATTTTGATGATCAGGTGGTATAAGTTTTAGATTATGGGAGAAAGAGAGAGACGTCCTAGACACAATGGGTTACCAGAGCTTCCTAATGGAATGACTGTAGATGATCTGAGGTTTGTAAATCCCCATATTTATCCTATTGATATGGCCTCAAAAGGATGGCAGGTTCTTTTGGAGAGAGACGTAGACGGAAATCCCGCAAAAGTAGCCTATTCATTAGAAAGGGGTGTTCCCGAGGATATAGATGTAGAAGCATTGCAAAGGAAAATTGGAATATTAGATGAAGACGGTTTCTACCTACCCGGGTATTACTTGGGTGTTGCACATTCTAAAGACGCGGAAAAATTTTTAGCAAGAAAAGTAGGTCTTCCTTCAATGGATGTTACAGACAGTGAGGGAAACTCTCAAATGTGGAATTTTCCGGAAACATCATTTCTTCTTTTTAACTTTAGAGGCTTCCCTACGACAAAGACAATGGACGTTTTATTGAAATTAGAAGAAGAATTTTTGGCTGATGGACCAAAGCCCCCAAGAGGTTTTAGACTTGTTGCTGAAGTAGAAATAGGACCTAGGGGAACAATTTTTGAAAGAATAAAAAGAAAAATTACCGGAAGATAATCAGTTGGAGATGTTTTTATTTCTTGGGGCTTCAATAGCTATCTCCCCGATTACTTTGGCTTCTCTGTTTGCTCTTTCGCTTATTTTAAGCCATGCGCCAGAAATTAGGAATGCGCCTGCTCCTATTGCAACTTCTCTTAGATCTCCTCTTTCTGCCCCTTCTATTATTAGTCTAAGTGCCCCTACTCCAGATCCGGCAGCAAGTAAACCGGAAACAGCAGTCTTTCCTTTCTCTATAGCTTTACTTCCCAATAGAGTTTCATAATTCCACCATTCTTCCTGATGGTATTTTTGAAGCCACTCGTAACGGTCATTTCTGATTTCCATTCTTCTTGCTTCTTTAAAATGATCTTTTGTTCTTCTAAATGCTTCTTTTGGGTTCATAGAGGTGAGATTATATCACGCTTGAGCTTATTTCTTTACTAATTCAAGTACTGCCTTGCAGGTGTCTGTAAGATTACTAAGAATGGGAACATCAGGACAATCTTGTCCAAATCTTCTTCTTATATATCTTTCTCCCGAAAATCCTCTTTCAATTCCAATTGCCATTTTGACTCTGTCTCTTTCATGTCTTACTTTCCATTCTCCAAGTTCAATTCTACTTGTCTGTGCATATGCTCTTCCCGGAATTTTATTAGATTCTTTATTCCGGTTTTGTGCATTCACCTGTTGTTATGAATTCGTTTACTTTTAAAGAAAAAAGTCTCATTTTTGTCATGTAATCTTCGGGAAGAATAGTAGATATGCTTGGTTCACTTGTTAAGATGGACGTGCTTTCATCAAGCATATCTGAAGCTGTTAATAGTGGTTTTAGTTGTTCGATAGGAAGTTTTTTGTCGACATTCTCATTAATTGCATTTTTTGCCAAAGCAAGAAGGTCCAGGGGTGCATTGTTAAGTTCCGTAGTTCCGGAAAATACTCTTCTAGACATGTTTATAGATAGCGGAAGAGTGTTTATGATTAAGGTTTCTGCTCCGTTTTCAAGAAGTATTGCTCTTCTTATTCTTATGTCTCTTTCTTCATCTTCACCATTAAGCAAGCCATCTCTTATTTGGGGCGCTCTTAATGGATCCTGAGATTTATACCATGTTAAAACTTCTTCATTGGTAGCAGTTCCGTGGATTATTCTATCTTCAAGTAAAGCTGTTCTTGCTCTTGCAGCATCTATTTTATCTATATCATCCAATTCACGGACATCAGCTTGGGATAACTCGCCGAGAACTTCTCCACTAAGAAGATTTACTTCTTTCTCTGTAGCACCCATTGCCCTTAATGCAGATTCTTCAATAGGATCAGAGGGGAGCCATAAGGGTTCCCCGTTTATTCCTATAGGTCTTTCTTGAGTCATGGAATAATTATAAGTTAAATACCACTGCATGTCAAACTATAGGTTATAAAATATATATCCTATATTCTCATCAAATTTTTACATTTTAGCTTTAGAATTTTTCAATGGAACAAGAACATAGTACAGGAAGTTTGTTTCCAATAAGTGAAGATACTGTTAATAGAGTCGTCTCTCAACTAGAAGAAAATTCCGGGAGGGTAATGCAAGAAGAAGCAGAGGTTATAGCCAAGAGAGAAGAAGAACTTTTTATGGTTATGCAAAACGGAATGAAAGGTCTGCCTGCAATGTATGGTTCTGCTTTTCTTGAAGGATCACTTGTCATGCATAGGATGATAAGGATGCAAGTTTTACAATCAAGAACAGAAATTCCCCGTTTAAGTACAGGAGAAAGAAGAGACTTTATTATTTCCCTTAACGACAAAGCTCAGGGAGACGAAACTCCATCCGTAGAAGCATATATTGAAAAAGAAATGGAAAGATTAAGAGAGTTAGAACCAAGATTATGGGAAGTGCTTCATAGTTTAGGTGATGAATGGAGCGAATTAAGGACATATTTTGATGAAGGAGCAGTTACTGTATATAGGTATATTCAAGCTGCGGAAAACAAACCGGTTAAGGGATTTATGGGTATTTTCTTTCCTTCGAGGCAATCTTGATTATTTTCGTGGATTTGAGGGTGTCATTTCTCCCGTGGTAAGAAGGTTGAATATGACAGAATAAAAACCCCAGGGATATTGTTCAAACAGATCGTGAACTACATGTTTTTCGATCTTTGGTTTTGGCTGAGGTTCTCTTGTTCTTATTTCGGACGGTATTCTGGGAATTTCGTTCATGGGGGGAATTATATTTACTGCCCTAAAACCTTGAGCCAGTCTCATTAGCTCTTCGGTTCCGCTTCTTCTCTCATAAAAAAAATTATATCACCATGTTGGATCTTTTCAACAAGTATTTGAAAGCTGTGCTATAATCGCGTTAGTTTATGTCAAGAGGAGTTGAGGGCAGAGAATCCACATTAAGACTCAACGCGGCCTTCATGGAAATGGGAAGAGTGAAAGCCGAGATAGGCGCTGCTAAAACAGACTACGAAAAAGCAGAAGCACTTCGTAAGGGATTAAAAACAGGAGCAAAAATTTTAAGAGATCTTGATGGTTTTAGAGATGTACCTACACATTCAAGAGTGGTGCAGCTAAGAGATGGGAAAACTCCTCTTTTTCCTGTTTACCCGCTGGATCCAGACGCTCCTCAAAGTTTAGGCCGTTACGATCTTTCTCCGACAGGCTGGTTAGTTCATACAGATTATGTAGATGGAGTTATTGATTGGGATCATAAAAGATGGGTTTTTGGAGATAAGGAAATAGAATTAATTGCACCAACAGCCATTAGTCTTATTGGTGAATTTCTTTTGAAAAAAGAAGGTGTAGTAAAGGGGATTCCTCCCAGAGCCGCTTAAGCATTCTTTCCAGCTAATAGAGGTTCGAATACTACTATTTCAGCAGCTCTTTTTCTGTTCCATGGTCTCCTTTTTTAAATATCCGCTAAAAGTCTTTTATTTAGTTCACTAGGATCTTGACGAGTTCTGTAATGAGGTAGATCTTGACCGAGTCCTCTTAATAGTTCGCTTTCTACTCCGTTTATCATAAGGAGATAGGATTTAATAACAAAATGCTTGAGCTGTCAACCCGTTAAAATTACTATCAACCCTCTTTTGGAGGTTCTTTGGGTAAGAGAGGATTTGTAAATTCTACCAGTTCATCTTTAAATTGTAGTGCGAGTGTGTTTCCCCAGTAAACACAAAGTTTTGTAAGGTCGGCAAGAGTGAACATTTCTGTTTTCTGCTCTTCTGTCAAAATTGGATTAGTAAGCACTCTTTCTACTCTTCTGTCTATTAAACCAAAGAGTACTCTCTCTTGGGGTGTTAATCTTCTTCCTTCCTCTTTCTTTTTGGGTTCTCCCTCTCCTTTTGGTTCCATAGTTAAATTATACTTAAAAACAAGTTTTCCAGGGCAAGTCTTAAATTAACATTGGTATTTTTTATTGAGTTGTAATATTCCTGCATAATCTCGAGATCTTTTTTTATATCTCTCGTTTTTTTATCATTCTCAACATCGTTAAGTAACATTTCGTTTAGTCCGTAAATTGAAGTTTCCAAAAATTTCAAGGCACTCCCCTTCTCTTTTGATAAATCCTGAGCTAATTTTAATCTGTCGCCTATGGGAGAAGATTTAAGTGCGATAATTTTTTCAGCACTTTTTGTATTCTCGTCATTATCGGTTTCATTTTTTTCATTGATTACGATACATCTTGAAATTATTGTAGGAAGAATATCATCGAGTACCGAAGTCCCGATCATTATTATTGTGTTCTCCGGCGGTTCTTCGAGGATTTTTAAAAGTGCATTTTGAGCTTCTATAGTCAATCCTTCAAAAGAAAAAAGGACAACTGCTTTTTCTTCACTTTTAAAAGGTTTTAGGTAAATACTCTTTTGAATTAATCTGACATCCGGAATACCCATTTGCTTTTCAAATTCAAGTATTTGGGTGTCGAATTTATCTACTTTTCTTGTCGTTACTATGTTAAGGATTTTTTCCTTAACTTTATCTTTATTTCCTACTACCAAAAAGCTTTGCATGGCATTGACTTTATATCATATTTTCTCCTACTATTATAGTAATGCCCGGTGATTTATCATCATTAACACCCAATCAGACAATAGCGGATATTCTTCTAGCAGATAACCTTCTTACGAAAGAAGACTATGATCAGGTCAAAGTAACAAGCGCGAGTAAGGGCGTATCCGAAGAAATCGTAATTGAATCCATGAACAAGGTTCCTCCCGCAAAGTTAGCAGAGGCTAAGGCTAAGATGCTAAACATCCCTTTCATAGATTTGAGCGGTACTTCTTTTTCTCCCCAGGCTTTGGCGTTTATCTCAAGGCCTGTTGCCGAAAGATTTTCTGTTATTCCTTTTGCTTATGACGAAACCGAAAAAACACTTTCGGTTGCGATGAGTAACCCCGTCGATTTGGAAGCCTCCACTTTTATAAAGGAAAAGACAAATCTTAATATAAAAACATTTGCAGCAGATCCGGATGCAGTAAAACTTGCAATAAACCAGCAATATAGACAGGAAATCGTAGGAGAAGTAGGAGAAGCTTTAAAGGAAACCGAAGAATTTGAGAAAACAAAAACCGTTGATAGTAAACAGATTGCCGAAATAATTAAAGAAGCTCCTATTGCAAAGATAGTTTCAACAATTCTGGAATATGCTGTTACGAGCCGTTCTTCAGACGTACATATTGAACCTCAGGAAGATAGAGTAAGAGTAAGGTACAGAATTGACGGTATTCTATATGACAGATTAAGTCTTCCCAAAAGCGTACAGGAAGCTGTTATTTCAAGGATAAAGATTTTGTCCGAGATGAAGATTGATGAACATAGAATCCCCCAAGACGGACGTTTTAATTTTAAGGTCGGAGAGAAAGAGGTAGATCTTAGAATTTCAGATCTTCCTACGGTATTTGGAGAAAAAATCGTTATGAGGTTGCTCAGAAAATCTGGAGGAGTTCCTTCCTTGCAGGAACTCGGACTTACGGGCTCAAGCCTTAAGAATTTGGAAACTGCAATGTTAAGGCCTCACGGAATCATCATTGTTGTAGGACCTACCGGTTCAGGAAAAACAACAACTCTTTATTCTGTTTTGAACAAGCTTAACACGACAAGAGTAAATATCATGACTCTGGAGGATCCTGTCGAGTACCAGATGGCAGGCATAAATCAGGTGCAGATAAACCCTGCAGTAGGACTTACTTTTGCGACAGGACTTAGATCCTTCCTTAGACAAGATCCTAACATTATCTTGGTCGGAGAAATTCGTGATGGTGAAACAACAGAGCTTGCAATACAGGCTGCTTTAACAGGACATTTGGTCTTCTCTACTTTGCATACTTCAAATGCTGCGGGTGCTCTTCCTCGTCTTAAAGACTTGGGTGCAGAGTCATTCCTTTTGGCTTCTACAATGAATGCCATATTGGGACAAAGGATCGTAAGGACAATTTGTCATACCTGTAAAATTGAATATGCTCCCCCACAGCAGATCTTGGATGAAATGCAAAAAGTTTTAGGAAACCTGTATCCCAGCGACAAAAAAGATGTTAAGCTATATAAAGGTAAAGGTTGTGATGAATGCGGTGGTTCTGGATATATAGGAAGAATTGGTATTTTTGAAACACTTTCGGTAACGGATAAAATCGCAAACCTTGTATTACAGAATTCCGATAGTGGTACAATAGAAAAAGAAGCCATTGCAAACGGAATGATAACGATGAAACAGGATGGTTATCTTAAAGTTTTAGCAGGGATAACCACTGTTGAGGAGGTACTCAGAGTCGCGCAGGAATAAGTATGGATATTCATGAGCTTTTAGACCTGACAATTAAAAATAACGCCTCTGACCTTCATCTGCTGCCCGGCATTCCACCGGCCATCAGAATTGATGGGTCATTGAGGTATCTTTCTACTTATCAAGCATTAACTCCCCAGAATCTCGAGGAGATGATATTTTCGATTCTTTCTCCTCAGCAAAAAGAGCTCCTTATTAATAATAAAGAAATAGACTTTTCATTCGGATTCGGAGGAGGAGCTTACGGAGATTTGGGAAGGTTTAGGACTAATCTTTATTATCAAAGAGGAGTCCTCTCGGGAGCATTCAGGTTTTTACAGCCTAACATCAGAACCATAGAAGAATTAAGAATGCCAAAGATTTGCCATTCCTTCTCTACTCTAAAACAAGGGTTCATTCTTGTTACCGGACCTACCGGACACGGAAAATCGACGACCATTGCTTCAATCATTAATGAAATAAACTTGAGTAAACCAGTTCATATCTTAACGATAGAAGATCCTATCGAATACATTTATCCAATGGGAAAAAGTATTATTTCTCAAAGAGAAATGGATTTAGATACCCATTCATGGAATCTTGCGTTAAGGTCAGCTTTAAGGGAAGATCCTGATGTAGTACTCGTAGGAGAAATGAGGGATCCGGAAACTATTGCTGCAGCTATAACAATCGCAGAAACAGGACATTTGGTCTTTTCTACTTTGCATACTAACTCTGCTGCTCAGACAATCGATAGAATTATCGATGCTTTTCCGGCAAGTCAGCAGGACCAGATAAAGATTCAGCTTGCGTCTTCATTAAAAGGAATTATTTCGCAAAGACTTATTCCTGAAATTAACGGAGGAAGAGTCCCTGCGGTAGAAGTTCTAGTCGGTACAACCGCCATTGCGAGTAACATAAGAGAAGGAAAGACTCATCTTATAGACTCTGTTATTCAGACATCTCAGGATGTCGGAATGATTCCCCTTGAACAATCCCTTGCTTCTCTTGTTCTTTCGGGAGCTATAAGTTTAGAAACTGCGAAAAGTTACGCCCTAAGACAGGAGGAGCTCCTTAGATTAGTAGGATAATATGAGACTTACTTATAAAGCAGTTGATAGACAAGGAAAAGTATCAAGAGGCGTAGTAGACGCAAACGATATAACCGAGGCCGCTAATTATCTCCGCGATAAAAATCTTATACCTGTACAAATTACCAGAGAGCAAAAAAATATTCTTGATGAACTCCCCTTTTTTAATAAGGCAAGTACAAATGATCTTATCCTTTTTACAAGACAGCTTTCCTCAATGCTTGCTTCGGGACTTACTTTGATGAGAGCTTTGGAGATATTAAAAGATCAGCTCGAGAATCAAAGAATGATAGATGTAGTTAACGGAGTAATAAATGACGTAGAAGAGGGAAAGAATTTATCTACTGCTATAGCAAAATATCCTAACATTTTTTCCCCCATTTATGTCTCCATTATAAAGGCAGGAGAAAGTGCCGGACTTTTGGATAAAGTACTTTCAAGACTTGCGGACAACCTTGAAAAAGAAGCAAAACTTAAAAGCACGGTAAAATCTGCCCTTATGTACCCAATAATAGTAGTAGTCTTAATGGTTGTTGTTATAGGAATCATGATGATTTTTGTTATTCCCCAGCTTACTCTTTTGTATCAAAATTTGGGGGTCTCACTTCCGCTTCCTACACAGATAATTATCGCTTTATCTAATTTCACTACGACTTTCTGGCCGTTTGTAATAGGAGGAGTATTCGGAGCTATGTTTGCATATAAGAAGTGGTCTAATACAAATGACGGAAGACTTATTGTAGATAGTATAAAACTTAAGATTCCGGTATTTGGAAAGCTAATAAAAGAAACAATCCTTGCCGAGTTTTCAAGAACTTTCGGTCTTTTGATAGGAACAGGAAGCTTGGTAGTAGATTCACTTATGGAAACTGCGGATACAACGGGAAATGTTCATTATAAGACTGCAATTGTAAATATTGCTCACCAGGTAGAAAAAGGAGTGACAGTCGGAGATGCAATGTCTTACTATCCTCTCTTTCCGCAGCTTCTTGTGCAGTTGGTAAAAATCGGAGAGCAAACAGGTAAAGTAGACGAATCATTGGAAAAAGCATCCGAATATTTTGAAAGAGAAGTAGATGAGATGGTAAAGGGATTAACAACCGCCATGGAACCTTTTATTATGGTTGTCTTAGGACTCGGTGTAGCATTCCTTATAATCTCCGTTATTACACCTATCTATAGTTTAATATCCAGTATTCAATAGACCGCCTTGGTTAAAAACGACTAGGTTTATAATCCCAAGCATAAATTCGTTATTTATCCTATTTTTAGCTTCAGATTGCTACTTGACAAGGTATTTGGCGTATGGTTAATATTGATATATACATGAAAAAACTGCTCAAAAGGTTTAGGAAACTTTTAGGGATGAATAAAGGATTTACCCTCATTGAACTTTTAGTCGTAATCGGAATACTCGGAGTTTTGGCAGCAGCATTAGTTGCAACAATCGATCCTTTTGAACAGCTCAAAAAAGCACAGGATTCAAACACAAAGAACACACTCGTAGAGTTTTTGAACGCTAATGTGAGGTACTATACAACACATAATACTTTCCCATGGACAGCAACAGGGGCAAACTGCAATGGTGGAGTTGCTCCCGACGGTACTAAATCGCTTACTGATGCTACATTAACAACCTGCGTAACAGCATTGGTATCGGATAACGAACTTAAACAGGCATTTTCATCTGCTACAGATATACTTAAATTGATATATGTAACATATGACGGAGTAAATAACGAAGTAGTAGGTTGTTTCCAACCCCAGTCTAAATCTCAGCAAAACGACGCAAACACTAAATTTAACAGTAATGGAGTTTTGGGCACGGGAACTAAAGCTTGCACATTTAATGCAGACGGAACTCCTTCCAACTTAAATGGTGGATGCTTCTGGTGCACCAAGTAAGTACTCGATTAAGAGCCGGAAGGCTCTTTTTTTTTGACAAAATTCACTTTAACCATTTAGTAACCTCATGTATAATTAGATAATGTTACTTTCATTATTCCTTCTATTTCTCGGTTTATTTGTAGGCTCTTTTCTCAACGTACTTTCTGACAGATTTCCAAGAAACGAGACAGTTGTTAAAGGAAGATCTCACTGTGAGTACTGTAAGAAAGAACTTCAATGGTACGACCTTATTCCACTTTTTTCTTTTATATTCCTTAAGGGAAAATGCAGATATTGCCATAAAAAGCTGAGTTTTTCTTATCCGCTTTCTGAGTTAGGCACAGGTCTTATCTTTTTTATCACTTCCCTATTTGTTCTTAACGGTCCAATTTACACATATGACATTGTCATAAAATTAATTTTTTATCTTTTCATGGCATCATCTTTGATTGCAATATTTTTTGCAGATTTAAAACATGGTGTAATTCCGGATAAAATTATTTTTCCTGCCATTTTAATTAATCTTCTCTATCTTTTGTTATTCAATAACCATTTTTTAATACAGAATCTTCTTTCGGGATTAGGCGCACTTTTGTTTTTCCTCTTATTGGTCCTAGTTACAAGAGGAAGAGGTATGGGCTTGGGTGACGTAAAGTTTTCTTTCCTTATAGGTTTATTTCTAGGATTTCCCGGAGTATTAATAGGGCTTTATCTTGCTTTCTTGACAGGTGCTTTAATCTCAATCATACTAATCTTATGGAGAAAAAAGTTCTTAAAGGACTCCATTCCTTTCGGTCCATTCCTAGTCTTGGGAACTTTTATAGGACTTTACTTCGGAAATCTTCTTTACGAAAAACTTCTTTTGTTAATGGGATTTTAGATAAAAAGGGATTTACACTGGTTGAGCTTCTTGTAGTCCTTGTCATGCTTGCCATATTATCTTCGATAATATTCACAATGCTTAATCCTCAGGCACAGTTGGATAAAGCAAGAGACGCTCAGAAAGAACATGATTTGAAGCAAGTTTCTCAGGCTTTGGATGCATATTACAACGATAATAACTCATATCCCGATCAGGTTCCCTTCGGCAGTTCTTGGAAAATTGGATCAGTTACCTATATGCAGCAAGTGCCTAGTGATACTAGCTATTATTATATTAAAGATCCGAATGGTCAATGGGCAGTTCTTTTTGCCAAACTAAATTATTTCACTCCCGACAGAAGACCTGCAGGAGGTACCTATTGTGAGTTGGAAACAAAAACAAATTGTCTTCCTCAAGGTTATGGAACTTTAGCAAATTATTGTATTGTTATGGGTCAGATAGATGCTAGTGCCTGCAGTATCATTTTTGGTACAAATCTTTCCGGTCCCACTCCCCCCGCATCTCCTTCCACTCCTCCATCCGGTACGGTTACGCCCGGTCCCACCGCTACTCCCACGGTTCCTCCTGGTCCCACTTGTGACCACAGATACGATTGTAGGTCTTTGGGTGGTGGATCAACCTGCAACGATGTTGGAAGCGGTTTGGGGACATATTGTACATCCAATTGCGATAACATGTGCCATTGATTATGATAAGAATGATGCAGAAAATAAAAGAATTTTTTGATCAAAGAGGTTTTACTCTTGTAGAGCTTATTATCGTAATTGCAATAATATCGATTATGGCTGCCGGAGTAATCGCTGTTTTGGATCCTACGGCACAATTCCAAAAGGCCAATGATACAAGGAGAAAGTCAGATCTTTCCCAGATAGCAAAAGCATTAGAAAGCTATTATCAGGATCATGGCGCATATCCTACGTCTGCCTCTTATAAAATATATGACGCAAATTTGGGAACTATTAACTGGGGAGGTTCCTGGGGAAATTATATGAACACTGTACCTACAGATCCTACTACAGGAAGAAATTACGTCTATCAGGGAGGTGGACAATCTTATTATCTTTATGCTAGTCTGGAAAGGAGGAGCGATCCAAAATTGTGCACATTGGGAAATGTTACGGCAAAATGTCCTAATGCAGTCGGATCTTGCGGAAACGGGGTTTGTAATTACGGATTAACAAGCCCTAACGTAACACCTTAATATGAAATTATTTAAACAAAAAGGTTTTACTTTAATAGAACTTCTTATAGTAGTTGCAATAATTGGTGTTTTGGCGACTCTTTTAATGGCAAATTTCGTAGGAGTAAGACAAAGAGCAAGAGATGCACAGAGAAAGTCAGATCTAAAACAAATGCAGTCGGCTCTCGAGATGTATAGGTCCGACCAGAACGCCTATCCTACGAATGCACAATGGCCTCTTTGCGGTACAGCCTTATCTTTCGGCACTGTCACATATATGACTAAAGTTCCATGTGATCCTCTTTCAGGATGGGTTTATACCTATAACAATACTGGTTCTACATATACCATAGTTGCATGCCTTGAAAATGGCGGAGATTCACAAAAAGATTCTACTCTCAGCTCAAATTGCACGGGTAAGGCTGCTTCTTATACGGTATCTAATCCTTAGTAAATGAAAAAAATTACTGCCTTCTTAAAATTCGAACAAGGGTTTACGTTAATCGAACTTATTATCGTTTTCTCCATAATTGCTATTCTTTCTACTGTCGGAATTGCTTCTTTTGTCCAGTTTTCGAGATATCAGGCTCTTCAGGCGGGAGCAAACGAGTTTATAACAGCTTTAAACTACGCAAAATCAAGCGCCGCTTCCCAACTTATCCCCTCCCCTTCGGGTAGTTGTAACGGTTCATTAAGGTCCTACAGAGTCGATTTCAGTACTGCATCCGGAAGCAATACTCGGTACACGATAACTGCAATATGCGATTTAAGCTCTCCAGTCGTTCAAACTTATACTCTTCCTAAAAACGTAACTTTTGCTGCTTCTTACGGGGGACAAAATACTACAACAACGAGCATCGTTTTTCCTGTAATAAACGGAGGAATTACAGGGACAGGACAGGTTGTTATTCTCGGTTTTACAAATCTTTCGAGAGTAGTTACGATAAGTCCTTCCGGGATAATAAAATGATAAAGAATAGTCAAAAAGGTCAAACATTAGTAGAGGCTTTGGTTGCTTTGGGAGCAGCAGTCGTGGTTGTTGCTGCCATAACAATTGCCACGATTTCGGGACTTAATAACGTTCAGTATGGAAAGAATCAGAATCTAGCTACGCAATATGCTCAGGAAGGACTTGAATACGTAAGACATTTAAGTCAGGCTAATTGGTCGGGATTTAACAGCACCTATAAAAATAACAAATACTGGTGTTATAAATTAGGTTCTTCAGGATTAACTGTAGATCCCGACTATACAAATTCTTCAAATTGCCTTGCTTCGGGAAGCATATTCTCAAGGCAGGTCCGTATAGATTTTTCAGGAGTTTCTCCCTGCATAGGGACTGCCTTAATACAATCTACCGTCCTTTGGACAGACGGAAAATGCAATAATTCTACGACATATTGTCATACCGTTACGGTTAAATCATGTGTTACCGATTTGACTACAGTTCCAACGCCTTAATATGAGAATTAAAAATAAAATACGTACTTTAAGATCCAGCAAAGGTTATACTTTGGTTGAGCTTCTTGCCGTAATAATAGTAATGACTACTGTCGGAACAATAATAGCCGGTATTTTAGCTTCAACTCTTAGAGGTGGAAATAAGAGCAATTCCCTTAATGAAATAAGACAGAGTGGTAATTTTACGATTTCTCAGATGTCAAAGATGATAATGTATGCCAAGGGATTCGGAGGTATATATGCAGGTTCAGGTTATTCAACAAATTGTACAAATCCTTCAACAGTTAACCCTACAAACGGTGTCACAACAGGACATACTTCTCTTCAAATAATAAATTTTGATGATGGGGTAACTACCTTCTCCTGTAGAAACGATGCAAGCGGAAAAGCAAATATAGGATCCCAGAGTGGAAACTTAACACCCTTATATCTCATAGATTCAACAAATGTTGCCGTAACCAATTGTAAATTTACTTGTTATCAATCTAATCTGACTGAACCTCCTCAAATTTCTATAAGTTTTACTCTAACTAAGTTGAATTCCAATAATTTTGCTGAGAACAATGTTTCGGTTCCTTTTCAGACTAGCGTAACCATGCGTAACCTTAACCAGTAGCCTTGACAAGGATATTGAAACGTTGTTAAGCTATAGTTATAGTATGCCCAAAGCTTCGAACAATCAAAAGGGACAAGCTCTTCTAATCATAGTGTTGGTAATGGTCGTAGCTCTTACAGTAGGACTTTCTGTTGTCGCAAGAACAATCACAAATCTCAAGACTACAACTGATCAGGCAAACTCACAAAAATCACTCTCCGCTGCCGAAGCAGGCGTAGAAAGAGCAATACAAAATATTAAGGCAAAAAACAATGCAAGCATATCTGATTCTTTTGATAATAATTCCAGTTTTCAGACCACTCTAACTCCCGTAACAGCGGTAGCTAATCAAAAAATTTGGTTAAATGGTGGAAATCTTCTTAAGAATTACGAAGGTTCTTATGTTTGGATTACTCCTTATGACGTGAGTAATTTCAATAATCTTTTTACCTCAACTTGGCCTGGATCGCAGCTTACCATTTATTGGGGCAACTCTGGTGAAGTTTGTAATACGGATCCTTCTTTGAATACGATGGCGGCATTAGAGGTCGTAGTGGTTACCGGAACAAAAGCAAACCCGAGTGTAAAAACTTATGCTTTTGATCCTTGTGCGGATAGAGCCGCTTCTAATCATTTTACGGTTCCAACTGCAGCAGGAACAACCCTAGACGGAAGAAGCCTTCCTCATTCAACGGGAGTAATCTCAATCTCTCAAGGGCTTTTGGTAAAAGTCATACCTATGTATGCCGATACATACGTTAGCGTTATGGGAGACCAACAGCTTCCACAACAAGGGACAATAATACAATCTACAGGAACTTCAAACGGTACCCAGAGAAGCGTTACGGTTTTTGAGGGTTATCCTGAGCTTCCTTCAGAATTGTTTCCTTTGAATCTTTTGACTCTGTAATGAATAAAAAATCGTTTGGTCTTGATATTGGAGCGACTTCGCTCAAAATAGTATCTCTTGAGGGGCAAAAAGACGCCTTTGTGCTTAAGTCTGCTCTTATTGCTCCTACTCCTCCTAAGGGAATATTATCCGAATCTCCGCTTGATGAAGAGGAGATGGCAAAAGCGATTGAAAAAGCAGCTTCCGATTCCGGAGTTGATACTAAAAGCGTTAATATAGCCTTGGCGGAAAATCAGGTATATACAAAAGTGCTTGAGATGCCTGTTCTAACCGATAAAGAGCTTTCTTCTGCTATTTATTGGGAGGCAGAGCAATATATTCCCGTTCCATTAAATAACATCACTTTGGTTTGGAACATTTTGAAAAAACCATCGGGACAGGATCCGAATGAAAAAATGCAGGTTTTGATGGTGGGAGCCCCTACGGCACTTATAAATAAATACCAAAAAATAGTTCAGATGGCAGGACTTACCGTAAACGGAATGGAAACAGAAATTATTTCCACTGTAAGATCTTTAGTTCCCAACGAAAACTTTCCTGCAACAATAATCGTAAATATAGGAGCGGTAAATACTTCTTTTGCAATAGTAAGAAAAGGACTTATGGTATTTACCTATTCTATGTCAATTGGTGGCGCTGCTATAAATAGGGCTATAGCTACCGATTTTGGTCTTACTCCCCAACAGGCAGAAGAATATAAGAAAGTTTATGGTGTTTCAGGAAAAACTCTTGGAGGGAAAATCGGACAGGCAACGCAGCCGATACTTAACTCTATTCTGACAGAGGTAAAGAAATCCATCGCATATTATTCTCAAAAATATAAGGATGAAGAGCCGATAAGACAAATTATTCTTTCAGGTGGAACAGCAAAACTACCGGGTATCGATACATTCTTTGTAAGTAACGCAGGAATAGAGACTGCAATAGCAAATCCATGGAAAGTACTTGCTTCGCAACAAATCCCTAAGGAAGTACTAGATAATGCATCCGATTATACTATTGCCGTTGGTTTGGCAATGAGAGACTATGAATAACGATATCAATTTAATATCTCCAAAGACGACAGAAGACATAATAAAGCAGGAAAAAGCTTTAAAAATCACCAGGATTCTTGCGGGAGTTTCCTTGGGATTCGTAGCCGTTTCAGCTGTAATAGTATTTATTCTAAATTTAACCTCACCCTTAGATTCTATTAGAAAACAAGAACAGGTCATTTTGCAGAATATGTCTGCAATGAAAGACAGAGCTTCTAACTATGCGTTATTAAATGACCGGTTAAAAAGTATTGATGATATAGTTTCAACAAGAAAGAAATATGATCAGATTCTTGATTCTATAGTAGCCAGCACTCCATCTGACATATCTATTGAAGGATTCGCGCTTCAGAAAGAAGGAACAATGTCCGTAAACGCTTCGGGTAGATCTTTAGACTCAATCAATAATTTCATTGATAATGTTGTATCTCTATCTTCACAGAAAAAAGGAATTAAAAATGTCGTTATAGACAACCTAATCGCCAGTAAAGACGGAAAATATGGAGTATCTATAACATTTACAACTCTATGAACGAAAAAGTTAACTTAGATATCAATATGTTTCATTTTCTTTATCAAAAGTATAAAGATTTTGTCTTACCTTTGGGTATAATTGCCGCAAGCTTTGTTCTTTTCTTTTTTGTAGTAATTCCGCAGGTGCAAAATTATATACAGCTTCAGCAACAGGTTGCTCAGGAAACACAGAAGCTTAATGCAATTAAAAGTAACTATGACATTCTTTCGGGGCTTGATGATAACACTCTTTCAACACAGTTGAATACAGTTTCCCTTGCTCTTCCCTTCAGTAAAGATTTCGCCTCGGTATTGAATGCAATTTCTGCGGTTTCCGCAAAGACGGGAGTCTTATTGGGTGACTTTGATTTCAGAGTCGGAGATTTAAGTAAAAGCGGACAAGGTATTAAATCTTATCCTTCTTTAGTAATTGATCTGAAATTGAACACGGATATTAAGGGAGCGGTAAAGTTTATTGACGAACTTTATAAGACTGTTCCTGTTTCTGAAACAACAGATATAAAATTAAGTAGCGGTGGATCCTCAGAAATAAATATTTCCTTCTATTACAAAACTCTTGTAGGAAAATCTTCGATCGATCAATCAAATCCTATTACTCTTCTTTCACAAGGAGATAAAGACATGATAAGTTCTCTTTCTTCATGGAACAACATGTCGGGAGAAGGTTCTTTCCCTTTGCTTAACTTAAATGCAATTTCCAGCCAGAGTGCTGTAACTTCATCCGGAAGTGGAACTACTCCTTTTTAAGAAGATCGGGTCTTAGTCTAGAGGTAAGCCTTAGTGATTCTTTTTTTCTCCATTCGTTTATTTTTGCATGATTACCCGAAAGTAAAATTTCAGGGACTTTTTGATCCTTATATTCTTGGGGTTTCGTATATTGGTCATGTTCCAGTAAGGAATCTGTAAAAGATTCCTTTTCGGGAGATCCTTCGGTAATGACTCCTTTTATAAGTCTTATGACACTATCGGCAACAAGCATTGCGGGAATTTCTCCTCCAGTTAATACAAAATCTCCTATAGAAATCTCTCCATCTATGAAATTTCTGATTCTTGCATCAAAGCCCTCATAATGTCCGCAGATTAATATAAGGTGATCAAGTTTCGACAGTTCAATAGCAGTTTTTTGATTAAAAACATTACCGTGAGGGCTTAAAAGAAAAACTTTTTCGTTTTCTGAATTATCTTTTGCATTTTCAATAGCTTTTTTTAAAACATCGACTCTTAAAACCATTCCGTTTCCTCCGCCGTAAGGAGTATCGTCAACCAGTTTATGTTTTCCTATTCCGAAGTCCCTGATATTTACGAAGTTTATTTCAATTAATTTTTTTTCTTTTGCCCTTTTTATTATCGATTCATCAAATGGTCCGGCAAACATCTCGGGAAAGAGCGTGACGATTGTTATTTTCATAAGCTTATTCTATCAGAAATTAGGCTTCGGAGAGATTTATGAAGATTTTTTTGTTTTCTTTTATTGCAGGAATTTTCATTACATTTCTTATGGATTTAATTACTTTTCCGTTTTTGCCTATGACTTTTCCCATATCTTCTTTTGCAAGTGTTACGTTAAGATTAAGGACTCCTTCATTTTCATCTTCGGCAACATCTACTTTATCGGGGTTATCTACGATGGCTTTTATTATGTATTGAAGTATATCTTTCATTTTTCTACTAATTTTTCTATTGCGGGGCTAGGTTGTGCACCAACAGAAACCCAATACTTATATCTTTCTTTATCAAGTTTAAGGGCACCTTCTCTTCCTTTTTCATACCATCCGAGAACTTCGATAGAATCTCCGTCTCTTCTGGATCTTTTTTCTTTGACGACGATGCGGAATTTCCTCTCGCCTTTCTTTCCCATTCGTGTTGATCTAATTACTACTGACATACAGATTACTATTTTACCATTATTTGCTCTTCTTCTCAAGATTCTTTCTTAAGTTCTCTAAAGCTTGTTCTGCGGCGCTTTCTTCGGCTTCTCTTTTAGATTTGCCTTTACCTTCACCGACAAAGGTTTCGTCCACAAATGCCGCTACTTTAAACATCCTGGCATGAGCAGGTCCCGCTTCACTGACGACTTTGTATAAAGGAGATCCTTTTTTCCTTGATTGGACCAATTCCTGAAGAAGACTTTTGGGATCTTTGAATGCTCTTTTTTGTACAAATAGTTCGGCTTTCGGAAAAAGAACCGTCTCAAGAAATTCTGTTACTTCCTGTATGCCCTGATCTAGGAATAAAGCTCCTACAAAAGCTTCAAAACAGTCTGCAAGTAGGCTTTGATTCTGTCTTCCCTTAGATTCTTCTTCCCCCTTTGATAATTTAAGATAGTCTCCCAATCCTAATTCTCTTGCCGTCTCTCCGAGGCTTTTAGTGTTAACAAGAAGAGACCTTAGATTAGTTAATATTCCTTCATCATAATTAGGATATTTGTGATAAAGATATTTTGAAACTACAAAAGAAATAACACTATCTCCCAAGAATTCCAGTCTTTCATTCGATGACAATTTTTCTTTTGTTTCATTTAGAAATGACCTATGTATAAAGGCCTGCTCTAAAAGCTTTTTATCTTTAAATTTTGGTAAATTCATTTTACTAGTTTGCCCAGGGCCCCGTTTACGAAAGCAGGGCTTGTTTCTCCTCCGTATTCTTTTGCAAGCTCGATTGCTTCGTCTATTATTACTTTGGGCGGTTCTTTTTTTATAATTTTGAGTTCATAGGTTGCCAGTCTTAGTATGGCAAGATCAACTCTATTTATTTTATCGATAGGAAATTCCGGGGCAGCTTTATTTATGAACTTATCTATTTCCTCTTTTTGGGCAATTATTTTTTGGGCAATTTCTCCGACCCTTTGTTTATGAAATTCACTTCTAAACAGGTCTTCGACAACTTTTTGTCTTTTTTTATGTCGCGGATCAAGAGGATTTTTCATTTGCTTTTATTCCGCAAAATGCGGATCTTATTCAGCTTTTTTCTCTTTAACTTTTATTGCAACAACCTCTTTACCCTTGTAGAAACCACAGTTTCTGCAAACTGTATGTGGTGCAACAGGGCTGCCGCAATTAGGGCATGAGAAAGATTTAACAGCTGAAAGTCTAATGCTAGCTCTTCTTTTTCCCTGTCTTGCTCTACTATGTCTTTTCTTTGGTTCTTGTGGCATAACGAATATTTTACTTCATTTAGCTTGTAGTTGCAATACTTCAGTATCAATCCGGAGAAACTAATGATTTATTTATCAAGGCAACTTTTTCCATTAGTTCCGGATTATTTTCCATTTCAGGGAATATAATCTCCGCTTCAGTTCTTGCTTTTTTAACTAAATCAAAATCTGAAAAATCAGCTACTTTGAATATTTCTTTGCCATGCTGCATGGTTCCATATATTTGTCCGGGACCTCTTAATTTTAAATCAAGCTCTGCAAGTTCTGGCCCAAAGTATATTGTTTCCATTGACCTTATTCTTTCCAGAGTTGAAGGATTTTTTGCATCCGTAAAGAGAAGGCAATAGGATTGTTTCTCTCCCCTACCCACTCTCCCTCTTAATTGATGTAACTGAGCAAGACCGAATCTTTGAGATTCTTCTATCATCATAATTGTTGCATTAGGAATATCTATACCAACTTCTACAACGGGAGTTGAAACCAAAATGTCGTATTTCTTATCTTTAAAATCTCTAAGAATTTCTTCTTTTTCTCCCGCTTTCATCTTTCCGTGTAATAGTGCAAGTCTAAGGCTTGGGAAAACCTCTTTTCTTAGTCTTTCAAATTCTTTTGTTGCTGCTTTTACCGACACCATATTTTCCGACTCTTCTATTAAAGGACAGATGATGAAAACTTGATCCCCTTCTTTCACTTGTTTTTCTATCCATTCATATGCTCCCTCTCTTTTCTCAGGAGGCACAAGCCAGGTTTTTACTTTTTTTCTTCCTTTTGGCATTTCGTCTAAAAATGATAAATCCAAATCGCCATAGATAGTTAGAGCTACAGTTCTTGGTATGGGAGTTGCGGTCATGGTGAGAACATGGGGATTTTCTCCTTTTTGTCTTAGGATTGTTCTTTGTTCTACTCCGAACCTTTGTTGTTCGTCTATTACTACAAAGCCTAAATTATCAAATTTTATTTTTGAAGAGATTAGGGCGTGTGTTCCCACATAAACATCTGCATTTTTCTTTCCTTTGGAAGAGTGTGTAATAAGTTCAACTTTTATTTTGAAAGGTTCCAAAAGTTTAGATATAGTATGAAAATGTTGTTGAGCCAATATTTCTGTAGGAGCCATTAAAGCAGATTGAAAACCATTTAGGTAAGAGACAAGGATTCCTGCTGCGGCAACAACAGTTTTTCCGCTTCCAACTTCTCCTTCCAGAAGACGATTCATCGGTTTATCCTTTTTAAAGTCTTCGAGTATTTCGTTTATTGCTTTTTCCTGTGCTTTTGTAAGCTCAAAGGGAAGACTTCCTTTGAATTTAGTTAATTCTTTTTGAAAATTCTCAACTTTGAAAGGCTTCTTAATTATCTTTTTATTCCACTCGGTTTTTCTAAAAAGAGAAGAAAGTTGAAGCAAAAATAGTTCGTCGAAAGAAAGTCTTTCTTTAGCTTTTTCTGCTTCTTCCATTGTTTTGGGAAAATGAATTTTCTCCAAAGCATCTCTTAAATCTAAGAGACTGTTTCTTTCTATAGTTTTGGAAGGTAAAAACTCTTTAATTTCATCTTTAGACTCGGATAGAGCTTTAAATACTTGTCTCCTTAACCATTTGGATGAGACTCCTTTTGTTTCCGGATATATTGGGACAAGTCTTCCAGTATGGAGCATGTTCTCACTGACTACCTCATAATCCGGAGATTGCATGGATGGTTTATTATGAAAGCTTTCAACTTTTCCCGAAAAAGAAACAAAATCATCTTTTATTATCGTTTTGGGAATAAAAGGTTGATTAAACCAAGTTATCTCTATTTCTCCTGTTTCGTCTTTTACTTTTGCTTTCTGAATGGTTTTAAATCTTCTGGTGTACTGGTTTTTAATTTCAACAACTTCTCCTTTTAACGTTACGGTTTCTCCAGGTTGTACCTGACCTATTTTAGAAACCAAAGAATAGTCCTCGTATCTAAAAGGTGTGTGGAAAAGAAAATCTTCTATTTTAAAAATTCCTAACTTTGCGAGTCTTGAAGCATACATTTTATATGCCTTTGAGGCCTGGGCAATAGGTGTTTGTAAATCCATAAGGTTTTAACGTGGAGCAGGGATAAATGCAAGAACTGAAGTAGCAATAAGCGCAAGTGAAGCAACTGCAACTATTACTTTCCAAATCCATTGTTTTTCTCTGAGTGTTTCCATCTTAATTATTTTAACAAAAAAATTAGGCCGGCTCAATCCTTACAAATTTTCTTTTGCCTACCTGAAGTATTGCTCCTCCGTTTTTTACGACGGTATCGAGTCCTACGTTATAGTCTTCTATTTTCTCGTTATTTATAAAAACACCGCCCTGCTCTATTAACCTTTTTGCTTCTGATTTACTTTGTGCAAGATTCGTTTCCAAAAGGGCATCTGCAATTGATTTAGAGATATCCAGTTTTACAGAAGGGATTTCATTTGGCATTTCCTTATTCTGGACAGTTCTTTCAAAGTTATCTTTTGCTTTTTCTGCTTCTTCTTCGTTATGTAATTCTTTTACTATTTCAAAAGCCAAATCTTTTTTTACATCTCTTGGGTTTTCGCTCTTAAGTCTTTTTTCGTATTCTTTTATTTCTTCTAAAGAAGTATCTGTTGCGAGTGTAAAGTATGTGATTATGAGATCGTCGTTTACCGCCATAACTTTTCCGTACACGTCCGAGGGGTCGTCATTAAGCCATATTGCATTCCCCCAAGACTTACTCATTTTTCTTCCGTCAGGTCCTTCGAGTATCGGAGTCGTAAGTACATATGACTCTTTGTTTCTTAAATCTTTCTGAAGGGTTCGTCCTGCCTGCATGTTAAACGTTTGATCTGTTCCTCCGACTTGAAGGTCTGTATCCATGAAATAACTATCATAGCCTTGCATGACCGGATAAAGGAATTCATGAAGTCCCACTCTTTTTCCGTCACTTAATCTTTTCTTAACAAGTTCTCTTCCTACAAAATCACCTACGGAAAAATGTTGGGATAATTTAACAATATCTTCAAAAGTTAGCTTTTTAAGCCATTCGCTGTTATATCTTATTTTTACTTTCGAAAAATCCAGTACTTTTTGAGCTTGTTTTTTGTAGTCCTGGAAATTTTCTTCTATCTCTTTTGGGCTAAGCATCGGTCTTTCCGATTCTTTGTCCGAGGTGTCCCCTATCAATGCGGTAAAATCTCCTATTACCAAAGTCACATTGTGTCCTAATTTTGCAAATTCATTTAGTTTTCTGAGTCCTACTGCGTGTCCCAAATGAATTTTGGTAGAGGTGGGGTCAATACCCATGTAGATGTTCAGCTTTTTATCTTTTTTTAGTGCTTTTTCGAGTTCAATTTTTCCCGGAATTATGTTCGCAACTCCCCTTGTTAAAATTTCTTCAATGTCCATTTATTTGAGTATATCACAGGGGTTTGCCATGCTCAATAAATTGAGCTATACTAGTGCTTGTTATGGATTTTGCTAGATCCAGGAGACGAATTAGGTTTAGACTCCTCAATAATTGGTCAAGAATGACCAGAATAGAAAAGATAAATCTTCTTATTAGATATGCATTCTTCGGACTGATAGGTTTCATAGTTCTTACTGTTGTGCTTTTTCTTTGGTACGGAAGAGATTTGCCTACCCCTGGAAAGTTAACAAGCGCTCAGGCTTCTTCTTCAAGTGGAATTTACGATAGAAATGGAACACTTCTCTACTCTGTATATCAGAACCAGAACAGAATTTATGTGAAGCTTTCCGATATACCTAAATACTTACAAGAAGGAACAATAGCAATTGAAGACAAGAACTTCTATACCAACCAGGGATTCTCGATAACAGGATACATAAGAGCAGCTGTAAATGTCGTTCTTTTAAGGGGTCTTTCCGGAGGATCAACCCTAACCCAGCAGCTTGTTAAAAACTCGCTTCTTACTTCAGAAAGAACACTTCCAAGAAAGATCAAAGAGTTAATGCTTTCAATTCAGGTAGACAAGAAGTATACAAAAGATCAGATTTTGGAAATGTATCTAAATGATGTTCCGTATGGAGGGACGGCGGTAGGTGTTCAGACAGCCGCACAACAGTATTTTGGAAAAGACGTAAAGGATTTGGATCTTGCTCAAAGTGCTTTTCTTTCCGGTCTTCCCCAGAGCCCCAGTGTTTATTCTCCTTTTAGCGGAAACACATATTATTTGAATAGAACGAAATTAGTTTTAAGTGCAATGGTTGGTCAGGGATACATTACTCAAAAACAAGGAGACGACGCGTATAAGGAAATTGCAAATTATAAATTTGAGCAAAAAGACATAGGAATTAAAGCTCCTCATTTTGTTATGTATATAAAACAACAACTGGAACAACAATTCGGCGCTGCAGCTGTTGAAAATGGAGGACTTAGAGTGAAGACCTCCCTCGATTACAATATTGAAAAACAGGCTGAGGACATTGTTAAAGCTGAGATTGCAAAAGACAAAGACCTTAAAGTCGGAAACGGTGCGGCTATGGTAACAAACCCAAAGACAGGAGAAATACTTGCCATGGTCGGGAGTGAAGATTATTTTAATACCCAAAACGACGGTAATTTCAATGCAGCTCTTGCCATGAGACAGCCGGGGTCTTCGTTAAAGCCTATAACCTATGCCGTCGGGCTTAGCAAAGGATATACTGCTGCCACTATGTTTATGGATGTCGCTACAAATTTTAAAGCAAACGACCAGGAAAAAGATTATATACCTGTTAACTATGACGGAAAATACAGGGGGCCTATTCAGATGAGATTTGCTTTGGCAAATTCAATTAACGTGCCAGCAGTAAAAATGCTCGCAATGGTCGGAATCAAGAATGTAATGCAAAAAGCTTACGATATGGGTATTTCAGACTGGCAGCCTACAGACGCGAATCTTAAGGACGTGGGATATTCCCTTGTTTTGGGAGGAAGAGATGTAAGATTAATAGATGAAATGCAGGCATATGGAGTTTTTGCAAACCAGGGTCTTAAGCAGCCTCTAGTTTCGATACTCGAAGTAGATGATTCAAAGGGAAATGTCCTTTATAAATACAATCCCCCGTCTCCTCAGCGAGTATTGTCTCAGGAAGTAGCCTTCCTGATATCTCATATACTTTTGGATAATACGGCTAGAAGTATGGAATTTGGACCATATTCACAGTTGGTGGTTGCCGGTCATCCCAGCGTCTCGGTAAAAACAGGAACAACAAACGATATTAAGGATAACTGGACAATAGGATATACACCTGATTATGTGGTAGGTGTTTGGGTGGGAAACAATGACAATACCCCCATGAGCAGAGTCGCTTCGGGAATAACGGGTGCAGCTCCGATATGGAATAGGATTATAAGCTATGTTCTTAAAGATAAAAAAGATAATCCTCCACAAAAACCCAATGACGTTATTGCAATGCAGATAGATGCATTAAGCGGCGGATTGCCTAAAGACGGACAGGCCACAAGAAGTGAGTATTTCATTCAAGGAACACAACCTACGGCTCAGGGTGTAATTTATCAGAAAGTTAAACTTTCAAAACATCAGCAGGGAAAACTTGCTGATTCATCCGAGATTCAGGCAGGAGATTATGATACCAAGGATTACATTATCTTTAAGGAAAATGACCCTATCTCGACAGACGGAAAAAACAGATGGCAAGAAGGCATAGATGCTTGGATTCATTCTACCTATGCAGCCGATCATCCCGAATATTATCCCCCTACAGATACATCAACTTATCAGGAAAATTCAAATAACAATAATTCTACCCCTACTCCAACGCCTTCTGCTTCTCCTTCTCCGAGTGCTTCGTTAACGCCTATCCCGTCGGCATCACCGACACTTCCGATATAAAATCTAAATTGATAAAATTTTGGGGAGAAATTATTTCAAAGAAGCACCAAATTTTTCCTTGAGGTCACTGATTATTTTTTCTCTTATTTGTGAGACTTCTTCTGTTGTAAGATTTTTCTCTGGATCTTGATAGACTATATGAAAAGTTCTTGAGTTATCGTATTGATCCATCAATTCGACCTCGGTAATAAGTTTTGATTTGCTTTTTATTTCGTCAATTACAGATTTAGTCTCTATCGATTTTGAGATATTAAATGACAAATCTTCTACTATCGGAGGGAATTTACTCAATGGTTTAAATATTTTCTTTAATGATGCATTCTTTAGGATTAATTCAAAGTTTAATTCGAAATCGATAAGATTATTATCAAGGATTTCTATCTCTCCCAAATACTCTTTTCCAACATATAATGATGCTCCTATCCCTGTTTTATCTGATGATTTAAATTCTAAGTCTTTTATGCCAAGATCAGTGAGTAATTGCTCTATAAGACCTTTAACTTCATAGAAATTTGCTTTCTCTTTTTTTACCACTCCTGCTAATGTCAAAAGTTCTTGGGGTAAATCTCCTTTTCTTTTGTGATATACATTTGCGATTTCAAAAATCTTTATCGTCTCCTGTTCTTTATTGTCAGAAACTACTTTTAATAGGCTTGGAACCAGAGTTTTTCTCATGTAGACGAATTCTTCATTTAATGGATTATTGATCTCTACCGCTTCTTCCAAGGGTCCCTCAAAGAGTTCTGTCGAGACGAATGAATATGTATATACCTCCGTAAAACCCCAATACTTGAATGCTTGTTTTACTCTTTTTTCCCAATAAAACCCATCTGCAAATCTATGAGCAACGACCTTGGTCTGAGGCGGAAGAATATTTGGAAGATTTTCGTATCCCTGAAGTCTTGCTATTTCTTCTATGAGGTCTTCTTCTATCTCTATATCCCCAAGTCTAAACGAAGGAACAACAACTTCAATACTTTCTTTTAGAAGTTTTGCTTCGAATCCGAGATCTTTAAGGGCTTTTAGTGCTTTTTGGGGTTCAATTTCTATTCCGATTAGTTTATTTATTCTTGAAAGTCTCACGCTTACAGTTTTTTCTTTGACTTTATTTGGATAAATATCTGTTATCTCGGATATTAATTTCCCTTTAGCATTTTTTTCAAAAAGTTCTATTCCCAAAAGAAGAGCTTTATATGCAAGTTCACTGTCTATATTCTTTTCGTTAAGAACCGCCGCTTCTGTTCTTATTCCAAGCGACATTGACGCTTTCCTTATTCTAGTGGGTTCATTCGTGTTTATGAAGTAAAGAATCCTTTTTGTTTTTTCCGTGACTACGCTATTTTCAAGACCCATTATTCCTAAAAGATCTACTATTCTTCCGTTGTCATCTACCGCAACTATTTCTCCGCCTCTTAAAACATATTTTTTGTTATCCAAAGTTTCTATGGTTTCGCCGCTTTTTGCTTCTCTCACTGTAAGGGTTTTGGTATTTAATCTATCCAAATCAAAAACATGGGTCGGGTGGCCTATTTCCTTCATTACATAGTTGGTCACATCTATTACGTTATTAAGACTTCTCGTTCCGGACCTTTCAATTCTTTCTCTAGTTTCTTTTGATGAATCGCCTACTTCAACTTTCATTGCTACTGCCAATAGTCTGTTTACAAGTTTAGGATCACTTGTTATCTCGATTAATTTATCTTTGGGGGTTTCCGGTGTTTTTAATCTCGGTTCTTCGTAAGAAGCATTAATTCCATGCTGATTCAAGGCAGCTGCAGCTTCCCTTGCGATTCCTGTTACAGAGGCTAAATCCGGTCTATTTGTAGTTACTTCAATATCGTATATATAATCATCCCCTGATTTTTCAATTCTATCTACAGAAACGCTTGTAGCAGACAAAATCTCTCCTATTTTCTCGGGATTTGCTTTTGTTTTTAGAAAGTCTCTTAACCAGCTATCTAATATTTTTATATCCATATTAAAATTGCTCCAAAAATTCCAACTTATTTGAATAAATAAGTCTTAAGTCGTCCAGTTCTAGTCCTTCTTTCATCATCATGCATCTTTCCGGTCCGAAGCCGAAAGCAAATCCTGTGTATTCTTGAGGATCAATACCTCCTGCTTTTAGTACATTAGGATGTACCATTCCTGCTCCGCCAAGTTCGAGCCATCCTGATTTACATACCTTGCATCCCTTGCCGTTACAGACTCCGCATGAAACATCTACTTCAAACGAGGGTTCTGTAAATTGGAAATGATAGGGTCTTATCCTTGATTTTCTGTTTTCACCGAAGAATGATTTTACAAAATAATCTAGAGTACCCTTCAGATGTGTTATAGCTATATCTTTGTCTATTACCAAACCTTCAAACTGATGAAACATAGGTACGTGGGAAATATCGGATTGTCTCCTATATGTTTTTGCTATGTTTAACATTCTTATAGGAGGTTTTCTTCTTTGCATTTCTCTTATCTGCCCCGAAGATGTATGTGGAGTAAGTATCATGGGACCATATTTAGGATGAACTTCTTCTTTTATGAAGAAGGTTTCCCAGTCATCTCTTGCAGGATGATTTTTGGGAAAGTTTAGTGCTTCAAACGAGTACCAATCCCATTCAACTTCCGGATATCTTACTCTTTCGAAACCTATCTTCTCGAATATGTCGGTTATCTCATCAATTGCCTGTGTGACAAGGTGTAGATGCCCAAGAGGAGGTTTTATTCCCGGATTGGTTACATCAATCTTTTCTCTTATTTTTTCCTTTACGGAACCTTTTAGGGTTTTTGCCTGGTTTAGTATCGCTTCTTCTAAAGCCTCTTTTACTTCGTTTGCTAGCATCCCGAACTCTTTTCTTTTTTCGGGTGGAACTTTTGTAATTTTTTTTAGAGCAAGAGTTAATTTACCGTTTCGTCCTAAAAATTGTAGTTTTAATTCCTCAAGCTCCTTCTCCTCTTTGGCGTCGAGTATCAAGGGTATAGCAGAGTTTTTAATTGAAATGAGTTCTTCTTCCATTACTATATAAGAATAACAGATTCGAGCTCAATTTTCATTATATGGTTTTACAATTTTCATACACATTTAATTTGATTTTTTAATCTTAGAAGAGTAAACTACAGGCCATTATGACACCAGAAGTTTTGAGAACTGAATCCGAAAGGCAACAATATGGAGCGGTTATCGCTTTGGGTAAGAACTGGAGACTTGATGATGAGAAAAATGTTATAGCTACGAGAAGAGGTTCAGAGTCCAGGATATATTTAAGTATTGAATCGAAACTAACCGCACTTGCTGCAGCACATATGTATGTTTCGGGTGAAACGGGATTGATTATTTTTTCAACCGGAGCAACGGCAGGAAAAGACCCCTTAACAGGCAAACCCTTTCCCACAGAAGCTGACATGATGAGAAGCTTTGTAAGAAGATTTTATTCTGAAGATCAAATTCCAGATTCGGCAATGCTTGTAGAGAATAATTCATTTGATACTGCAGGTAACGCGGAAGAGATAAAAAAGAAATTCATAGAACCCATGAACATACAAGATGCTGCAGTTCTGACTGTGGGGTTTCATCTCCCGAGAGCGATGAGGTTATTTAGAAGCTATGGAATGGATATAAGAGAAGGATTATCTTCGGAAGAAATACTTATTTCTCAAGGCTCAGATCATTTAAATAGATATATTGAGGCATATCATCAAACAGAAAGATATAAAGATCTGGTTAAATTGGAAAAAAAAGTAGAATTATTTAGCAGATTTGATAGAAAAGGTAAAATAGTAAGGTTCGTTACTACAAGATCAAGACACAGAAGCGAAGGTTAGTTGGAAGCTTTCGAGGAATCAATTATTTTTTTGAAAGTTTCTGGATCATTCATTATTATTTCGCTTAATACTTTTCTATCTAAGGCAATACTTGCTTTCTTTAATTGATTTGTAAGTTTGCTATATGAAAGACCTTCTTTTTTTGCAGCTTCACCTATTCTTGTAATCCATAAAGCTCTCATATCTCTTTTTCTGTTTTTTCTTCCTTGATATGCATAAGCTCTTGCGTGAAGTTCTGCTTCTTTTGCAACTTTTACAAGTTTAGATTTAGTACCTCTATAACCTTTTGTAAGGCCTAAAAGCTTATTATGTTTTTTCTTTGATATTGTTCCTCTTTTTACTCTCGCCATTTTATTTTGCTCCTAAAATTTGTTTTATTTTGTTTGCAAATTCACCGGTTAAAACTCCGGGTTCGCCCTGTCTTCTTATTCTGGATTGAGATTTGCTTGCTTTCTTATGTCTTCCATATTGATGAGCAAACAAAACCTTTCCGGTCTTTGTAACCTTAAATCTTTTAGATGCTGCTTTCTTGATTTTCTTCTTTGACATCTTTTTGTCCTTTCTTTTCGGGAGAAATTAATATTATTAATTTTCTTCCCTCAAGTCTTCTTTCCCTATCAACTTTTGATATGTCGGAAAGCATTGCTAAGGCTTTATCCAAAGTTTGGTGTCCAAATTCAGGATGAGTTATTTGTCTTCCCGAAAAGTAGACTACCAGTCTTACCTTATCTCCGCCTTCCAGGAACTCCCTTGCTCTTCTTATCATGGTCTCAAGGTCGTTCTCTCCCATGAAAGGTCCCAGTCTTACTTCTTTGGTTTCTGAAACCTTGGCTTTTCTTTTCTCTTCTCTATGTTTCTTTTCTTCCTGGTAAAGAAACTTTTTGTAGTCGATTATCTTTGCAACCGGCGGATTCGCCATGGGTGCTATCTCGACTAAGTCCAAGCCTTCGTTTCTTGCTAGATTAAGTGCTTCTAATCTTCCTAAAACGTCAATCTGCTTCCCATCACTTCCTAAAACACGTAATTGGGGAGCAGATATTCTTTCGTTAACCCTGTAAAATTTTCTATTGTCCTGTCTCTTATGCTTTTTTATCAATTTCTTGTTTAACCTTGTTAAGAAAATCGGAAACTTTTATCTTTCCCAAGTCCTCACCTTTTCTGGTTCGGACAGAAACAGACTCCTCATCCGTTTCTTTCTTCCCTATTATACCTAAATATGGGACTTTTTGTAAAGTGGCGTCCCTGATCTTTGCTTGGAGCCTTTCGTTTCGTAAGTCTACGTCTACTCTTACGCCATGTTCTCTTAGTTTTCCGGCCAGTTTTTCGGCATAATCATTTTGCTCATCGGTAATAGGAAGAAGAGCAACCTGAACAGGACTTATCCAAAGAGGAAAAGCACCGCCAAAGTTTTCGATCAAAATTCCTATGAATCTTTCAAGGGAACCGTATAGAACCCTATGTATGGCAATAGGAGTCTTTTCTTTCCCTTCCGAATCTGAGTATTTAAGATTAAACCTCATCGGCTGTTGAAAATCGAGTTGTAAAGTTCCTGTCTGCCATTTTCTTCCAAGAGAGTCTTTCATGAGTATATCTATCTTTGGTCCATAAAAAGCTCCTTCTCCCGCTTCTATCGTGTATTCTTTTCCGCTTTCCTTAAGTATTCTTTCCAATACTTCTTCGGCCTTATCCCATACTTTTTCTTCTCCCATAAAATCTTTTGGTCTGGTCCCAAATCTGAAGGAATATTCGAGTTTGAAAATAGAATAAAATTTTTCAACCAGGGCAAAAAGTTTTTTAAATTCCCCTTCTATCTGATCTTCTTTTACAAATATATGTGCATCGTCTTGTCTAAATTCCCTTACCCTTAATAGTCCGTTCAATACTCCTGAAAGTTCATATCTATGAAGCGGATCTGTATCTGAGAATCTCAATGGGAGATCTCTATATGATCTGGTCTTGAATCCGAAGACTGTCATTGCGTTGGGACAATTCATTGCTTTTACTCCGTAGACTTCATCTTTACCCATATCCGCAACAAACATATCTTGCCAATAATGGTCAAAGTGTCCTGATGTTACATAGAGCTGTTTCTTGTTAAGTATTGGAGTAATGACTTCCTGATATCCCTCTTCTTGATGTTCTTCTCTCCAGAATTTCAAAAGTTCGTTGTAAATAATTGTTCCCTTAGGAAGCCAATATGCCATGCCGGGTGAAGTTTCAGAAAAAAAGAATAATTCTAAAGCTGGTCCTAGCTTCTTGTGATCTCTTTTTTTTGCTTCTTCAAGCATGTTGAGGTATTCATCAAGTTCCTTTTGGGAAGGAAAACAAGTTCCGTAGATTCTTGTCAACATCTTGTTCTTCTCGTCCCCTCTCCAATATGCACCTGCAAGGGATAAAAGTTTTAATGCTCCTATTTCTTCCGACGGGTTTTCCGAATGTCCTCCCCTGCAAAGGTCTTCGAAGTTTCCGGCTTTATATAAGGTTATTTCTTCTCCTCTTTTTTCTATTTCATCGATAAGCTCAAGTTTATATGGATTATCTTTATATATTTCTTTGGCTTCTTTTGCATTTACTTCCCTTTTTGAAAATCCGTTCCAAGAAGGAAGAATTTTTCTCATTCTATCTTCAATTTTTGGTAAGTCTTCCTCTGATATGGGTTGAGTAAACTCAAGATCATAGTAAAATCCGTTTTCAATGGCAGGTCCAATTGTTAATTTTGTCTTGGGATAAAGTTCCATTACTGCCGCAGCAAGAAGGTGTGCGCAAGAGTGTCTTATGTTATCCATTTTTCCTTTGTCCATGAGTTGATTTTAGCAGAGAGTAATAATGAAGGCAATTATTTACTTACTGGAGGGAGTTACATCATAATTTTTACCGGCATAATGATTTAAAGCCTCAAAAATTGTTGCTTCTGGTTTCAATGCTCTTACCTCAAGTATTCTTTTTGGTATATCAGGACCAAGATCAGCAGTCATTTGATCAATAAATCTTTGCTCAGACTGTCTTTTCTCTTCGATTTCTTCTGGGCTTAAAGGCCTAGGAAAACGAATAAGTTTCCCTTCAGGGAATTCTCGTTCACGTATTGCTACCATATACTACTTAATTAATAAATTCGGATTTTTACTGACGACAAATTCAATTACTCCTGCCACGAAATTTCCTACAAAAGGAATAAGGTTTACGTTTTTAAGAAGTAGAGTAAGTAGTGCGATGATTAAGGAAAGACCAACTGTTGCTCCAAGTGCCCATGCTATACCGCCGATAAAATTATTTACAAATATCTTTTTCCTTGGGAGAGAATTAGATTCGTATTTTTCCATTCAGAAATAAATTCCTAAGAAAAGAATAGAAGAACCAAATAGTTGTGTCAATAGGAGTTTATGTTATAAGCTGAGGTCTGAGGAGATCTGTTGCATTGCAAAAAGAGAGATATCAATAAAATTCTTAAGGGGTATTCCAAGCTTTTCTTCGCACATTTCAATCTGATCTCTACTTGCTCCTTTCGCAAATGATTTTTCGTTAAACCTATTAAGAATGAAGTCTGTATTTAGAGAAGAAAGTTTTTTGTCCGGATGTACAAGAGCGGCCGCTATTATCAGTCCTGTAAGTTCGTCTGCGCAATAAATGCTCCAGTCCATTTTTGATTTAGGTTCTACTCGGTTGTTTTTCCAATTATGTGACTTTATTGCGTAGACAACTTCGGGTGGCAATTGACCTCCCAATTTTTCTTCAAGGACCAGTGTATGTTTTTCTGGATTATCTTTTGTCAGTTCATAATCAGCGTCATGAAGAAGGCCAACCAGTCCCCACTTCCCCTCCTCTATTGAGTTTTCAGATTGAGGATTAAAGTATCTATAAAGATTAATCATTACCGCTTCACAAGCAAGATGATGCTTTATAAGATTTTCGTTTTTAATGAGGTCCTTCAATTTTTGAAGTGCTTCTTCTCTTGTCATAACTATTAATCTATTCTGAATAGAAACAGTATAACATTTCTAAATAAGAGGTGCTAAGAATATTGATGGATTAAAATTTGCCTTGTGTAATTCTTCTGCCCGCAATCATTAAAGCTCCTGCTCCAGTTATTGCAGCACCAGCCGCTATATAATCAGGAGTTCTACCTTCGGCTACAAATAATGCGGTGTTTAAAGCTCCAAAAGTTGTTATGCCTCTACCCATCCAAGGATTTTTAAAGTAAGCATTTTCAGTAGAACGACTAATATGATCTAGTGATGAGCTAAAAATTCTTCTAGCAGAAATTCTCCTCAAGGTACGAGTAGAATCGCTTTCATTATTAACTGGTTCTCTTTCTGTCATAGTTCTGAAGTGTAGCAGGTTGATATGGTAATGTCAACTATAGGACGTTTATTATGGTGGGCCCGAGAAGAGTCGAACTTCTGACCTTTGCAATGTCAATGCAACGCTCTAACCAACTGAGCTACGAGCCCTCGTCGAGTGCAATTTCGCACTCTCCTTTTCAAAAAGAAAAAAGGATGAAGACGATTGTATTTTACCAGAATAAAGTAATAAGTTCTACATGCGTACGCTAAGTTGATATTCTGCTCCTGGTGCCATGACTACTTCAGAGGAATAAGGATCCCTATATTCTTCTCTGTTAGGGTCTCCGAATTCTCTTATTAAACGTCTTGTCATAGCAGCGCTTTCTCTTTCCCTTTTTGCTTCCTCGCTTTCGTAAGCTGCTTTTTCCTGTTCCACTCTTTGTTCTGTTTCCATATTAATTTCACCTCCTTTGTTTGAAAATATTGATAGTCAGTTAATGTCTTCGCCTTCTATCACCATCTCCTGTTAACCCCAGTACTTTTTCTACCTTGCCTTCATCTCTTAGTCTAGATTTAGCAAGTACAGTAATTAGGGGTGTTCCGAGATGTTCTCCTCGATGGTAATAAATAACTAGGCCTCTGGGATCATAAGGTTCTCCTGCAGAGAGCCTGTTTATACCAGCTCTTTTTGCTCCATCACCGTTTAATATTGACTCTATTTCTACAGCAATGGCTTTATTTCCTCTTTTACTTTCTTCTTCGTTTAATCCTTGGGCAAGTTCTAATGCCACATTGTTACTTTGAATAGCGGATCCTATAAAACATGGTCTTCCATGATCGGGAAAATTCGCTACCCTCATATCAAATTGTTTTCCTTTTGCAAGCCATGGCACAGTATTTCCATCTACTCTTACTGTTTTGTCCGTTGATCTTGTTTCTGTCGAACGTTCTGTTGTTCCCATAATTCACCTCCTTTTTTAAACTCCGTTATAACTGTCATTTATTTGATCAATGATTTCGGTTTTGGGTGGAGGTTGAAAAATAATCCTGTCTGCTCTGTCAATTTCTCCATGTTGTGCTAGTTCTTCTCTGAGAGAAAATATTGCTTTGTTTCTCAAATTTGCCAACAATTTTGAATCTGTTATTGTTCCTCCCTTTACCGGAACTTCTGTTCCGTCATCTTTTTCTTCCCATGCAGTAAAAGGAAGAGTGGGATCGGTTTCGACAATTCTAGTGAGAGTATCTACTCTATCTGCCAGAAACCAGTCCTCATTTAGCTTTCTTTCTAAAAGATAAGAAGGATAGGAAGGATCTATTGCATGATATGTGGGAACATGATCCCATTCATATACAACCATTTCTCCTCTTGACCCTTCTCTTTGCGGAGGGACTGTATGCTCAGCATCTACTATTCTTGCTTTGTTATGTATTAAATAACCATAATCTATTTCTTTACTCATAATTCAAAAACATAAAAAAACCTCCCGTTTGGGAGGTCTAAAGTTCTTTCTTAGTTTAAAAACTACGAACCGGACCTCCCCATAAGGGAGTTAATAAGGTTCATAATGTTCTTAAACAATTGATTTAACACAAATGCTATTGTAGGAAGAATAGTTGAGCTTGTCAACGGTCAATCAATATATAGGTTATCCTGTCTGTGTAGCCGGAGTTCTCTCTCCGTTTAAAGTGAAGCTTGTTCCATGGCTTTTTGCCATGCTCCAGTAATCTTTTCTTGCCTTTTTGCTTGAAAAGACACTTAACCAAGATGCCGAATTTTCTACTTTCATTCTTGCGTTTCTGACAACAGACAACATCCATTCAAAGAAATTGAGATGATATTTGCCTGGATTTACCGGCATCTCATTAACAGTAACGTCTTTGAATTCAATCTCAAGTTCTTGGGAGCTCTTGGTGAGTCTTTGAAGTTCAATTATGATTTCTTGCATTTTGGCTTGAGTTTCCTGATGTTCACGCCTTGATGTCATTTGTTCACCATATAGAATTTCTCTTTGATAATCTATTCCCGGCATGATAGCTGGTTTTCTTTCTGCTTTTTCCTCTTTCTCGATCTTTTTCTTTCCTAAAGTAATAAATTCTCCTTGTTTGAGGTCTCCTTTTGATGGTTGTTCACCTTTGGTGTTTTCTCCAAGCATTTGTTTCCAAAGATCAGAGATCATTCCGTCAACGGCCTGGTCTTTTGCAGTCTTTTTTAAATCGGAGCCGAGGTCCCTTAAGGCTTCAATTTGATCAACGTAATTATGTGTTTTTTGGGTTTTTTTGCTATTCATAAAACGCTTTGCTTATATCACAGATTCCTTAGGAAATCAAGCGTCTTCTGCTGTCTTATTATAACAGCAAGGAGGTTTTTATTGGTCATTAGATTTTGTCTTTCGGCTTCATTTGGGGCTTGTGTGATTGCCTCTTCTACTTCTTTATCTTCCGCAAAGATCTTTTCTTCGTCCGCAATCTTTTGAAGTGCAAATTCAAGTTTAAGATCGTTAGAGGCTTTTTGTGCATATTCTGCTCTTAAATCTTCTATGGTCCTCTTTGTAGAGGCAAGATATTGGTCAAGAGTAAGTCCGAGTCTTTTTATTTCATCAAGCATTTGAGAAAGAAGTCTGTCTACTTCGCCTTCTACTAATATTGCTGGAATTGTGATTTTTACTGTTTCCATAAGGATTTTGACTACTTCATCGAATCCTACTTGGGTTTGTTCTTTTCCGGGAACTGCAATTTTAGATTTAGCAGTAACTGTTTTAATCTTATCTTTATAGTCTCCCAACTCTATTTGTGGAGCTTCGCATGTTAATGCGGTGAATTCCCAGTCTTTTTCATCTTCGAGTTTGTCTACATGAATCTTGGGATTTATGATGGGATTTATTTTGTGCTCTTTTATGGCCTCTACATAGCCCTGTGGGAGTATTCTTTTAAGTATTTCTTCTCTTAGTCTATCCGGATCAATTCTTTCTTCTACAAGCTTTTTAGGCGCCATTCCTTTTCTAAAGCCCGGAAGTTCGGCTTCTTTAACGAATGCCTCTAAAACCTCTTCCTTAACTTTTTTTACCGTTTCCCAAGGAACAGCTATTTTAAGCTCAATTGTATTATCTTCAAGTTTATTAATTGTTGATTTCATATGTATCTTAGTGCCCAGGGGGAGACTCGAACTCCCAAACCCTTACGGGCAATAGGTCCTAAACCTATCGCGTCTGCCAATTTCGCCACCTGGGCGGTTGGCCCATAGCCAGTCCGAATATTATAGCGTAGTTATATCGAAAGGGAAAGGGTTTCTTTGGTATCGGTAAGCTCAAAAGCCCTTATCTTTTTAAGATAATATTCTACATGAGAAGCCCATGTAGGAGATGAAGCATATATAGACCCTATTTCATATATATCTTTAGCCTTCCACTGATCGATATATCTTTCCCTAAGTCCCTGGGAAACAGTAGCTATTCCATCAGGCCATGATTTGAACCTGATTACATTGTCTCCATATACTCCCCAACCCCATCCATTGTATGAGTCAGTGGGTATGGCCTGTCCAAAGGTAGATTCAACACCCGAGATAGCTGCAACAAGTCTCCAGTCAAGGTTATATTTGTCAGCCTGAACTATAAAATCATTTGCATAACCTGCAAGAGGTGAGTTCTGGCTTTCTAAGTATTCCTTTAAGACTTTTGCACGGTAATCCCTTTCCGCACTTATTTCGTTAGAAATAATGTTTGCAGATGATGCAGAAGCTTTTTGTTCTGCTAGGGAGTACTGAGGAATTACAGCGGATATTGCTGTAAGGAGTAGGAGAAAAGCAAAAATGTTTTTCTTCATACTTCTTCGTGGCTCCTTTAAAACCACAAAAAAATCCTAACGTATGTATTTGGAAGGACATACCTTAGGATCTAGTTTGGGATTATAGCAGAGAACTATAGGTTTGTCAAGTACCTAACTATAGGGCTGTTTTTAGTTCATCCATGAAGTAGTTTACTCCGTTTGCCCAGCTTCCGTTGCTGCCCGGGGTGTACTTTTTCATTATCTCCTCCGGAGTTTCTAATCCGTTTGCCTTATAGTTTTTCGAAAGAGTCTTTGTAACGGTATCAATTGCTTCCGGATAGTCTGTGAACATCGTTACTTTCTTGCCGTAGATACCGAATCCCCAACAGTTAAATGATCCCTTGATTTCTTTCTTGCAAAGATTTGATTCTTGCATCGCTATGGCGGGAATCAGTCTGTAATCAAGACCATATTTGTCGGCAGCTTCTACTACATTTTCTGCATATGGCGTCAACGGTGAACCGTATTTCTGGAAGAAGCTTCTAACAATTGAAATTCTTGCGTCCTGAATCTGCGCAGAGGCGGCAAATGTATTTGCTCCTTCAGGCAAGGCTGCATACGCTACTGTAGAGTTTTTTAGGGAAAAGTTGGCGTCAGAGGCTTTTTGATAAGAGAGGAAGGAAAGATAGATGAGGCAGAAAGCAATCATCATCGGCGTTGTGAATAACACAGCTGCGGACAGAAAAAACTTTTTCATTTATCTTGGACATATACTTACATTTTTTATAAAACTTGTCAAGTTTAGCTTGCCAAAAATTAAGCTAATTTGGCACCCGAAGGTGCCAATTAGAAATATGGTTTTTAACCCTATTTATGGAGTGGGAGTCGGTGAAATACCTCTTTGAAAAAGGTTTCCTCCAATTTGGATATCCTGAGCAGTTATACTTCCATCAGAGTTAGATGTTCCTATAACCAAAACAGTATCTCCTGTTTTTACATCGCTTGAGCTTGCGGTTGCAGTTTTTACGTAAGTTGTGCTTGAAGTAAGATTGACGAGCTTGGTTGTTCCGTCGTTTAGTTTAATCGTCATACTATTTCCGTTTATATCTACAACCTGTCCCCTTCCTCCTCTTGCTCCATTGGGATTTCCGTTTCCAAATCTTCCGTTCATCATCCCTGTTCTCTGTTCTCCGTTTTGGAAAAAGGTTTGATTACCGGATCGGAAATTAGCTCCCTGGAATTTAGAGCCTGCAAAAAAACCGGCTACCGCTGCCAGGATAACTATGATGAATACAGCAATCAGATTTCTTGAATTCATGAATTTTCACCCCCTTTCACATATTTGTCAAAAAAAGCCAGTGACCTTTGCATGGCAAGGTCGAAGCCTTGTGAGATATTATGGTCAGACCCGGGATATACATAGAATTCGACATTCTTTCCGGCATTTTTTAATTTCTCGTAAAGGCTTTGGGAAAAGGCAACGGGAACTTCCTCATCGCTTCCGCCTGCGTCAAGTTGGACAGGAGCAGTTATGTCTGAAACAAAGTTTGTGGGATCGATTGAATTCCAAAAGGTTGGATTTGCCGAAGGACTACCATATTTTGTAATTAGAGACTGTCTTCCGCTATTTCTTAGGGCAAGTTCCCTCGGGCCGGGACGAAATGGTACTTTTCTTTGCCAGTTATTGATCATATCGTTGTATGATCCGACTACTCCACCCCAAATTACTGCAGCTTTGATGTCTTTGGTATCTACAACTAAATCTCTTAAAGCGATGTTTCCGCCCATTGAATGCCCCCACATTCCTATTCTGTTGGGATCAGCTTGTGGATATTTTTTAAGAGAAGAAAGAGCATTTAATACGTCTGTTGCATATGCGGGAGAATAATATGCTCCTAGAGGATCCCCCTCAGAATTTCCGTTTCCTCTATAGTCCGATTTAAAGACTATATATCCGTTTTTTGCAAAATAGTCTACATAGGCGACATATCTTTCGGTTGTTTGGTATTGAGAAGGATCGATGTATCCATGGTTGAAAATGATAACAGGCCACCCTGTTTTGGGTTTATCTCCCATGGGAACGGTCAAGAGGCCGTATATCTTAAGTCCGTCCGAAAGATAGGAAGCTATATATTGATGATAGTTACTTCCGTCGGGAAGGGTTTGTTCGATGGTAAGATTGCTTCCGGGATAGCTTTTTGTTCTCATTGCTTCTATTGAAAGAGGATTTGTATTAACTGGAGATATTTTCGCTACCGTTTTACTTACTTCTTCTGCTCCATTTTTATACTTTAAAAAGTAGGAGAAAATCCCCAGTAAAAGGATAAATAAAAGTATTAAAGTTGATAAAAATATGGATTGTTTATTCATATCTTAGTGCTTCAATAGGTGATAAATCGGCTGCTTTTTTTGCAGGATACCATCCGAAGATGATTCCTATTGCTCCCGAAACTCCTATTGCCAGAACTACGGCCGAAACAGAAATCGTAAAAGGAAGGCTTATAAAGGAAACGATTATAAATGAAAGGATTATCCCTAACATCATTCCCAATATTCCTCCACTTACCGTAAGAATTACAGATTCAATTAAGAATTGTGTAATAACTGTTCCGTCTTTGGCTCCAAGGGCTTTTCGAAGCCCTATTTCTCTGGTTCTTTCTATTACGGTAACAAGCATAATGTTCATGATTCCTATTCCTCCTACAAGAAGCGAAATGGCGGCAATTCCGGCAAGAAGTGCCGTAAAAACTCCCGTGATAGATGACGCGGTATTTAATATATCCGATTGGGAAAACATCGAAAAATCGGCTTCCGAAGGATTATTTATTTTATGTCTTGCCAGTAAAAGATAACCTACTTCGTCTTCCGCGCTTGCTATTGAGTCTGAATTTTTTGCAGAAAGTGAGATAGAGCTTAGATAATCTGCTCCGAAAAGTTCTTTTTGGGCGACTGTGAGCGGGACATATATCGCATCGTCCTGATTTGAAAGAGAACTTCCTCCTTTTGACGCGGTGAGTCCTACTACTACGAAAGTAAGCTTATCTATTCTTACGGTTTGTCCTATCGGGTCATTTGTTCCAAAAAGATCTGATGCAGCGGTAGATCCGATAACTGCCACTCTTCTTAATGCGGAGACATCGTCTGCTGTCAAAAACTCACCTTCTGCCATACTTACATTATGAATAGAGGCATAGTCGGGAGTAGCTCCGATTATCTGCGTATTTGTATTCTGGCCTACCGTTGTGACTTGTGCTCTTCTTGTAAGTTCGGGAGATATTTTTGAAACAGAATTCATCTGAGGCAAATTTTGTTCTAAGGCCTTGGCATCTTCATAAGTAAGGGTAGTTCCCCCACCCACGGCTCCCCTGACCGCTCCTGTCTGCGTTGCTCCGGGAATTACAGTGATAAGGTTAGATCCCAATGATTCTATCTGGTTTTGTACGGATTTCTGACTAGCCTGTCCAAGCGAAACAAGAGCTATTACTGCGCCGATACCGATTACGATTCCCAATATAGCAAGAGAGGTTCTGAGCTTATTGATAAAAAGAGCTTCAAAAGCCGATTGTACTAATTCTCTAAATTCCATTCGCACTCTCCTTTTTGTTCTTTTCGTTTTTTACTATCTTGCCGTCTTGTATGTGAATTATCCTTTCTGCCCATCTTGCAACGCTTGGTTCGTGAGTAATTATTACTATGGTGTGCCCTTCTTTTTGCAGTTTCTGAAAAATCTTCATGATTTCGTCGCTTTGAGCGGAGGATATGTTTCCCGTGGGTTCGTCGGCGAGTATGATGGAGGGTGTCATTGATAAGGCTCTTGCTATTGCCACTCTTTGCATCTGCCCTCCCGAGAGTTGGTTAGACGAATGGTTCATTCTATCCGCTAGCCCTACCTGGGTAAGCAGTTGTCTTGCCCTTTCCTCTCTTTTATTTTTATCTATTCCCGCATAGACCATAGGAAGCATAACGTTTTTCAAAGCTGATGTTCTGGGTAAAAGATTAAATGCTTGGAAAACAAATCCTATTTTTTTATTCCTTATCTCTGCAAGCTGATCTTTTGATAGGTTTTCTACGTTTTCGCCGTCTAGTATATATGTTCCGGAGGAGGGAATGTCGAGTGCGCCGAGGATATGCATTAAAGTTGATTTTCCGCTTCCGGAAGGACCCATTATCGCTATGAATTCGCCTTTTTTAACAGAAAAAGATACATTGTCTAATGCTAAAGTCTGAACATCTCCCGTTTTGTATATCTTGGAAATGTTTTTAATGGATATCTGTTCCATTTTTAGCCTCCTCCACCCACTCTTCGGAAGGTTGCTCCACCGCCCGCTCCTCCTCCAAACCTAAGTCCTCCTCCAAAAACCGAGGATGAACCCGAGCCTGTTGTTTGAGTACCTGTTATAACGGTCTGTCCTTCGGATAAGCCTGAAGTTATTTCGACTCCGTTTGTTGTCGAAAGACCTGTTTGCACTTCAACAGTTGATATCTGACCGTTTGGTTGAAGGACTCTTACCGTGGAAACACCGTTTGAGGTTCTCACTGCTGCCGTTGGGACAATAAGGACATTATCTTTTCTTGCAGTCTGAACAACGACAGTTGCGCTCATTCCTGATTTTATCTCGGGAGAGGGAGAAACGAGTCTAAAATATGCATTGAAAGTGACTACCCCTGAACTTTGTGTTCCTACCGAGTCTATTCTGTCTAAAGTAGCAACATATGTTTTGTTGGGTAAAGCGTCAAAGGTTACGGTGGCATTCTGACCCGGTTTAAGATTAGGCATATCGGATTCGTTTGCGGCAACTTCTATTTCATAAGAAGAATTGTTTGCCGTTATGAGAAGGACAGGATTAGAAGAACTGATGCTGGAAACAGAAGAAGATGTTGTCTGTGAACTCAAACTTGTCCCCGAGCTTGCATTAGAGTTCGAGTTGGAGGAAGTTGAACCTCCGCTTATGTTTTGTCCGCTTGTCACTGCAAGATTTGCTACTGTTCCAGACGTAGGAGCTGTAACAGTATAATTTCCGGTTGCAGAAAGAGACAAGGATGCCGAATTAAGACTGGCGTTCGCAGCGTTTATAGATGTATCCGCCTGATTGTATTTTGTCTCTAATGCGGAAAAATTTTCTCTCGCGCTTGTAAGAGAGGAATTAATGCTGTCTATTTCATTTTGAGTGTAGTTTTTCTTTGTTGAAGGATTTGGTTGGCTTGTGCTTAAGTTGGAATTCATCTGGTCTACCGCATCTTGAGCATTCAGAACAGTCTGTCTTGCCTGTTCGAGTTGTCCTACCAGACTTTCTTTGCTTTGTTGTGCCGATTGGAAGCTGTTTAAAGCATTGAGATACGAGGCATAGGCTGAAGCTTTTTCTTGAGGGGTTGCGGTGCTTTCAACGGTAAACAGGTTTTGCCCTTGTGAAACAGGATCTCCGTTTCGGACATAGACCTCGGTTATTATTCCGTCTGTTGGGGAAGAAACACTTACTGTTCCTGTTGAAACATTTCCGCTTTCCGTTATCGAATCGATCAGTGTACCTTTGGTGACGGTAGCTGTTGTATATGTCGGAGCTTTAGAGGAAGCAAAAAATTGTCTATATCCCAGGAAAAGAAGTATCAGAATTCCCGCAAGGATTAAAATTTTGTTCCTTTTTCCCGTTTTTTTGTACCAATTAATTCCGTTTTTTATTCTTGTAATTATATTTTGCATCGTCATCAGTCTATTTCTCCTTTCTGAAAAGAAGCTTAGAATAAGTTTAAGTTCTTGAGGGCAGATTAATCAGAAAAGTTGTTCCCTTTTCCGGTTCACTTAAAGCTTTAATGTTTCCTCCGTGTTCTTCCGTTATTTTTTTTGCAATTGAGAGTCCCAATCCAAAACCGCTACTTGTCCTTGATTTTTCTGATCTATAGAACCTGTCGAAAATATGAGGAAGATCTTCCGTTTTTATACCTATTCCCTCGTCTTTTACAGATATTTCAATCTTTCCGTCTGTTTTCTTTGCTTTTATATTTATTTTCTTTCCTGAAGAGCTGTATTTTATTGCATTGTCGAGTAAGATCACGAAGAGCTGAATTAGTTTCTGTTCGTCTCCTTTTGTATAGTATTTATTTGAAGTAAAAATAATCTGTATTCTTTTGTTTTTTGCCAGAGGAGTCACTTTGTCTATCGCTTTTTGGAGTATGTCTTTAAGGTTAACTGTTGAACTGTTTCCTTCTTTATTATAGTAGGCAAGTAAAAGAAGGTTATTTGTAAGAGTCTGAAGTTCTTTGACGTCCGTAAGATTTTCTTCCAAGAGCTGTCTTGCTTTCTCCAAGTTTATTTTCTTGTCTCTTAACCCTACCTCCAAAGATGTAGACATTGCCGTTAAAGGTGTTCTTAATTCATGAGAGGCATCGGAAATGAATCTATTTTGTTCATCTACCATTATGCGGATAGGCTTTAATGCTCTTCCAGCGAGAAAATATCCGCTTGCCGCTGAAATAACGATTATAAGTCCGTCGATAAGAAGAATTCTTAAAATGAGCCATTCTCTGATTTCCGATAACACATTGGGGTCTATTCTTCTGTAATCTAGTCCTGCAGGTGGTGGGCCATTGTATTCTCTTTGGATAATAATTCTTTGCTGTCTTTCCAATCCTCTTTCGAATTCAAGCCTGAAGCCGTTAAAAGCAAGAACGCTAAAAAAGGCAGTTATTATAAACGCTATAAAAACATACCATAAAGTTAATTTTATTCTTGCCGATCTAAACATATCTATTCTCCCAGTCGATATCCGAATCCTCTTATAGTGTTTATCAATTTCTTTTTAAAGGGCCTATCTATCTTGTTTCTCAAGTATCCGATATATACTTCTACCGTATTGGGGAGGACGTCCGAATCGTAATCCCATATATGAGAGATTATTTCTTCTTTTGTCACCGTTCTCTTACTGTGTCTTAATAAAAATTCCAAAAGCGCAAATTCTTTACTTGAGAGGCTTATGTTTTTCCCCTTTCTTCTTACTTCAAAATTTTTAGGATCTAAGGATAAATCTTCCAATTCTAAAACTTGTCCCGTACTTTCCCTAGGTCTTCTTTGAAGAGCTCTTATTCTTGCCAAAAGTTCCTCGAATGCAAAAGGTTTTACCAGATAATCGTCAGCTCCGGCATCTAATCCTTCAACTTTGTCTTCGGTTTGTCCTTTAGCGGTAAGAAGTAGGATTGGAGTGTGGTTATTCTTTTCTCTTAGCAATTTGCATATTTCTATGCCGTCCATTCCGGGGAGTAGTCTGTCTAAGATAATGAGGTCGTAAGTCTCTCCCATCGCAAGATCAAGACCTACATTTCCGTCATAAGCTACATCTACCGCATAAGATTCCTGTTCGAGACCCTTTTTAAGGGCTGCAGATATTCGATGTTCATCTTCCACGATTAATATTCTCATTTGGCGTTGATATTATACTCCTTTCCTTAAAGATTACTGAGAAAATTCTGAGTATTAGAAACCGGGAGCGTTTGAAAGGAATATTATCCATCCGGCGGCGGCAAAGATGAGGAAAAGAACTCCAATTATCTTCTTCACACCTTAAGCTTATTAGTAATTCCTTAGAAAAAGCTTAAACTTTACTTGCATTTACCCTCCAATTGCTATAGAATTCCGATCTTATGCATGAGCTTTTAAGCCATATAGAGGGAGCCCAAAGATTTAGAGTAAGGAAAATGGAGCCCGCTAGAGCAGAGTTACTTGAAAGAGTAAATGTTGATTACCCATATTTGGAAAAAGTTTTTTCGAGCATGCCTTTGTCGGAAGCAACTCCTATCCTGAATGGATTAGACAGTACGTTTAGAGGTGAAAACGGAAGATTATTGCAAAGAGCTTTAGAACTTCCCTTTGATATCGACCCTACACTAAAGGAAGACAGGGCAGATTATTTTGCAAATTATAGCGCAGAAAGCGTGGATGACGATATTGTTTCACAAGCTTATGCCGAACTTGCCGATAACCCTTATGTACAAAAACTTCTTGCGCCATTTTGGGATATTGCCAAAAAAGAAGACGGTCAGGGAAATCCGAATAATGAAATATTGGTAAAGGGATATAAGTTTGCTTTAGCCCTTATTCTGTCGAAGCTCCCCTACTCTTCTATGCCTTTTGATCTTCAGGAAAGAGTCGGTAATCCCCTCTTTTATAATTATGAAGTTTCGGCAGCAAAAGACCAGTGGTTTTTGTGTGAAGAATCCGAACAGAGAATGTTAAAGGCAGTAAGACCGGAGCTGGAAGGAGCAGTCTTGGTAAACGATTCGTTACTGGTTAAAGTAATTCCCGGAAAATTAACAGCAGTATGTCTAAAACCCGTAACAACTCCGAGTGGTTTTCTAGTGCCAGGTGTTTGGTATTCCCCCGATGACGATAAATCGGTGAGAAGAGTAGAAGAAGCTTTTTACAGAGGAGATACAAGCCTGCAATATGAAGGATTTATGTCATGGATCGCAATGAGGCCGGTAGAGGGAAGATTTATCGATGCCCATCCTGTATCTACGGATTCATTTATGAAAAATATCCGGAAAGAGGCTACATCTCTTCCCCAAAAAGCTCCGGAACTAATATTTCTTGATAAAGAATTAAGTTCTCAATTGGGAACTTTTCAGAATGGTTATTGCACCAGAAAAGAAGCAAGAAAACAACTTAGAGAGGCAATGAATTTTGATTTTTGAGGGCATTGAGCTAGGAAAGTCTTTTTGATATACTTCACCTTACGCGGGCGTAGTTCATCGGTAGAACGTCTCCTTGCCAAGGAGAAGGCAGAGGGTCCGATTCCCTTCGCCCGCTCATATTGAATTCTTACATTCCCCCTCTATAATCTTTAAATGGAAATAGCAACGTTGGCAGGAGGCTGTTTTTGGTGTACTGAGGCAATCTTCAAAAGACTTAAAGGCGTAATATCGGTAACTCCAGGCTATAGCGGTGGATCAACAGAAAATCCTACATACGAAGAAGTTTCTTCCGGAAGAACGGGACACGCGGAGACTATCCAAATTGAATTTGATTCTACAAAAATTTCTTTTGACAAAATATTGGATGTCTTTTGGCACACACATAACCCTACTACTTTAAATATGCAGGGTTATGATATTGGAACTCAATATCGTTCTATCATCTTTTATCACGATGAAAAGCAAAGAGAAGTAGCCGAAAAATCTAAAAAAGAACTTGAACAATGGGGTGTTTTTAAAGATAAAATAGTAACTCAAATAGTGCCTTTTAAAAATTTTTATTCTGCCGAAGAGTATCATAAAGATTATTTTGAAAAGAACTCGAATGCACCTTACTGTACATTTGTAATTACTCCTAAAATCCAGAAACTATTTGAGAAATACGGCGATGAAGTCAGGCAGGAATTTACTTATGAAACTAAATAATTTATCGGAAGAAGAAAAAGAAGTAGTCATAAACAAAAAAACAGAAAAGCCATTTTCCGGAGAATATGACGATTTTTTTAAAAAAGGGATGTTTGTCTGCAGGCAATGCAACAATCCCCTCTATTCCTCGGATGCTAAATTTAGATCAGGATGCGGTTGGCCAAGCTTTGACGAAGAAATAAAAGGATCTGTAAAAAGAATTCCTGATGAGGACGGATTTAGAACAGAAATTGTTTGTTCAAGATGTGGAGCACATCTAGGACATGTTTTTGAGGGAGAAAAGTTTACAGAGAAAGATACAAGGCATTGTGTCAATTCTCTGTCTATAAAGTTTGTTCCAGAGGAGTCAGCCTTTTCATCTCGTCAATTAGATTCTTAGCTTCTATTTTATTAAGAAGAAAAGAAAGCAAATGAGTATTCTATTAACTTCTTTGTTTTTCTTGTGGGTATTTTTATAACTTCAGGGAGAGGAAGATAAATGTATAAGTAAATGTATTTTCCGAAAAGACTTTGTTCATTTCCCTTGCTTAGTTCCGTGAATTTATATATGAAAAGCGAAAAGATCAAGGGAACAAGTCCAATAAAAAGAAACCACATCTTGGCGATTACTAAAGGTTTTCCAAATCCTAGAAAGATAAGGAAAAGCAAAGCTCCCAGACTTCTACCTGCCATCATAGGAAATTCCAGAAAAACAATATATTTATTGAAGTCTTTTTTATGCTCCCTGTTGTTATCCAGTGCATTAAAGAAAGCAGAGGAAGTACCTATGCTATATAAGGGTCCCGCAATGATCCCGATTATTGAATTAAGGATAAGTCCCGAAACAGAAAAGATAGAAATATATAGTATGTTGGAAAACAAAGTCATTAAGGAACCGATAAGGATAGATTTCATTCTGTTTCCCTTATTCATCCTTTTGGCAAGAAGCATGCAGAATATGGCATTTATTACAGAAAAAAGGCTTTGATAAATCCCTATATTAAGCTCTTTGGAGAGAATATTAAAAACAAGATATGAGGTTATGAAACCTTCTGACCCCACCTTAAGTCCTTCTATTATGTAAGCGTAAGAAGTATATCTCCAGAGTTTTTTCTTAAGAGGTGAAATAAGTTCCTTCGGTCTTACTTTTGGAACTTTAGACGAAGGAAGAAGAAAAGAAAAAATTATTCCCACAAAAAGTATTAGTGAAGAAAGAAAAAATAAAAGGTAATAGTTTTCTACGATACCCATACGAGGAATCAAAGTTTGCGAAATTATAAAACCTGATATTAAAGGAGTCCCCATTGAAAGAAAATTCGACAAAGAAGAACCAAATCCATAGAAAGTGTCTCTGTTGTCATTACGTGTATTTAGATATGTAAGAACATTCATTCCTGCGAAATAAACTCCGGTTGCCAGTCCAAATACGAAACCTAAAGGGAAGACAAAACCTGAAACATTATTTTTGAGGAAGATGATCAGAAAATAAGCAAGTATTTGTATAAACATCCCAAGTTGTACGTAATATTTTGCCTTAATTTCTTTTTCTATTAAATTTGATTCTAGGTATCCTGCCAGGATTGCAGGAAACTGGATAAGGTTAAATAGCACGAGTTGATCAAGAGAGTGGAGCTGTCGTAAAAGATAAATATTTATAAAAACCGAGGCAAGTCCCTGTCCGAATTGATAAATAAGATTTGTTAAAGTAATAAACTTTGCCGCCCTGGATAAATTTTTCATTAACTCGTGTTATGTTAACAAAAAAATATTTTTTGAAAAGATTTATAGTAATTTTGCTTTTGGAAACTCTTATCTTTTTATTACTTAAATAATATATTTTAGAAATGTGAAGAAATTACTAGCAAGAGATGTAGATGAGGCTGAAGAAGATTTAAGGAGTCATTAAAATTTGTTATGGTATTTGAATTCCTCTTTTTTTCAAGTCTTTCATCAGTCTTCTTCTAGCACTCTTATTTTTTGGAACTCGCGTCTCTAAGTATGTTGATTTTGTTTGGTCTCTTAGGTTATCTCTTAAAGAGTGAACTTTACTCCATACCTCATGCACAGAGCCAAGAATATAGGGACTAGCTAATTTCCATGATTCTTCGCTGCCTGTTTCTATAAATTCTTTATATCTTTTTAACTTACTTCTTAGTCTATTTTTTTGAAAATCATTAAAATTTTTTTCATGAACAACTGTGACCAAGGGATGGTAATCTTTTTTAAAATGTGGTTCTTTAGACTTTAATTGCAAAAATATAAAGGTATCATTTGCTAAGTTTTTGATTTGGTAATCGTATCCCCTGTTGTTTTCAGGGTAATCTATCTTAGGTGAATCTTGGAAGAACCATGAGGGTAAGGCGACAATTGTATTATCGTCTTCATGTAGCGATAACATGCAAAAATCCAAAAACCAAATTAGTTCATGTAAGCCGCCGCGTAATTCACCTTTACTAATATCTATATCTTCTTGTCCAAGATAAACTTTTTCCATTGCTTCAATCATCTCCACTAGATAATTTTTTTTCTCTTCCTCAAATGGATTTGGTTTGTCTAAATCAATATTAGTTGCATAAGGGATAATAATTCCCGAAGCCATCCATTTTGCTTTTAAGCCGAGTGTTTTAGTAGAAAAATCTGAAGATGCCATGGTCTTTTCATATATTTTAAGATACATTTCACCCGCCATAACTTGTAATAATTTCTGAGTTTTATGTCTATCTTCTCTTCCTTGACGCACATCGCCAATATTAGATGCCATAGTAATCATGTCAGCAGCTATGTAAAGTGCTTTAAGTTCATCTAGAGTAAAACTTTTAAAACGCATTCTTTCTATAGAAAAATTAACTATATCGTCCAAGCTCAAACGGGCTTCTCTATCCTTAATCATCCAGGAAGGTGCACCTTTTGTCATGAGGTCATCTAATTTTTGCCATCCCTTAAAAGACCCTTCTGTAAAAAGCTCAGGAAATACTGTTGCCCCAATCAAAATGCCTGCCCCTCTTTCATATGCTAAGTATTTTAAATGACGTTGTCTTAATAGTTCAGTCCCCGCATTTTTATGGCCTGAATCATGAAAGAGCAAAAGATTACTCTGTGCTTCATAAAGAGGGTCTTGTGAGAAGTACCAATCAGTTATTTCTGAGGGCGATGCGGTGCAGGCTCTGACTTTATCTCCAACAATATCCATTCGAGATTCAGCATTATTCACTTTTTCGTAATCAATTTGTAGATCTTTTATATCAACTGTCATAGTTTTATATTAAACTATGCTTAAATTAATCTGCAAGTTTTATTTATCCATAAAATGAATTAGGAGGCCAGAAGAGTATTACGCATATAATGTGCTGAGAGTGTGAGTCGAACACACATAGCCTGTTCTTCAGACAGGTGCCTTGACCACCTTGGCTATCTCAGCTTGAAATACAGATTAAATAATACCAATTTTTGAGCTTAAAGTAAATATTTAATCCCCCCTTTTCCCCTATTGACAAGCAATATATGATTCTGTCTACAATATATAGTATAGTAATGAAAAGGAAAACTGCCAAAAATAGGTCCTCGAAGAAAGTAAACAATACATACAGAAACTATGCTTTCGTCGTTATTGCAGCCGTAGCCGTATTTCTTCTTGTAACTTTATTCGTAAAATCAATATCTAAGATTCATGTTCTCGGAGCGGCTACCGGTCCTGTTCTTTTGGCAGATCAGGGAGATCAACCAGATTCTAATCAGAATGTTTCAGTAACTCCTGAACCAACAGCTGAAGTTCGTCATGTTGATCAGGGCGATGCTACGGTAGATTGTGTAGGTCCCGACGGAAAACATCTCACCGTAAGTTTTAATGCTTGCCAGGAATTAAATAGAGAAAGAAATAATTTTCATTTCACTCCCCTTGATAAACAAGAAGGTAAACCTGAACCTGTAAAACAAGAAACTCAAAATACCGAAAGAACTCAAAATAGGCTTGAAGTTCAAACAGAAGGTAATAAAGGTGAACTTAATCTGGAAACTGCAAATATGCATGTTGAAGTAAAACGTGAAGATAATGGTTCTGTTAAAATAACAGCCAAAAAACCAGATGGAACGGAACTTCAGCTTCAGACAAACGCACTAGATCAGATAAACGAAGCTCTTAAAGAAAAAGACGTTGAAGTAAGCACTGCTTCCGCAAACGGTTTTGCAATAAGATCAGCAGGTGTTCAAGCAGAAACCAACTTCCCACTTTCCATTGATCCTACAACCAAATCTCTTGCAGTAACAACACCAAACGGTACAAAAGTCGTAACAACCCTTCCAAATCAGGCGGTAGCAAATGCACTTCTTAACGGACATCTCTCAAGCGTTCTTTCAACAGCCGATCAGAATACGCCAAGCGCTTCGTCTGCAAGCAATATGATTAGTCTTACAGAGCTCAATAATCAACCCGTCTATGCGGTACAAGGAGTATTAAGCAAAAACCTACTTGGCATATTCCCTGTAGCTTTCAGGAAGACAGTATATGTATCTGCTCAGGATGGTTCAGTAGTTCAGGTTCAACAGTCTTTGTTAAACCAGATTCTTCAAGCCCTTTCCTTCTAATTTCCATAGAAGTAATAAAAGTTTTTTTATTTGAGATATAAGAGGAATTTTATTTGTGTGGACGATTAGGGATTCGAACCCCAGACCTCTTCAGTGTAAATGAAGCGCTCTAACCAGCTGAGCTAATCGTCCGTACATGTAATTTTATCAAAATTAAGCTTCATATCGCAACTTACATAATTTACTATTTGATATAATGCTTCCCATGAATCAAAAGTTTGAGGCTTGTAGAAACTGTCAGGATCAATGTTGGTTACAAAGGGAAGCAGAAAGAGCTGTGGATGTCTTTCTGGATTCAGGAAATTCTGCACAACTTGCAAATAGAATTTCTGTCATTTCCGGTAGAGGTAAAAATGAACTTGACTGTCCTTCAGAGGAGATTAGAAGGGTAAGAGACGAAATTGCTAAGGCAACAAAAGATACTAGGGCAAGGCAAATGGCACATTCAGTTTTTCGAGCTGGTTCATCTCGGGAAAGAAGAAATTTTATTAATCCAAGTTTACCTCTTGGACAACAAAGAAGTGTTCGTGGAGATCGTTGACTTTAATAAGTTGTGCAGCATCTGGGACGATGTTCGTACCTATCTTACCTCCTCCATTGATCCTAAAGAGAAAGCTGCTCTTTTAGCAGCGATCGCTCATTTCAAAAAGAAAGAAGGTGAACGAACATGAATTGGTTCAAAAAATCCCAGATAACGCACGAACCTCTTTCAGAAACCAACTCTATTTTATACGATGAGAGGACGTTTTACAATAAATTCAAGCAAGATTTATTGGAAGCTAAACAGGAAGTCATTATTGAAAGTCCATTTATTACTACCCGAAGACTGGAAATGTTAAAGCCGGTATTTGAAGTACTAATAGATAGAAGTGTTCAGGTTTATATTATGACCCGTGATCCGCAAGAACACGACGAGTCTATGTTAAAACAAGCAGAAGCAGGAGTGCGGTACTTTGAAGTTTTAGGAGTACAGGTTTTACTATGTGAAGGTAACCACCATAGAAAGTTAGCAATGATAGATAGAAAAGTTCTTTGGGAAGGTAGCCTAAATATTCTTTCTCAGTCGTATAGTCGTGAATTTATGAGAAGAATTGATAGCCGAAAATTAACAGAAGAATTATTTATATTCCTAAGGTTTGAAAGACTTAATATATTTAAAGGAAAACTGGATTTGCTATAATCAAAACAGAAAGGAGGTAAAAATATGGATACTAAAGATCCGACTATCGAGAAGACAGAACAAGTTATTAATGCTTTAAGCTACGCTCACGAACATAACTTAGATATTCAAAACAAAGATGACATAAGGAAAATACTTGAAGTTATTTATCCGGAGCATTCTAGTGAAGAAGAAGTTGAAGTGTTTATGAAATTACTCCAAGAGGCAAATGCGTTAATCGAAAAAGACATAGAAAGAAGGAGTAATATTAATTAATGAATTTCTTCAAGCAAAAAGAGCAAAAGCCCTTTGCTTACTCTTCGATTGAGATGAGAAAGTCTTCAAAAAGTTATTTTAAATGGATTGCGCTAATTATATTCACAACACTCATATTTATTATCCTTAGTTTTAAATAGGATTTCCACTCCCAAGAAATGTTCTAGGATTAACTGGTATTCCAAAAACATTGATTTGAAAATGTAAATGAGGTCCAGTTGACCAACCTGTGTCTCCTTCAAGTCCGATTATGTCTCCGGGTTTAACTTCTTCTCCAGGATAAACAAATATTTTACTTAAATGACCATAAATTGAAGTTATACTATTTCCGTGATCGATAATAATATGTTTTCCGAATCCCCAGAAAATTTCTCCTGCATAGATTACTTTTCCTTTCATAAACGGAGTTATCGGATCTGCTTGAATTCCCATAGGATTAGCAATATCAATTCCAGTATGAAAGATCTGATAAGGCCAGTCTGACTGTCCGAATTCAAGGGTAATTATCCCTTTAACAGGCCATGTAACAGCGGGAGATATTTCTTTTATTACGTTTCCTGTTAAAGGATCATGGATTAGAACTTTATTAGTTACGGAGTTAAACGAAGTAAGACTATCGGAAACTACGTTTACCCCTACATTCATTAAAATTATTACCGCAATAATGGGTAACGAAATAGCTATTAGGAATGAGGCAATTACAAATTTTAGTTCTCTTCTAAAATTCCAGAGGTTTATTAATTTAAAGATAATCATTGAGAGTATATTTCTCTTGGATCAGTTGTTAAAAGCGGATGTTCTTTGTCGGAAGCAACAACTTTTAAAGCTACATGATTTTGATCAGCAATAATTAACGCTTCCCCTTTGTCGCAAGTTAGTAAGAAATGCTGTTCATATTCACTTAAATTAAATTCAGAAGCAACTTTTTTAATAGTTGTAGTATCCTGTTTCATTAAAATTCTAAGTGAACTTTGTGAAGCTATTGCCCTACCGTAATCCTGACTTAAGAAATCATTAGCTTGCTGGGAGATAATTGTAACTCCTAGGTAATATTTTCTGGCTCTTCGTGTAAGACCAGCAATAAATCTGGCACTTTCCTCATGTTGTAAAAGTATCCAGCCTTCATCGATAACAAGTATTCTTTTTTGTGGGTTTTGCTTAACTTGTGAATGGACAAAGTTTGCTACAACCATCATCATAACTTGTCTTAATGATTCGTCTAAGTCTTTAATATCAAAAACAACTAATCTGTTGCTAAGCTCAATATTTGTCTGTTCATTAAATACACTTGAGAGCGAGCCTTTAATATATTTCTCAAGTTTCTGAGCTAATTTCTTTTGCTTAAGTTGTTTTAAAGTTTTATAAAAATCTTTAAGTAAAGGATATGTTTTTAGTTTTGGTTTTCTGCCTCTTGGATCTTTTTTCTTTTTAGGTTTGTAATCAGGATTAAGTAACCAGCCAAAATTTTTATATGTTTGAAGAATCGCTTTATCAACTGTTCCTTTTTCTTCAGTATTTAAACCCCCTATCATTAAGGAAATAATTTCTGTTAAATCCTGAACGTGTTCTGATAATTCTGTATCACCGTTTTTAAGATTTATCGATAAATCAAACGGATTAATCTTCTCTTTGGATTTAACTGATAACTTGATATACGTTCCGTTTACAGAATTTGTTAATTGCTTATATTCTCTTTCCGGATCTATAACAATTACTTTTGTTTGTTGCATGAGTTGTCTTAGGATTTCAACTTTTGCTGTATAACTCTTGCCGCTTCCTGATTGTGCAAAGATAATTGAGTTGGCGTTATTTAAAGAAAATCTGTCAACAATTACAAGCGAGTTATTTGATTTATTTATTCCATATAAAATTCCTGATTCCTGTACTAATTCTGATGAGATAAACGGAAAAGTAAGTGCTGCTGATGAACTGTCCAGATTTCTTTTTTGTGACAACAGGTTTTCTCCTCTAGGGAGTACTGATTGTAAGCCTTCAATTTGTTGAAAGGTAGCGTTTTTAATATAGAAAAGGCGGGTTGACATTACTGTTTCTAAAAGCGTTGTAATTTTATTTAAATCTGCAATTGAGTCAGCAGTAATTGTTATATAAATAGAAACTTGAAATAGTTTTTCCTGTCCTCTTTGAATTTTATCTTTAAGTGCCATTGCGCTTTCTAACGGATCCGTAATTTCTGATCCAATTACTTTTCCCTGTTTTAACATTGACCTTTTTGTTGACTCAAGTTCTGTAATTTTGCGGTTTAATTTAGGAAGTGCAGAGACCGGCTCGACTTGTTCGATGTGATATGAAATATCTGCGTTTGTGTTAAAATTAACGAGCATATTCAGCCATCCGGTAGAAGCTACATAGGGATAACCGGATATAAAAAGTGTACGCACAAATTTATCTCCCATTTGTAAGTAATTAGGGCATTCTTCAAGTCCTGAATAAGAAATTAAGTCTACTTGGTCCTGCTCCCCGTAATTAAATGCAAATATGTTATTTGGTTTTTGTTTTTTATTTAATTGTTTAAACATAAGTCTCTTTCATTAGTTCTAAGGTTTCTTCGTTTAACTCTTGAGTTTTTGTTTGCGACTGATTATAAAAACCGTAAAACAAATCAAGAATTTCTAAAGAATTCAAGGGTCTTGCTTTCATTCCTAACTTTTCTAAACCTCTTAAAATAATGTCTCTTTGCAAATGAATCTGTTCTTTAATAATTTTAAAGTCACTGCTCGTATCAAGCGGCGTATAAGGAATTACAATATAAAATCTTCTTGCCAATATTTTATTTCCAATGACCAGTTTTTGGATAAATTCCTGATAATTATCAATTTGATTTTTATAGACTTTTTCTTTTTCATGGATTTTACTTTCTCTTAAGCTTTCTAAGTAGTTATCAATGTCTACTTCCCTGACTCTTATTAATATCTGCAAAGAACTTGGCAGTGAATTTAAAAAATTTTGAAAGTTATCTATTAAAACGTCCTGTTCATCTTCAGATTTTAATTCAAAGTTTATGCTTGAGGTTTCAATTACCATTCTGTACTGATTAAACGGAAGGATTAAGATATTGTCTTTAACTTCTTTTATTTGTATTTGCCTTCGGGATGATATTTTATTGTTCGATTTTGTTAACAGCCACATATAATCCTCCTTTCTTATTTGGTTTTAAACTCAAACTGTAATTAGGATTCTTCAAAAAGTTTTTAATTTTTGTTGAATCTTTAAGAAGCGGTATTTTAGCTTTTAACTTTGCTTCATTTTCAAGAATTGCTTTCTCCAGTTTTTTTGTTTTGAGTTTATGTTTTTTAGGCAAAACAATAGCCCTTAAATAAATATCATTTTTATTAAATACATAATACCTTGCCCTTAAGTTATATCGAAGTAAAACTACCAGCCAATTCAAAACTACTTTGCCTTTAATTCTTAATGAAAGAATAAGCGAGATCGCTAAAACAACAAAAACTAAGATCAATTTATATAATTCAAAATGCATTCTTTGAGGTAAAATTGCATAAGCAATAGTTGTAAAAATAACAGGAACCATTAAAAGCATTACCTGGGTAAGGCTTAAGCTTCCGGCAATTTTATCTTCAACTGTTGTTATTTGAGCCGGTATCACTGTTGTTCTCATGCATTTACCACCCTTCTGGGAGTTTTAACTGCGCCTTTTGCAGCCGTTGTTGATCCGTCTGTTGAAATAACATTAATAATCTGTCCCCCTAGTTTTTTAACAGCGTTATTTCCTGTTGTATACATGATCATCTGCATCATTAAAGAAGGAGTTTTTAAAAGTGTGAAGAATAGTCCGATTGCAATCGCAACCGAAAGGATTGAATTATTAGTGTTTTCAGGAAGTGTTAAAAATGAAGATGCGAGCTGAATAATAACTACATGAATGAATACTATAAATACCGTAACTACATATGATTTAACTGCAATTTCGGCAAAATCTGAAACTCTGGGAATAATCCAAAGTAGAAATATAAAAGGCGAGAGTACGGCAAAAAGCGAAATCATAATTAACCTTGAAATGTACATGAGGAGTAGTACGATTGCGATAATAAGAAAAAGAAGCAGGAAAATAAGGGTGATTAATGGTGCAGTATTCCCCGTTATGTTTTGTAAGGTTATTGCATTCACTACCCACGCATGGTTAAGACCACCTGTTGAATCTAAAACCGTTTTAACAAGAGTGTTACAGGTAACAATTACGTAATCAGCTAAAAATAAAGAAACGTTTGCCCCAAGAAAGGCCATTCCGATTCTGGGAAACAATTGTTTTAAATCTACTTCGTCAAAGCCTAAAGATGAAGCACTCATAAAATGAAGTCCTAAAAGAGCAACTACGACAACAAACAAAGAGTCAACAATACCTAAGATCACAAACCAAAATTTGAGTATTACTGAGTTATTTAAAAGAGTTGGAGTAGTAGTTAAGAAAGACATTATGCCGTCAACAATAGGTTTACTAGCACTTTCAACAATATTTTGTAAGAAAGATGAAACTGCATCGATTAATACCTGAGTAAGACCGTCATCCGGTTTAACTGAAGTAATCGGTGCAATATTTATGGCATTAGTTGTTGTAGGGCTTGCTGAGCTGTTAAAGGCGTTACTTAGTATAGAAACAAAAAGAGATGCTCCCAGAACAATACAGAGACCAACAAGAGCATTTCTGATCGTTTTTTTAGCACTTTCAAGTGAATCAGGCTTCCCGGTTGAGGTTATATATTGATAGCCTCCCTTGACCAAAAAAAAGACCGCCGAAGCGGTCGCTATCAGGGTAATCATACCCAAGGTGTTACTTGTATATTGCGTTACATCCGAAGATGCGGCATGTGCTGGATTCACAGCAATTGCAAAGAATGGCAATGAAAGCCCGAGTATTGTCAGTAACTTTTTCATAAATAGTATAAGATCAGAACTTTTTTAGTGTCCTGATCCAAAAGCTGTTGTTGCCAACTGCGTTACTACATTAGTTAAGACAAATGCTCCTAAAACTATTGTAAGTCCAAGCGCTGAATATAGAATAGTTTTTTTAGATCTATCTAAGCTTTCTGGGTTTCCTGAACTGGTTATATATCCAAACCCTCCGTAAACGAAAAATCCTACGGCAACAAGTCCGGCCAAGGTTATCATTACCTGAATGATACTTTCGATAAAGACTTGTATTTGGGAAACTCCGCCTGTTGTTGTTTGGGCAAAAACAGGAGAAGCGCTTAGAAGCGAGGTCATTAGAACTGCTGACAACGTTATTGCTTTTTTCATACTCTTACACCTCCTTTCGTACAAAAAAACTGCCCGAAGGCAGTTGTCTACAATTACCAATTAATTAAGAACAATATACGAAAATAACTCGAATATGTCAAGTGGAGAAATTATAGGATTTATGCATTAAATCATTTGACATATGAGAGAATAATGTTTTAGTAAATTTACTTTTAGTTATTATGTATGTATTTTTCATATATAACAAAATTATTGCAAAGATTTTTATTAATTTAGATTTAATTTTACCCCTTGACAATCTACTACATATTGTAGTACCTTATCCCTATAAGGGGGATATATGGCATATAGACCAAAAGATACACAGGAAAGAATAGTTCATAGACTGAAAATCACAAAAGGACATTTGGAAAAAGTAATAAAAATGATTGAAGAAGATGCTTATTGCATTGACGTATTACATCAAATGCAAGCTGCTGAAGCTGCTCTTGAAAAAACAGAAGGAGTTATTCTAGAAAATCATTTAAAAACTTGTACAGCAGATGCAATAAAAGAAGGAAAAACTGATGAAGCAATTTCTGAAATAATGAACGTTTTTAAAAAAAATATATAATTATGGAAAAAAAAGTAATTATTATTGGTACTATTGTTACGGTTCTTATTCTGGTAGCTAGTATCGTTTGGATGAGCTCTACGAATGTTGATGCGCCTCAAGTTCCCACTTCGCAAAACGCAAAAGCGTATACAGTTAGCGCTACAAGCGCCGACTGGGGTCAAATTCCAATGTATAAAGGTGACGTAACGAAAGTTTTCGTTATAAAGAATGCCGGAACTGATACTTTAAAGCTTTTTAATATAAAAACATCATGTCATTGTACAAAGGCTTTTATCACTATTAATGGAACAGATAGTCCGAGTTTCGGGATGGATGGTATTTCTTCATGGGTTGGAGAAGTTGCTCCCGGAAAAGAAGTAAAGCTTACGGTAGATTTTGATCCGGCATATCATGGACCAACAGGAACAGGACCAATAACCAGATTTATTTCAGTAGAAACAAATGACAAAGCAAATTCGAAATTGACATTTACAGTTACGGGGAATGTGTACAAGTAAAATGAAAAAGAAACAACTCATAAAATTTAATAACCTCAAAATAAATTTAAATAAAGTCCTTATAGGATTATTGATAATTGCAGTATTTTTAATTGGAATTCTGGTAAATAAAATTATTCTTCTTTCTCAAAACTCAAAACAAGCTCAAACAGTAACCCAAGCTCAGGAAAAAACAAAAATAGAAGCACAAAATTTAGTTAGAATAGAGAATAAAGTCATAAATAAAAATGGTAATAATCTCAAAATTTCCTGGAACAGTTTAGGAAAACAACTGATTACAGATGGAGTAATTGACGAGAAAAAACTAGCCCAGTCAATTCTTGGAAAAGATGATCTGACAAAAGATTACGCGAAGTATCTAGACGGTAGTAATCAAACACTAACTCTAAATAGTCAAAATTCCCATTTCTGGCTTAATGTTTTATGGGGATTAGGTTTGGCAAATAAGAATAAGTTATTAGATTCCGGAGATATGCAAACAAGCGGTAATCCTGCGGATTTTGCCTCTACAGGTGGATATACCTTAGGGCAAGGTGATCCAATGAGTTATTACAGTAAATATTCATATATTAATTTATCTCCATCACAACAACTTTTGGTTGAAGAAATAGCAAAAAATATCTATAGACCCTGCTGCGGTAATTCAGCAGCTTTTCCGGATTGCAATCATGGAATGGCAATGCTTGGTTTAATTGAGCTTATGGTTTCTCAGAATTTCTCCAAAGGGGACATTTATAAAGCAGCTCTTGCTGTTAATAGCTATTGGTTTCCCCAAACTTATTTAAGTATTGCTTATCATTTTGAGAAACTTGGTAAAGATTATTCTAAAATTCCTGCCCAAGAAATCCTATCTAGTGTTTATTCAAGCTCGCAAGGCAATGCAAAAGTTCAGCAGGAGACTTTAGGGATCACCTGGCCTAATCAAGGCTCTGGAGGGAGTTGCGGAACTTAGATGGAAAGCATTTTTCAAATATCATTAATCGCTGCTTTTATTGCTGGGATGGTTGCTCTTTTTGCTCCATGCTGTATTTCTTTCCTACTCCCCGCATATTTAGGTAGCGTTTTTAAGGAAAAAGAGAAAGTTCTTTTAATGACTCTTATTTTTGGTTTGGGAATTTTTGTGGTAATGATGCCTGCGGTTTTAGGAGTTGCTGCGCTCTCCAAGGTTTTATTTATATATCATGACGAAATTTATGTAGTTGGTGGATTTGTTATGCTAATCGCAGCGGCAATAACCTTTCTTGGAATAAAATTGCCAATGCCAAATTTACCGGGCAGAGAGCCGGGGAAACACGATCCTCTTTCCATATTTATCTTAGGTATTTTTTCCGGAATTACAAGCGCTTGCTGCGCGCCTGTTCTAATAGGAGTTTTAACGCTTACTTTTCTTTCTCCGAATTTTTTTGGAGCTTTAGGAATAGGTGCTACTTATGTATTTGGAATGGTTTTCCCTCTTCTTATTATTTCCCTGTTTCTTTCAGGAAAAGTAGATAAGTTTATGTTTCTTCGAAAACCAATAACAGAATTTAAGTTCTTGGGCAAAAACAGAATAATTTTAGTCAGTAACTTTCTTGCAGGTGCAATATTTTTCTTTACGGGTGTTCTAATACTCTCCTTAAACGCTACAGGAAAACTTTCTATGGCAAAAAACGACTCATTTGCAAAAATGATCCAAAACGCAGCAGGAACAGTTAACCAATTTGTTGGAAACAACTTGTTACTAAATGTATCATTTTTACTTATCGTTATATTTGTAATTTATAAAATCTCAAAAAAAGTATAAAGTAAAATAAGATATAAATATTATGCAGATTATTAAACAAATAAATAAAAGGTTTTTGTACATTACAGTTCCGTTAATAATTTTACTTATAATAATTTCGATATTTTTTATCTTTAAAAACCAATTGACTTCCGCAAAAGCTCATTATCATGCAGGGTTTATTGTTTTTCAAAATAACAAAAAGCTGAGCTTTTCAGACAGTAAATACATGTTTATTGAGCCATGTGCCTTAAACCAAAAAAGTTCCGATTCCACTGCCGTTGTACAAATTAAAAAGGCCCATTTACATGATAATGTCGGTGATTTAGTGCATATTGAAAGAACGGGAGCAATATGGCAGGATTTATTCACAAACATTAATTTTCCGATTGATTATTCAAACGCTATTGGTTATATCAACGGCAAAAAAATATTTAATTTTCAAACGCAGTCAATTCATCCCTACGACAGTCTAGTTGTTCTTATTGGCAGAAATGATTCTAAATTCCTTAAGCAGGCTGTTACAAAAGATTATATGATAAAAATGGCAAAAAAAAGTACAACATGCGGAGATTGATATGACACCGGATAAAATTATTGTAATATTTTTGGGATTTGTTGGAATAGGATTTACATACTGGTATTTTCTTATGAAAAAAGATAATGCGGTCGAAGTTGAAAGCTCTGTGGATATTGCAGTTGACGGTGGATATTCTCCAAACACAATCTCTATTCCTAAAGGGAAAACAACTACCCTTATTTTTTTGCGTTCTGATCCAAGCAGTTGTCTTGAAGAAGTAGTTCTTCCTGATTTTAAAATCCGCAAGTTCCTACCATTAAATAAAAAAGTAAATATAGAAATTACTCCAAAGGAGTCAGGGACATACGAAATTGTTTGTGGAATGAATATGTTTCATGGAAAGATTATCGTAAATTGATGAATAAACTTAAGCTCTATGCTTGTCCTGAATGTGGGCTTTATTATAAAGAAAAAGAGCTTGCGAAAAAATGCGAAGCTTGGTGTAAGGAGCATAATAGTTGTAATTTAGAAATTACTAAATATTCGATAAATAAAAAAGCATTATAAAAACTTATGACTGAAGTAAAAAAATCATTTCCCATTAAAGGTATGCATTGCGCCTCATGTGTAAGGGTGACGGAACGTGCTTTGAAAAAGACACTTGGAGTAAAAGATGCTGTCGTAAATCTTGCAAGCGAAAAAGCGACTGTTACGTATGATGCGGATAATTGCACGCCGCAGCAGTTGGCAGAGTCTATTGCAAAGACTGGTTATACTCTTGAGCTTGAAGAGAAAACTGATACAGCGATTAAAGAAGAAAAAAGAAAGGAACTGCGAAATTTACGAAATAAAGTTATTGTAAGCCTTGGGCTTGGGTGTCTGATTCTCTGGGGTAGTTTTCCGGGACTTATACAAACCTCTCCTGCATTTCTTCAAAATTTCTTTGTACAATTTATCCTTGCAATTCCCGTTCAGTTTTGGGCAGGATTTGCATTTTACAGAGCGACCATTCCAGCTTTAAAACACAGAACGGCAAATATGGATACGCTTGTGGCATTAGGGACAACTGTTGCATTCGGATATTCTGCAATAGTAACTCTTTTTCCTCAATTCGTAAAACAGGCAGGTATTGAACCAATGCCATATTTTGATGTTGCAACGATTGTTATCGGCCTTATTTTATTAGGTCGTTATTTTGAGGCAAAGGCAAAGGGACAAACCAGCGAGGCGATTAAAAAACTTATTGGACTTCAGGCAAAAACCGCACGGATAGTTAGGGACGGAAAAGAAATAGACGTTCCATTAGATCAAGTATTAGTTGGAGATACGGTACGGGTCAGACCTGGAGAAAAAATTCCGGTTGACGGGGTTATTCTTGAAGGAGAATCTTCAGTTGACGAGTCAATGATTACGGGAGAAAGTATCCCCAGCGATAAAACTAAAGGAGATACAGTTGTTGGGGCAACAATGAATAAAACTGGAACATTTACATATAAAGCCACAAAAGTTGGAGGAGATTCGATGCTTGCTCAAATCGTAAAATTGGTTCAGGAAGCACAGGGCAGTAAAGCACCGATTCAACGGCTTGCTGACATTATTTCCTCTTACTTTGTGCCGATTGTTATCATGCTTGCATTTGTTACGTTTGTTATCTGGTATGTTTTTGTCGGCTCACTATTATTAGCGCTTCTTAGTACTGTTGCGGTTCTTATTATTGCTTGTCCTTGTGCAATGGGTTTGGCAACTCCTACTGCAATAATGGTTGGCACAGGAAAAGGAGCAACCAATGGCATTTTGATTAAAGATGCAGCGAGTTTAGAGACAGCACATAAAATAAATACAATTATTTTTGATAAAACAGGAACATTAACTAACGGAAAACCCGAAGTAACAGATGTAATTTCAGTCAATAAATTAAAGGAAGACGAAATGCTAAGGCTTTCTGCATCAATTGAGAAAGGATCAGAGCATTCATTAGCAGAAGCAATTGTTAAGGAAGCGGAAAAACGGAAAATGAATATAGAGTCTGTTACAAAATTTAAAGCGATTGCAGGACACGGTGTTGAAGGGTTAGTTGGGAAATATCAAATATTTTTAGGTAATAGAAAATTAATGGAAAGAGAAAAAATTTCCCTGCTGTCAGTAAATACCGAAATTACCAGACTCGAGAACGGAGGAAAAACAGTAATGATGCTTGCAGTTGACGGAAAGCTAACGGGACTTATTGCTGTTGCCGATACGGTAAAAGAATCCGCAAAAGAAGGAATAAAAGCACTGCAAAGAATGGGTATAGAAACAGTTATGATTACCGGTGACAATCAAAGAACTGCAAATGCTATTGCACAAAAAGTCGGTATTACTAGAATCCTATCGGAAGTATTACCTGATCAAAAAGAAGCCGAAGTAAGAAAAATTCAGGCAGAAGGAAAAAAAGTGGCGATGGTGGGAGACGGGATTAATGACGCACCAGCCTTGGCAGCGGCAGATGTGGGCATTGCAATGGGTACCGGAACCGATGTAGCGATTGAAGCGGCAGATATTACTCTTATTAATAAAGATTTACAGTCTGTTGCACAGGCAATCAATCTTTCCAAGAAAACAATGCGGACAATTAAGATGAATCTTTTTTGGGCATTTGGTTACAACATTATCCTGATCCCCGTTGCTATGGGTATATTGTATCCGTTCTTTCATATTCTTTTAAGCCCAATTTTTGCTTCTGTTGCTATGGCAAGTAGTTCTGTTTCAGTAGTCTCCAATTCCCTACTTCTAAAAAGAGTGAAAATTTAATTAAATAAGCTAATTTCACCAAATTTCAATTACAAAGAATTGACATTCACAAAAACGAATACTACAATCTGTAGTGTATGCAGATAAAATCGATTAGTGAATTAGAGCAGGTAGTAATGGATATTGTTTGGGAATTGAAAGGATGCTCTGTACGGGATGTTGTAGAAAAGCTACAATCTACCAGAAAACTTGCTTATACTACCGTAGCAACGATTCTTCAAAGACTTTATGACAAAGGAATGGTTGAGAGAAAAGAGAGCAAACAAGGATACACGTACTATCCAAAATTATCTAAGCAATCTTACAGTAAAAAACTGGCAAAATCATTGCTTGGTAATTTTTTTAAATCTTATGGGGATTCGGCGATTGCATCATTTGCAGAAACAATAGATGAATTGCCGGAAGAAAAACGTAAGTATTTTTTGGAATTATTTAATGATCATGAAAAGAACAAATAATCAATTGATATTATTTGGAAGCATTATAATTTTTCTAAGCTTTGGCATTTTTTTTGTTCTGCAAAAATTCCTCGCGCTACCTCTTACTAAAACCATATATTTATGTCAATCGTTTATCTCATCCGTGTTTTCGTTTCAAATTCCTCATTATTTATCATATATTCCCTTCTTTATTTTATTTAGTATTTTATTAATCGTACTTTTTAAATTGCTGTTTGCATACAGACATATTTATACAACCAGAATAAAATTAACTTCCGATGTAGTTTCTTCTAAAAAGCTTGACAAAATGTTAATAAAACTAAAAATATTTGAAAATACCCTTCTTGTTAAAGACAATACACCTTTTGCTTTCTGTTTTGGCATTAGACATCCTAAAATTTATATCTCTACGGCAATGTTAAAAATTACAACGCAAAATGAGCTAAAGGCAATTTTACTTCATGAAAAACATCATTTGCAAAAAAAAGATACATTTACCATGCTTTTGGCTTCAATCGCCCAATCTTTATTTCCTTTTTTTCCGTTTATATCAGATTTGTTACTTAACTTTAAAATTGAAAAAGAACTTCAGGCTGATAGTGAAGTAATAAAACGGCTTGGTACTTCAGAATCACTTATTTCGGTTTTAAGAAAAGTTCTTGGCGTAAAATCATATAGGCTTGTCTTAGCGGCATGTATTGCAGAGGAAGATACGCTTGAACCCCGCATACAATTTCTTTTAAAAAACAAAGATTATGTAAAGAAATTTAGATTAAGGAATGTTGTAGTGAGTTTATTTTTTGTAGCTTTTTTTGGCTTACTTCTCTTTACTCCAGTTGAGGCAGTTAATCTGCCGATGCAAAAAGACAATACAGCAATGATTTGCTTAGAAGGACAGGCTTGTGCAAATTGGTGCAAAAAACATAATAGCGTTGCTCCGTACAGTATCCATTACGACTCGGAAAATAACACTTCATATAACTACTCATCCTTTAAATAAAACATTTTAATTTTTAACCCTACACAGGAAACTTGAGTAAAAAGGTACTTGACAAGATGAATTATATTCTACTACACTGTGTAGTATGGTAGAAAAACATAAAGATCAATCATTTGAAAAACAGATAAAAGTATCAACTCTTTCTCTTCCTAAATTAGGGACAACACAAATTCTTACTATTGCTCTTATTATCTCAGTATTTCTTCTTGGCATGCTTATAACAAAAGTGCAATATTTGGAGCGTTCCGGATCTTCTGCAAATTCGGCAAGTGCGCCAGTTGCTCCTCAGGCGGCAGTTCCAAATCAACCTCAGGCACCTGCTCCCGGACAAAAACAAAATGTTGATGTTGGACATATTACGCCTATCGGTGACCCAAATGCGAAAGTAAAGATTGTTGAATTTGCTGATTTCCGCTGTCCTTTTTGTGATAAATTCTTTACAGATACAGAACCGCAAATTATTAGTGATTATGTTAAAACTGGTAAAGCCGTTTTTTACTTCAGGCATTTTGAATTTTTAGGACCTGCTTCTGTGGTTGCGGGAAATGCTGCGGAATGCGCAAATGAACAGGGTAAATTTTGGGATTTTCATGATTATCTGTATAAAAATCAACCAAGTGAGTCGGATACGTCTCTTTATACAACGGATAAACTAACACAGATCGCAGGAACTCTTGGATTAAACACTACTCAATTCCAATCCTGCTTAAGCGCTAATAAATATGATAAAAATGTATCTAATGATCTTGCTGCGGGACAAAAAGTGGGAGTTAATGGTACCCCAACCATATTTGTTAACGGAACGCCAATTGTGGGTGCGCAGCCATATAGTGCATTTCAAACTGCAATAGAAGCCGCTTTAAAATAAAATATGAATTTATGGACAATATTTATAACAGGACTTATAACAGGTGGTCTTACTTGTATGGCCGTTCAGGGAGGACTTTTGGCAAGTACTCTTGCTCAAAGAGAGGAAGAAAAGCTTAAGAATGGTTTAAAAAACGGAGGAAATGCCCTACCTATAATATCTTTTTTAATCGCAAAACTTGTTGCGTATACAGCTTTGGGTTTCTTATTGGGTTCCTTAGGTTCGGTATTTCAATTATCAATAACTTTAAGAGTTATAATGCTTATCGCTGCCGGCATTTTTATGCTAGGGACAGCTTTTAATATTTTAGAAATTCATCCTATTTTTCGGTATTTTGTTATTCAACCCCCAAAATTTTTAACACGACTCGTAAGAAAACAATCCAAAAGTCAGGATGTTTTTGCTCCTGCTATTTTGGGGTCTCTTACTATCTTTATACCATGTGGAACGACCCAGGCAATGATGGCTCTTGCTATTGCCTCCGGTAGTGCTCTGAGCGGGTCGTTAATACTTTTCACATTTATATTAGGAACTTCACCGGTGTTTTTTATCTTAGGTTTTTTTGCCGCAAAACTTGGAGATATGTTCCAGCAGAAATTTATGAGGATTGCTGCTTTTGCAATTATTCTTTTGGCAATTTTTAACATCAATAATGCTATTGCATTAAGCGGAAGTAGTCTGACATTAGATAATGTAGGCAAGAATATCTGGTGCACATTTGCCGTATGCGAAAGTAGCGCATCAGGTATAACATCTGAAATAAGTAACAATCCGACAATTACTATACAATCTTTAGGATATAGTCCTAATGTTGTAAATGTAAAAGCAGGTGCACAGATAAAATTGAAACTTGTGAATACAACCGGATCAAGCTGCGTTCAGGCATTTACAATTCCAAGTTTGGGAATACAAAAAGTTGTTCCTCCTGGGACATCAGATGAGATAGATTTTACAGCGCCAAGTGCTCCCGGACAAATACAGTTTATGTGTAGTATGGGAATGTATCGGGGGGTGATTAACGTTTTATGACAACAAAAACAAAATTAAAAATTTCTGGAATGCATTGTACTAGTTGCGCAATGAATATTGATGGTGAGCTAGAGGATACAGATGGAGTTAAGCAAGCTAATACAAGTTATGCCAAGTCTGTGACGGAGGTCGAATTCGACCCCGATAAGTTGACTTTAGAGAAAGTTGTGTCTACTATAAAGACTGCTGGATATACAGCCCTACCGCTTGATGAATAATATGTTGAAATTAAAAGTGAGTATCAGTTTACTGATCATAAGCTTTTTATTTTTGGTATTTTCTCCGAGAACAAATGCTCAAATGATGGGAAATTATCAGGGACAAACTTCTCTTTCCCAAAGTGATATTCAAAATGAACAGAATGATCAAGATGCAGGTCAGATAATTTATCAGGAGTTGCAAAATGGACAAGTGACTTGTCAGCAGTTGACTGAAGACAACTTTGATAAACTCGGAGATTATTTTATGTGGAAATCCCTTGGGAGCACTCAAGCTCATGCAGCAATGGATAAGAGAATCACGCAAATGATGGGAGATCAGGGAAACACCCAAATGCACATAACTTTAGGTAAAAGAGGAAGCGGATGTTTCTCAAACTTTACGGTTCCGTCAAATACCCCATCTTTTATGATGGGAATGATGAATAATGTTTATGCAAACGAAGGAGGTGTTAAAAATATGATGGGAAATTTGGGTTGGAACGGGTCTATGATGGACTGGAATGGTTTTGGAGGATTTAATTTATTTAGCTTTCTTCTCTTTCTGGTCATCTTTGTAGACTTGGTGCTTTTAGGAGCATATCTTTGGAAACAAATAAGGAAAAAATAAATTTAATTAGGCCAAACTCTTTGTCCCTTTTCATCTTCGATAATAATTGCTTTTACTGGACACGATTGAGCTGCCAAGATAATCGTTTCAATTGTCTCCTGTTCAATAGTTTCTAAAATAACAGCTTTATTTTCATCGTCGAGCGCAAAGGTATTAGGTGCTACTGCTACGCAGGAACCAGCTCCTATGCAGAGATTTCTATCTACATAGACTTTATAACCGTGAACAACAACAGGCCCTGACGGATTTTTAGAATCTTTAAGTTTGATATCGCTCATACGATATTACCCTTCTTTATTATAGAGCTTTTTTATCAGAATGTTAATCCATACAGACAGATTAACCACAAAAATAGCTATGGCTATACCTGAAATAATATCTATTGGCGAATGCACTTTAGCCAGTACCCGGGCAATTCCGACAATAAGGGTTAAGACCATCAGCACTATTCCAGTTCGTTTGTAATGAAGGAAAACAATCATAGCAACTGTCGAAGCAAATAACGTATGATCCGAGGGGAATCCGTTACTTACAGAGTGAGGAATTAACGGCTGGACATGTTCGATAACAAACGGTCTGGGATTAAAAAAAAGACCGCTAGCTATTTTCCCCATAAGAAAAGATAAAGGCAGTGCTATTATGGCAGTCCAGAATAAGGAGCTTCTAGTTGCTCTTTTAGCAAATAAAAACTTTAGCAAAGCAATAGCAATAATAACCCAAAATAAATAATTTGCCGCAAAAATAATTAATAATGTCATATAAGATTTATGAAATCTTCTTTACTTTTCCGTTGAGTAAGCGTAGTCCATTCAGAACTACCAAGACCTCACCAAACTCATCGATAAACAATATCTGGCTGACCGATAAAAGCATAAAAATAGCCAAAAACATTACAAATACCTGAAGTATTGTTGAAAAGATAATATTTTGAAACACTACTTTTTTAGTATAACGGGCCCGAGCAATTGCATCAGGGATTCTTTCTAAATTATCTCCCATAATTGCTACATCAGCAGCTTCAAGCGCTGCATCAGTCCCTGCAGATCCCATTGCCATACCTACTGATGACTCTGCTAAAGCCGGAGCATCGTTAATCCCATCGCCCACCATACCAACATGCTGGTATTTCTGTTTTAATTCTTTTATTTTCTCGACCTTCTGATCAGGCTTCAGCTCAGCAAGGACAGAACCCACTCCCAGTGCTTTTCCAATACTTTCTCCAACTAACCTATAATCCCCTGTAAGCATCACATTCTGCACGCCTAACTGGTGTAACCGTGCAAGAGTAGCTTTTGCTTTCTCTCTGGGGGCATCGGCTATAGCAATCAACCCCAATATCTTCTTTTGAGTGCTGACAAAGACGACAGTTTTACCTTCAGAACTTAGCTTTGTAAACTCCGATATATGGGAAAGATCATGTCCCAACCCTTCAACTAATTTAGGACTACCAAGAAAATATGTTTCTCCGTCAACGTTTCCCTTTACCCCTTCACCCGCCATCGTATGAAAATTTATTGAAGGAGATGTTTCTATTTTTTCATTTTGTATTTCAGCCTGAATTGCACGACTCAGAGGATGAGAGGAATTGATAGCTAAGCCTCCGGCAATCTGTAAGAAATTTTTTTGAGAAAGTGAGTCAAACGGTAAAATATCAGTAACGACTGGTTTGCCCGTTGTGAGGGTTCCGGTTTTGTCAAAAGCAATCATTTTTATCTCAGCCAGTTCCTCAAGGTGAATTCCGCCCTTTACTAAAACTCCTTTTCTGGCTGATGTTCCAAGTGCTGCCGCAAATGCCACTGGAACTGATACGGCAAATGCACAGGGCGAAGCAGCTACCACAAACGTTATTGCTCTTACTAGCGCATCCGACAGAGGAAAGCCTAAAAAGAGGAGAACAGGCGGCATGAGAATAGAAATACCTAATACAATCGGAGAAAACGTATGGGCAAATTTTTCAACCATTTGTTGCCGTTTGCCTTTACTTTCTTGTGCTTCCTCAACCATTTTGATAATTTTGGAGATTGTATTTTCCTTAAATATCTTTGTTGCCTCAATTTCAATAAGCCCATCTTCATTAATTGTTCCAGCAAAGACTTGTTCTCCTTCTTTTTTAAATACAGGGATTGACTCTCCGGTAATAGCAGCTTGATTTATTGAACCGCTGCCTGTACGAATAATTCCATCAGTTGCGATTGATTCACCAGCTTTGACAATGAATATATCGCCTACCAGAAGTTTTTCTGCCAGTACTGTTTCTGTTTTTCCATCCCGTTTTACCAATGCGTGTTTGGGGACTAAATCCATTAGGGCTTCAATAGCGCTTCTGGTTTTGTCAGAAATGAAACTTTCAATTGCTTCAGAAATAGAGTATAGCCCTACTAGAAGCAATGCTTCCTTCCATTCACCTATAGCAGCCGCTCCAATAATGCCAACTGACATTAAAAGCTCAATGCCGATCTTCTTTTCAAAGAGTTTCTCAATCGCTTCCCGTCCAAAATAAAAACCACCGATTATTATACCTACAACATACAGAGGAATAAGATTAGCTTGCTCAACGCCAGATAATTCCAAAAGAAGCGCAATAATGAATATCAACCAACTAGCCGATGAGACGGCAACCTTTGGGTTTTTGAGATAGCTCAGTATTTTTTTCATAAGATTTTTATCCTTTGTATCTTAAGCAAGCTGCGATTTCAGCTGATACTTTGGATATTACCTGTTGAGATAAACTAAGCAATTTTTTAGTTTCAGGATCCCTTAATGAATAATAAATATTTTTCCCATCTCTTCTGTTTTTAACCAGACCGCAGTCCGAGAGGCATTTTAAGTGATTAGAAACATTTGACTGAGATTGCTTTGTTTCTTTGACTATTTCTCCTACTGTTTTATCACCATTAACCAGAGTTAGCAGAACAGATAACCTTGTTGCGTCAGAGAGACCTCGGAAAAATTTAGCTTCAACAGAGTAGTTTTTATTCATATCACCACTTAATGATATGAAAAAGGATATTTAAAATCAAGACTCACTCTTTTTATATTGTCTCATTTGTCTCATTTAGCCTCAAAAGCGAGACACCGCTATAATGATATAAATGGGTCTAGGCCGAGGAGCTCAGGGACATGAGCCTTGCCCCTCTTTTGGTAAGGGTCAAGATGAACTTCGCACTTGCTCGCCCTTGCAAAATTCACCCCGCTTTTTATGTTTCATGTACAGAAAGCAGGCAGGCTTTCTGAATACTAATTCTAATAAGAAAGGAGGTGAAATAAATGCAACTTTTAACAGAACACTTAAAACAGATACTTCCCCCTCTTTACGCAAAAGAAAAGGAAAAAGATCCGTGGATAGTCTGTAAGTTCTTTATGCCGATGACCGAATGGACTTGGTACGCAGCGGAGTTTGACGGAAAAGATACCTTCTTCGGCTTTGTCGCAGGGGAATATCCGGAGCTTAGCTACTTTTCCCTATCGGAGCTTGAAAAACTTGAAGGTCCTTACGGATTGGGAGTAGAACGCGATATATATTTTGAACCCGTCAGATTATCTGAGGTACAGAAACATTACCAGCAGTCAGTTGATACAATGAGCATATAGGAAGCTACCTGAAGTAGCTTGTGGAAAAAGTGAGGGGTTTTAAGGGTCGGGAAACCGACCCTTAAATTTTCATCAAAAAATGAAATTAAAACAATTGTGTTATTATATTAAGTAATGGAATTTCAAACAAAAACAAATTTGATTCTTCCCTTTAATGGAACTTGGAAAGTTACAAATGGCGGCAGAACTGTTGAGACAAATAATCATGCCGACCCCCAGCGAAGTCCAAAGAGTATGCAGCATGCTTATGATTTTAGACTTGAGCATACAGGAAACGGAGAAAAATTAAGCGATTATGAAGTTTTTGGAAAAGAAGTTTTATCTCCGGCAGATGGCAAGATTATCCAAGTAATAAACGGGGCAATCGATGTTCTTCCAGGCGAAAGAGATAGGGGTAATGGAGTTGGGAATATGATAATCACAGATTACGGAAACGGAGAATTCGGTATGCTATGCCACCTGAAACATAATTCGATAAAAGTCGCAGTTGGAGATGAAATAAAACAAGGACAAGTTGTTGGCTTATGTGGGAACACCGGAAACACTTCTGAGCCTCATGTGCATTTTCAATTACAAGATGGTCCATTTATGCACAATTCTAATGCGTTACTAGCGCAATTTAGAAAAATTACTGTAGACAGAGAGATGAAAGAAAACTACGAGCCTGTCAGAGGAGATAAGGTATCTAATATCTGATTAGTGGTTAACCTTAAATTTCCACTTTGTGTAGAACTCCGCTGCTCATGCCCTGATATTGTAGTTCTCCCTTTGTCGTTAAATAAAAAGATAACTCCGATCTAGTTTCACTTAATTTTTTCTTGATAAATTCATTAAGTTTGTTTTTGTAATATCCATTTGGACAAACAAAGATTATTTCCGGGAATTCCTGTTTCATGTGTTTTTGCCAATATTCAGAATTGTAATAGTCAAAGAATCTTCTGACTCTTGCCTTCCATCTTTTTTCAGGGGCGTGGTCTTTAACAATATCTAAAAAATATCTTTGCGTATTTCCTCTTTTGTCTTCAATGGTAAAATACGCGTCCGGTTCTTTAAGGATCATATATTGAACTCCCGTTAAATCAACCGTTGTAAAAAAACTTAGTTTGCCTTTTCCTTTATCAACACTTTTAACTAAATTTACAAGGGAAAGATAAATATCACAAATAAGCATCCAGCGCTTTCGGTAGGCCAGAGAATATGTTCCCTCTTTCCAAACCCTGTCTAAAAGGGGGATGTTAATATCATTAATCTCTGTATGCTTCAAAAAATATTTTCTGCCCATTGTCCCCAAAGAATATACAGCCGGCTCTTCGACAAGTTTTTTAACGTAGTACCTTTTTAAGTATTTATTTTTACTTAAGTAATTAAGCCATAGGATAACGTTACTTTTCGATTTATGGTTTAAGATTTTTTGGATTTGGATTGTGTTTAGGAAATGGAAGCGATAAATATAGATAAGGATTGTTTTAAATTGCGGTATGAATGGTTTCTGCTGAATGTTGTCTTCTGTTTGGTTGAGTATTCTTTGCTGTTGCATATATTTACTTCCCCTATATATTTATATATAGGAATATATAAGTCAGGATTTTTTATAGACTAGCTTCAAATTTCATCGTTTTCAATGGACAGCGGCGTCCATTGTATTTACAGGTTGCGTCAGATAGCCAGGCTTTTTAATAACTCGTACTTTTTCCTTTTCAGTTGCCTTTTTATCGTCTGTTTTTACTACTGTCTTGACCGGTTTTGGTTTTATATAAAGCTTAGCGTAGTGTGTTCTTGAAAGCCCAATCAGTTCTTCAAATTTCTTAGCACTTTTTGGAATTTCCACTGGAACGGTCATACCGGAAAATGGTTCGTCCGGATTAACCGCCGAGATCTTCATATAGAATTTATATATCGGAAGATTGGAGATTTCTCCTGCTTGTATATATGGTTCAAACTGTGGAAGCATTAGTTTTTCATCATCAGGATTAGCAGATCTAAAAGAAATTAAGGTTCCGACATTTGCCAAAATTACATTAACAATGTTTCTGTCTTTTTGTTGGGAGGTGGATTGCTCCGCCATTGTCAGAAACACTTTATATTTTCTCGATTCAGACAACATTTGAATAAATGAGGGTGTTGCAAAGTTTTGAAATTCGTCAACATACAAATAAAATGGCTTTCTATCCTCTTGTTTACTTCTCGCTCTTTTTAAAGACGCCAATTGAATTTTGGTTAGTATGATTATTCCCAAAACTTCGGAATTGTCTTCCCCGATTTTCCCTTTGGAAAGATTGCAGATAAGAATTTTTCCGCTGTCCATAATTTCTTCAAAATTAATAGTAGATTTTGTTTGCTCCATAATTCGTTTAGCAGTTGGTGAAAAAAGAAATCTTCCAATTCTTGATGTAATCGGGCCGATCATTTTTACTTTCTGATAATCTCCTGCCTTTCCAAATTCATTCTTCCAGAAATTTTGTAAGTTTTCGTCTTCAACTTGTTTTAGTGCCTCTGTTTGAAAATCAGGATCGGTCAAGAGGTTATATACAGTAAAGATATTCGGGTCTTTTAAGCAAAGCGCAGTTTGAATAGTGTTTCTTAGAATATATTCAAGTCTGTGAGCATGAGCGGACCAGACTTCAGAAAATATCTTTCTAAATAGTGAGATGACACTTTCTGTAATTAACTCTTTTTCTCTTAAGATTTCGTCTTCGTCATCAACTGAAGATAGTTCCAAAAGATTTAAGCCAATCGGATATTTAATATCGTCAGGATTAAAATAGATAAAGTCATTTTTTCTTTTATTGGGAATTAATGAAATAATTGATTCGGCCAAATCTCCGTGGGGGTCAATAACACATACTCCCTTATCTTTTACCAAGTCGTTTTCAACCATTGACATAATCATGGTTGTTTTGCCCGTTCCGGTTGCCCCTATTATGTAGACATGTTTTTGTCTTTCCGCTTCCGATAATCCGATTATGGTTTCTCCTCCGGCATACGAATTCTTGGCAAAGGATATATCAAAATCTTTAATCTTTAGAGATAAGGGAGCAGGAAGTTCTTTGCTGTGTGTTTTAACCAAGTCTTCAGCTGAGGAAATATTAGTAAACGGAAAATGGAAAAGCGAGGAAATCTCCGAAACCGAAAGGTATGATTTATTTAACAAAGTCAGTCTTTTCTTAAAAGAGAAATACAGTAGTCTATTGATTACTCTTAAATCCAAATGTTTCTTAGAAGTTATTGATTGATATTCCGAGGTTGAGAAGCTGCTAAAAGATGAGCTGACTGAGCTTATCTTCTCGGAAATATTTTCTTCACGGTCTGAGATTAAAAGAAGCCTGATTGAAGTTTCAAAAAGCGGCTGCTCAACTTTCTCATTAATTAAAGCGATAATGTCTTTTTCCGATGGCGATTGTCTATTTAACGTTTTACTTGGCGGTCTTGAGAGTATTTGAAACAGTCTGAATGAATTAAGGTAGTGAAGCGTATCCGCATTTCTTAAAATAAACTTTTGGATTTTCCGAGCTTCTTTTATTTTTACCGGAGTTAAAACTATTTGAAGTGAAATTAATTCTTCAGGATTTAATTTGGTCATCATACCGGTGATGTATGAGATCGGGTCGTATTTCTCCAGCAGACTATGTTTCTTCAAGGGAAAGGCAAAATGATTTGCCAGCTTATACTCAACAACTTTATATTCCTTCTTTTTTAACTCATCAGAACTTTCAGGCAGATAATCCTTAATCTCTTTGATAGTAATTTGCGGAAGATATGAAATGAGAGTTTTTCTTAAGATATTCGCTTTTTCAGGCGTAGTTCTGATTAAATACCTTATCCCCTGACTTCTGGTTGAAACAATCTCTAAAGAAAAATATATTTTCCTACCTAACAATCTGTTTTTCAGAGAGCTTTTTCCGAGAGATTGAATAAGGGAAAATAACTGCTCGGTTGTGTAACTTTCTTTTTCAGTTAAGGAAGGAGGAGTAATTTCTAATATGGTTTGTCGACCTTTTAGAAGCAATCTTAAGGTAAACAGTTTCCCCAGGATATATGTAATTACTAGAAGAACGACGAAGACGATAATATATGGAATTAAAGAATATGCAGTTTTGACAATAGGACTACTAGGCAGGTATTTGAGCAGGGCGTTGAATAGATTATGGGCTTCGAACTGCTGAATGTTATTCATACACTCCTAGGCAGATTGGACAGAAGCCTTAAAATTTCTGAGGGTAGTATAACACAAACTATTTAATATAGTAGTTGAAAATTAGAAAGGTAAGATTTCAGAGGATTTAATCAGGAGTGTTTTACAAAGACTTTCCAATATTGCATAAGTGGGATTCTCTTCCCCTCTTTCGATTCCGGCATAGTAAGTAATTGATATTCCGGAAGTTTTCGCAATTTCTTCTTGCGATAAATTCCTTCGTTCTCTTATTTCCTTAAGTTTCCTACCCGTATATTGCTGGCTTCTAGGATCTACATCAACAGTCATAACGGTATTATAGCGTATTTCTAAATGAATATCTTAAAAACTTAATTTTAGCCTCATTTTTTACCATTTTTGTGCTTGACAACTACAACTATAGTTGCTATGCTATAACTATAGTTGTAGTAAGATCGAGAGGTTAAATGTGATAAGTAAAGAGATATTAGATAAATTTAAGAAGCTTTACAAAGATAAATATGATATTGATCTTACAGATGAACAAACAACTCAATTGGCAAACGATCTTATTAATTTAATGAGAGTATTGCTTAAGCCAGAACCTAAAGTAGTCGAGAGTAAAATTAAACAGAAAGAAAGGAGGAAAAATGAGATTATCGGAACAACCCAATATCAGTGAAAATGATACTTACGTTGCTATTAACCGCTATGTCATTTATTGCCGAAAAAGCAGTGAATCTGATGAGAGACAAATCCAGTCCTTATCTGACCAAATAACCACTATTAAGGCTTTTGTCTCCTCGCACGGATTAGAAATTGTCGGACAACCTTTACAAGAATCTAAATCTGCCAAAATTCCGGGCAGGCCTGTTTTTAACCAGCTAGTTCAGATGATTGAAGACGGTGTAATAAACGGTATTATTTTACTTAACCCTTCTCGTTTGTCCCGAAATACTGTAGACACCGGAAGAGTTATTTATCTGATGGATCAGGGAAAACTTCAGGAAGTTGTTACTCCTTATCAAACATTTAAAAATAACCCTTATGATAAATTCATGCTTAACCTGCTTTGTACTCAGGCAAAGCTTGAGAATGACAATAAAAGCGTCAATATTAAAGAGTCGCTAAGGCTTAAAGCTGAAAGAGGAGTCTTTCCGGGGAAAGCCAGACCCGGATATATGAATAACCGCGAAAAGCCTCAAGGATTAAGGGATATTTCCGCTCATCCTGTTTATTTTCCTTTAATGAGAAAACTGATTGATATTGCTTTAACCGGTAATTACAGCGTTGAAAAATTGGTCAAAATTGCCGGTGACCTTGGGATTAGAAGCTCAAAAGGTGGTAAACCGATAGCCAAAAGCTGGATGCATAGGCTTTTACGAGACCCGTTTTACACAGGACGATTTCTTTATGGAGGTAAATTATATCGGGGTCAACATCCGGCTTTAATGACCGATGACGAATTCAATCTTTTACAAGATATTGTTGAGGGTCGAACCAAAGGTAGAGAACAAAAACACGATTTTGCCTTAAATGGACTAATTAGTTGTGGTGAGTGTCGTTATTGTGTTACAGCTGAAGAACATACTAAGCACTATAAGAACGGCAAATCACAAACTTTTGCTTATTATCACTGCACTAAAAAGGGCAATATAAAGTGCAATCAGGGTTATACGTCCTTAGCTAACCTTGAAGGACAGTTTGTTTCAGAACTGGAACAACTCGAACTTGAAAAAGAATTTGCGGATATAGCGCTTGAAGCTTTGGATATAGTGAAAGAGCAGGATAGCTCTGTAACCAAGAGCAGTTTTGAGGCTCTACAATCAGCTCTGGACAGCGTTAATAAAAGAATTGATAATCTAGTATCTTTGAAGATTTCACCAGATAATTCGGATGGTAGTTTATTGCCCGATCAAGAGTTTGCAGATAGAAAAAGAGCTTTATTACTTGAGAAAGATAAAATTACCAAGCAGTTAGCAAATATTAATCCTGATAATTTAGAATGGGCGCAGATAGCTGAAGACAGTTTTGATTTTTCAACAAAAGCAGCTGAGAGATTTAAAGACGAAAATACTAATACAGATGATAAAAAAGTGATTTTCAAGACAGTCGGCTCGAAACCGATCTTACTAGATCAAAAATTACGAATTCAGCTTCGATGGCTTTGTTTTAAGTATAAAGAAGGCATAAATGCCATGAAAGAGGAAAAAAGTCGGCTCGTACCTAAAAACGGCTTGTCAAATCAATCTAATCTCGATTTTTACCAAAAAAGTTCTGTATGGTGCAACATCTGGGACGATGTTCGAACCTATCTTACAACCAGAATCGACCCAAATGAAAAATCCACTTTAATTATAGCATTAAATTATTTTAAGATATAAAAACTGCTTTTTGTTGAACCTTTTTTATCTAAAAAACCCTTTTCAGATAAAGACTTAAGCAAATTAAATGCTTGCTGTCTTGTTATTTTTAACTCTTTTACTATATCTGCCGAGGTTATTTCTTTATATCGTCTTGCAATTTCTAGGGCTTCTTGCTCTCTTGGAGATGGCCTTATATCTAAAGACAGCTTGCTAATACCATCCTGGACTCTTCCCAATGCGCTTTGAAGAGAATATTTAACCCCGTCTGTAAAATATTCAAGCCAGCTGGTTTTGTTTCCTTCGTCAGCGGTATGTAAGGAGTCAGAATAAAGACTTCTGTCGACATCATAGTAATCATCTAAAACAAAATATTTATTTATTTGATACCCGTTTGAAAGTAGCATTAATGCCGTTAATAATCTACATACTCTACCGTTTCCATCTTCAAATGGATGGAGAAATACAAACTGGTGATGAAATATACCAGCTTTTAAGATCGGAGAAGTATCTGTAGATTTAATCCAATATGATAATTCATCTAATGCTTCCTCTATTTGTTTTTTATTATGAAAAGGAGGGTTGTGTTTAACAATTATTTGATCCGGCTGTCTTTTCCCAACTATAATTGGTACATTTCTAATTTGACCTTTTATTTCATCATTGACCCCGTCTAAAAGCCTCCTATGGATATCTAAAATCAAATTTAGGTTCAAAGCTTCATTTTTTATAACTTCAAGGCTTTTAAGAATTGTAAAATAATTTACAACCTCTTTTTCGCTTCTGTTGGTGGGAACTCTGTCGTTTAAAAGTAAATTAGTTACTTCTCCAACTGATAAAGGATTACCCTCAATGCTGTTTGATGCATATGAAGATTCAATTAGATTCGTTCTTTCTAAGTTTAGTTCTAACTGTTTTGGAATTCGAATTCCTTCTAGCTGACCGTAGAAACGCTCAATTTCAGTTAAATTTGTAAGAAGTTTAGATGTTAGGGTAAAATTAGGAGTAAACATGGGTTTATTATATCAATTGTCAAGTTAATTGTCAAGTTAATTGTCAATATTTAATATATTTTACTTACAAATTAGCAAATATTCACGTTATTTTGTCAATATTCCGTGAATTAAGAGAATAAAGCGATACAAATTCATGTTTTATGGCGTAGAGTAGAGATTGATTTTAAAGAGGACGTCTAGCTCTGATTGGATGATTTCTTCCGATTCTTGGTGTTCTTTTTGCAGCTCCCCTGACCATTTCTAATCGTTGAGGGTCATCCGAAGGAAATCTTAGGACATCAGCAATTGCGGATAAAGTTAGATATGAACCTCTACTTTTACCTCTCTCTAGGATATTTATTGTAGATGGGGTAATCCCAAGTGTATTAGCCATCTCTCTTTGGGTTAAACCTAAACGTAACCTCCTAGATTTGATTATTTCTCCTCTTCTTTGATTTGCTAATTTAAGTTCATCGGGAGTTAGAATTTCTGGTAATAATGATTTCAATAATTGAGGGCCATTTCCAGTATAGAGTTCTTCAATAGCAATACCAGTTACTCCTCTAGATTTGGTAATTTCTGTTATTAAACCACCAGCCTCTTCAAGACTAGGAAGATTCAAATTGATAGTTAATCTATATTCGGGACTCATGGATGGAGATTTTAGCAGAAAATTAGCAATATTTCAACTATAGGACTTGGTGCGGATGAGAGGAGTCGAACCTCCACGCTTTTTAGGGCACAGCCACCTCAAGGCTGCGTGTATGCCAGTTTCACCACATCCGCATTTTAAAGTACAAGCTATTATCTCAAAAAACTTTCGATTTTTGAAGTGCCCAGGGGGAGATTCGAACTCCCATGCCTTTTAAGGGCACAACGTTCTGAACGTTGCGCGTCTACCATTTCGCCACCTGGGCGGGTTCAAAGCCAATTATAGCAAAAAATAGCGTTAACTTGACAAAGACCTTTGTTTTATGACCATAATTAGTTATGCCCAAGAAGAAAAGAAAACAGGTAAAAAAATACAGTATCTATAACGACGATTTTCTTCTTATCGTACTTGCTTCCTTTATTATTCTTAGCTTCATAATAGCAGGAGGACTTTATAAATTTAGCGCAAGCTTAATGAACAATTTTGTTCCTACGGTAACACCAGTTGCCTCTCCTTCAGCTTCATTTTAGTTTTATAGTATTTAATTTCTTGACAAAAGAATATGTTTGTTATCATAATTTAGTATGGAAGAAAATCTTAATGTAAATCCTCAAGTACCGGTTACTTCTCCCCAACCTCAACCTGTTAAGGGGAATAGTAAGATTTTGGTTTATGGATCGGTTATGGTCGTCCTTTTGGTTCTTGGTCTCGGAGGAGTTTTATTTTATCTAAATTCTCATATGTCTTCTCTAAAGAATCCCCAAACAGTAGTAAGAACCAATGTTACTCCTACGCCATACGTTTCTAATCCAAATGATACCAGTAATCAGGCAATAGACAGTGATACTCAGGCAGCACAAAATACTCTCAATAGTTTAAATAATGATCTGAATAACGCTGACAAAAGTTTTAACGATCAGTCTGTAAACTTACAATAATGAAAAAATTAACATACATATTCGCCTTATTATTGTTACTTTCGGTTACCGGAAGTTCATATGCACAGGAAGGTACAACTTCGGGAAGAACGCTTGTAGCCCCCAGAGAGACCGTTAGAAGAGAAAACTTGATTGCATCATCCGGTGCAGTAAAAACTCAAATCCAGGCAAATGAAATGACAAACCTCAGGGAAAGAGCGCAACAGGAAGTAACGAGAAGAAT
>JAJYWL010000014.1 GCA_021791545.1 bacterium
AAGGAGAATTATATGACATATTTCATAAGCTTGGTCAGGAGCATCATGCTCGGGCCATTTCTGACAGTATTGTTAGGACCCGTAGAATAAAGGCTATTCAGACGACTGACGAATTAGTAGACGTCATAAAAAAGGCTTACGGGATAAAAGGAGAACTGTCTCAGTATGCGAGAGCAAATATAAGCATGAGAGTTTTCCAAGCCTTGAGAATAGCGGTAAACGGAGAGCTTCAGAATATAGAAGAAGCTCTCCCCGAAGCAATAGGGCTTTTGGGAAAAGGTGGAAGAATTGCAGTAATTACCTTCCATTCACTAGAAGACAGGATAGTAAAAAATAAATTTAAAGAATTTGAAAAGAGCGGTTTAGGAAAAATAATAACAAGGAAACCGATAGTTCCAAGCCAAGAGGAGATAAGGGAAAACAGTAGAAGTAAGAGTTCAAAGTTAAGAATTATAGAAAGAATATGAAAAAGAAATATTTATTTTTAGTATTATTAATATTAACCGTAATAGGTTTGTCTGTTTTGAGGACATTTGTGCTTAACAACATCTCAACATCGGGTGTTGAGCTTGGGCAAATACAGGATGAATTAGACACTTTACAGACACAGAATGCAGTACTTGCAGAACAAGTATATTCTTATTCATCTTTAACCAACATATCCTCCAAAGCAGCAGAGATGGGCTTTGTGAACCAGGGCAGCCAATTTGTCCTGACAGCACCTGTGCCGGTTGCATATAATCAATGAGCTGGAGATTTAAATTTACTTTTGGAGTAATTTTACTTTTATTCTTCCTTGTTATTTCCAGGCTATTTTACTGGCAGTTTGTTAAAGCTGCCGAACTTTCGGCTTTAGGACAGCTTCAATATGGAAGCACTGTGAAATTAACACCCCAAAGAGGAGAAATTCGAATGTCAGACGGTTTCCCCGTTGCTACAAATAAGATTTCATACCTTGTTTTTGCAAACCCCAAGGAAATTTCAAAAAAAGAAGAGACCACTCTTGCCCTTTCGGGCATTTTGGATATGGATCAGGCATCGATAAGTGCCGATTTATCCTTGGACAAATATTGGGTGGCTTTAAAAACGGGAATAGATCAGCCTACAAAAGATAAAATTGATAAATTAAACCTTGCGGGAATAGGTTTTGAAAAACAATATTCAAGATTTTATCCGGAAGCCTCAATGGCTGCACAGCTTCTTGGTTTTGTGGGGAAGGACGAGAACGGGGACGACCAGGGATATTTCGGGTTGGAAGGTTACTATGACAGACTCCTTAAGGGAAAAGCGGGGACTGCAATACAAGTTCACGATGCAATGGGAAGGCCTATACTTTCCAAGATAAACGAAAATTCGGGCGAGATAGAAGGAAGTAATCTCATTCTGTCTATAGACAGGTCTATCCAATTTTTGGCAGAGGAAAAGCTTAAAGAGGGAATTGAAAAATATGGAGCCCAATCTGGAATGGTAGGTGTAATGGATCCTAAAACAGGAAAGATACTTGCTATGGCTTCTTTCCCTTCATTTGATCCCAGAGATTTTCAGGATTATCCGGAAACCCTTTATAAAGACCCCTTTATATCGGATCTTTATGAGCCGGGTTCGACTTTTAAGCCTATCGTCATGTCGGCAGCTTTAAATGACAAGGTTATTACTCCTACTACTCAATGCACCATATGTTCCGGTCCTGTTCCTGTTGGAGGCTATTCTATTCATACCTGGAACGATAAATATTATCCGAATATAAACATGATAGAAGTTATTCAACATTCGGATAACACGGGAATGGTTTTTGTATCTCAGAAGCTTGGTCTAGACAAGATGCTTAAAGGTCTTGCCTCCTTTGGAATAGGAGATACCACGGGAGTCGACCTTCAGGGTGAGGTAAGTTCACCATTAAAGCCCAAGAATGATTGGTATGCAGTAGACGTTGCAACCTCTGCCTTCGGACAGGGAATATCTGTTACCCCGATAGAGATTCTGGATGCAATAGGAGCCATAGCCAACGGAGGAAAGAGAATGGAGCCTCATGTGGTTTCGGGTGTCGAAGCGCCTGACGGATCGGTTGTAGGAATATCTCCTAGGGTCATAGATAACCCTATAACGCCCGAAACAGCTAAAGTAATGACTGAGATAATGGTAAACGCAGTAAATAAAGGAGAAGCGCAATGGGCAAGGCTAAAAGGTTACAGAATTGCAGGAAAAACGGGAACAGCCTCTATTCCGATTGCAGGACATTATGATCCTACTCAAACAATAGCTTCTTTCGTAGGTTTTGCTCCTGCCGATAATCCTAAATTTGTCATGCTGGTTATCATAAATAGGCCTACAAGTTCGATTTACGGCGCAGAAACAGCTGCTCCTGTATTTTTTGACATAGCAAAAGGAATACTTACTTACTATGGAATTGCCCCTACAGTCCAAGAATAAAGAAAGTTGATATAATAGAAGAGTGAAATTGAGGAAATTCGGAGAAGATTTTATCCATTATTATCTTCGGATCTTTGCAAAGCTTCAGCTTTATAAAACAAAGCCGGTAATTGTTGGAATAGGTGGAGCAAGCGGAAAATCTTCCTTAACTCATCTTATTTACCTTATTCTTTCGGACAGATCTAAAGTGCTTTATTCTCCGGGAAGAAACAGTTCAACGGGGATTCCTTTAAGTATCCTGGGTATCGACCTTGCAGGTTATTCATATTACGACTGGTTCAAGCTTCTGTTCATATCCGTCTGGAAACTGCTTACTAATTGGAAAAGATACGATTACTACCTTGCCGAAATGGGAATAGATGGTCCCAATGAGCCTAAAAACATGTCTTATCTTCTTAAAATCATAAAACCTCAGATAGGAGTACTTACCAATATCTCTTTTGAACACAGTGTCTATTTCGAAGATTATGTTTCGGGGAGCCCAGAAGAAAAAGAGAAAAAGATATTTGATCTAACCGCAGAAGAAGAGAGGCTTTTGTTACTAAATTCGAAAGAATACGTTATATTAAATATGGATGACCAAGAGATACGAAAAGTTTTTAAAACGCTTAAATTAAAAGAAATAACGGTTTCTCAAAAAGACTCAGATTTAAGAATTGCCAAAGTAAAAACCTCACTCTCGGGCTTCGAGGCAGAATTTGAGCATTTGAATAAAAATTATACCCTAAAACTTAGTCAGCCTCTAACAGAACACTATTCTTATTCAATTGCTCTTGCTATAGCAGTTTGTCTTTCTCTGGGAGTCCCTATTGAAGAATCAATAGATGCTATAGAAAGGAAATTTGCCCTTCCAAATGGAAGAATGAGTGTATTTAAAGGCATAAAGGGAACAACAATAATAGATTCTTCGTATAACAGTTCTCCGATTCCTTTATCCAATATGCTTGATTTTCTAAAAGAAATTAAGGGAAGAAGGGTAGCAATTTTGGGAGATATGAGAGAGCTGGGAATTTTAAGTCAGAAATTCCACGAAGAAGCTGCCAGGAAAATAATTGAGACATGCGATTCGGCAATTCTGATTGGCCCTTTAATGAAAGAATTTGCTTATCCCATCCTTTCTAAGGCTAAGTTTAATGCTTTTTCTTTTAATACCTTTGCAGAAGCAAAAGGCTCAATTCTAAATTCGATTAAAGAAGGGGATGTAATCCTTGTAAAGGGTTCACAGAATACACTTTTTCTTGAAAGAGCCGTAGAGATGCTTTTGAAAGATAAAAAGGACGTTAATAATCTTTGCAGAAGAGGTAAATATTGGGATAAAAGAAGAGACAGGACTTTATAGAAGAATTTTATCTCCTAGCTTAATATCATCCTCAAAGTTTGCCGGCGTTTCAAGAATTTTGCTATATAAGGGATTCCAGAAATAGACTCTCCAAGGGGAAAGGTTTTTCTTCACTATTACGACTTTATTTTCATTATCTAAGATATAAATATTTATGGGGAACTTCATGAAGAATGTATGTATCCCAAATCTTGTTTTAAAAAAGACAGGTTCGTTTCTTCCTATCATTCCTTTTGTTTTTTCTTTTAGGGATTCTGCAAATTTAACCTTTTTTTTAAAGTTAATCTCCATCTTAATAATTTTATTATATCAGCCATAAGAGGTATAATATTAGACATGTGGCAAAGGATTAAAAACCTCTACCATTTGGGCATGGCTTTGTCTGCCAATATTTTTTATGGTTTTCCCTCAAGAAAGCTAATAGTAATAGGAGTAACGGGAACAGACGGAAAAACAACTACCTCCAATCTTATCTACCATATTCTTAAGGAATCGGGAAAGACTGTCTCGTTAGTTTCTACAGTAGGAGCAAAGATAAACGGTAAGGATTATGATCTTCCTTTTCATGTCACTACTCCTTCGCCTTTTGCTTTGGAAAGGTTGATATCCGAAGCCTCAAAAGGTTCGGAGGAAAAGAGATATCTGGTATTGGAAGTAACCTCTCATGCTTTAGATCAAAATAGGGTAGCCGGAATTCATTTCTTTGTCTCTGTAATTACAAATGTAACAAATGAGCATCTCGATTATCATAAGACCTGGGAAAATTACTTGAAGACAAAAGCAAAGCTTCTGAGAAATTCAGACACTGCAATTCTGAATAGAGATGACAAGTCCTATGGACCCCTCAAGGATTATCTGAGAAATTCTAATGTAAGGATTCTTGAATATACCCAAGACGGAAAGAATTATAAAAACATTCCGGGGAAGTTTAATAAATATAATATAGGAGCAGCTTCCTCTGTTTCGAAAGCTCTGGGAATTACTAACGAGCAAATAGAAAAAGCTTTGTTAACTTTTGAGTTACCCGAGGGAAGAATGGAAGAAGTTTATGATAAGGACTTCAGATTAATTATCGATTTTGCGCATACACCCAACTCAATAGAAAATGTTTTGTCATTCCTGAGACCGCAGATTAAAGGTAAAATTATTCATGTATTTGGAAGCGCAGGAGAAAGAGACAGTAAGAAAAGACCCGAAATGGGAAAAGCTTCTTCCAAATTTTCGGATATAATTATTTTAACTTCCGAAGATCCCAGATCAGAAAATCCAAAAACAATTATTGAAGAAATAAGAAAGGGGATAGACAATAAAAAGGAAGTATTGGAAATCGAGGACAGGAAAGATGCAATTAGAAAAGCAGTAAGTATCGCCCGAAAAGGAGATCTTGTGATTGTTACCGGAAAAGGACACGAGAAATCGATGAACATGGGAAATGGTGAGATTGAATGGAGCGATAAAAAGGAAGTTTTGGAGGCATTAAAAAAATGAAAAAAAGCGTACATTTTGTAGGAATTAAGGGAGTAGGAGTAGCGCCACTTGCCATTATTGCAAAAGAAGCGGGAATGAATGTTTCCGGATGCGATGTTGATCAGGAATTTATAACAGACGAAGCGCTCAAAAAAGCGGGAATAGAGGTAGAAAATAAAATGACACCTGATCACATCACTACCTCGGTAAATCTGGTCATAACGACGGGAGCCCACGGAGGTTTTGATAACCCGGAAGTAAAAAGAGCAAAATCCTTGAATATTCCCGTTCTTACACAGGGAGAAGCTTTGGGAGAATTCATGAAAGGCGATATCTTTTCAAGAAGTTTTGAACAAATCTCCGTTTCCGGAGCTCATGGCAAAACTACAACTACAGCCATGATTGCGACAATACTAAAAAATGCCAATCTTGATCCTTCTTACCTTATCGGTACTTCCGACATTCATTCTCTTGGTCTTCCGGGGCATTATGGCAAGGGAAGATATTTTGTTTCCGAGGCTGACGAATATGCAACAGAGCCTGTGCATGATAAGACCCCTAAGTTTATGTGGTTAAAGCCTAAAATAGCCGTAGTAACTAATATAGAGCATGATCATCCCGATATTTATCCGAGCGAAGAATCGATGGTGGAGGCTTTTATTAAATTCACGGACAATATAGATGAAAACGGAACTCTTGTTATTTTCGGTGAAAGTCCTCAAACAAGAAGAGTAGCCGGAAATTTTAAAGGAAAAGTTGTTACTTTTGGTTATTCAAAAAATAATGATTTCAACGTCCAAAGGATAAGCATAGAGGGGAGTAAAACTTTCTTCTGGGCATACTACAAAGAGACTCTTTTAGGTGAATTTTCAATAGGTGTTCTTGGTGAATTTAACTGCCTTAATGCTCTAGCTGCAATAGCAGTCTGTCTTGAGCTTGGTCTTTCCATAGATAAAATTAAGGAAGGGCTTGCTATTTATTCAGGATCAAAAAGAAGAGCAGAGTTTGTAGGAGAACTAGAAAAAGGAGCACTATTATATGACGACTATGCGCATCACCCAACCGAGATCAAAAGAACCCTTGAAGCATTTCGTAAAAATTACACTAATTCGAATATTGTTTGTATATTTCAACCTCATACCTATTCAAGAACAAAAACTTTGTTCGAACAATTTACTTCTTCGTTTACGGCAGCAGACGAGCTTATTATGATGGATATTTACCCTTCGCTTAGAGAGGAAAAAGATGATACTGTCTCATCAGAGATGCTTATAGACAGAATTTCAAAGATACATAAATCTGCTATTTTCTTGCCAAAAGCCGATGATGTGGTAAAATACCTAGACGAAAAATCATATGGAAGAGGTACAATAATAATTACCATGGGGGCTGGAGATGTGTACCAGATTAAAAACAGCCTCAAGTTAATTTAATATATGGATAAGTTAATAATAAATGGCGGAAAAAAATTAAAGGGCGAAATAAACGTTTTCGGATCAAAAAATGTTGCCTTAAAAGTACTTGTTGCAGCTTGTCTTACCGATGAGGAGGTTATTATCGAGAATGTTCCTCTTATCTCGGATTTTCTGACCATGGTTGACATTATTAGACACTTGGGAGGAGAAGTTGTTTTTACAGATCATGCCGCAAAAGTAAGAGTAAAAGAGTTTATAAGCGAAAAAATATCTCTCGATAAGGCTGCCGAAATAAGGACATCTTTCATGTTTTTAGCCCCTCTTTTAGCAAGACAGGAAAAAGCCATAATACCCAATCCCGGAGGATGCAGAATAGGAGCAAGACCAATAGACAGGATTGTAGACGGACTTAAAGCCTTGGGAGTGGTAATAGATTACGAGAGTGAAGACGGATATTTCCATGCTACCGCTCCGGAAGGCATAAAAGGTGCAGAGTATGAGTTTTCAAAAAGCACCCATACGGGAACAGAAACAATGATACTTGCGGCAGTACTGGCAGAAGGAAAGACGGTGCTAAAAAATTCCGCACAGGAGCCGGAAATTGATGAGCTTATTGCTTTTCTTAACAGCATGGGAGCAGACGTAAAAAGAACCGAGGAAAGAACGATTGTGATTAACGGAGTTAAAAAACTTCATGGAACAAAGTTCAGGATCGGTGGGGACAGAAATGAAGTAGTAACATTTGCGATAGCAGCAATCGCAACAGGTGGAGACATTTTTATAAAAAATATAACTACAACAGGACTTACGGAATTTCTGGAAAAATTGGATGAAGTAGGAGGAGGATATGAAGCAGTGAATAACGGAATAAGGTTCTTCTATAAAGGTCCGTTAAAGCCTTCGAATGTTGTAACTTCATTTTATCCTGGTTTTATGACGGATTGGCAGGCTCCATGGGCTTTGCTTGCAGCTTTGGGAAACGGTGTCTCAATTATTCATGAAGCAGTCTATGAGAACAGATTCAATTATGTAAAAGAACTCAGGAAAATGGGGGTAAAGATACAGCTTTTTAATCCCGAGGTTGAAGATCCGGAGAACTTTTATAATTTCAATGTCAAAGATGACAAAAAAGGTTATTTCCATGCGGAAAGAATTCATGGGCCCGCGAAGCTTCATAATGCAGTAGTTGATGTATATGATTTAAGAGCAGGTGCAACATTGGTTCTGTCGGCCTTGGCGGCAAAGGGAGAGAGTACTATTTTTGGAATAGAACATTTGGATAGAGGATATGAGAAGTTTGAAGATAGGTTAAAGACTCTTGGTGCACAGATAAAAAGAGTAAGTGAGGACTAAAATGAGAAAATTTGGAGCAATCATTCTTGCAGCAGGAAAAGGAAAAAGGCTTAATTCTAAAAAAATTAACAAGGTCGCTCTTCATTTAGATGACAGGCCAATGATTTCCCACACGATTGAACTTGTCAGATCCTTAAATATAAAAACTATTGTTGTTGTCGTTGGTTTTGCCAAAAACTCCGTAATGAATGCACTCGATAGAAGGATTATTTTTGCAGAACAGAAAAAAAGATTAGGAACCGCACATGCGGTTTTATGTGGACTAAAAAAACTTCCGGAGGGAGTAACAGACATCCTTGTGCTAAATGGAGACGATTCTGCTTTCTATACAAAAGAAACAATAGAAAACCTAATTACGAAACACACACTGGATAATTCGATGATTACATTCCTTACCATAGAAAGAGAAGATCCTACAAGTTTGGGGAGAATCTTAAGGGGAGAAGACGGGAGAGTTGAAGCTATAGTTGAAGAAAAAGATGCAACAGAAGAACAAAAGAAGATAAAGGAAATAAATCCGGGTTGTTATATATTTAACGTTAGTTTTCTCAATAAGTTTCTTACTAAGGTAAGAAAAAGCGGCGTAACAGGAGAATATTACATAACAAGTCTTATAGACATAGCCTTAAAGAATAATCAGAAAGTGGAAACACTTAAGGCAGGAAGAATAGCATGGCATGGCATCAACACCCCTAAGGACCTCGAAGAAGCTAAAAACTCACTACTTTTATAATCTCTTTCATGAATAAGAATACCATTGTCTTATTTGATATCGATTACACTTTGTTTGATACAAAGTCTTTGAAAGACATTGTTTACGAGAAGTATTTTCAGGATATTGAGAAAGCTCTTTTTCTCGAAAATCTAAAAAACTTAAGCGAAGAAACACCTTTAAAGAAAAGAATAAGAGAGTGCTTGTGGAAAGAAGTAGGTTCTCATCTTCTTTATCCGGAAACTTTAGAAATAATCGAAGAATTTAGTAAAAAGGTATTGGTCGGTATCTTTTCTAAGGGTCATCAAAAATTCCAGAGAGAAAAAATTAAATCAATCAAAAAATTTTTTGAAGAGGAAAATACACATATATTTTTAGATAAGATCTCAAAGCTACCCGAAGTCTTAGCTAAATATTTAGATAAACGTATTTTTATAGTCGATGATTCTTTAGAAGTATTGATTGAGGCAAAATCGATTAATCCTAAAGTTATGACAATTTTGGTAGATAGAGAAGGAAAAAACTTTGAAAACAATTTTAAGCCGGACATAGTTATAAAAAACCTCAAAGAGTTGGAAAAGCATAAAATTGAGATTTATGCCTGAGATGAACTATAATTAGCAGTGCTCAAATGAGAAGAAAACCAAAAATAGTAGTAATAGGGGGAGGAACGGGAACTTTCGTAGCTCTTTCGGGGCTTAAGAAGTATCCGACCGATCTTTCAGTAATCATTACCATGATGGATGATGGCGGATCAAGTGGAAGATTAAGGGATGAACTGGGAGTTTTGCCGCCGGGTGATGTAAGAAGATGTCTTGTCGCTTTATCTACATCTCAAAAACTTTTAAGAGACATGTTCAATTATAGGTATGAAGAGGGAGGCCTTAAAGGACATACTTTTGGAAATATCTTTCTTTCCACTTTTGTGAAAACAACCGGCAGTATGAAAAAAGGTATTTCGGAAGTCGGTAAAATTTTAAGGATACACGGACGGGTAGTTCCCGTTACATATTCAAACAGTACTTTGTGCGTGGAACTTGAAAACGGAAAAGTCATAGAAGGTGAAACACACATAGACGAGGTTAAAAAAAGAGAAAAAAGAGCAAGAATTAAGAAAGCTTTCTTAAAGCCAAAAGCCGTAGTTAATCCAGATGCACTTGAGGTAATCGAAAATGCCGATGCAATAGTAATAGGACCCGGAGATCTTTATACCAGCATAATCCCAAACATATTGGTTAAAGGAATACCTCAGGCTATTAAAAAGAGTAAGGCAAAGAAAATTTATGTTCTAAACCTTATGACAAAATACGGTCAAACAACAAGCCATAGTGCGATGGATCACATCAATGATCTTGAAAAATATTTAGGAAAAGGTGTTTTAGACTATGTACTCGTCAACAAAAAAATCCCCAAGAAAGAGGCGTTGGAATGGTACATGGATTTTGAAGAGCATCCCGTTGAGGACAATATAGTCGATAAAAATAAGTATTCTGTGGTAAGAACGAACCTCATAAAAGATGTGATCATAGAAAAAAGTAAGTCTGATCTTTTGAAAAGAAGCATAATAAGACACGATTCTGACAGGCTTGCCAAAGCGTTGATGGAGATCATTACACCAAGCAAATTCAAACTTTTGTTGAATCTGAAAAGACCAAGGACTATAATATTAGGAAGATAATATGGCTCAAATTTTGGGTTTCACACTTTTGTCCCTTTTTGTAACTTCGCTTCTTATCGTACCTTTCATAGATTTTCTCTATAAGATTAAGCTTAGAAGAGAACATCAGCAAACCAGAGATATATTCGACAAGCCGACCCCCGTATTTGATAAATTCAATAGTTGGAAAGTAGGAACTCCTTTCGGAGGAGGCCTTCTTATAATAATCGTCGTAACCGTTCTTGCTATATGGGGATACGGGATGTTTGACATAAATATTCCTGGATGGGAAGCATTTGTAATCCTTTTTACATTTATAAGTTTTGGTTTGCTTGGGCTTTATGATGATGTAAAGAAATTAATCAACGGTGATCATAAGATCACTTTCTTCGGTTTGAGATTTAGATATAAGTTTCTTCTTCAATGGATACTCGCTTTTATTATCGCTTTTGTCTTTTACTATAAATTAGGCTATACGTTTCTTTTTATTAGAGGAATAGGTCTTGCAAGTATAGGGTTTTTATTCATTCCATTTGCCGCTTTTGTTATTGTTTCATTTGCTAATGCATTTAATATTGCAGATGGTCTTGACGGTTTAGCATCTGGACTTTTACTTATATGTCTTGTTGCATTTCTTGCAATTGCATCTTCCAATGTAGACCAGGGTCTTGGTATTTTCATCGCTATTCTTTTGGGAAGTGTTGCAGCTTTTCTCTATTTTAATGTTTATAAGGCAAGGATATGGCTTGGTGACGTAGGCTCTCTTTCTTTAGGAGCATCCCTTGCCGTAATAGGATTATTAACAGGAAAGATAACGGCTCTTGCCATAATAGGAGGAGTATTTGTTCTAGAAGTAGGGTCTTCACTCATTCAGTTGGCAGGGAAGAAATTCCTAAAGAGAAAACTTTTACCCGTTGCTCCTATTCACTTATATTTCTTAAAAAGAGGATGGGACGAACCCAAAATAGTAATGAGGGCCTGGCTTTTGGGAGCATTCTTTGCAATCCTCGGACTTTATATTGCCTACGTAAAATAACCCCTTTAATATTTGAATAGGAACTAAAGAATTGAGATAATAAATTAACTAATGAAAAAGTTAGATTTTCTTCTTCTTATTCCCGTCTTGTTTCTTACTCTATTTGGTCTCTTTATGATATATGATGCTTCTTCATTTGTTGCTTTCCGTGATTTTGCAGATAAATATCATTATCTTAAGGATCAAAGCTTTTGGATTCTGGGAGGACTGTTTTTCTTAGGCTTTTTCTCTCTTTTCGATTATCATAGATTCTATAATCTGGCAGTTCCCATAATGGTTGCATCCCTTGCTCTTCTGATGCTGGTGTTTGTTCCGGGAGTAGGTATAAAACTTTTGGGAGCACACAGATGGATAAATCTTCATTTTACTTTGCTTCAGCCTTCGGAGTTTGTGAAACTTTCTTTGGCGATTTATCTTTCGGCATGGTTTTCTAAAAAGGAAAAGGGAGTCATCTGGTCATTTCTTATGTTACTTGGTGTAATACTTTTTCTTATTATGTTAGAACCCGATATGGGTACAGCAATGATCGTTCTTGCCGAGGGAATCGCAATATACTTTCTCTCGGGAGCCAGTGTTTCTTATTTTTTAGGAATTGTTCCGGCAATAGGAATCTTGGGACTTATTTTGGTAATTCTTGAACCTTATAGATTGGAAAGACTCAAAACTTTCTTGGATTTTAATCAGTCTGCACAAGGCTCTTCATATCATGTAAGACAGATTCTGATTGCATTGGGTTCAGGAGGCCTTACGGGAGTTGGTTTAGGAAATTCACTTCAGAAGTTTGCATATCTTCCCGAAAATACGACCGATTCGATATTTGCGATTATTGCGGAAGAGCTTGGGTTCGTTGGATCTTTATTTATAATAGGAATCTTCATATTCATCATTTATAGAGGTTTTTATATCGCAACTCATTCGAGAGATACTTTCGGAAAGCTTCTTGCAGGTGGAATCACTACTTTTTTGGCAATGCAGATAATCATCAACCTTGCGGCTCAGACGGCTCTTCTTCCTCTGACCGGAATTCCATTGCCTTTCATTTCTTACGGAGGATCTGCTCTTATTATCAATCTTTGTGCAATAGGTATATTATTAAATATAAGTAGACAATCATGAGAATAGTAGTTACGGGAGGACATTTATCTCCCGCTCTTGCAGTTATATCTAAATTAAAAGGTCATGATATTCTTTTCGTGGGAAGAAAATATGCGGTAGAAGGGGATAAGGCCTTATCTTTTGAGTACCAGACTATTACTTCCCTGGGAATAGAATTTAAACCGATTACTACGGCAAGACTCCAGAGAAAGCTTACAAAGTATACATTTACATCTTTACTTAAGTTTCCGGCAGGACTTACTCAATCTGCTTCCATTCTAAAAAGTTTTAAACCCGATGTGGTGTTGGGATTTGGCGGATATATTTCTCTTCCCATAATTTTTGCGGCATATCTTCTTCGTATTCCCGTTGTAATACACGAACAGACGATGGAAGCCGGAATGGCAAATAAAATAGCATCCAGATTTGCAAGTAAAATTTGTATTTCCTGGCCTTCATCTTTTGATTATTTTCCTAAAGAAAAAACGGTATTAACCGGGAATCCTTTAAGAGAAGAGATAACAAAAGTTAAAGGAAGGGCTGTAAAAAATAAAGAGTTTACTCTCTATGTTACAGGAGGAAGTCTCGGCTCTCACTTTATTAATGTTTTGATAGAAAAAAACCTTAAGAATATATTAGCCAAATATTTTCTGGTCCATCAGGCGGGAAATTCAAAACACTATGATGACTACGACAGGCTTTCTCTTCTTAAAAATTCACTCGGTAAAGAACTTTCCGAAAAATATGAATTGGTAAAACATTTTGCTCCCAACGAAGCAGCACAAGCTCTCAATAATTCCAATCTTGTTATTTCAAGATCCGGAGTGAATACTGTGACAGAGCTTGCTTATCTTGAAAAACCAGCGTTTTTGATCCCGCTTCCTTTTGCACAAAGAAGCGAACAACTTAAAAATGCACTTTTTCTTAAAGATCTTGGACTTGCCGAAGTTTACCATCAACAAGGTTTAACTGCGGAAAGCTTTATAGAAGCTCTTGAAAGAATGGTTAGGAATATAGAAAAATATAAAAGGTCTTCGGATGGAAATTTCACTGACCATTCGGCAGATAAAATAATCGGAGTTTTGGAAGATGTGGCACTCAAGAAGAACACTTAAAAGAAATAAACCTAAAAAAAGACTTTTCTTTACGATAACAAGCTTATTGATCCTTATTGTAACCTTGGTACTTGTTTCGGTTTTTTACCCCTCACTTATCTATAAAAAAGGTTCATTATTAAATCCTGTTTCAAAAAATGCTACAAGGGAAGAAAATAATTTGGGACTTATGTTGGGGAGTAAAAATATAGATTTTTCCAATATTACTACTCTTCCTGATTCTTCTTTTGATATAACACTCAAAGATGGGGGAACTGTTATATTTTCTTCTAAAAAGGACCTTGAAAAACAAATCTCCTCTTTACAACTTATCCTTACGAGACTTACAATAGAAGGGAAGAAATTTAAAATCTTGGATTTTAGATACGATAATCCTGTTGTTTCTTTTAACTAGTTATGAGTGAAGGAAAAGTAGTTGTAGGAGTAGACGTAGGAACATCAAAAATCGTTACAGTAATTGCTAAAGTAGATGAAGAAGCTGTTAATGTTCTTGGCGTCTCCGAAGTATCCTCAAGCGGAATAAGAAAAGGTCAAATAGTAGATATAGACGAAGCTGTTCTTTCTATTAATAATTCATTGGAAGCTGCAGAGAGAATGGCCGGATATTCTGCATCCCACGTTATTGCCTCAATCGGAGGAAGCCACATTGAATCACAAAACTCAAGGGGCGTAGTTGCTGTCGCAAGACCCGAAGGCGAGATAACAGAAAACGATGTTCAAAGAGTAATAGATGCTGCAAAAGCAATCTCTATTCCATCAAGTAGGGAGATAATTCATGTTCTTCCAAGAACATACACTGTCGACGGACAAGAAGGGATAAAAGATCCGATCGGAATGGCAGGAGTAAGACTAGAAGTAGATACTCATATAATCTCTGCAAATAGTGTTGCGATAAAAAATATGGAAAAAGCATTTTCCGAAGTTGGAGTAGATCTGGACAATGTAGTTTTCTCGGGATATGCAAGTTCACTCGCTGTGCTTTCAAATACGGAAAAAGAATTGGGAGTAGTTCTTGTAGATATAGGAGCGGGAACAACAGATATTTCAATTTTTGTTGAAGGATCAGTTGCATATTCTTCAGTTCTTCCTATAGGTGCAAGACATATAACTAATGATTTGGCAATCGGACTTAGGATTTCACTCGAATCTGCAGAAAAAATTAAACTATTCCTATCTACTCCAAAGAGACAACCCGTTAAGGTTACGGAAGAAGACGAAAAGCCAAAAGAGAAAAGTGATGAGATGGATCTTTCCTCTCTTAATCTTCCCGAAGAAATGAATAAGATTTCTCAAAAGACTTTGGTAGACGGAATAATAAGACCAAGACTTAACGAACTCTTTACAATGATCGGTATTGAAATAAAAAAGAGCGGATATGCAGGTCTTACTCCATCGGGAATAGTAATAACAGGAGGAGGAGCTCAGACAATTGGAGTTACAGATGCGGCAAAGAGAATGCTCGCAATGCCGGTTAGAGTCGCAACCCCTATAAATATAAAAGGAATAATTGATGAAATCCAAAATCCTTCGTTTGCCACAGTAATAGGACTTGCAGCTTACGGAGGTCAGGGTGGGGAGACGGAAGCATCACTTCCTTTCGGATTTTCAATGCCATCACTACCTTTCAATTTGAAGTTTAATAATAAGTTGATGTCGAAAGCGCTTACTTTTGTAAAATCTTTTCTGCCTTAAAGAAATACTGCCCCAAAAAAGTCAAGCAGGGTATTGCAAAACAATTTTTTATTTGCTAGTATGGCCAGTACATTATGTTGATAAAGCCTCAGACGACTAATTTTGCGAAAATCAGGGTCATGGGAATCGGCGGAGGAGGAAGTAATGCTCTTAATTCAATGATTTCGCAAGCCAACATACAGGGAGTCGACTTCATAGCAGTAAATACAGACGCACAAGCTCTTCTTTTAAACCAAGCAGCAACAAAACTTCAGATAGGTGAGAACTTAACAAAGGGTTTAGGTTCGGGTGGAAATCCTGAAGTAGGTGAACAGGCAGCGGAAGAAACATACGAGAAAATAAAAGAAATGATTCAGGGAACCGACATGTTATTCCTTACTGCAGGTTGCGGAGGAGGAACAGGTTCCGGAGCAACACCTGTAATTGCAAAAGCTGCAAAAGAAGAGGGAATCCTAACAGTAGCAGTAGTCACAAAACCTTTCGCATTTGAGGGAACAAGAAGAATGGTTGCTGCAGAAGACGCAATAGAAAAAATAAAAGACAATGTAGATACCTTAATCGTTATACCAAATCAGAGGATCTTGGATGTGGTAGATAAAAAACTATCACTTTTGGAAGCATTCAAGGTTGCGGACTCGGTTCTTACCCAAGGAGTCCAGGGAATATCTGACCTTATAACACTGCCTGGACTTATTAACGTCGACTTTGCAGACGTTAAGACAATTATGTCCCAAGCAGGCTCTGCCCTTATGGGAATAGGAACAGGAGTTGGAGAAAACAGAGCTCAAACTGCAGCAAGAGGAGCAGTTGCCTCACCTCTTCTTGAAATATCGATGGATGGAGCAAGAGGAGTTCTCTTCAATATTATTGGAGGACCAGATTTAACAATGACGGAAGTAGATGAAGCAGCAAAAATTATTGCAGCAGCAGCGGATCCAGATGCAAATATAATCTTTGGAGCAACAATAGACGAGGGAATGCACGATCAGATGAAGATAACAGTTATTGCAACAGGATTTGATCAAGCAAGACAAACACTTAAAGAATTTATTACCCCATCTTCAATTCCTGGAATGCAGGGAATTCAAAACCAGAATTTAGGAAACGTTAATGGAAACACAAACGGATATCAGGCACCACAACCATTTAGAAATAATGTTGAAGTAGATAACCAGGTTGTAAAAGAAAAACCACAAGTTGAAGAGATCGCAGAAGAAGACGATTCAGCTTGGGATATCCCCGCATTCTTAAGAAATAGAAATTAACTACTCCTATTTGGGACCAAAAGGTTCTTCCTGGTCTAAATTAAAGCTAAAGTTAGTTGAAATGTCCTTGACAAATTTATTAGTTAGTGCCATTATGGGTTAACTAAAATGCATATCAATTTTTGTTTGTATTCTGCCTTTTAAACCACCTTTTTGGTGGTTTTTTATTGGAAATTTTTAAAAGAGAGGAGGTGAACAAATAATGAGAAAAATCTTATTTGGAGGAATTTTTTCTTTAGTAGCTCTAGCTTTTGTCGTAGTTCCTACATTTGCATCTCAGGGTCAAAATCTTAATCCAAGTAGTTGTGATAAAAGTGGTGCTCCAGTAATTAACGTAAACTGGAAGGTAATAAATGACCCTGATTCTGGTTTTCATGGAAATTGGGCTACTGATAATTACAACAAACATCTTCAAGTATGGCAATCGGAAGACGGTTCTTACTGTGGTGTAGTTAAATATGAAGGAAAATTTGTGACAACAGGACCCAATAGTCCTCAAGATGGATTACCATTGGGGGCTGGAATTAAAGGAACCTTTGAAGGTGGATACTATACTCTACCTTTTACCGGAACTTTACAAAAAGATGTTCAAGTTAAGGGAAATCTCGGAACTTTTGATATGACTAAGAACCCATTAGATTGGGTTTCTTATTATTTTGGAACAAGTGCTGATTCTACTTTTAATTATACTTACTGGTCATGGACATATCATGCAGGTAACAATGGAACATGGATTAACGCTTGGGATGGAAGTTCAGGAGATATAACTGGATATTAATTCATTGAGCAACCCATTATGGAAAATCCTAGTGGGTTGTTTTTTGTGGTTTTAAGGTTGGAATGCTTTTAGAAGTTTTATTTCTTTTTCTGTAAGTTTTCTTGATTCTCCCAATTCTAATTTTTCTAATTTAAATGGTCCGAATGCAATTCTTTGAAGATCAGTTAGTTCCAGTCCTAAAGTTTCGCACATTCTTCTTATTTGTCTATTTCTTCCTTCATGTATTGTTAATGTTAAAACTGTTTCTTTTTCGTTTTCCTTTAATATCTGTATTTCTGCAGGAAGTGTTATTCCATCGCTTAGTATTACTCCGGTTTCCAATGCTTTAATTTTCTGAGGAGATACTTTTCCCTCAATAGTTAGTTTATAAGTTTTGGGGATATGAAACTTGGGATGTATTAATCTATGTGTTAATTCTCCGTCATTTGTAAGAAGCATAAGTCCATGAGTATCTTTATCAAGTCTTCCGACAGGATATATTCTTTCATTAGTATCAATTAATGAAACAACGTTATCTCTATCCAATTCATCAGACGTTGTGGAAATATATCCTTTTGGTTTATTTAAAAGAAAATATACTTTTTCCGAAGGTTTTATTAATTCTCCGTTTAACTTTACCTCATCTTTTTCGGGAACAATTCTAATTCCTGATTCTTTTACTCTTTTCCCGTTTACGGTTATTTCTTCTTTTTTTAATAACTGTTTAATTCCTCTTCGGGAGAGTACTCCCGCATTGGAAAGAAATTTATCAAGCCTTATGCTCTTATCCATTTGGTAATTATATCAATTTTTTTAAATTTGACTTATTTGTTATAATTCTCTCGAAACTATGAGGTTAGAAGCTACATGTTCAAGTGAGCCTCCAAGTGAGGGTAGCTATCTTCATGCAACCGCAAGACAGTTAGAAGCTATAAGATTAAGGGTATTAGGCTTAACTTATCAGTCTATTGGAGAAAATATGGGGATTTCTCCCGAAACTGTTAACAAGCATATAGATTATTGTGTAAGTCAAAATAATCTCCCCTTTGTTTTCTTAGTAGAAGAACTTATTAGCTCAGGACAGTTGGACGTAGACGAGTTGGCTACTCATTTTGATTTTAATAGGTACGAAGAACTAGATGGAAGACAAAGAAGAATTTTTCAGGTTGCTACCGATAAGGAGAATTGGGAAAGAACAATAGGTTCCATAGCATCTGATTTAGAAATGGCAGAGCAAACTTTAAAAAATCAACTTTGCGGAATTTATGATGTTTTGGGTATAAGACACAGTATATCGAGGGCAAGGGTATATAGACTAATTGCTCCGAGTAACTTGATGAAAGCTTAGTTTTTCCCAAATATTTCTTCTCCATCAATTGTATCGCTATCGGCATATTTTTTTATTATCTCGAGGTTCATAAGATTTACTTTTCTTAGAAGATAAATGACATCACCAATTATGGGAATACTACCCACAATAAAATTAATTAGAATATTCCAAAGCATTTGTGTGAGACCTTCGCTTGGGACGCCAATCTTTAATGCAATATACACTATATATAGAGAAAGCAGGGCATCAAGTATATCTCCTAACTCGGGGACTAAGTTTATAAAAGCGCTTATCCCGAATTTTCTTCCGTATATCTCAAACCGATTATCAAGTAGTCTTGCTAATCCGGATGCTAATTTTAGTTGTTCTTCCATTTTCAGGGAAAAATACTAATTAATTTAGGCATAAATTGAATTAGAAAATAAATAGATTACTGTAAGATTTATCTTTCTCTTTTCTTACAGTTATTTAGTGTTTTCTTTAAAGACAAACTTTAGTATATGCATATTATGATTTTAGGATTTTCTATAGCAAACATAATTTTGTGGGCAGTATTCGGATTAATAGTCGGATACATTGTTCATCTCATTGATCCCCAGGATGTAAGAGGGGGAATTTTAGGGACGGTTATTATTGGACTAATCGGTGCATGGGTTGGAGGAGTCCTTTCTTCATTTATTTTTGGTTCTTCGTTCGTAGGTTATTCGCTTCAGGGATTTGTCACTGCAATTATTGGTGGATTGGTCTTTTCGGCAGTTTATAGATTTCTTTTCAGGACAGGGCAGCAAAATACAGGAAGCTATACATTTATGGGTACTAAGGGCGGAAGATCAAGAAGAGACCATCACGATGAAGACGACGATGACCATGATCACGATGACGATAACGACCTCTATTAAAACTTCAAAATGTTGACACTTATCATTAGTACTATATAAACTGTATTAAGTGGTAATAATAGACAAGTTAAAGCAAAGTAAGCGTCTTAGTCAGTTTCTAATCCTTTTAAGTTTTCTCATTTCTTTTGCTTTTATAAGAAGCATTACACATCTTCAAAAATTAGGTGTCATTCCTAATCAAGCAGAAGGCTACTTGCATATACATCATTTGGTTCCCGGGATTTTTCTTCTCATCATTGCGGGATACATCGGACTTTCTTTCTGGACTGTTAAACATGTAAGAGCGATATCTTCGGTGCTTTTTGGTATAGGGGCAGCTCTTACAATAGATGAATTTGCTCTTTGGCTTTATCTAAAAGACGTATATTGGGAAAGGCAGGGAAGAGACAGTATCGATATGGCGATATATATCGTTATTATTTTTAGTCTTGCCTTTCTTCTTTCCGAAATTCATGATCATTGGTGGATAAAAAGGCTTTTAAAGAAAAAGAAACAGGATTTAAAAGAATCGTCTAATGCAAGTTGAACAATAAAGTCATTTAAGGTAAAATTAAATGCATGTTTAAACCTGTTTCCCCCCAAGTAAACTTTCCCGAAAAAGAGAATGAAATCTGGGAAAAATGGAAGAAAGACAACCTTCTCGAGAAATATTTAAAAAGAAACGAGTCCTCAGATAAAAGATACTCATTCTTAGACGGACCAATCACCGCAAATAATCCTATGGGTGTCCATCATGCATGGGGAAGAACATATAAAGATTTGTGGCAAAGATTTTATAACATGAGAGGCTACAAGCAGAGATTCCAAAACGGTTTTGACTGTCAGGGATTATGGGTAGAAGTTGAAGTAGAGAAGGAACTAGGAATAAGAAATAAAAAAGATATAGAAAACCTCGTACCGGGGAATAAAAAAGAAAGCATTGCTAAGTTTGTACAGCTTTGTAAAGACAGGGTGACAAAGTTTTCGCAAATTCAGACACAACAGAGCAAAAGACTGGCCTATTTTATGGACTGGGATCATTCATATTACACGATGTCAGACGAAAACAACTACATGATCTGGCATTTTCTTAAGACATGCTATGACAGAGGCTGGATATATAAAGGACAGGACAGTGTACCATGGTGTCCAAGATGCGAGACGGCAATTTCCCAGCATGAAATGCTTACCGAAGATTACAAAGAGCTAACCCATGAAACTGTTTTTGTAAAGCTTCCTATAACTTCAAAAGGTTTTGAGAACACCTCCCTTCTTATCTGGACGACAACTCCCTGGACTGTTCCGGCAAACGTTGCTGTAGGTGTAAATACAAAGTTTACATATAAAGTCTGGGAAAACGTGAAGACAAAAGAAAAGATAATCTTCATCGATAAAAACGAAGAAGGAAAAACTCCGGTAAGACTTCTTAAGGGAAAAGAGGTTCCAATCTCGGATTATGTTTTTAATACTTTGGAAGATGAATATAAAGCACTTAATGAAGTAAAAGGTAAAGACCTGGTGGGTCTTAAATATCAGGGACCTTTCGATTTTCTTCAAATAGTTAAAAACGCAGAGACTGAAAATCCAAAAACTTTCCATACGGTCGTAGATGCTTCGGATATAGTAATGGCAGACGAGGGAACAGGATTATTACATGTGGCGCCGGGTGCAGGAAAAGAAGATTTTGATCTGGGAAAGATAGAAAAGCTCCCTGTAATAAGTCCGATAACAGATGACGCTTCATATGTAGAAGGAATGGGAGAGTTTACAGGACAAAATGCAAAGAAACATCCTGAAATCATATTAGATTACCTTAGAAACCTGGATAATGGAAAATATGTCTTAAAGACAATGAACTATACCCATAGGTACCCCGCCTGCTGGAGATGCAAAACAGAGCTTGTGTGGAGAGTAACAAACGAATGGTATATAGGAATGGATAAGAAAGAAAGCGGAAAAGGAAAGACTCTAAGGGAAGAGATGATGGATACAGCAAAAATGATCGAATGGAGACCTTCATTCGGTCTTGAAAGAGAACTTGATTGGCTCTCGAACATGCACGATTGGCTTATAAGTAAGAAAAATAGATACTGGGGTCTTGCTCTTCCTGTATATGAATGCCCCAATTGTAATAACTTTGAAGTAATCGGAGGAAAGAAAGAGCTTGAAGAGAGAGCAGTTGAAGGATGGGATAAATTTGAAGGACATAGCCCTCATAAGCCATACATAGATGAGATAAAAATAAAATGTAAAAAATGCGGAGAAATTGTTTCAAGAGTAGATGACGTAGGAAACGTGTGGCTTGATGCAGGAATTGTTCCATTTTCCACATATATTGATCCTAAAACAAAAGAATTAAGTTATATAACTGACAAGAAATATTGGGAAGAATGGTTTCCTGCGGATTTTATTACAGAATCTTTCCCTGGACAATTCAAAAACTGGTTCTACTCAATGATTGCTATGTCTACGGTTTTGGAGAAAAGAAATCCCTATAAGCTTGTCTTGGGATACGGTTCAATGCTTGGGGAAGACGGAAGGCCAATGCATAAATCATGGGGAAATTCTATCGAATTCAATGAAGGAGCGGACAAAATTGGAGTAGATGTAATGAGATGGATGTTTGTAAGCCATAATCCGGAGCAAAATCTACTTTTTGGTTATAAGAAAGCAGATGAAACAAGAAGAACTTTCCATCTTATGCTTTGGAATGTCTACAATTTCTTTATTACTTATGCAAACGCAGATAAGTGGGAACCTAAGGGAATGGAACCATCGACAGAAAACGTATTGGATAAGTGGATTGTTTCAAGACTTAATAAGACAATAAAAAGAGTAACTAAGGCTTTGGAAAACTATAATCCGCAAAGATCAGCAGAAGAGATAGAAAGTTTTGTGAATGATCTTTCTCTTTGGTATGTAAGAAGAAGTAGGGAAAGGGTAGGTCCAACTGCCGAGGATGAAAAGGATAAAGATAATTGTTACAGGACTTTCTATTATGTCCTGGTCAATTTATCCAAGGTACTTGCTCCGTTTACGCCTTTTCTTTCTGAGGAAATGTATACAAACCTGACAGGTGAGGAATCGGTTCATCTTTCCGACTGGCCAAAACAAGACGAAAAATTAAGAGATAAAGAACTCGAGGAAGAAATGGCAGATGCAAGGCTTCTTGTAGAGCAGGTCCACGCTTTCAGGAAACAAAACAGTATAAAAGTCAGAATTCCCTTAAGAGAAATGACATATAAAGGGACAAGAGAATTTTCCTCGGATGTCTTGAAGGTTATAAAAGAAGAGATAAACGTAGATGAGCTTAAATATGACGGAAAATCAGAAGGATACCTTGTTTTTGCAAGCACGGAGGAAGGAAATCTCGATACGGATTTTGGAGTTGCAAGAGATATAGTAAGGCAAATTCAGGAGGAAAGAAAGAAGCTTCAGACAAAGACAGAAGAGAAGGTAAAAGCAGAAGTCCCTTATTGGCCGGAGCAGTATGAAGATTATATAAAAAGAAAAGCACTTGTCTCCGTTCTTTCCAAGGGTGATTTTAAAGTTTTAAGAAATGAATAAAAGAAGTCTGTGGAATTTTGACTGGATAC
>JAJYWL010000010.1 GCA_021791545.1 bacterium
TTTAGTAAGAATTATTCTTCTTAAATTCAAAATTCACGATTGGACAGGTGGATACAGAGCAATAAGAAAAGAAGTATTTCTTAAAGAAAGAGAAGAGCTTACTAACTTTAAAGGATATACTTTCCAAGTTTCATTTTTGAATAAAGCGGTAAGGGACGGTTTTAAGATTGCGGAAGTGCCTTTCCATTTCGAATCAAGGACAATAGGTGATTCAAAGATTGCACCTATGGCTTACATTGTTGATTTATTAAAATATGTAATTTCGGCAAGTATTATGGAAAAACTTACGGGTTCATTTGGAAAGTTCCTTGTAGTAGGAGGAACAGGATTTATTATCCAAGCGGTTATTTTAAGAGTTCTTGTGGAAGTCTTAAAAATGGACCCTTCGGTTTCAAATTTAATAGGTGCAGTTGCAGCTATATTTTCCAATTTTAATTTAAATAATTTCTGGACTTTCAAAAAGGATCAGGTAAGGAGTGTAGGTCAATACGTTTGGAAGCTTATAAACTTTTATGCAACATCAGCAATCGGAGTTATTATCATTCAGACAGGAACAATATTTTTGGGAACAAAACTTTTTGGAAAACAGAGCTATTTCCTATTCTTTATTATAGGAACAGGTATTCTTCTTATCTATAATTTTACTGTTTACAGGTTTATAATTTGGCGTGTAAGGCCCCATGATGAAAAGGCTCAAAAAGAATCTAAGTAGGATTCTTAACTCAAAATTTTTAATTGTTTTAATCCTTTTACTCGCTTCCTTTTTAAGACTTTATAGGATAGGAGATTATATGACTTTCTTGGGAGACGAGGGAAGGGATGTCCTTGTTGTGTATAACATTCTTCATGGTCATTTGACGCTTCTGGGTCCAACATCTTCGGTAGGAGGATTTTTCCTTGGTCCTATTTATTACTACTTTATGACCCCTTTCCTTTTCCTTTTTAATTACAATCCTGTAGGCCCTGCGGTGATGGTGGCATTATTCGGAATCGCAACTGTTTGGTTAATCTATTACATATCTAAAGATTTATTTAATGAAAAAGTAGGCCTTATTGCCTCTTTCTTATATGCAATTTCTCCTTTGGTAATTACTTATTCAAGATCTTCCTGGAACCCCAATCCTTTGCCTTTCTTTTCGTTACTTACTATTTATGTTTTATATAAAGGGCTTAAAAAGTCTAATCTTAAATATATTTTTTTAGTAGGTATTCTTTTAGGAATTTCAATGCAGCTCCATTATCTTGCCTTATTCTTGGGTGCGGTAGTTTTTATATACACACTTTTAAGAAGTTATTATTTCAAGAAATTGTTTGAGGGAATAAAATCTTTGGTCGTAATGTTTCTCGGGTTTTTAATAGGTTGGTCTCCTTTTCTAGCCTTTGAGTTAAGACATGGATTTCCGGACCTAATAAATATTTCAAATTTTGTTGTGCATTCAGGTAACACCGGTCCTAACTTAAATTATTTTTCTATAGTCTACGATGTATTTTTACGAGTTTTCGGAAGATTAATTTTTGCTTTTCCTGAAACGGCCTCTTTTAAGAATTTTTCCGGAGAAGTTATATTTTTCTGGGAGTTGGTGGTTCTTGTCTTTGGGCTTTTGACTTTGGGGTTATTGATCTTCAAGCTCATAAAATCATTCAAAGAAAAAGAAGTTTTTGAGAAATATTTCCTTCTTGCATCTTGGTTTTTTGTAGGAGTTTTACTTTTCGGATTTTACAAAAAACCAATCTATGATTATTACTTTGCGTTTTTATTCCCTCTACCTTTTATTTTGTTGGCTCTTTTCCTGGACGCTTTGAGAAATATAAGAGCAAGAAGAGCAGGAATAATAGTCGCTGGTTTGATAGTAGTGGGAATAGTTTTTGTAAATTTCTATTGGAACACTTTTAGAATAACTCCCAATAGACAGTTAAATCAGGCTGAAACAATATCGAGATTTGTATATGATAAGACAGACGGAAAACCTTTTAATTTTGCATTGATTACGGGTGGAAATTCTGATCATGCATACAGATATTTCTTTACTGTTTGGGGACATCCTCCTGTAACAATAGAAAATTCCATGGTAGATCCTCAAAGAAAGACAGTGACCAACCAGCTTATGGTTGTATGCGAAAGTATTCCTTGTTATCCTTTAGGAAATTCGCTTTGGGAGATAGCGGGTTTTGGTAGGGCTCAGATCTCAGGTCATTGGAATGTTTCCTGGGTTCAAATATATAAGCTGGTCCACTATAATAGTCCCAAATGAATCCTCAGATAGTTTTTTTTGATTGTGACGGAGTCTTGGTCTTCGGAAACCCCTGGGTAAAGCTCCATAGGGAAATGAATATTTCTTATGAATTGGATAAAAAATGGTTTGATGAGTACTATTTCGGAAAGATAAGTTTTGATGAGTGGAATGAAAAAATAGAGAGTCATTATAGGAAGGAAAGATTGACAAAGGAGACTTTTGAAGATCTTCTTAACATCAAAAATTTTGTTTTAAATGATGAGGCCTGGAATCTTATTAATCTTCTAAAGAAAAAAAATATTCCTACTGCAATAATTTCAAACGGTATAGATTTCTATGTTGAAAAAGTAGCTCAGCATTTCGGTATAGATTTTTGTGTCGCTAATGCTTCTTTTGTTTTTGACGAGAAAGGACTTTTTCAAAGAATAAAGGTTATTGGAAAAGATCAACTTATTAAAGTAAGAGCGATCGATAGGATCTGTAAAGAAACAAAAACTGATCCAAAGAATTCAATATATATAGGAGACTCTCTCAATGATATAGAAGCTTTTAGACATACGGGAAGAGGCGTTCTTTATGAAAGTGTTAACGGTGAGAATATTAGGGACGGTTGGACAGCTTTGGATAGGGAAGTTATTAAAGCCGCCTGGAAAAGAGTAAATAATCTAAATGACGTTATAGAACTTATTTAATTTTCCCCAAAAGAAAAACCCCTAAGATATTCCTAGGGGCCTTTCTGTTTCTTGAAGGAATAATTCCTTCGAAGGATCTTCAAGATTAAGCAGCTCCAATCTTGTACATTCCTGTACCACAGACTGGGCATTTGCCTTTGAGAGCTGGTTTACCATTCTTCATAGTAACTTTCTGTGCGTTTGCATCTTCTCTCTTTGCTCTGCATTTAACACAATACATTGATGCCATTATTCATTCACCTCCCTTCATCAGTATAAAAGTCCTGAAATCGAAAACATATGGTTTTTTAAAGCTAAAAATAGCAAAATTTGAGCAGTGATAATTGCTAGAGTAAGTAATCCCGTCTTTCTTAAATCGTGTATTAAGAATGATGTTGGGTATAAAGATGCTGTTTTTGGGGCTACTTTTAAAGGTTCGGGAGCGTCCTGTCTTTTGGTTTGATAGGCTACCGGTAAAGAATCTGTATGGACAAAAGTATGTCTTAAATCGGCCATTTTCTTTTGCTCAAGAGTTTTTTTCTTTTTAGCCATGAGTGAGCCTAGATTACACTATTGACACGGAGCCTGTCAAGAGGCTAAACTAAATTATTAACTATGCCAATTGAGTTGGTTTTTTTAGGCCTTGTTGTGGCGTTTGTCTGGCTCCTCGTAATTACATTTCTTTTTTGGAGAACAAACAATCATTACAATAAATTAACCAATGGCATAAGCGAGAGAAGTTTAAAACAGGTACTTGAAGGACTTTTAAAAGACGTAGAACTTTCAAAAAAAGAAGTTGAATCTCTTAAATCTTACACAAGAAAACTGGAAGAAGAAGGCTTATTACATATCCAGAAAGTAGGACTTATAAGATTCAATCCGTTTAAAGATACGGGAGGAGACCAGAGCTTTATATTATCCCTTTTGGACGGTAAAAATACGGGTGTAATAATATCTGGACTCTATTCAAGATCGGGTACAAGGTGGTATGCTAAGAAGGTTAAGGATGGAAAGGGAGAGGACTACGAACTTTCCGATGAAGAGAGAAAATCTCTCAAAGAAGCGCAATAAAGTATATGGAAAGAAATAAAATTTTAACAATAGGGATAGGAATAGTTCTTTATGTAGCTTCCGCTTTTATTTCATACTTCGTTTTTGCGAATACAATTTCGGGTGGTGTCGCATCTCCGGTCCCTGTCCCCACAATAGGAGCAAACGGACAAGTAAATTTTGATCAGAGTCTTCCTAGAACAGAAGCCTGTCCATTAAACGGAGCCCTTTATTCGAAACAGCAGGAGACCTGGTGGAGTCAGCACAGGCCCTTGGGAGTAATGATAGAAAATCATGAAGGAGCAAGACCTCAGTCGGGTCTTTCCAAAGCAGATGTAGTATATGAAGCAGTTGCAGAAGGTGGAATAACAAGATTTCTAGCAGAGTTCTATTGTCAGGATGCAGGTCAGATAGGACCGATAAGATCTGCAAGAACATACTTTATTGATTTTGCTTCCGAGCTAGGAGATTCACCTTTATATGCCCACGTCGGAGGAGCAAACCAACCCGGTCCTGCAGATGCGCTTGGACAGCTCAGTGATTATGGTTGGACAAATAATAACGATCTTAATCAATTTTCAATTGGGTTCCCGACTTTCTGGAGAGACTACGATAGACTTGGACATCCGGCAGCAACAGAGCATACAATGTACTCCACTGTTCAAAAGCTTTGGGATTATGCAAAAACAAATAGAAAGCTTTCGGCAACCTCCGAAGATGGAACTCCTTGGAGCAAGGGTTTCAGAGAATATTCATTTAAAGACGATGCTCCTGTTTCCGCAAGACCATCTTCTCAAACATTGCATTTGGAATTCTGGACGGGTGATCCTGCCTACTATGTAGATTGGAAGTATGATCCTACGACAAATACATATGCAAGAAGTAATGGTGGTCAACCTCATATAGATAGAGACACAAATAAACAGATAACGGCTAAAACAATAGTTGTTCTATCAATGGTCGAAAGAAGTGCAAACGACGGTTATGAAAACAACGTTCATCTACTGTATGGAGATAAAGGTTCAGGAAAAGCAACAGTATTTATGGATGGAAAGAAAATAAGCGCAACTTGGAGTAAAGCTTCAAGGACTGCAAGAACAATAATCACGGATGCAAGCGGAAATGAAGTTAAGTTCGATAGAGGACTACTCTGGTTTGAGATCCTGCCCACAGACGGCGTTTTAACTGTAAAATAATTGTAGTATAATATCCACATTGAATAAATTATGTTATCAGATTTAATAACATCTAAAGCAAGGGTAAGACTTCTCGAAATATTTTTGGCTTCTCCATATGAGATGTACCACGTAAGAGAATTGGTAAGAAGAACTAACGATGAAATAAACGCCGTAAGAAGAGAACTTTCATATCTTGAGAAAAAAGGAATTCTGTCTAAAGAACCAAGAGCAAACAGAGTTTATTATTCTCTTTCAAAAAATTACCTCTTTTATTTTGATTTGCTGAGACTGGGAGCAAAAACAACAGGACTTGGTGCCAATATTCTTAAGAATAAAGTTAAGCTTGGAAAAATAAAATATGCAATGTTTTCGGGAAAATTCGTTAGAAGAATGAAAGATCAGCCCGAAGAAGTTGATTTTTTGGTTGTAGGAACAGTTGTTCTTCCCGAACTCGCTCTTTTGATAAGGGATGAAGAGAAAAGGTTAAATACGGAAATCAACTATACGGTCATGACCGAAGAGGAGTTTGATTTCAGAAAGAAAAAAAGAGACCCCTTTATAATGTCTATACTTTCGGGATCCAGGTTAATGCTCATAGGTGACGAAGAAAGTATGCTCTCATGAGGAACCCGCGTTTTATTTTTTGGTCAATAATCGTTCTAACAGTTTTGGCTGTTTTTATTAATCTTCCTTCTTTTGGAAAATTAAATATTAAGCCTATCACTATTCCTCTGGTTAATAAGACAATACAAACTATAGATTTAAATCCATCAGCTCTTTTTTCTTTACTTGGGGTAACAAAACCACTTGAATTTAGACAGGGACTAGATCTTAAGGGAGGAACTAGCATGACTCTTAAGGCCGATATGTCTAAGATTTCGAGCTCGCAAAGACAGGCGGCATTGGACAGTGCAAAAACAATCATAGAGAAAAGAGTTAACTTATTCGGAGTCTCCGAACCATTGGTTCAGACTTCTGTAGGAAATAACAATGATTACAGGATTATTGTTGAGCTTCCCAATATTGATATTAATCAGGCAAGAAGCATAGTAGGAACAACAGCCCAGCTTTCATTTTGGGAAGAAACAGCATCTCCTTCCGGAAAATTTAACCCCTCGGATTATATGATAGTGCCGTCTGGGGCAAGTTCTAGTGCTTATTTTAAGAAAACCAATTTAAGCGGAAAAGATTTATCGTCAACAGCGGTTACATTTGATACAAATACGGGAAAACCAGAAGTCCAGTTAACTTTTACAACCGACGGGGGACAGAAATTTGCGGATATAACAAAAAGAGATGTGGGAAAAATTCTGGCAATAGTTCTGGATAATCAGATAATAGAAATGCCCAGAGTTTCAACACCAATACTTAACGGTAGCGGTGTTATTTCGGGAAGTTTTACGGTCGATTCAGCAAATGCGCTAAGTACGGAATTAAATGCGGGAGCACTTCCTGTTCCATTAAGTGTTCTTTCCGAACAGACGATAAATCCTACTCTGGGTGTTCAGTCTTTGGAGAAAAGTCTTTTTGCGGGAATACTGGGATTCGTAATAATAGTTGTTTTTATGACAGTTCTTTATGGAAGACTTGGGATAATAGCAAGCGTAGCGCTTTTACTTTATACCTTGTTTAATCTCGCGATCTTTAAGTTAAGTTCCCTTACTCCTTACGGAATAACTCTTACGTTATCAGGAATCGCAGGTTTTATCCTTTCTATAGGAATGGCCGTAGATGCAAACATTCTTATCTTTGAGAGAATGAAGGAAGAGAAAAGATTGGGAAAGAGTCTTCAATCTGCGATAGAAGCCGGATTTTCAAGGGCATGGACTTCAATCAGAGATTCAAATGTCTCAACCATAATCACCTGTTTTGTTCTTTATGAGTTTGGAACAGGAAGTGTAAGAGGATTTGCTTTGGTCCTTGCAATAGGAGTTATAGTTTCAATGTTCTCGGCAATTGTAGTAACAAGAACATTCTTAAGAATTGCTTTTGAAAGGGGAATAAAATGAATATTATAGGAAAGAAGTATTGGTATTTTGCTTTTTCGCTTTTGATAATTATCCCGGGATTAATTTCTTTACTTCTTTGGGGACTTAATCTTTCAATAGATTTTACAGGAGGATCCCAAACTACTTTTTCATTTACTCAAAAGGTAGACCAGAGTGTAATAGATAAAGTCACTAATGCATTTACTAACGAAAAGATAAAAGTATATTCGGTCGAAACTTCGAATAACCTCGCAATTGTAAGAACCAAAGAAGTTTCTCAGGTGGAGAATAATAAATTGGTCTCACAAATAACTAATGAATTTAAGGGATCAAAGGAAGTTGAATTAAATACTGTTGGACCAACAATAGGAGGAGAAACAACGGCAAACGCGGTAAAGGCAATAATAATCGCTTCTCTTTTGATTGTTTTATATATAACCTGGTCGTTTAGGTCGGTTCCCAAACCTACTTCGAGTTTTCGTTTCGGTGTGAGCGCTATTGTTGCTTTGCTTCATGACGTTCTAGTTTTAATAGGTCTTTTCTCAATTCTCGGTCACTTCTTTGGCATACAAGTAGACAGTCTTTTTGTAACCGCTGTCTTGACGGTAATAGGATTTTCTGTTCATGACACAATCGTTGTTTTCGACAGGATAAGAGAAAACTTAAGAAGAACAGCAGGACTTCCTTTTGAAAAAGTCGTAAATGAATCTATCCTTCAGACTTTAGATAGATCACTTAATACTTCTATGACAGTTATTCTTGTTTTATTGGCACTTTTAATTTTTGGAGGAGATACAATCAGATGGTTTGTGGTTGCTCTTTTAATAGGAATTGTCAGCGGAACTTATTCTTCAATATTTAATGCTTCACCATTATTAGTGCTCTGGCAGGAGATTTCAGATAAAAGAAAATCAGGAAGATAGGGCTTCTTTAACGATACTACTTACTAATCCTCCATCAGCTTTTCCTTTTACTTTAGGCATTAATGCTGCCATTACTTTTCCCATATCCTGCATTCCAGATGCTCCTGTTTGTGCTACTGCTTCTTTTACCAAACTTCTTATTTCTTCTTCTCCCATTTGTTCAGGAAGGTATGAGTTTAATATTTCCAATTCTTTGGTTTCTTTATCTGCAAGTTCCTGTCTTCCTGCTTTTTGAAATTGTTCAATGGAATCTTTTCTTTGTTTTGCCTGGGCTTGTATCACAGAGAGGATATCTTCATCTGTTGCGTCGTATCCTGCTCCTCCTTTTTGGATTTCGTAATAGTTAACAGCTGATAAAAGCATTCTTAAGACAGAAGTCTTAAGTTCATTTTTGGAAAGCATTGATTGTTTTAATTCTTCCTGTAATTTTTGTTTGTTCATACTCTTATTTTACCATTTTTTCCCCGAGTTCTCTTATTCTTTTTTCAAGGTACTCTTTATTGTTTTTTGAAAGATCTTCATCGACTTCTTTAAAAAGCTCTTCAAGTATATTTCCTATGACTGCGCTTGGTTTAATCTCAAGAATTCTTATTACGTCATTCCCGTCCACTGCCATGTCGTTGATTGAAAAGGGAGCGGGTTTAAGTTGGTCTTCGACTCTTTTCTTGAAAAGCTTAAGTCTCCAGCTCTCTGCGGTTTGAGTTCCTCCTCCTAACCTATCGCCAATCCTTAAGTCCATCATGTCTTTAACGTTATCTACTCCTACTCTTCTTATGAATCTTCTTATGGCGGCATCCGTTATATGTTCGTCGACTGTGAACATGTGCCACCTTATAAGGTTTACTATTTTTTCTTTGTCTTTTCTTGAGAATTTGAGTCTTTCCAAGATTTCGTTTACAAGTTTTGCTCCGACTATTTCGTGGTTATGGAAAGTAACTAAACCATCCTCATCTTTTCCTTCGACTCTTGGTTTCCCTATGTCATGGAGTAGGGCCGCGAGTCTTACAATTGGATCTTTCGAAGGAGTTTCTTTTAAAGACATAAGGTTATGTGTAAAGACATCCGTTGTATGATGTCTTCCGGGTCTTGCCTGAGAAAGACCTTCTCCTTCTAAAAGTTCGGGAATTATATATTGCAAGAGACCGCTGTCTTTCAAAAGAACTATTCCCTGATAAGGGTTTGTTGAGGAGAGAATTCTCAAAAGTTCGTTTTGAATTCTTTCCGAAGATATATCCTTAATTAAAGCGCTATCTTCTTTGATTTTTCCCCATGTATTTTCTTCGATTGTAAATTCAAGTTCTGTCGCAATTCTTACTGCCCTTATGAGTCTTAGGGCATCTTCTTTGAATCTTTTGTTTGGATCTCCGACTGCTTTTATAATTTTATTTTCCAGATCTTGTATCCCCAAAAACGGATCGACTATTTCTTGATCTGTTCCCGTTATCTTTACAGCTATCGCATTTATAGTGAAATCTCTTCTTGATAAGTCTTCTTCAATTGTTTTTCCCCAAGAAACATTTTCGGGATGTCTTCTGTCTTTATATTCGCTTTCGGTTCTATAAGTTGTAATCTCAACTACTCCACCAAGTTGATGGGGAATTCCTACTGTTCCAAAATTATTATCATAAAAAGAATCGGGAAAGATTTTTACTATTTCTTCAGGTTTTGCATTTGTTGTTAGGTCCCAGTCTTTTACCGGTCTTTTTAAAAATGCATTTCTTACGCATCCTCCGACGAAGTATATTTCAAATCCATTGTCTTGTATCCTTTTGTAAATATTAAGGATTTCCGGGGGAATGTTAATCATATCTTTTAACTCTTCAATTTGCTATAGTATAGCAGAATTATGCTTAAGTGGGAATTAATCTTCAAGGATAAAGTTGAGCCTCAAAAAATACTAAATATTCTTCTTAAAAATCGAAATATTTCAACCAAAGAAGAAAAAGATTTCTTAAATCCTAAGCTTTCGGACGTAACAATAGAAAGCGTAGGGATAGATAAGACAGGTCTTACAAAAGCAGTCAAAAGAATAAACGACGCGATTAAAAATAAAGAACAAGTTGTTGTTTTTGGAGATTATGACGTAGACGGAATATGTGCATCCGCAATTATTTGGGAAAGTCTAAATAGGGCAGGAGCAAAAATAATGCCGTATATTCCCAATAGACTTGAGGAGGGTTACGGACTTTCGGTAAAGGGTATAGAAAATCTACTCAAAGAATTAAAAGATACAAAACTCATAATTACAGTAGATAACGGAATCGTTGCCGAAAAAGCTGTAGATTTTGCAAATTCATTGGGGATAGATGTAATAGTAACCGACCATCATGTTCCCGCAAAGACTTTACCTAAAGCACATGCAATAGTCCATACCACAAACCTTTGCGGCGCAGGAGTTGCATATATGCTTTCAAAGGAATTTAAGAAAAAGGAAGATTACGACGATCATTTAGAGCTCGCAGTTTTAGCAACAATTGCAGATTTGGTTCCTCTAAAAAATGCAAACAGGGTTATTGTTAAATATGGACTTTTGAAATTAAGAGAGACAAAAAGACCCGGGTTATTGGCCCTATTTAAAGAAGCGGCAATTAATCAAAAAGAAATAGGGGTATATGAAATAGGACACATGATTGCTCCAAGACTTAATGCTATGGGAAGGCTTGAGAGTGCCATGGATTCCTTAAGACTTGTTTGTACGAAAGATAAAAAAAGGGCAGAAGAGCTTTCATATCTGTTGGGTTCTACAAATAAGGAAAGACAGCAGGTTACAGAAGAAACAGTCATTCACGCCAAATCTTTTGTTAAAGCCCAGAAAAATTTAGGAAATCTTCTTTTCGTTTCCCATAAATCGTATCAACAAGGAGTAATAGGATTAGTTGCCGGTAGATTAGTGGAGGAATTTTATCTTCCTTCGATAGTCATTGCGGAGGGTGACACATATAGTAAAGCTTCGGCAAGATCAATTGCAGGTTTTAATATAATAGAATTCATAAGATCCGCTTCCGACCTTCTTGTTGATGCAGGAGGACATCCTATGGCCGCAGGATTCACGGTCGAGACAGGGAAGATAGATCTTCTAAAAGAAAGATTATATGTCGAGGCTGCAAAATTAATTAACGAAGAACTTAAAAACAGGATATTAAAAATAGATTGTGAACTTTCTCTTTCTTCTATAGATGACAAGTTGCATAAAGAGATAAAAAACCTGGAACCTTTTGGTATGGGAAACTCTCAACCTGTTTTTGTCTCAAGGAAAGTAAAAGTAGAGGGACTAAGAGTTGTAGGAAACGGAAGTAAACATTTAAAGCTTATTGTTTCGGAAGACGGTAGGAAAATTGATGCCATTGCTTTCGGAGCAGGCGAAAAAGCAGAAGGTCTTAAGGTAGGAGATCTAATAGATATTGCTTACCAGATAGACGAGAATGTTTGGAATGGGAATAAAAGTATTCAGCTTAAAATAAGAGATTTTAAGATTCTCTAGCTGTCTGAGGAAGTCTACTCGATTTAAAGTTTTTAACGCATTTTACAATATCTACAGGAGGAACTCCCAAGCTCATAAGTAATCTTTTATATGTATCGGCATCTTCTCCCTCTGCAGGAGTCTGTTCTCTTTGGACTGCAGCCTGAGTTGCCTGTGCTACTTGCCTTGTTGCTATATCATAGACACAAAAAGGACCGCCTTTTGCTTTTGGCTGTTCTACAAATTGTATATCAATAAGTTTTCCGTCTCTTTCCATATTTTGCATTAAAAAACTCCATGCATCATAAGAGATATTAAATAATCTCTTAAGCTTAGGAGTTCTTAATAAAGCTCTGTAATACCATAAATATTCATTTAGCCACATGAGATTGTATCTCCAGTCAAACTCCTTGTCAAGTCAGGCATTTTAAGCTATATTAAAGCTTGTATATATGAGTTTAAAAAGAATATTAGCTGCCGAGACCCCCGATCATATCGATGAAGAAGTAACTATCCAAGGCTGGGTCAAGATAAGGCGTGACCATGGCAAACTAATCTTCCTTGATATCAGAGACAGAAGCGGAATAATTCAAGTCGTAGTCAATCCTAGAGTCTCAGAAGAGGCTCACAGCGAGGCTAGTAAGATTAGGTCGGAATTTGTGGTTGAGATCACAGGTAAGGTAAATAAAAGACCCGAAAATGCGATAAATAAGGATATTGTAAGCGGAACGGTAGAATTAGAGGCTACAGGTGTAAAAGTTCTTGCAAAATCTGAGACTCCACCCATAGATTTGACAACAGAAGGATACGAAATAGGAGAAGATCTAAGGCTAAAATACAGATATTTGGACTTAAGAAGAGAGAGGATGCAGAAGAATATAAGGGCAAGGCATAAAATAATCAAAGAAATCCGAGATTTCCTTGATAAAGACGGCTTTATTGAGGTTGAAACACCGGTTCTTACTAAATCGACTCCCGAAGGCGCAAGAGACTATATCGTTCCTTCAAGGCTTGAAAACGGAAGATTTTATGCTCTTCCACAGTCTCCTCAGCAATATAAGCAGCTTTTGATGGTGGCAGGGGTTGAAAGATATTTCCAGATCGCAAGGTGTTTTAGAGACGAAGATACAAGAGCAGATAGGCAGCCAGAATTTACACAGCTCGATCTGGAGATGAGTTTTGTTACAAGAGAGGATGTAATGGACTTAAATGAAAAGCTTCTTATTCACTTAGTCCATACTTTAATGCCTGGGAAGAAGATTCAGGAGACTCCATTTCCAAGATTAACCTACAAGGAAGTTATGGAAAAATACGGGACAGATAGACCTGACCTTAGAAAAGATAAAGAGGATATGGATTTGTTGGCATTTGCTTGGATTATTGATTTTCCGTTCTTTGAAAAAACAGAAGACGGTAAATGGACTTTCACGCATAATCCTTTTTCGTCTCCAAGACCCGAAGACATGAAGCTTTTAATGGAGAAGAAAGATATTGGAGAAATACTAACTACACAATATGATATTGTCCTAAACGGTTTTGAGATAGGTGGGGGAAGTATAAGGAATCATGAGCCTGAGGCTTTAAGAAAAGTTTTTGAAGTAATGGGATATGAAGATAAAGAAATAGAAGCAAACTTTGGCCATATGCTTAAAGCTTTTTCCTATGGTGCTCCGCCTCACGGAGGAATAGCATGGGGATTAGATAGATTTGTAGATATACTTCAAAACGAGACTTCGATAAGAGAGGTAATTGCATTTGCCAAAACAGGAGAAGGTAGAGACTTAATGATGGAAGCTCCTTCCCAGGTTTCTGAAAAACAATTAAAAGAACTGGGAATTAAAATTTCAAAGTAACATGGAAAGACCCCTATTCTTAAAAAAAGTTTCATATAAACTTTTGCTTTTACTACCTCTTATTCTCGTGGTTGCTATCCTTTTGGTATTTCTTTTAGATTTTTTACTTTCCAAAGAAGTTTCTAAAAACAAAATAAACGATTTAAGTTTTCAATCTTCGGAAATTTCAGATTATCCTCTTTTAAAAAAAGGAGTAGTTCCGAAAATTACCGCAGGTGGGGCAATCGTTATGGATGCAAATTCAAAGGTGGTCTTATATTCAAAAAATCCTGATCTTAGATTTTCCTTGGCATCCACAACAAAAATGATGACTGCTCTGACTGCTTTAGATTATTTCAAACTAGATGATATTTTAACAGTTAGAGTTGCAACAAAAGAGGGTTCTTTACTGGGATTAAGAACAGGAGAACAAATGACTTTTGAAAATCTTCTTTATGCAATGTTTCTTCCATCTGCAAATGATGCGGCATTTACAATTGCGGAAAATTATCCGGGTGGAGTACAAGCTTTTGTTCAAAAAATGAATGATAAAGCAAAAGAGCTTAAACTATACAATACGTCATACATAGATCCTGCAGGACTCTTAGACGAAGGAGACTATACTACTCCCTTTGATCTTGCAAGATTAGCGGCATTTGTTTCGGAAAATGATACTTTAAAAAGAATTGTCTCAACAAAACAAAGATTGATAACAGATGTAGCAGGAAATCAATTTAATCTGAATAATTTAAACCAGCTTTTAGGATTTGATGGAGTAAACGGTATAAAAACCGGAACAACAGCAGGTGCAGGGGAAGTACTGGTTACTTCAAAAATAAAAGACGGAAGAACAATAATAATTGTAGTTATGGAAAGTAAAGATAGATTCGAGGATACCCAGAAGTTATTGGATTTGGTTACTAATCTTAATTACCTACCCATTCATCTTTAAGAGCAGGAACATAAGCATAAAAGTTATTGTCTCCCTTAAATACGGCAATTGGTAAATAATATTTTTGTTCGGGCGAAATATAATAGGCTAGTATTACATCGGTAATATTGATTGATTTAGAAGTTCCATCATAAGTAGCGATAAATGCTTTTCCTCCTAAGAGTTCGTTATATAATTCGTCAGTTGTTTTGATTGGATAAGTAGAGGAATCTGTTCCTAATTTAGGATAATAAAAATGAGCCTCTAATACTTGAGGATCGTTTTGCCCTCCTCCAATAAGAAAATTCATCGTAGAAAAATTAGGATTAGGATAAAAAATTGGCATTTTGTTCAAATCCTTTTGAAAAAGATCGACTCTTAATACTTGAGTTCTTGAAAGACTTGTTGCCGGAACCAGATTAGTTCCGTTTATCGAATATAGATTAACTTGTGTTTTTGAGTTATCAATATCGTCTGGATAAAGTCCCATGACGTCAAGATAATTCTGAGCTATAGCTGCAGCACTTGTCTGGTCGGGCATATTTGTCTGTGACAAAACAAAATTATTAGTTAGATATGAAGAAGTCATGTCAAAGTTGTAGGAAAAGATGTTCATGATAAGTTTTCTTTGAAGAGAGCTTGAATCTTTCCATTGATAATTAACATTACTTATGGCGACAGGATCTCCTAGAAAACCGTTTGGTTGAATTTTTGATTTGGTTTTATTTAATCCTAGAAGGTCGGGAGAAGGAGAAAAAACTTTATAAACCCTTACTTGATCTTTAAAAGCTGGAAGATTTCCGGAGACAGTATTTAAAGAATATTTAAATTTAGAATCTGAAAAATTACTGGTTCCAAAATCTATTTTAGGAAGTTTTCCAAATAATACCGTAGGCTTGGGGGGAGGAGTAGGAAAAAGAAATTCTTTTATCGTAAGTACTATGTTTACCAATACTATTAAACCTACTAATCCTGCGGCAACTATTCCAGCCCACTTTAAAAAAGTTCTCGATTCGGAAGTTGCCTGACTTAAGGTGAGCATATATTGAGTATAGGAAAATTTTAAGCTACAATGCAAGAGAGGTTGAATGAGTAAGGAAAATTCTAAAATAAAAGTAAGATTTGCCCCCAGTCCTACAGGGATTCCCCATATAGGTAATACAAGAACTGCTTTTTTTAATTTTCTTTTTGCAAAACACAACAAAGGGGAGTTTATTCTAAGGATAGAAGATACGGATAGAAAAAGACTTGTCGAAGGAGCAGAGGATGCAATACTTGAGATACTTGATTGGTTGGGAATTAAATATGAGGGGGAAATTTTACATCAGTCCGAAAGAACCGAAATTTACAAAGAACACGCAAGGAAACTTTTGAATTTGGGGGTTGCCTATGAAAAAGAAGGAGCTGTTTGGGTAAAAGTTCCTGATGAAAAGGATTTTGAATGGGAAGATCTGGTAGGAAATAAAAAAATTAAATTCAGCGGCAAAGATGTCGAAGATTTTGTAGTTTTGAAATCAGACGGATTTCCTACATATCATCTAGCAAATGTAATAGACGATCATTTAATGGAAATAACTCATGTAATAAGAGGAGAAGAGTGGATCTCGTCTACTCCAAAACATCTTTTCCTTTATGAAAGCCTGGGATGGGAAACACCAAGGTTTGCTCATCTTCCTGTAATCTTGGGTACGGACAAGACAAAGCTTTCAAAAAGACACGGTGCAAAATCTGCATTGGATTATAGAGCAGAAGGTTTTGTAAAAGAAGCACTTCTTAATTTTATGGCTCTTTTGGGATGGAATCCGGGAGGAGACAAAGAACAGATGTCTGTGGAGGAGATGGAAAATCTCTTCAAGATAGAGGATGTTAATACCGCAAATCCCGTATTTGATACAACAAAACTTGAATGGCTTAACGGTCTTTGGATAAGGACATTAAACGATGAAAAGAAATTAAAGGAAAGACTGGAGGAATTCTATAAAGGAAATAAAAAGGTTGAAGAAGTGCTCAAAAGTGAAAAATCTTGTGACTTGGTTAATGCAGCATCAAGTAGAATGAGGACATTAAAAGATTTTGAGAAATTGGTTTCAAAAGAAAAGGATAGGGAAATGACTAATGATGAAAAAGAAATTTCACTGAAATTACAACAATTTCTTACAGAAAAGCTTGAAGAAAAATGGGAAGATGAAAAACTTTTAGAGACCTTGAGGGAATTCAGTAAATCTAATGATGTTTCTTTTAAGGTTCTTTTCTTTTTAATGACAGGAAAAGAAAAGGGGATAGGAATATTGGAATTGAATGGAATTTATGGTAAAGATTTCTTCTTAAATAATCTGAAAGGATAATATGCTTAATTTTATTGCAAGAATTATTTCTATAGTATTTAATCCTTTGATTGTTTTATTTCCCATTCCTTATCTTCTTGTCTATAAAACAACCTATGATATAGATTACTCGATTCAGTGGGCATTAATTTCCTATATCTTCATGGCTTTGGTCGCAATCTTTGTTTTTTCAGGAGTACTGATGGGTTACTTTACCGATTTTGATGTATCTAAAAGACAGCAAAGGTCTTCTCTTTTCCTTTTTTCCTTTATAACAACAATCATTTATGTCGTAATGCTCTTTTTGTTGAAAGGACCGGAAGTTCTTTTTGTAGCAATAGGTGGAATGATCTTGGGACTTGTTATTCTGGCAATAATAAACAGAAGGTTAAAGGCAAGTATACATGTTGCTACTATTTCGGCAGTGATATCGGCAGTAGGTCTTATTTACGGTGGGCCATTTTTACTTGCCTTTTCTCTAATTCCTCTTATTGCCTGGTCAAGAGTTAAGACAAAAAGACATACAAGTTTAGAAGCAATTGTCGGTGGAATAGTAGGAACTTTTTTGACTATAATTATTTATATCGTAGTTAAAAAAATAATTTAATGTACAATAAAGGACTTTTATATTCATTTAAATACGCTTTCGAGGGAATCTATTATGGACTTAAATATAATAGAAATCTAAGGCTTCATTTTATTGCAGCTATTCTTGTCATCATCGCGAGCATTTATTTTAAGGTTAACGCTTTTGAAATGGGAATACTTGGTGTAATGATACTTCTTGTAATATGTACGGAAATGATAAATACGGCGATTGAAGAAATGGTCGATTTAATTATAAGCGAACATAGGCAACAAGCAAAAATTGCAAAAGATGTATCAGCCGGAATGGTTCTTCTTGCTGCATTGGGTTCGATTATCGTAGGTTTTCTTGTTTTTGTCCCCCACATTCTGAAACTTTTAAGGTAGTACTAAAAAGTTCCTGTTTTTATATCATTGTTTTCTCTTTTGTAATTGGCAAAAATAACTCCTGTTGGAGATATTCTCGTTTCAATAAGAGTAAAGGAAGTAGGAGTAATGTCTTCGGTAAATAATCGCTTACCTTTCCCAAGTATCAAGGGAAATGTTTTGAGCCAGAGTTCGTCCACTAAGTCGTTTTTGAGGAGTGTTTGGATGAGATTACCGCTTCCATGAACTTGTAGGTCTTTTCCGTCTTCTTCTTTAATTTTTTTGATTTCTTCTACTTTTCTTAAAAAGACAGAATTTTTCCAATCGCTTTTACCAAGAGTATTAGATACAACATATTTATTAACGTCATTTATGCCGGGCCATTCTTTCTCGTGTTGGGGCCAATAGGATTCAAATATTTGGAATGTTTTTCTTCCTAATAATAGATCTGCTGGTTTCATCTGTTCTTCCATGATCTTCCCCGCAAATTCATCGAAATATGGGAAAGTCCAACCTCCGTATTTAAATCCTCCACTTGTGTCTTCTTCCGGACCTCCAGGCGCTTGCACTACTCCATCCAGAGATATGAATGATAAAACAATTATTTTTCTCATTAGAAAAAGTTTACTCAAGAATTGTATAGATTATGTAAGAAGAGGTGGTAATGGTAATTAACAGTAGATTTTAGTAAAATGTAGCTACCATTGCCGGATCGTCTAATGGTAGGACAACGGACTCTGAATCCGTTTATCTTGGTTCGAATCCAGGTCCGGCAGCTGATTCACTTCATCAGTGTTGTTTATTCTGTTTTTGTTAGCTGCAGTTTGGTCTCCATGACTATAAGTCAAATTATCTAGAGTCTGGAATGGTTAAGCAAAATTTTAGCTTTTTTGTCAAAAAAATTGACCAAGGTAAGATTTTGAACAATTACCTAAATAAAAATTACAAAAGAATTTGAAATAAAATTATAGATGTTATATAATATAGGCCTATTTATGAACAGAGAGCTTGCTTTAAATATCTCCCCTGATACTGTTGTTACTCCTCTTAGTGGAGGCATTACAAACATAAACTTTCGTCTCCATAGAGAACCGTTTTCTCCCGATGAGGTATTAACAATACTACCTGACAGAGATACATGGTGGCGAATAAAAAAAGACTATTTAATTGAGGATATCCTTTCTACAATAGATGTACCCCATTCTAGAAAAATAGCTAATGGAATAGCACTCGTAGAAGGACGATATGTAGCTTTTTTAAAGAAAAGCTTTATTGATGGGCCAACTTTTGACGAATTTTTTGAAGGAAATCCAAACAATCTAGTCGCAGAAAGACTCATGTTTCAATTAGGCGAGGCTTTAGGAAGAATGCACGGGGTTAGATTTGACAAGTTTGGATTTATAAGACCTAAGTATATTGCCGGAAGTGAATACAGAAGGAATGTAAGTGGTTTTAACTCTTGGGAAGAGTTTATGGACATGTTAATGACAGAAAGAGAAGAAACCCTGAATACCATTCCTAGAGATAGAGATATTGGCGGGATTACCGGACAAGATTTAATAAATGTATTTCCTAAAATTGGTGAGTTTTATTCTAGAAATAGAACTCCATTATCTTCTGTTAAAAGTCCATTCCTTACTCATAATGATATGAGATTTGGAAATATAATCGTATCTGGTGATGAGAATTTAGGTGGAATTATTGATCTAGAAGCGTGCTTAGCTGGAGATCCTGAAATGGATATTGTTCAGATAGACAATTGGCTTGAATTTACTAAATACAAAGATAGAGTTTTAAGTTATAGAGATTCTTTTAAGAAAGGATATATGAAATATAGAGAAATATCAGGTGATTATGAGGCTAAAAGAAAAATATATTTCATGATAAGATCTCTATCGTATCTTTTAGCAGTAATGTCTCTTCCAGAAAATTCAGAATTATTCAGTCAACCAACGACTGAAGGATATTTTAAAAAACATTTTGAGTTATTAATGGAGACAATAGAAACGACCATAAATAAAGAAGGGATAATAGAAAGTGAGGAAAAATGAAGGCAGAAAATATAGATTTAAAACCAGTAAGTATACTACTAGACAAACATTTGCAACATCATGCGAGTTATCACCAAGAATTTATGGGAATTGACCTTATAATAGATCCCGAAGTATTTAATCCAGCATATACGAATGTGACAAGATTGATCGCAGAAAATGTATCGGCCAAATCAGGGTCTGAAGTGTTAGATATGTTCTCAGGGTCGGGAGTGCTTGGTTTTTTAGTGGCTACAGATGCGTCAAGAATTGTTGGAATTGATAAGTCAATAAAAGCGATTATGTGTGCCAGAAATAATGCATATAGACTTGGTCTAGGAAATAAAGCTCAATATAGACATTCTTCTTTGTGGGAAAAAGTAAGAGATGATGAATTATTTGATTTAATTATTGCTAATCCTCCATTGCTACCAGCAATCCCTGAATCAGATTTAGAAATGGCAGTTGCAGATAGTCCAGAAATGTCTGCAACCATAAATTTTATTCAAGGTTGTGTTAACCATCTTAAAGATAATGGTAGAGTTCTAATGGCTTTTTCAAACGCTTCAAAAGTAGTTTTTGGAGACCCTCTAGCACATGTTGTTAGAATAGCAAATGAAGCTGGATTATCAACTCAGGTGATTGCAGAAAAAGATGTACAATACGAAATATATCGTGTATTAGAATTTAGAAAAAAATAAAATGGCAAAGATAATAGCAACAGCAGAAAATTACGCATTCGGACCTGTAAGTAAATTAATAACAGTTTGCGAACAATTGTTGGAAAAAGGTCATGACATAACTTTTATAGGCGAGGGAACTGCTTACCAACTCGCTAGTAAAGTGAAATTTACAAATATTTACAAGTTCGACACAGACTCAAAAGAGTTTATGAGTTGGGCAGAAAATATTTTTAGGGATGCAGACGCGCTACTATCTAGTGTAGATAGATCAAGCGTTATATTAGCAAAGAAAGTAGGTTTACCAGTAATATGGCTAGATATGCTTTTTTGGTGGTGGGATGAAATCCCCAGTTATTTGTTTGATATTGACCTATACATTCAACAAAATTCAGTAAAAAACTCCAGGAATATGAAAAAATATTCAAAAAAAATAAAAAACATGAAAATTGTTGGGCCAATAATAGATTTATCTTATAAAACATCAACAAAAAAGAAACAGTTATTAGTTGCATATGGAGGAACAGAA
>JAJYWL010000015.1 GCA_021791545.1 bacterium
CCAACTGAGCTACCACCCCAAACTTTTTGTATACTAACAAATACTTCGAAGCTAGTCAATAATTAACTCTACTATTTTAGGCTTGTTGAATACCTTAGAGTGCTTTGCTATGATTTCCTTGTAATGACTAATAAAGAATTGGCAAGACTTCTAAGAAATGTAGCGGCCTCATACACAATAAAGGATGAAAAGAAATTCCACTTCCAAATAGTTGCCTATATCAATGCTGCAGACACGATCCAGGGACTCAGTACGGAAGTCGAGGATTATTATAAGCAGGATAAACTAAAAGAAATCCCCGGTATTGGCACTACTCTCAAATCAAGACTTGAAGAGCTCTTTAAAACAGGAAAAGTATCTCATTTTGAATGGGCAATGGAAGGAATTTCCCCTGCTGTTTTTCCTCTTCTTAGTATCCCCTCTTTTGGACCCAAAAAAGCTTATAAGCTTGTAATGGAATTCGGATTTAAAAATCCCGATACGGTAATTGATGACCTCGAAAAAGTAGCCAAAGAAGGAAAAATAGCTCAAATTGCAGGGTTTGGAGAAAAATCCCAGTCAGATGTTTTAAGAGCTATATCCGAGTACAAAAAAGGTATGGGTAAAACCACAAGAATGGCACTTCCTTTTGCACAAGAAGTAGCGGATAAGATGGTTGAATACATGAAGGAGTGTAAAGAAGTCGAAAAAATCGAACCCTTGGGAAGCCTTAGGAGACAAATGCCTACAATCGGTGATATTGACCTTGCAATAGCTTCCGATAATCCCAAGTCTGTTCTTGAACATTTCGTCTCATATCCCTTCATTGAAAGAATCATCGAAAAAGGCGAGGTTTCGGCTTCCATTCTTACTTCAGGAGGAAAACAAGTTGACCTTCTTATTCAACCCCCAAGCTGTTTTGGATCATTACTTCAACACTTTACCGGAAGTAAAAACCACAATGTTCATTTAAGAGAAATGGCTTTAAAAAAAGGATTATCTCTTTCCGAATACGGCATTAAAAATGCTAAAGATAAGAATCAACCGATAAAAGAGTACTCAACAGAAGAAGCATTCTATGAAGCTATCGGACTTGAATGGATTCCGCCCGAAATGAGAGAAGACGAAGGTGAAATTGAGCTTGCTGAAAAACGTAAACTTCCAAAACTGGTAGAACTAAAAGATATCAAAGGAGATTTTCACCTTCATTCAAGTTATCCTATTGAACCAAGTCACGATCTGGGACATAACACTTTTGAAGAAATGATAGATGTAGCAAGAAATCTTGGATACGAATATTTGGGCTTTGCAGAACATAATCCAAGTATGGCAAAACATACGCCAGAAAAAATATACGAAATTCTGAAAAAACGCGATGAAAATATCGAACAAATTAAATCTAACACAAAAGATGTTCGAATATTTAAATTACTCGAGACTGATATTTTATCCAATGGAGATCTAGCTATTGATGATAAGTCTCTTGATCTTCTTGACGCAACAATCGTTTCTATTCATAGCGTATTTAGTATGGATAAAAAACAAATGACTGAAAGGGTAATTAAAGGTTTATCTCATAAAAAAGCTAAGATACTCGCCCACCCGACAGGAAGACTTATTAACGAAAGAGAAGGATACGATCTGGATTGGGATATTGTCTTTGAATTTTGCAGAAAAAATAACAAAGCTTTAGAAATAAATAGCTGGCCAAATAGACTCGATTTATCGGGAGATCTGATAAGACGCGCTATCGAAAACAATGTAAAGCTTGTTATAGACACAGATAGTCACGCCTCCTGGCAAATGAAATTTCAAAGATACGGAGTTTCAATGGCGCGAAGAGGATGGGCTACTAAAAGTGACATCCTAAATACCTTGGCGTATAATGATTTGAAGGAATGGTTTAATAAGTAAAGGAGGTGAATATGAATCCAACAATAATTTTAGTACTAGTTGTAATCGCAGTAGTAGGTTTTGTTTGGTTTGTCTACAACAGCCTAATAGTAGCAAAAATGAGAGTCTCAGAAGCATTCTCTCAAATAGACGTACAGCTAAAGAGAAGGACAGACTTAATTCCTAATCTCGTAGAAACCGTAAAGGGCTATGCAAAGCATGAAAAAGAGTTATTTGAGAAAGTAACAGAAGCAAGAGCAAGTCTTGTAAGCGCAAAAGGACCTGCCGAAAAAGCGGATGCCAATAATCAGCTTACACAGGGCCTAAAATCTATTTTTGCCGTAGCAGAAAACTATCCCGACCTTAAAGCAAGCAAGAATTTCATGGAACTTCAGGAAGAACTTTCTGATACTGAAAACAAAATTGCCTACTCTAGACAGTTCTATAACAGCACTGTAATGGACTACAACACAAAGCTAACAATCTTTCCTAACGTATTTCTTGCGAGAATGTTTAACCTGAAACCAGCAGAATTTTTTGGTGCAACAGAAACGGAAAGACAGGCTGTTAAAGTCTCATTTTAAAAATGAACATTTATTCTAATATCTCGGCCAACAAGAAAAAAACCTGGCTGATAATGTTACTGTTCGTTGCTTTAATAACAACCCTTGGATTCGTATTCAGTAAAGCCCTCGGATACGGATGGGGTTTAGTTCCCGTTGCCTTGATCTTCGCATTACTATCCACTGTAGGTAGCTTTTATTATTCAGACAAAATTGTCCTTGCTACATCAGGAGCAGAACCAATCGAGAAAAAAGATAATCCAGAGCTATACAGAATAGTCGAAAATCTTTGTATAGGAGACGGACTTCCTATGCCCAAAATATATATAATAAACGACCCATCTCCCAACGCATTTGCTACAGGGAGAGACCCTAATCATGCAACCGTATGTGTAACTTCTGGACTTTTGAACATAATGACCAAAGCAGAATTAGAAGGAGTTATCGCCCATGAACTTTCACATGTAAAAAACTTTGACATCAGACTTATGGCCGTTGTAGCCGTACTTGTGGGTTTTGTAGCAATTATGGCTGACTTATTTATGAGAAACCTCTGGTTTAGTGGAAGAGATAGAGACAACAATAATTCTCAAGCCCAGGCTGTTTTTCTGATAATAGGAATAATTCTTGCAATACTTTCCCCCATTGCCGCTACTTTAATTCAGTTAGCAATATCAAGAAAAAGAGAGTTCCTGGCTGATGCATCTGGAGCATACTTAACAAGATATCCGGAAGGTCTTGCAAGTGCTTTGGAAAAGTTAGCCAAAGACACGACTCCACTTCGCAGCGCATCCAATGCAACCGCACATCTTTTTATCGAGAACCCTTTCCAGGGTAAATCGGCAAAAACATGGTTTGCCTCCCTTTTTGATACTCATCCTCCTATTGAGGAACGTATTAAAGTACTTCGATCAATGTAATTTTTATCCTATAGTTGAATTCAGTCACCCTAAAGATATATAATAATTCAATGAAAATAAGTCCTGAAGCAAGATGTGAGGCCGACATTTCCTATAGATCTTTAAGGCCAAGAGATCATTTGGTAAATCCTACAATCGAAGTTTCAGCCAATTGTCCTCGTGAAGCCTGTGCCCTTAAGGATCTTGTGTTTCAGATAGAAAGAGATCCTTCCATTGAAACGATGACCTATGCAAAACTGGCAACCGTTTCGGTAATAGCAACTAGATGTGCTAAATGGGAAGAATTCAGCCAAAGAGGATTTAAGATGCCAGGAAAGGAATTTCACCCGAAACTTCCAGGAAGAACATTCTGATGATACAATAAAGAGGTGAACTTTTTTATTGTCCTCTTCGGAAAAATTCTTTCATCTTTAAGCAAAAAACTCAACCTTGGGAGTGGATCTACTTGGCCTGGTCATATAGCTTTAAAACTAAACAGACACTTCATTGAGGAACTTCTTTCAGAATCTAAAACAAAAGTAATTTTAATAACTGGTACGAATGGAAAGACCACGACATCGAAACTAATTGAAACGATACTTACAAAAGCCGGAAAAAAGGTTATCCTTAATAAATCGGGAGCAAACTTATTAAATGGACTCGCATCCCTCCTTATTGAAAACAGCAATAAAGGAAAGATAGATGCAGATTTTCTTATATTTGAAGCAGATGAAAATGTTGTTCCAAAGATAGCTGAGATTATTTCTCCTGATTACGTGATTGCTCTTGATCTTTTCAGAGATCAATTAGATAGATATGGAGAGATAGATTCAATATCACGAAACTGGAAGAAAGCTTATGAAGAATTTACCAAATCTAAATTCATCTTAAACGCTGATGATCCTCAGATTTATTTCCTTTCAAACGGGCTTAAGAACAAGACTCTCTTTTTTGGACTAAACGAAGGCGAAGAACAAAAACAATTAGAACATGCTTCCGATTCGACTATCTGTCCCAAATGTGGCTCTGATTTGAAATACTCAAAAATTTATTATTCTCATATCGGCAACTGGAGTTGTCCTAAATGCGGACTTAAACCTGAAAAGATAGATTTGAAAACTTCACCCCTTTATCCACTTAAGGGCACATATAATCAATACAACACCCTTGCTGCAGTTCTTTTGGCAAAAGATTTAGGAATAAACGATAAAGATATAGAAAAATCACTAAAGAGCTTTGTACCCGCCTTTGGAAGACAGGAAATACTCAAAGTAAACGGAAAAAGAGTTGAAATTCTTCTTGCAAAAAACCCCTCAAGCTTTAATGAATCTTTGAGAACTATAGAATCACAAAACGGAAGAAATGTATTAATAGTTCTTAACGATCGCATTCCAGACGGAACAGATGTTTCGTGGATATGGGATGTTGATTTTAAAGATCTAACTAATAATATGAAATTATCTATAGCTGGAGACAGAGTTTATGATCTGGCATTGAGAATGAAATATGCAGACAAGGAATACGAGATGTTTGAAGATTTAGAAATCGCAATAAAGAAAAATCTTGAAGAAATAAATGAAAATCAAACTTTATTCATCCTTCCCACTTATTCAGCAATGCTTGATGCAAGAAAATTGTTAACCGGAAGGAAAATACTATGAAACAAATAACAATAGGCTGGCTTTATCCAAGGCTAATGAGCACTTACGGAGACCGAGGAAACATAATAAGTCTTTCTAAAAGATGTGAATGGAGAGAGATAGATGTAAAAGTAATTGAACTCAATGTTGGATTTGATAAAAAACAACTTGAAGAGTGTGATCTTTTGTTTATGGGGGGAGCTCAAGACAGAGAACAAAAAGTTGTCTCCGAAGATCTTCTGATAAAAAAAGAAATACTGCTTAAAAAAATTGAGAAAGGCGTTCCCGGTCTTTTCATCTGTGGAGCATATCAATTCTTAGGCAAATATTATAAAGAGGCTGATGGAACAATAATTAACGGCTTGGGAATTTTCGATCTTTATACGGAAAGTTCGAATAAAGAGGAAAGATTAATTGGAAATATAGCCGTTAAGACAAATGAAGGAACAATAATAGGATTTGAAAATCATGGAGGAAGAACTTTCCTTGGCGAAGACGCAAAACCATTGGGAAAAGTAATATCGGGTTTTGGCAACAACGGCAAAGACGGAACTGAAGGTTTAATCTATAAAAATAGCATTGGAACATATCTTCATGGTCCAATCCTTCCCAAGAATCCTTCAATAGCGGACTTTCTTATAGAAAAAGCATTGGAAATAAAATATAAAGAAAAATCAGTACTAAAAAAGTTGGACGATAGCCTTGAGAATAAAGCAAAATCTGTAATTGCTAAAAGAATGTCTATTAACCTATAATAGCTTTAATGAAAATTGACGTACTTCATATAGCAAAACTCGCAAATCTTGTGATCTCAGAAACTGAAGCAAAAAAGTTCGAAAATCAACTTTCTTCAATCCTCGAATATATAGATCGTTTAAAAAAAGTTAATACTGAAAACGTTGATGAAACCTCACAAATTACAAATCTAGTCAATGTGACAAAAAACGACGATACTTCTCCATCTCTTACCCAAGAAGAGGCCTTATCAAATACAAAATCAAAGCATAACGGATTGTTTAAGGTAAAGGCGGTATTTGAATAATGAACTACTCAACTTTATATATTGTTAGACACGGTACTACAGAATGGAATGCAAAGGGACTTATACAGGGACATATGGATTCTCCATTAACCGAAGAGGGAAAAGAAATAGCAAGAAACTTAGCAAAAAAATTTAAAAATATTAAATTCGACAAAATTTATTCATCAGATTTATTAAGAGCTCAAAAAACAGCTGAAATAATTGCATTAGAACATGACTTATTGGTTGAAACAACAAAATTGTTAAGAGAAAGAAATTTTGGAACTCTTGAAGGTAAACCAAGTTCTGAATTTAAAACAATTAATGAAATATTAGATAAATTGACCGAAGAAGAAATTTACACTTATAAAGCTCATAATTTTGTAGATAGTGATAAAGACTTGATGGAAAGATTTTTTACATTCATTCGTGAGGTATCCCTGACCAATCCTGGTAAAACTATTTTACTAGTAACACACGGAGGAATTATGAGAGCTGCATTAATCAAACTCGGAGTTTCTTCGCGAGAACAACTAAAACATGGAGCGGTACAAAACGGCGGTTACATTAAATTAAAATCAGACGGAGTTGATTTTTTTGTTGAAGAAACGGAGGGAATAGTTAAGAAATGAATAGTATAAAGGCTGTCAAAGAAAAACTATTAAAAAAAGAGATTTCAGCAAAAGAGCTGACAAAGTCATATCTCGATAGAATTAATAAATATAACAAGGATTTAAATATTTATTTAACAATATCTGAGAAAGAAGCTCTGGAAGCAGCCGAAAGAGCAGATAAACTTCTTTCGGAAGGTCAAGATTTACCTCTTCTGGGGCTCCCAATTGCCCTTAAAGACCTTTATTCTACCAAAGGCATACAAACCACAGCCTCATCCAAAGTTTTGGAAGGATATATCCCTCCATTCGATGCTACAGCAGTCGAAAAACTTAAAAATGCCGGAGCAATAATTTTAGGAAAACTAAACTGTGATGCCTGGGCACACGGATCAAGCGGTGAAAATTCTGATTACGGACCAGCAAGAAATCCCTGGAATAAAGAATACACACCTGGAGGATCAAGTAGCGGATCTGCAGCAGCTGTTACTGCCGATTTAGCTGTTGCAACGACAGGAACAGATACAGGAGGCTCAATAAGGCTTCCTGCAAGCTTTACTAACACAGTAGGATTGAAGCCTACCTACGGACGAGTTTCAAGGTACGGAATAATTGCAATGGCCTCTTCTCTTGATTCAATCGGTCACTTCACTAAAACAGTTGAAGATAGCGCAATCATGCTAAATGTCACTGCAGGAAAGGACAATAAAGATGCTACAACTCCGGATGTACCGGTTCCCGACTATACAAAGAAAATAAATGAAAACATTAAGGGGTTAAAGATAGGAGTACCAAAAGAATATTTCATAGAAGGACTTGATCTGGAAATAAGAAAAGCAGTCGAAGATGCAATAAATTTTTATAAATCACAAGGAGTAGAAATAGTAGATATATCGCTTCCTCATACAGAATATGCGATCGAGACATACTACATAATCCAGCCTGCAGAAGTTTCGTCTAATCTTGCAAGATATGACGGCATTAGATTTGGTAACCCAAGAAAAGATTTTGGAGATGAGGCAAAAAGAAGAATAATGCTTGGTACTTTTACCCTTTCTGTCGGATACTACGACGCATACTACAAAAAGGCTATGAAAGTAAGGACATTAATCAAACAGGATTTTGATAAAGCGTTTGAAAAAGTTGATGCAATAATTGCTCCAGTGTCTCCTAACATGCCATGGAAATTAGGAGAAAGGATAGATGATCCCTTAAAGATGTATCTCGCAGACGTATTTGCTGCTGCAGTAAACCTTTCAGGAATTCCCGGACTTTCCGTTCCCTGCGGATTTTCCAATGGTCTTCCTATCGGAATGCAGATTCTCGGACCACAGTTTTCCGAAGAATTGCTCTTTAGATTGGGACATCATTATGAAATAAACCATGATTTTTATAAAAAGGAGCCTGAACTATGAAACCCAAAACGCACATAGGACTTGAGGTACACGTTGAACTTAAGACAAAATCAAAAATGTTTTGTTCCTGCTCTGCTCAATATTTCGGAGAAGAACCAAATACTCATACATGCCCTGTTTGCCTTGGTCTTCCTGGAGCTCTCCCCTACCCAAATAAGCAGGCGATAGAGTGGTGTGTAAAAATAGGTCTTACTCTAAATTGTAATATCGCTCTTAAATCAAAATTCGACAGAAAAAACTATTTCTATCCCGACCTTCCAAAAGGCTACCAGATTTCTCAGTATGATCAGCCTTTCTGCGAAAAAGGAAGCATAAAACTCTCTGACGGAAAAGTAATAGGAATTACAAGAGTCCACATGGAAGAAGATACGGGCAAACTTATCCATGAAACAGTAAACAACGAGAAAGTTTCCCTTATTGACTTCAACAGAAGCAGCGTTCCCTTAGTCGAAATAGTAACAGAACCGGATTTTGAAAATGCTACACAAGTAAAGGAATATCTTCAAAAACTGCAGCAAATCGTAAGATATCTCGAGGTCTCTGATGCGGACATGGAAAAAGGCATGATGAGACTCGAACCAAATATTTCCATTTCCCTTGACGGATCCGGCAAATTACCAAATTATAAAGTTGAAGTTAAAAATATTAACTCGTTCAGCTTTGTCGAGAAAGCAATAAATTATGAGCTTGAAAGACAGCTTAAAGAGCTAAAGAGCGGCAAGACTCCAGTTCAGGAAACAAGAGGATGGGACGAGAAAAAACAGCAAACAGTTTCCCAAAGGATAAAAGAGGAAGCTAATGATTACAGATATTTCCCTGAACCGGATATTCCACCCATAACCTGGACAGAAGAAGAAATAGAAGAGATAAGAGAAAGCTTACCTGAACTTCCCGACGAGAAAATAGAAAGATTCATAAAAGAGTATTCTCTTCCAAAATACGATGCTGATGTTCTTACAAGAGAAAAACCTTTGGCAGACTACTATGAAGAAGCAATAAACGTAGGAAGAAAACTTTCATTAACTCCGAAACAAATCGCAAATCATTTGATAAACAAAAAAATAGATATCGACAGCGTTCTACCTGCAAAACTTGTCGAAGAGATATCTGCAGCAAGCAAGACCGAGAATATAAATCCTGAAGAACTCAAGAAAGTTATTAAACAAGTGCTCATGGAAAATCCACAGATTGAAGCAGATTTTAAGAAAGGAAAAGAAAACGTTTTGCAGTTTGCTATTGGCAAAGTAATGTATATAATTAGAAAGAAGATAGACGTAAACGTCTTAAGAGAATTTATTCTCGAGGAATTAAAATGAGCGAACCAAACGGATCTGAAAAAGTTGAAATACCTTCCGAATTACCCTTTTCTGAAAAATTAAAAATATATAGGGACCCCGCTGTAAGAAAGGGAACCAAATCCGCAGTAAGGGGAATTAACAGAAGAGAAAATCCACAGATGTTCAAAGCAATAAGAGAAGCAGGCTTCGTCGGAGCGGCTACTGCTATTGAAGAAAAAAAGAGAGCAGGAATAGATTCGCTTACCGGACTACATACAAGAGAAGCTTTCGACCTAAGATTTAAGGAAGAAATAGAAAGACTCGGAAGAACACCGGGAGCAAAAACTACTCTCGTAATCTTTGATTCCGATAAATTAAAGAAAATAAATGACACTTTAGGACATGCAGAAGGAGATAAATATCTACAAAAAATAGCTAATGTATTTAAATCAAGCATCAGAAGAGATCTTGATTTTGTAGCAAGATGGGGAGGAGACGAGTTTGGAATGATCTTACCGGGAACAAGCATAGAAGGAGCAAGAACATTCTTTTATGATGTTCTTAATCCTCAATTTGAAGCAAATGGAGTAAGTATCAGCGCAGGAGCTGTAGAGATAGATCCCCATGAGGATGCCCAAAAAACTTTCGAAAGAGCGGATGCAACAATGTATGCCGCAAAACATGATGTAAATAAAAAACCAGGACAGAATTCATTCTGGACCCTGCACGAAAATATAACAGCATGACGGATTTTGTACACCTTCACAATCATACGGAGTATTCCCTACTCGATGGCCTTTCAAAGATAAAAGAAATGGTAAAGAGAGCAAAAGAGCTTAACATGAAAGCTATTGCTATCACTGACCATGGAAATATGTATGGCGTGATCAAATTCTACAAAGCCTGCATTGAAGAAGGAATAAAACCTATAATCGGAGCTGAAATTTATATAACAAAAAGAACAAGGCACGATAAAGAGGCAGGAATCGATTCCGATTATAACCATTTAGTACTTCTTGCCAAAAATCAGCAAGGCTACAAGAACTTAATGAAAATTATCTCTATTGCAAATCTAGAGGGTTATTACTACAAACCAAGAACCGATATCGATCTTTTGAATCAGTACCATGAAGGACTTATATGCCTTAGCGCCTGTCTAAACGGATATGTTTCAGAACCTTTGATGAAAGGAGAGGAGGATGTTGCAGAAAAAAGAGCAAAAGCACTTAATCAAATATTTGGCCAGGACAACTTCTATCTCGAACTCCAAAGTCATGAAAAAATAAAAGATCAGGAGGTATTAAACAAAAAATTATTAGCACTTTCAAAAAAACTTGGCATTCCTGTCGTAGCAACTAACGACAACCACTATATAAATGATACTGATGCAGAAGCACAAGAAACTCTTCTTTGTATCCAGACGCAGACTTTCTTGGAAACAAAGGGAAGAAAATTAAGCATGATAGACTCCCCCGATTTTTACATCAAACCCCAAGAGGAAATGGCTCAAGCTTTTGCACAGATTCCCGAGGCAATAGAAAACACCGTAAAAATTGCCGATATGTGCAATGTAGAGATTACTCTTGGAAAATGGATAATGCCTTTATTTGATATTCCTGACGGCCTTACCTCAGCAGAATATATACAGAAAAAAGTAGACGAGGGACTTATTGAAAGATATGGAAAAATAACACCTGAAATAAGAGAAAGAACTGATTACGAATTATCAGTCATCCTCAAAAAAGGATATGAAACATATATCCTTATCGTTGCCGATTTTGTTAACTGGGCTAAAAATCACGGGATTACAGTAGGTCCGGGAAGAGGCTCAAACGCTGGCTCTATTGTATCTTATGCATTAAGAATTTCAGACATTGATCCTCTCTTTTTCAAACTTCCGTTTGAAAGATTCCTTAATCCTATGAGACCTTCTCCTCCCGATATAGATCTGGATTTCGCAGACAACAGAAGAGATGAGGTAATTCAATACGTTACCGAAAAATACGGAAAAGACAAGGTTGCCCAGATAATAACTTTCGGAACCATGGAAGCAAGAGGCTCTGTAAGGGATACTGGAAGAGTTTTGGGCTATCCATATTCCATTCCCGACAGGATCTCGAAAATGATTCCACCGGGCTGGCAAGGACACGCTATGACGATAGATAAAGCCTTAGAGCAAAGTCCGGAATTAAAGATTGCATACACTTCAGAAAAAGATACCAAAAGAATACTTGATCTTGCTAAAAAACTCGAAGGAGTTGCAAGACACGCTTCAGTACACGCAGCAGGAGTCGTAATAGCAGATAAAGACATAACAGAATATACTCCCCTTCAAAGAGAAACAAACGGAGACAAGATAGTAACCCAATACGACATGTATAGTGTCGGAGAAGATGGAGCAGGACTTCTTAAAATAGACTTTTTAGGACTTAGAAACTTAACCATTATTCAGGAAGCTTTAAAGTTTGTTGAAGTAAATCAGGGTAAAAAGCTTGATTTTTCAAATATTTCTTTTGACGATCCACAAACCTATCAGCTTCTTGCCTCGGGAGAAACAACAGGAATATTCCAGCTCGAATCCGCAGGAATGAGAAGATACATAAAAGAACTTAAACCTACAAGTATCTTTGACTTACAAGCAATGGTTGCTTTATATAGACCAGGTCCTATGGCAAACATTCCCGAATTTATTAAAAGAAAGAATAATCCCCAACTTATCGTTTATCCCGATCCAAGACTTGAAGATGTACTAAAAGAGTCTTACGGAATAATCACCTTCCAAGACGATCTCTTATTAACCGCAATAAAAGTAGCAGGATACTCATGGCTTGAGGCAGACAAATTAAGAAAAGCCGTAGGAAAGAAAATTCCTGCAGAAATGAAAAAACAGCATGAACAATTTATCGAAGGATGTGTAACGAATGGAATGACAAGAAAAAATGCGGAAAATCTTTGGGTGTTGTTTGAACCTTTTGCAGGATATGGTTTCGGAAAAGCTCATGCTGCCTGCTATGCAACAATAGCATTCAGGACAGGTTACCTTAAGGCACACTTCCCTGTCGAATTTATGACAGCTCTTCTAACAGCAGAGTCCAGAGGAACATCAGGACCTATCAAAAACGAAAAAGTTTCCGCAGCCGTTGCAGAATGCAAAAGACTTAAAGTTGAAGTCTTGCCTCCAAACATTAATAAATCAGGTAATGAATTTACTATTGAAGATAAAACAAAAGTAAGATTCGGACTTTCGGCTATCAAAAATGTAGGAGAAGCAGCAATTTCAACTATTCTGGAACAAAGAGAAAAAGGAGAATTCAAGAGTCTTGAAGATTTCTGTAAACGCGTCGATCTTGGCGCGGTAAATAAAAAAACGATGGAAAGTCTTATAAAAGCAGGTGCTATGGATATATTTGGTTCAAGATCAGAACTCCTCATCCAATACCCTGAAATTGTCGATAAATCAAACAAAAAGAAAAAAGATACATCTTCTGGACAAGGAAGCCTGTTCGGAGACGATCCAGTCGAAGAAGTAAAAACACAATCTTCTCAGGTAGCAGACTTCACCGAACAGGAAAAGCTTGCATTTGAAAAAGAATTCCTTGGTTTCTATCTTACTTCTCATCCCCAACTTGATAATCTGATTAATTTAAGAGACCAGATTACACATGAGCTTGAGGTAATAACCGAGGAAGGAAAAGAAGGAATGGTAGTAAGAGTAGGAGGAATAATCGAAAATTTGAGAAAAACATTTACCAAAAAAACTGGTGCGGAAATGGCTTTTGTAACCCTAGCCAATGAAAGAGGCGGAAATATAGAATGCGTAATCTTTCCGAAAGCTTTCGAAATGTATAAAACAATACTTAATAAAGATTCCGTTGTTCTTATAAGTGGAAAAGTAGATTCTAAAAACGATAAACCGGTAATAATTGCCGAAAGAATCTCTGTTTTCAGCAATTTTTTCTGATTTCTCTCTTGACTACAAGCTAAATCATCCTTTAAAATATTAACCATGGTCTCATTCGCTGCAGAACCTATTATTCGTTTGGGCTTTTTTAGCTTTACTAACTCCTTTTTAGATACATTAATAGTAGACGGACTTCTAATCGGATTGGTAGTAGCTTTAAACAAAAAATTGGCCGATATTCCCGGAAAGCTCCAGAATCTCATGGAAATGGCTGTAGAAACATTTTACGATCTTACCGAATCTGTAGCAGGACATAATGCAGGGAAAATCTTCCCATATTTTATGACATTCTTTCTCTTCATACTTTTAGCCAACTGGACAGGTCTTTTCCCAGGTTTCTCTACAGTGGGATTCTATGAGGGGGAAAAGACTAAAACACTGGTTCCTATCTTAAGAGCCGCAACAAGCGATTTCAATGTAACATTAGGTCTTGCCCTAGTTTCGGCAGTTGCTACTCACATTATGAGCATTAGTACAATTGGAATTAAGCAATATCTCGGAAGATACTTCTCCTTAAACCCCGTAAACCTCTATGTAGGAATCCTTGAACTCATAAGTGAAGTCACAAAAGTAGTATCACTTTCCTTCAGGCTTTTTGGAAATATCTTCGCAGGAGAAATGGTTCTTGCTACAGTTGGCAGCATATTTGCATTCCTCTTTCCACTTCCTTTTATGATGCTTGAAGTAGTAGTAGGACTTGTACAAGCATTGGTTTTCTCTATGTTGACAATGGCTTTTATGGCAGTTTTATCAACTCCTCATCATGAAGAGGCTAAGGAGGTGAGTACAAAATGACATTTAGTGTGTCCGGAGGTTTAATCATTGCTATCGGAGGTCAAATGGCCGCTTTGGCAATCGGTTTAATCGGAATGAAAGCAATGGAAGCTATCGGAAGAAACCCTGAAAGTTCTGGAAAAATTCTTCCAGCAATGCTTTTAGGAATGGCTTTCGCTGAAGCTATCGCAATTTATTCTTTAATATTGGCTTTCATAAAGTAAGAATATGGAAATATTAAAAAATTTCGGTTTTGATCCGGTCATGTTGGCCGCTCAAATCGTAAATTTCCTGATCATTTTGTACATACTCAAGCGCTTTCTCTACAAGCCTGTTTTAGACATGCTTAAAAAACGCGAAGATACGATAAAAACAGGTCTTAAACAGGCTGAGGAAAGTAGGCTTTTGCTGGAAAAAACAGTAGAAGAAGAAAAAAAAGTCCTCAGTAAAGCCCAGGAAGAAGCCAAGAAACTTATTGAAGACGCAAAAAATCAAGCACTGGAAGCAGCAAAAGAGGTTGAAGAAGAAACAAGGGCAAGTACCGAAAGAATGATCGTCGAAGCAAGAAACCAGATATCTCAAGAAACTAAAGAAGCAGAAAAAAGACTTGCAGAGTCTGCAAGCGGACTTGCAGAACAAATCCTCTCAACTTCTCTTAAAGAGATGTTTCCCGAAAAAGATCAAAAAACAATAGTCGACAATGCATTGAAAAGGATTAAGAAATGACAAAAAAAGATATTAAAATTTTGGCAGAAAAGAGTTATAATAATAAAGGTATTCTTGATAAAACGACTGCTACTAAAATAGCTAACCGTCTATCAAGAGCTGATCTTAAAGAATATATTAAGGCGTTAAGGGCTATTGAACAAAAAAACACGGTAACAGTTGTTCTCCCCAGCCCCAAGGCAAAAAATTCAGATCTGGAAAAAGAAATTAGAGCTAAATTTGCGGGGAAAAATATTTCTTACGAAATAGATCCTGAACTTTTAGCGGGGATAAAAATAATAGATAACGATCTTATATATAACTTTAATCT
>JAJYWL010000012.1 GCA_021791545.1 bacterium
GAACAAGCAGTTCCAGTTCTTATAAATGGAATAGGGATGGCAAATGATTATTTCCAAACTTTCCCAAAAGAAGTAGAAAGCCTCATGGAAAAATACTGGCCGGGAAGATTAACAATTGTCTACAGGGCAAAGAAAGAAAAAGTTGCGGAGCTTGTTAGGGGAGGGGGAGAGAATGTTGGCTTAAGAATGCCTTCTAATTCCATTATCCTTTCTCTTATTGATCTTACAGGTGTTCCTATTCTGGGACCTTCTGCAAATTTTCATGGAGAAAAGACACCTTTTAAGAAAGAAGACCTTGATAAGAATCTCATAAAGCTTGTAGACTTTGTCATAGACGAAGAACCCGGGGGTCTTGGTGTATCGACCGTCTTGGATTGTACTAAAAAACCATGGGAAGTTTTAAGACAAGGATCTGTTGAGGTATGAAAATTTTATATATAGATACAGCCGATAGGAATGAAATAAAAGTAAGTTTGAATCTTGATGGGAAAGAGAGCAGTGTTTCGTCAAAAGCCACGATTTTAAAATCACAGGCGGTAATGCCTTTGATAGATAAGATATTGAAAGAAAACGGAATAGATATAAAAGAATTGAACGGAATAAATGTTAATACCGGACCGGGTTCGTTTACTGGTATAAGAGTAGGTATTGCGGTAGCTAATTCTCTTTCATATTTTCTTAAAATCCCCGTTAATGGGAAAAAAGTTGGAGAAATCGCTGAACCAGTATATAATTAATTCATGAGAGGTTTTCTGCACCATCTTTTCTTTCCAAGGGAAGATAATAATTATAGGGCAAAGCTTCTTCATCACAAACTCCTTTTTCTGATAATTCTTTTCATCCTCTCAATGGGAGTATTTACTTCAGCGGTAAAAACTCACTATCCTTCGGTTCTTGGAATTAGTTCGAATATATCTTTGGACCAATTGTTATCCGATACTAATCAGAAAAGACAGGAGAACGGTCTTCCTCCGCTTTCGATGAATTCAGAGTTGGGACAGGCGGCAGCGGCAAAAGCTTCCGATATGTTTGCAAAAAACTATTGGGCTCACAATTCTCCGGATGGAACAACCCCCTGGGTATTCATAAGAAACGCCGGATATAACTACGTATATGCCGGAGAAAATCTTGCAAGAGGGTTTACGAATTCTTCGGATGTAATAAATGCTTGGATGGCAAGTCCAGAGCATAGAGAAAATATGCTTTCTTCTAAATATGCCGACGTAGGTTTTGCAGTAGCAACAGGAAATCTGACCGGTGAAGACACGGTTTTAGTTGTCGAAGAATTGGGAAGCAGAAATTTTGTCGCTTCAACACAGAACAGTCAGAAAACAGTAGAATCTCCTACGGTAACTCCCGAAATACCAACCGTTACCCCGGAGCCTGTTACTGTAACTCCTACTCCGGTGCCTGTTACTCCCGAAGTAACCCCTGCTCCTAAAACGGTGACGCCACCTAATAATTATTCACAGCTTGTTTTAGAAGCAGCTCAAAACAATAAACCTTTAATAAACAGTGCGGTATTTACCTCTAATCTCGCAAAAGGAGTAGCAGGTTTATTTATACTTGTATTGATTCTTGATATGCTGGTAATTGAAAGAAGAAAAATAGTAAGGTTTGTCGGTCATAATCTTGATCACATAATTTATCTTTCATTTATTCTTGTCTTGTTGTTCTTGTTAGCTAGAGGTTTTGTTATTTAAATATGAAAAAAGAGATTAAGAAACATTATCTTTATTACATTTCACTTCTTTTAGTTTTTGCCCTGGGAATTTTTATAGCTTTGAAAAGTCAAAGCATACAACTCCAGTCTTTGGTTACTCTACTCATAACACTTTTTTATGTGACCATGGGTATAGTTCATCATTCCGGTAATCACAAACTAAATATAAGGATTGCTATAGAATATGTTCTTATAGGAATTTTGGGGTTATCTTTGGTCTCGGTAGTTCTTCTTGGAATCTTTAATTTTCATTAAAACTTCCTTTATTTAACCTTCTTAAATAAAAATCAATTATTCCTTTTTTTTGATAAGGTCTTCCTTTAAATATGAGTTTTAAACTTTCTTTTATCAAGGCAATTTTCGTTCTAAATGGAGCATACTTTAGTCCAAATAGCATTTTGTTTCTTGAAAGATAATAATCATGGAGAAGACTGCCGGAGCCGCTTGATGCTGCGTTTGCGTGAAAGAGGATTGCAGAGGGAACATAATAAATTTTATATCCTGCTTTTTTTATCCTTTCATTTAGATCCGCATCTTCAAAATAAAGAAAATATTTGTCGTCAAAAAGACCAACTTCTTTAAGAGTTTCTGTCTTAATCATCATGCAACATCCAGTCGCAAAACCTGTTTCCCCTTCATTGTTATGTTGTCCAATATCTACTTCATCAACTCCTATGTGTTTAGTTGTTGAGTTAGCCCAGTCAATATTTCCCCCTGCATACCAAAGAACTTTTCCCAACTCGTCTTTTTTATATCGATCTTTATGGAATTCATGTCCTTTTGCAAAATAGATTTTGGGGACAGTGAGTCCTATTCTTTCGTTTTTTTCCAAAGGTTCTATAAGGTTTTTAATTAAATCAGGATCTACCAGGGTATCGTTATTTATAATAAGGATATACTCGCTTCCTAATTTAATTGCTTCATCTATTCCTCGATTGTATCCGCCTGTAAAACCAAGGTTTTCATCTAAGCGTATCAATATTATGTCTTTGAATTCTTCGGGAAGTTCTAAGGGTTTTTTTGAGGCATTATCTACAACAATAATTTCTAATTCCAAGTCTTCTTTATTTACTTTCTTAAGAGATTCAAGAAATTTTATTGTGTCTTCCTGAGTATTATAGTTTACTGTAACAACGGCAATTTTTTTCATGTTATTTATACTTTCTTATGTTTATCCATCTCATTATTTCTATCTGTAAAAACACAAGTCTTGTCAGAAACTTAGGATATTTATCCGTATAATGTTTTTTATAGAATATTTTCATTGCATTAAATCTCGCAATTTGCGATTTAATTTTTCTTTCTTTGTCAGCTGTTGATATATCTTTCGATTCTTTCCTGATTCCCAATGTTGTTCCTTTAAGATGTAAAATTTCAACTTCGGGAACATAATACACTTTCATTCCTGCCTGTTTAATTCTGTAGCAAAAATCGAGATCTTCGCCATAAACGAAAAATTCTGTATCCCACCATCCTACTTTTTCACCAGTTGTTCTTGGCATGATCATAAATGCTCCTGCCAAAGCGTCAATTTCATGGTCTTTTTCCATATCCTTAACATATGTCATTGAATAACTTCCGAAAAGTTTTGTTTTTGGAAATATTCTTGAAAGTCCTGAAAAATGACAGAATGAATTCCAAGGGGTGGGGAATCCTCTGTGGGAAGCATCGTCAATTTTCCCGCTTCTTAAAACTACCTTACAAGTTGCCGCTCCGGCATCGGGATGTTCTTTCAGAAAATTAATCATATAGGGGAATACTTTGTCGTTTACAATAGTGTCGCTATTTAAAAATAAAATGTAATCTCCGTCGGAATATTCCAATCCCTTATTGTTCCCCGCGCTAAATCCAGTGTTCTCCGGATTTAAGACGAGATGAAATTTTTTGATAGTTGTGGTTTTTTGAAATTTCTTAAAAACTTCTTGAGATCCGTCTGTTGAAGCATTATCGACAAGTATAACTTCATATGTTCCGTCCTTAACTTCTTTCGGATAACTTTTTTCGATAGACTCAATTGCTTGTTGTGTAATTTCTTTTGTATTTAAATTTAAAATGATGACAGATAGTAATGATTTTTCTTCGCTCATATATTTATTCTATAGCTTTTAAGGCTTCCGAGTATGTATCAACAAAATATTTTTTTCGAAGTATGTATCCCGCAACAATAAGTAGAATTGCCTTAGTTAGAAGTAACATTTTGACGTATAGATATTCAATTTTTGTTTTATGTTTTTTATAGAAATAAGGTAAATATTTAAAAATATGGACGATAGCAAAAGTTCTGTTGGTGCTTCCTTGATCTTTGTGAAGGATTTTAATATCAGGGAAGAAAACACATTTTAGTTTATGAAGTTTTACTCTATAACAAAGCTCCATATCTTCCGTATACATAAAGATATGTTCATCGAATTTTCCAACTTCTTCAAATAATTTCTTGGGAATCATAAGGAGAGCTCCTTTGACCCAATCGACTTCCTGTATTTCTTTGGGATTCTGATCGATTACTCCATATCTTTGTAAGCCAAGTAAAAAGAGAGTGACGGAAGTTAGAGTATAAAATTTTCCGGAGGAGGGTTGTTCTGTCCCATTTCCGTTAAGCATTTTCCCTCCAAGTATTCCGATGTCATTATGTTCTTGTATATATTCAAGCATTCTGAGTATTCCTTTATCTTCTGCTTCTGTATCATTATTTAGAAACAATAAGTATTCTCCCTTTGCTTTAGTTACTCCTAAATTGTTTCCTCCGCCAAAACCCGTATTTGTTTCGTTTTCAAATACATGGAAGTTTTTATATTTCTTTACTTCATTTTGAAGTTTTTCAAAAGAAGAATCTTTAGAAGAGTTATCTACTACAATATATTCAAAATCATCATTCTCAAATTCATCCTTGTACTGTTTCCATAAGGATTCCATTGAGGAGACTGTGAGTTCTGGTTTTTTATAGTTAAGTGAAATAATAGAAAGTTTCATGATTTATATTTCTTTTTTAAATCTTTCGAGAATAGAATTATCGGAAATAACAAAATCTTTAGTTGTTTTTCTTCTAATTGATAATGCTTTTCCGAGTTTTCCCAAAGCTTTCAAAAATCCTTTTATGAAAAGTAAATTTCCTGTCTTAATTGCTACCAGTAGATGATAGGGGAGAAATATGATGTGTTGGAATAGTAAATTTCTATCCGTGATATTCAACCAGACAAAAAAGAATTGATTCCTGTATGCAGTCTCCAGTACAAAATTTTTATTTATTTTCTTAATACTTCCTTTTTCGTGTTCATGGACTACTAGTGATTTTCTTTCTATCTTTACTTTATATCCCATTTTTTGGGCTCTATACGATATATCAACATCCTCCCAATAAAATGGAGCATATAACTCTTGCAATCCACCTATCCTGTCCCAAATTTCCTTACGAAAAGCTCCGCTTCCGCAGTCAACCCAAAGCGTGTCGTCATTGACAGGTTCACCGTGTGAATGAAGAAGAAATCCTTTTTTCCAAGTTCCTATACCTCTGCCCCTTAAGATGTTTTTTCCTTTGTCTTGATCGCTTTGGTTTAGAAATCCTACAGCGAATACTTTCTCGTCTGTAAAATGAGATGTCAAAGGTTTAAGAAAATCTCTTTCGGGACGAACATCTCCCCCCAGAAGTATGACTATTTCTCCTTTTGCCTTTCTTACTCCTTTATTAACATTTACCGAGAAACCTCCATTTTTTTCGCTTTCAAGTATTGTAACGGGAATATTTGATGACTCCTTGGTTTTTTTCAAAACTTCAATAGTGTCATCGGTTGAGTGATCGTCTGTGAGGACAACCTCGATGTCTTCGTTTTTGTAATCTTGAAGAATATCAATAAGGTAAGGAAGATTATCTTTTAGATGGTCTGCCCCGTTGTAGGTTGGTATAACCACGCTTATAGACATGTTATTTGTATTATACCTTACTTACTCATGCATTCCAAACAAAAGCGAGGCTATAATAATCGGTACTTGCGCATGAGTTAGTAGAATATGTTAAAATGAGAACACTAATATGAAAGGAATTGTGTTAGCCGGTGGTCGAGCGACAAGGCTTCGACCTTTAACCAAAATTACCTCAAAACAACTGCTTCCTGTTTATAACAAACCAATGATTTTCTATCCCATAGAAACCTTAATTAAGGCGGGGATAAAGGATATTCTTATTATTATTGCTCCCGAATATTCCGGACATTTTCTTAATCTATTGGGATCGGGAAAAGACTTTGGAGCAAAATTTACTTATGAAATCCAGGAAGAGCCCAGGGGTCTTGCAGATGCATTTATCGTAGGAGAGAATTTTATAGGAAATGACAGCGTTGCGATGATTTTGGGAGACAATATTTTTGACGAGGACTTTTCTCAGATTGTTGCTAATTTTAAATCAGGCGCAACGGTCTTCGCCAAGGAAGTATCCGACCCACAGCGTTATGGAGTAATTGAATTTGACGAAAATCAAAATGTGTTATCAATAGCAGAAAAACCGGAGCAACCAAAAAGTAATTTTGCAATGGTAGGTTTATATGTTTGTGATAACAAAGTCTCATCTTTAGCAAGAAATGTACAACCTTCAGCAAGAGGAGAGATCGAAATAACAGATGTTATTAATCAGTACAAAGACAAAAATGAATTAAGAGTAGAGTTTGTAAAAAATATCTGGGAAGATGCGGGTACTTTTGATAGTTTGTTAAGAGTAAATAATTATATGGCTGAAAAAGCAAAAAAGGAGAGTGAAAAAAATGAATAAGAACGATCTATCACCAAAAGCACAGGAAAATTTTTCCGTTCAATCATACGAAAAATCTCCTAATATAGATGGAGTTATCTTGAAAGAGATTAATTCTTCTGTCGATGACGGCGGATATTTCATGGAGCTTGCTCGAATGCAGCAAGGTGCAATGCAAGAATTTGAGGGTTTTGAAGTTAAGCAAGTAAACTATTCTCAAGTTCTTCCGGGAACGGTAAAGGCATATCACTTGCATTTAAATCAGGAAGATATTTGGTTTATTCCCCCACATGAAAGATTATTGGTAGTTCTTAATGATCAAAGAAAAGGATCTTCAACAGAGGGGACTACAATGAGATTTGTAATGGGAGGAGGAAAACCCAGATTGTTATATATCCCAAGAGGAGTTGCTCATGGCGTAACCAATATAGGGAAACATCCTGCGGCGATTATATATTTTGTAAATCAGCAATTTAATCCGGAAAATCCGGATGAAGGCCGCTTACCATGGGATTTCCTGGGTAAAGAAATTTGGGAAATTACCAAAGGTTAACTTGGTAAATTAGCAAAATCATTTCCGATTTTATGAAAGTATTGATTACCGGTGGAGCAGGATTTATCGGCTCCAATTTTATACATTATTGGCTGGAAAATCATCCGGAAGATGATGTTGTAAATTTTGATAAATTAACATACGCCGGCAATTTGGAGAATCTGAAAGATATCGCAACTAATCCTCATTATTCTTTTGTCCAGGGAGATATATGTGACACAGAAGCTGTAGAAAAGGTTATGAACGGAGTTGATCTTGTTGTGCATTTTGCAGCAGAAAGCCATGTTGATAGATCAATTCATGACCCTTCGGTATTTGTTAAAACGAATGTCGAAGGAACAAATGTTTTATTAAATTCTGCATTGAAAAATAACGTTAAGCATTTTCACCATATAAGCACCGATGAGGTTTTCGGAGCATTATCCTTGGAGACAGAGGAGAAATTCAATGAAAAAACTCCTTATAATCCAAGAAGTCCTTATTCGGCCAGTAAAGCAGGTTCTGATCATTTGGTCCGTGCCTATCACACAACATACGGTTTACCTATTACCATTACAAACTGTTCAAATAATTATGGCCCCTATCAATTCCCGGAAAAACTCATTCCACTTGCAATAACAAATGTAATAGAGGGAAAGAAAATCCCTATCTATGGCGACGGATTATATGTCAGGGACTGGCTTCATGTAGAGGATCATTGTAGGGCAATTGATTTGGTTATCGGGAAAGGAAAAGTCGGCGAAACTTATGTGGTAGGCGGAATGACAGAACTGGTTCCCAATATTGAAATTGCAAAGAAAATATTGAGCTTATTGGGAAAAGATGAGACTTTTCTTGAGTATGTCAAAGATAGACCCGGACATGACAGGAAATACGATGTAGATTGGACCAAAATAAAGACAGAATTAGGATGGAAGCCTCTCCATAACTTCGACGAGTGGATGGAAAAAACAGTTGAGTGGTACAAAAATAACGAAGATTGGTGGAAGCATATAAAGTCGGGAGAATATCAAACGTATTACGAAAAACAATACGGTCAGGGCTAATTTATTATGACAAAGATTTTTGGGATAGGCGCAACGGGGTTAATAGGGTCAAAAGTAAGTCAACTTCTTAAAGATAACTTCGAAATAGATAACTTAAGCACAGAAACAGGATTCGATATAAGAAATCCCCAAACCGTAGAAAGAATTATAGGAAACGACAAATACCATTCTATTGTTATCCAGTTTGCGGCAAAGACCGACGTTGACGGATGTGAGCTTGATAAGGAAATAGATGGGGAAATGTTGTTAAAGGGAGAAAAAGAACAGGAGAACTTTTTCCAAAATAACGCCACCGCCTGGGCAATAAATGTTTATGGAACAAAAAACGTTATAGAAGCCTGTAAAAAAGGAAACAAAAAACTTATATATATCTCGACAGACTATGTATTCGACGGAAAAAATCCTCCCGAAGGGGGTTATAAGGAAGACGACGAAACTTCACCCGAGGGTTGGTATGGGATAACGAAATTAGAAGGGGAGAATCTTGTCAGGGATTCCGGATTAGATTACCTAATTTTACGAACGTCATTTCCATTCAGATTGGATGAATTCCCTGGTAAAAAAGATTTTTATCATATCTTTCTTGACCTATTACAAAAAGGTGATCCTTTTAAAGTAATTGCGGACGCAAAAGTAACTCCTACATATATAGACGATTTTTCAAAAGCTTTAGAAACACTTATCGAAAAAGAAGCGAATGGAATATTCCATATCGTAGGCAGTCAAAGTTTAACTGCATATGAGGCGGCACAACTTATGGCAGATAAGCGTGGTTTCAATAAAGACCTTATAGGGAAAAACTATTTAGAAGATTTTTATAAAGGGAGAGCTCCACGTCCTAAGTTTTCTGTTTTAAATAACAGTAAAATTTCAGGGTTAGGGGTTAAGATGAGAAGATTCGATGAAATAATAAATTCTCTTTAAGTCTTTTACGTTTGACTTATCTCATCAATTTTTTTAGAATAGGATAGATTATGACAATAACTTTTGTAGGACACGGATATGTAGGTTTGGTTACGGCGGCAGTTTTTGCAGATTTGGGAAATAAAGTATGGGTAATAGGACATACTCCTGAAAAGATTGAAAACCTCAAGAAAGGAATAATTCCAATCTATGAACCTACTCTTGCCGAAATAGTGGATAGAAATGTTAAGGCAGGAAGACTTCTTTTTACACTCGACTATGATAAATCAATTCCGGAGTCAGAAATTGTTTTCATAGCAGTAGGAACTCCACCAAAACCTTCGGGGGAAGCAGATCTTAGTGTTGTTTTTGAAGTAGCTGAGCAAATAGGTAAAAATCTTGACGGTTATACGGTTGTCGTAACAAAGAGTACTGTTCCTGTCGGAACAAACAGGAAAGTAGGAGAGATACTCGAAAGAACAAAAAATCAAAAAGCGGAATTTGACTTGGCATCTGTTCCTGAATTCTTAAGAGAAGGTCAGGCAATCTCAGACACTTTGCATCCGGACAGGATAGTAATAGGTTCGGATTCAAAGAAAGCTAAAGAAAGTTTAGTAAAACTTCATCAGCCTATCAGAGAAAATAACAGAAATGATACCCATTTGGTTCTTACGACTTTGGAAAGTGCCGAAATGATCAAATATGCAGCAAATTCTTTCCTTGCAACAAAAATCTCATTTGCTAATGCAATTGCACAACTTTGCGAAAAAGTAGGAGCTAACGGTCCGGACGTTTTAAGAGCCATCGGTCTTGATTCGAGGATAGGACCTAAGTTTCTTAATGCAGGAGCAGGTTATGGAGGAAGTTGTTTCCCTAAGGACGTAAGTGCATTAATAGAAATAGCAAAAGCCAATGATTATGATTTTACTCTTTTAAGATCAGTTAAAGAAATTAATTTAGATTCTATGAAGGCTATTATTAAAAAGTCTGAAAAAATGCTCGATGGAAAAGTGGATGGGAAAACAGTCGGTATATTAGGTCTCTCATTCAAACCGGATACCGACGATATGAGAGATGCGCCTTCAAGAGTAGTTATTCCCGCACTTTTGAAGATGGGAGCAAAAGTAAAAGCATTTGATCCTGTTTCAATGGAAAATGCCAAAAGACTACCCGAATTTGAAGGATTGGAATACGCCAAAGATGAATTTGCCGCAGTAAAAGATGCAGATCTAGTGATAATCATGACAGAGTGGAATGAATTTAAACAAATGGATCTAAAGAAATTAAAGGAAGAAGTAAGAACACCTAATATGGTTGATGGAAGAAATATATATTCTCCACAACTTGCCCAAGAAGCAGGCTTCAACTATATTGGCGTCGGTTTATGAAAAGAATCTTAGTAACAGGACTAACAGGTTTTGCTGGTTCCCATCTTCTTGAACATCTTTTAAAAAAGGAAAATAAAGTTTACGGAACATATTTATCCGACAATGGCCTCGGAAATTTAGGTGAAAAAGCGACTCTTCGAAGAATAGACTTAACAGAAAAAGAAGAAGTGTATTCTCTTATCGAAGAAGTAAAGCCGGATTTGATTTATCATCTTGCAGCAATGTCTTCTCCTGCAAAGAGTTTCCAACAGCCAACCGAGTCTATTTTTAATAACGTTTCCGCAGAGCTTAATATTTTGGAAGCTTTAAGACAGTTGGATCTTAAGGATACGAAAACATTGATTGTATCTACTGCAGAAGTATACGGAAAAGTTTCGCCTAAAGATTTACCTATAGATGAGGAAACACCTTTAAATCCTGCAAGTCCATATGCAGTTTCAAAAGTTGCACAGGATTTCTTGGGTCTTCAGTATTTCAATTCCTATGGACTGCAGTGTGTAAGAGTAAGACCTTTTAATCATACGGGTCCGGGTCAGACAGATGCATTCGTAGTTCCCGCTTTTGCAAAAAAGATAGTTGAAATAGAAAAAGGAAAAAGAGATCCTGTTCTTATGGTAGGAAATCTTGAAGCAAAAAGAGATTTTACGGATGTTAGGGATATGGTAAGAGCTTATGAATTGATTCTGGAAAAAGGAACGCCGGGTGAAGTCTATAACATTGGTTCCGGAAAATCTTTTAAGATAGGGGATATCCTTGATTCTCTCTTGAAGATGTCTGATAAGAAAATAAAGGTAGAGGAAGATCAAGCTTTACTTAGACCAAGCGATACTCCCGAGCTTATCTGTGACTATTCGAAGATGGAGAAAATAACCGGATGGAAGCCTGAGATTCCTTTTGAAAAAACTTTGAAAGACACACTGGACTATTGGAGGAATATTCTCTAGAATAATATCAACATGAAGAAAGCCTTAATTACAGGAATAACAGGACAAGACGGCTCATATCTTGCGGAACTTTTGTTATCAAAAGGATATAAAGTCTACGGATTAGTAAGAAGATTAAGTACTCCAAACCTTGAAAATATAAAGCATATTTATGATCAGGTCCAATTGATTCCGGGAGATTTACTGGATCAGGGATCATTAACAGATGCAATTAAAGAATCAGAAGCAGATGAAATATATAACCTTGCAGCCCAATCTTTTGTAAAAGCTTCATGGAGCCAGCCGGTACTTACCGGAGAATTTACAGGATTAGGAGTTACAAGAATGCTTGAGGCAATAAGGACAGTAAATCCCAAAGCAAGATTTTATCAGGCATCTTCTTCCGAAATGTTTGGTAAAGTAGTAGAGACTCCTCAGAAAGAGACCACAAGATTTCATCCAAGAAGTCCATATGGAGTAGCCAAAGTTTATGGACATTACATAACCTTAAACTACAGAGAAAGCTATGATATCTTTGCCTGTTCCGGAATATTGTTTAATCATGAATCTCCAAGAAGAGGTATAGAATTCGTAACAAGAAAAATAACAGATGCAGTCGCAAGAATAAGCCTTGGAAAACAGGATAAGTTAGAACTTGGAAATCTTGATGCAAAAAGAGATTGGGGTTTTGCCGGAGATTATGTAGAAGCTATGTGGAGAATGCTCCAGCAAGACAAGCCCGATGATTATGTTATAGCAACAGGAGAAAATCACAGCGTAAAAGAATTTGTTCAGGAAGCATTTAAGGTTGTAGGAATAGATAGCTGGGAAAAGTATGTAAATTATGACAACCCCCTCCATCTAAGACCAGCAGAAGTAGATTACCTTATAGGAGATTATTCAAAAGCTAAAGATAAACTTGGCTGGACTCCAAAAACATCATTTAAACAGCTCGTTGAAATGATGGTAAAGGCCGATTTAGAGAGAGAAAAGGAAAACAAATAGATATGCAGACAGCTCTAGTTGCCGGCGGAGCAGGATTTATAGGATCCCACCTTTGCGAAAGCTTACTAAAAGACGGTTTTAAAGTAATTTGCGTTGATAACCTCATAACCAGTAGTAAAGACAATATTCAGGAATTTATCGATAACCCCAACTTTAAGTTTATAGAACATGATGTTACCAAGCCTTTGGAGATTGATGATGAAATAGATTTTATTTTCCATCTTGCGTCACCTGCTTCTCCTAATAAAAAAAGCCCAAGAAGTTATATTAATTTTCCCATAGAAACTCTCCTTGCAAACTCTTTCGGCACTTATGAACTTCTTTTATTGGCAAAGAAAAAAGGATCAAAATTTCTTTTTACTTCAACTTCTGAGGTCTATGGAGATCCTCAAGTAAGCCCGCAGACTGAAGCTTACTTCGGTAATGTAAATCCTAACGGAATAAGATCAGTTTACGATGAAAGTAAAAGGTTTGGAGAAGCAGCAACAATGGCTTTTGTAAGAAAATTCAACCTGGATGCGAGAATAATAAGGATTTTCAACACCTATGGACCCAAAATGCAATCAGATGACGGAAGAGTTGTTTCTGATTTCATAATGCAGGCTCTTCATGGTAAACCTATTACGATTTTCGGTGACGGTAAACAAACAAGAAGTTTTTGTTATGTAGATGATATGGTTTTGGGAGTAAAAGCAGCGATGTTTAAGGAGAACACAAAGGGTCAGGTTATAAATCTTGGAAACCCGGATGAAAGGACGATCCTCGAGATGGCAAACTTAATAAAGAAGACAACTGACTCCTCTTCAGAGATTACTTTTGAAGAATGCCCTGAGGATGATCCCAAGAGGAGAAAACCCGATATTTCTAAGGCAAAAGAGGTTTTAGCTTGGGAACCAAAGGTGCCCATTGAAGAAGGTATCAAAAAAACTGTAGAATATTTTAAGAGGGTATAAATGAAAGTAGTAGTAATAACACCTACCTATAACGAAAAAGGTAACGTAGAGAAACTTATAAGGATTCTCGAAGAAGATGTTTTTCCTCAGGTCAAAAACCACGACATGCATATTCTTGTAGCAGACGATAACTCTACAGACGGAACTGCGGAAGAAGTAAGAGAACTGATGAAGAAATATAAAAACCTCGATATTAATCAGGGAGAGAAAAAAGGTCTTGGAGCAGCATATGTCAGAGCAATGACTTATGCGGTAGATAACGGTGCGGAAGTAATGTTTGAAATAGATGCGGATTTACAGCATGACGCTACAAAGATACCAGAGTTTCTTAAAAAGATTGATGAAGGCTACGACATGGTTATAGGAACAAGATATAGTGACGGAGGTTCTATTCCTGCTTCCTGGCCGATTCAACGAAAAATGTTTTCAGTCTTTGGAAATCTTTTAGTAAGAATTATTCTTCTTAAATTCAAAATTCACGATTGGACAGGTGGATACAGAGCAATAAGAAAAGAAGTATTTCTTAAAGAAAGAGAAGAGCTTACTAACTTTAAAGGATATACTTTCCAGGTTTCATTTTTGAATAAAGCGGTAAGAGACGGTTTTAAGATTGCAGAAGTTCCTTTCCATTTCGAATCAAGGACAATAGGTGATTCAAAGATTGCACCTATGGCTTACATTGTTGATTTATTAAAATATGTAATTTCGGCAAGTATTATGGAAAAACTTACTGGGCCTTTTGGAAAATTCCTTGTAGTAGGAGGAACAGGATTTATTATCCAAGCAGTAATATTAAGGGTACTTGTAGAAATTCTTAAGATGGACCCTTCGGTTTCCAATCTTATTGGAGCCGTTGCAGCAATTTTTTCCAATTTTAATTTAAATAATTTCTGGACTTTCAAGAAAGACAGAGTAAGAAATGTAGGCGAGTATATCTGGAAACTTATAAACTTTTATGCAACATCAGCAATCGGAGTTATTCTTATTCAAACAGGAACAATATTTCTGGGAACTAAACTATTTGGAAAACAGACCTATTTCCTTTTCTTCATAATCGGAACAGGTATTCTTCTTATCTATAATTTTACTGTTTACAGGTTTATAATTTGGCGCGTAAGGCCCCATGATGAAAAGGTTCAAAAAGAATCTAAATAAGATTCTTAACTCTAAATTTTTAATCGTTTTAATTCTTTTACTCGCTTCCTTTCTAAGACTTTATAGGATAGGAGATTATATGACTTTCTTAGGAGACGAGGGAAGAGATGTCCTTGTTGTGTATAACATTCTTCATGGTCATTTGACACTTCTAGGTCCAACATCTTCAGTAGGAGGCTTTTTTCTTGGCCCTATTTATTACTACTTCATGACTCCTTTTCTTTTTCTTTTTAATT
>JAJYWL010000006.1 GCA_021791545.1 bacterium
ACAGGATTGGTAGCGATGATCGCTTTAGCCGGCGGAATAGCATTCGGCCTTGGAGGACAAGGTACAGCCAGAGACACTCTGGAAGGTCTAAGGAAAAGGCTAAAATAAAATTAAACACCTCACGGGGTTAAAAACCTTTTGAGGTGTTTTTTGTGGCCATATTATTGCTTCAGGAGTAATTTTAAGGTATAATTAACTTCACGCCGAGTTCGTCTAGTGGCCTAGGACATCGGGTTTTCAGCCCGAGAATCAGGGGTTCGACTCCCCTACTCGGTACTAAATATTATTTAATATCCCCCGGAGGAAGATTCTTCCCAAATTTTTACTCATCTGCAACATTTTTTTAATAAGTAAATGATAAAGTCGTTGCATGTTAGCAGCAATAATAGTTGTTTTAATCATACTTTGGTTTTTGGGATACATTTCCGTTTCAGGTGTAAACATACCCGATCTTACCTTGTTTATTGTTAATGGACATCCAATTACATTATGGAGTCTTCTCATATTTGCACTAGTTGCGTGGGCAATAAGTCTTTTACCTAGACCCCTCCAAGCTGTTGCAAGCATTCTTCTACTTTTATGGGTACTATCCGTTTTAGGGCTTTTGCCGATACTCACTTTTGCAGCTTTTGGAGGTCTTTCCAGTCTTTTGGTAATATTGATAATTGTAGCTTTGGCTGTTTCTTTCGTCCTCTAAATCTAATAATTTTATATATCTTTTCTATCATTAAACTTACATTTGGATGTTAACTTGTCATTCCATGGAGCGAGAACGAGAACCTGTTCATCTTGAAGAACTAAGACATCAGGCGATTAAAGATCTTTTAGAAGCACAAGTAAGCTTACAACATGGGAAGACTGATGAATCGAAAGCTCCCTTAAGTGATTTCGAGAAGGCTAAGAGAACGTTAGATTACTTTACGAGAATTTCTAAACTTCCTCACGTAAATGAATATTTGGAAACAACAGGTAAATCGGTAACTATAACTTCTCAAAAAGGGCCTTTGACAGGGCTCATTAAGGAAAACGAAGGATATGTAATTTTTCTTACCAATGAAGGCGTTAAAGCCGGTTGCTATGGAGAGGAAGGAGTAGATTACAAGGATTTTAGTGGTCCGTTCACAACCTACAATCTACAACGTCTTATCGAGACAGGACACTACAGGGAAGTTGTTACAAGACTTGCCGGAAATACCCAGGACAGAATAATTGCAAAAGTCAGAAAAGCTATTGTTTCAAGAAATGTAGCATGAGATTCTTATCTTTTGCTTACATAAATCTTTTTCGATTCTTTCTATTGCTCAATAATATTTAACTCATGAAAGACGTGAAGGATATGTTAAAAAAAGATAAAAAGAAAAATTCAAAAGGTGGTCAGGCGATTATTCTAGCAGGAACCGTAGGGGCTATAGCGGGAGCCTTTATTAGTACATTTATCGCTGATAAAAATACTAAGGCAAAAATAAAGGCAAAAATTGACGACGTAGCTGATTATACAAGAGAAAACATTATAGATGTAGAAACAACTCCGGGGAAAAAGACGAAAGAACTTAAAGAAAAAGTAACTAAAAAAGCTAAGAGTGCAAAGAATCAATAAAGGAAGAAAATTTATCGACCATTCCATGCCCCTTTTGACAAACCGCAAGTGTATCGTTTACCACAGAACCATCTCTGGTATTCGAAATTGCAATGTGTGCATTGCTTAGCGTAGCTTTTTTGTGTTTAAGTTCAACCATCAATTGTTCAACTCCCAAGGTCAAAGTTAAAAATTCTACATTGAAACCATAACTATAACTGAGGGAAACAATATCTCCAAATTTTAAAAGAAATCCAGCCGAATCATTGAAAGCTTTTTCTGCCATATCACCAAATAAAGGATCCTCTTTAAGGACTGTTAAAGCTTCATCTAATATATTAGCTCCGGATGCGATTCTTTCCCTCCTACCAAGTTCTTTATCTTCCGTTTCTTTCCAAGCAGATTTTGCGGTTCTTTCCATTTTGGAGAGGATATCTCCAGGTCTATTTTCCAAGGACATAGGGGAGATTTTATAGTTGAGCTAATGTTTTGTCAACGAGTATTTTCTTAAATTTTTCTATACTGTTGTCATCATATATAGAGATAGTTTCTACATTCTTATTAAGCTTTTTAGCTTCTTTAATTTTTTCTTTCAATTGTTTTTCATCTAAATTATCCGTTTTTGTAATCAGTAGAAGTTCAGGTTTTTTTGATAACTCTTCACCATAGCTTTTAAGTTCTTCCCTAACTGTCTTGTATACTTTCGAAATATCTTCTGATGCATCTATGCAATGGACAAGCTCTTTTGTCTTTTCTACGTGTTTTAGGAATTTGTCTCCCAAACCTTTTCCCTTTGAAGCTCCCTCGATTAGTCCCGGTATATCCGCAATTATGAGATGATTTAGAACACCAAGATTAGGTTCCAGCGTCGTGAATGGATAATCCCCTATTTTAGGGTTAGCATTAGTAATAACGGACAAAAGACTGCTTTTACCGGCATTTGGAAGGCCTACAAGGCCTATATCAGCTATTATTCCAAGTTCAAGATGGAAGACTCTTTCTTCTCCTGGTGCTCCTTTTTCAGCAAATCTGGGAGCTTGTACTGTTGCCGACTTAAATTCGTTATTTCCTCTTCCCCCTTTTCCACCCCTCGCTATAAGTATTCGCTGTCCTTTTTGGGATATTTCAATAACTTCCCCTGTATTAACATCCGTCGCCTTGGTTCCAATCGAAATTTTTATCGTTAGATCTTCTGCATTTCTTCCATAAAGGTTATTTCTTGCCCCGGCAACTCCGTCTTCAGCCGTTAATTTCTTTTTAAACTGGAATTCTCTTAAACCCAAGATATCGTCAATACCTTCAAAATATACGTCTCCCCCGTTACCGCCGTTACCGCCGTCAGGTCCACCCCTTGGTGTTTGCGCATTTCTTCTAAAAGACACTGCCCCGTTACCGCCGTTACCTGCCTTAACCGTTATTGTTACATCATCTATCAACATATCTATATTTTACCATTATTAGCTCCTGTAATATAATAATGGAATGCAAGTATTAAAAACCAAAGGTTGGGATGACTATCAGCTCCTTGATTCCGGTGACGGATTAAGGCTGGAAAAATTCGGAAAATACTTAATTTCTAAGCCTGATCCACAAGCAATATGGAAAAAATCATTAGCTCAGGAATGGACAAAAACTGATGCAAAGTTTGAGAATGAAAGATGGAATACTTCCTCGAATTTCCCTCACAAGTGGCCTTTAACCTACAAAAACCTTAAATTCTACGCTAAACTTACTCCCTTCAAGCACACAGGGATATTCCCTGAACAATCGATAAACTGGGATTTCATAGAAGAAAAAACCGTAGAACAATCCAATATACTCAATCTTTTTGCTTATACCGGGATAGCAAGTCTTGCTGCCGCTGCAAAAGGTGCAAAAGTAACCCATGTCGACGCTTCAAAACCTTCAATTGGGTGGGCTAAAGAAAACCAGGAGATATCGGAGCTTTCGGATAAACCAATCAGATGGATTTTAGATGACGCGATAGCTTTTACTTCACGTGAATTAAGAAGAGGAGTAACATATGACGGAATAATAATGGATCCACCCGTATACGGACACGGTCCAAACGGTGAGAAATGGGATTTTAATGATAGTTTTCCAAAGCTACTCCAAAATTGTTCACTTCTTTTATCAGATAATCCACTATTCGTAATAGTAAACGCTTACGCTGTTTCCGCCTCTTCCATAATGCTTCAGAATATTCTCGAAGATTTCCTGCCTAAAGGAAATATGGAATCGGGAGAATTAGCCTTAGAACAACAAAACGGAAGACTTCTTTCAACGGGAATTTTTGCAAGGTGGTCAAAATAGATTTAGCTTGAGTTTTGTTGTAGAATTGCCACAAATGAAAAAAATTCTGTCCTTATTTATCATTATCCTACTTTTCTTTTTATTAAAGACTAATTCTTATGCTATTTACGACCCCCATTCCGTTGCCAATAATGAATTCGGTATACATATCCTCTTTCCCGAAGAACTAAATGATGCTTCCGAACTAGTAAATTCAAATGGCGGAGACTGGGGTTATATCACGATTCCTATCCAATCGGGAGACAAAGATTTAGTAAAGTGGCAGAATTTTATGGACGATTGTAAAAGAAAACACCTTATTCCAATTTTAAGACTTGCAACTCAGGGAGATTATTTTAATACCTCTTCCTGGGACATCCCCGACTACGGAGACGTAATGGATTTTGCAAATTTTCTTAATTCACTTAATTGGCCGACAAAAAACAGGTATGTAATAATCTACAACGAAGTAAATAGAAACGATGAATGGGGAGGTTCAGCAAGTCCGGCGCAATATGCCGACATCTTGGATTATGCAACAAAAGTGTTTAAAGACAGGAGTCCAGATTTTTTCATAATCTCTGCAGGAATGGATAACGCCGCTGCAAACTCTGATTCCGCATACAACGAATATACATTTTTTCGGGAAATGGAAAACTCTGATCCCGGAATTTTTTCAAAAATAGATGGAATGGCAAGTCATTCTTATCCTAATCCGGGTTTTTCTATGCCGGCCAGTTATCTTACTTCACAAAGTATATATAGCTTCAACTATGAGAAGAATCTCTTGGATTATTTTGCAGGCAAGACATTACCCGTTTTCATTACCGAAACAGGATGGGATTCTTCCAAGATTTCAGACTCCACACAATCACAATATTATCAGTATGCATTCTCCAACGTCTGGAATGATCCTGATATTGTAGCCGTAACACCCTTTATTTTCTCGGCTAGCCAAGGACCTTTTACCAACTTCTCCTTCATCAATGCGGGTCAAAAGACCCAAAAATATGAGGCATATAAGAGTATTCCGAAAGTAAAAGGTGAACCTCAGCTTACAGACTATAACCCACCTCCTCTAAAACTTAATAAAGTAGAAGAGAATAGATCCTTTAAAGGTATTCCGTTTCTAAAACCCATTCAACTTAATACACAAACAAAAACTGTACTCAAATGGCTTCTAAAAATTTGAGGTCTATGTTATAATCTGCGTTACCTCCGTAAAGATTTATGGATAAAGATTTTCAAGAAGTCTTATTCCAAAGCCAGACCCACGGTGCCTTGGGAATAGACGATATAATAAATACAATAAAAACTTTTCTGGAAGAAGATCCTGAATCCCAATACAGCCTTGTCATAGGTACAGATTCTCATGAGAAAATTTCCGAGAAAAAATCTTCCAATGGGACAAGAGACATAAACCTGGTTACAGCAGTCCTAATTCATAGGAAAGGATTCGGAGGAAAATATTTCTGGCTTAGAAGAGAAGTACCTAATATCCATAACCTTAGAGAAAAGATATACACTGAAACAATGGCTTCATTAAACTTTGCAACTTTCTTTGTTCCCCTATTTAGAAAAAATCTTAACGGACATTCACCTAAATATGATCTTGAGATACATGTAGACGTGGGAGAACACGGCGACACAAGAGAAATGATAAAAGAAATTGTAGGCATGGTTACGGGAAACGGATTTGTTGCAAAGACTAAACCCGAAGCATATGCTGCCTCTTACGTTGCAGACAAGCATACCTAATTTGTGTATAATCCTTATTGAAATGGATTGGGAAAAAGCACCTGATGTTAAGAGAGACATAGTTAAGATATTAAAGACTTTAGATTTACCCTACATCAAGCCTTCGAGAATATACTGCTATAGAACCCAAGGTTCAAAATCTCGATCATATGCAAGGATCTGGTCTTTCCCGAAGATATTTCAGGATGCACTGGAAATAGAGCCCGCGTATGTTATCGAGGTACTCTCAAGACATTTCGACAGACTAAGTGAAGATGATAAAAAACATGTACTTATCCATGAGCTTTTGCATATTCCTAAAAACTTTTCAGGTGCTTTAGTTCCCCATCTTACAAGAAGCAGAAAACTTGAAACAGAAGCTAAAAGACTTTTCAAAGAATACAAGGAGTTATCCAAATGATTACCTTAATCCATGGAGACGATATCGTCTCCTCAAGAAATTTCCTCAATGACGAAAAATCTTCTCTTAAAAACCCCGTGATGTTTAGCGGACAAACCATTAATCTGGAAAATCTGATAAGAAGCCTCGAGGGTGGATCTCTTTTTGAAAAAGAAAATGAAATAATCATCGAAAATCTACTTTCTTCTAAAAAGGCAGTTTCCGATTTTGACAAGATAATAGAGTATCTTAATAAAAATTCGGTAACGAGCAAGATATATATCTGGGAAAATCAGGAAATAAAAGGACAGGTTCCTTTCAAAAATTCCCTACAGAAGGTATTTAAGATTCCTCAAAACATTTTTCTTTTTCTTGATTCAATCAAGCACAACAATCCTAATGCCGTTAAACTCTTTCATCAGGCTATTGAGACATCTCCGGAAGACGCAATCTTTTATATGATAGTAAGACAATTTAGGCTTATGCTTGCGCTTTTGGAGGAAGGGAAAGAAATAGACGAGGTAAAAAGGCTTCAACCCTGGCAAAGAAACAAAATAAGATCACAATCCCTATCGATAGGAAAAGAAAATCTTCAAAAAGCATATAAAAAACTCTATGAGATAGATTTGGGATATAAGTCGGGAGGGTTATCTCAGCCTCTCTTACAGAGTGTTGACTTTTTTCTTTTAGATTTATAAGATATTCTTTGTAACATAAAGATATGAATATTGATTCTTCAATTTTTAAGTCGTATGACATCCGTGGAATATACCCCACTCAGATTAATGAAGAAAATATGGTTCAGATTGTTAAAGCCATATATAAGTTTTTCAAGCAAAAAATAAATAAAGAACAAATAAATATTCTCCTTGCCTATGACATGAGACTTTCGGGACCACAACTTTTTGAAGCTGCTAAAAAGACACTCGTTGAAGCTGGAGCAAATGTTATAGATGCAGGCCAGCTTTCGACTCCATCTTTCTATTTCGCAGTCTACCATTATGGATATGATTGCGGAATCCAAATAACAGCCTCTCATAATCCAAAAGAATACAACGGAGCCAAGTTTGTAATAAGAGGAGACAAAGGGTTAATAAAAATAGGAAAACCAACGGGAATGGACGATATAAAAGATATGGCTGTAAAAGGAGTTGATCTTGAGGCTTCTCCTAACGGAAAGATAGAAGAAAAACACGGAATACTCGAAGATGAGGTTCAGGTTACATTAGATCTTTTGCATAATCCGGAAATTAAGAAATTTAAGATAGTAGCAGATCCCGGCAACGCAATGGGAGCTCAATATATTGATGCTCTATTCAAGAGAGTTCCTGCTGATCTTGTAAAAATGAATTTTGAGCTTGATGGGAGCTTCCCCGTACACGAGCCTAATCCACTCAAATTTGAAACCTTAAAAGATTTGCAGAAAAGAATTGTAGATGAAAAAGCCGATTTAGGAATAGCAACCGATGGTGACGGAGACAGACTATATTTTGTAGACGAAAAAGGTAGCATTGTTCCGGCAACAAGTATAACCTCAATCGTTGCAAAAGAGCTTTTGAAAGAATATCCGGGAGAAAGAATATATTTCGATATAAGAGATATCTTAGGACCGCAGAAATTAGTAAAAGAATTAGGCGGCGTATCCGAAATAGTAAGAGTAGGACATGCATATATTACGGAAGCCATGAATAAAAGCGGCGGAATATTTGCAGGCGAATCATCAGGGCATATGTTTTTCAGAGCAAACGGAAATGCAGAAACCAATCTCCCGGTCATCCTGATAGTTTTGAAAGCAATGACGGATAGCGGAAAAACCTTATCAGAACTAGTAGAGGAAGTAAGAAGAAGTTATGAGTCCGGAGAGTTTAACTTTGAAGTTTCAAACTCAGCCGAAATCCTAAACGGACTTAGGGATAAATACAAGGACGGAGACCTCAATGAAATGGACGGAGTTTCAGTATCCTATCCCGATTGGAGATTTAACGTCAGGACATCCAACACGGAACCGCTCTTAAGATTAAACGTTGAAGGATACGATAAATCGACTGTAGACCAAAAATTTGCGGAGCTTAAGGAATATATTAGCTCTGTTGCAAAATAACATGGACAACTTCGATAAAAGTAAGTTCACAAATTCTCCTTACGTCAGAAAAATTGATAAACCATGGGGTTATGAACTACATTGGGTACCGGAAGATAAACCCTACATGGGGAAAATCCTCCATATAGATGAAGGTAAAAGATTATCCCTGCAGGTACACGACAAAAAACAGGAAAGCTGGATGATATTAAACGGAAGAGCAAAAGTTATCTGGGACAACAATCAGGGAGAACTTATAGAAACCGAACTTACTCCCGGCCAAGGCTATAGTTGTGACTTAGGCCAACGACATAGACTCATGGGAATAACAGACTGCGACGTACTTGAAGTCTCAACTCCGGAAATCGGAACCACCTATCGCCTCGAGGACGACTACAAAAGACCCGACGAGACCGAAGAACAAAGGAAAGAAGAAAGAGCCAATCAATAATGAAAGATTTTTCAAATTTAGAGGCAATTAAAAAGATTGACCCTCAGAACACATTCGAATCAACAAATTTACTTGCTAAACAATGCGAAACGGCATGGCAGGAAGTAAGTACTATTGAAATATCCCAGGAATATTCGGACATAGACAACATAGTTTGCTGTGGAATGGGAGCCTCAATCTACGGAGCGCTTGTTACTAAAGCTTTGGCCGGATCAGATCTTAAATATCCTTTTGAATTAGTGAGTGATTATCATCTTCCTGAATATGCAAATTCTAAAACTTTAGTAATTTTGACCAGTTATTCGGGCACAACAGAAGAAGTCCTCTCCTGTGCAGAAGAAGCAAAAGAAAAAAACTGTAAAATACTTATCCTCACAAAAGGAGGACAATTGGCAGATTTTGGTAAAGAGAACAAAATCCCCTCTTATGTATTTAGCGGTGAACTTAATCCTGCAGGTGTTCCCAGACTCGGCAACGGATATTCTGTACTCGGACTTTTAGGATTACTTTTTAAAGCGGGAATCATTGACGTAGACGAAAATTTGCTGAAAGATGCTCTTAATAATGTGTTTAAAGACCAGGAAAAAATAAGAAACAGTGCATTGGAAACTGTAGAGACATTCGAAAATAAAATTCCGATAGTTCTTGCCGCAGAACATCTCTCGGGCAATGCGCAGATATTAAGAAATCAATTCAATGAAACCAGTAAAACTTTTTCCGCTTTGTATCTTATCCCTGATCTTAATCATCATTTAATGGAGGGACTTCAATTCCCCAAAGAAAACAATCTCTACTTTATACTTCTAGACTCAGACAATTATTCTGAAAAAATTAAAAAAAGAGTTCTACTTACACGAGACGTTATTTTGAAAAATGGTCACAAAGTTTTCGATTATAATCCAAAAGGAAAAAATAAATATGAGGATTTTCTAAAAACAATGATATTTGGAAGCTATATTACCCTTTATTTAGGTCTTATATATGATCAAAATCCAGCCGTGAACCCCTGGGTAGATTATTTTAAGGAAGAACTAAAGAAATAATCTCATCATTTTTTAAAAATTCGCTGGTAAAATCCCCCAATGGAACGGTATCAAAAATCAGAAATAGAGTTTGAAGTTTATAGGCTGTCTCAGGGAATTAGGACAATTAATTACACCTTATCAATTCCACTTGCAAGCGAAAAATTGAAGACATTCATTATCGAAAGACTGACTATGGAAGTTCTCAATTTATTACCAAGAGAAATTTCACACTTAAGCGTTGATGGCATAACAGTTTCGAAACCGGAAGTAAATATTCTTAATGTTCCAGAAGAGAAAAGACAGTCATGGGATTTAGAAGATGCCAAAAATTATACTTTAACATTGGCAAAATCTATAAAAATTAAACCTAAATTTGATATTTAGCTTGCTCTTCCTTCTTGATAATTCTATAAAATGTACTCATAATAAATCTATGGCCAGTACTGCCCGGCACATAGCCTGGTTTTCCGAAATTGAAAAAGAAGATGTCCCATTGGTAGGTGGAAAGGGCGCTAACCTCGGTGAAATGACAAATGCAGGATTTCCTGTTCCCCCCGGTTTTGTAGTAACTGCCAATGCATATTACGACTTTATAAAAGAGAATAATTTATCTGTCAAAATCGATCATTTGATAAGAAGTGCTAATTTTGAAAGACCCGATTCACTTGCTCAAGTATCAAAACATATAAAAGAAATAATAAAAAAAGGAAAAATTCCTGAAGTTCTAATCGAAGAGATCCTTTCCTCATATAAAAAGCTGAGTAAAACAACAGATTTTTCTTTGGTTGCGGTTAGGTCTTCGGCTACTGCAGAAGATTTAAAAAATGCTTCATTTGCCGGTCAGCAAGAAACCTATCTTAACGTAAAAGGTGATTCTGTCTTATTGGAAAAAATTAAAGACGGATGGGCCTCTCTTTATGACGCCAGGGCCATCTTCTACAGACATCAAGAACACTATGATCATAAAAAAGTAGGAATCGCTTTAGTTGTCCAGAAAATGATAGAGTCTGAAAAATCGGGAATCATGTTTACGATCGATCCGGTAACTAATGATAAAACAAAAATTGTTATTGAAGCCATTTTCGGATTAGGAGAACTTATCGTAGGAGGAATTGAAAATCCCGACCATTATGAGGTTTCAAAAGATAAATTAGATATTGTCTTTAAATCCTTCTCCGAACAGAAAAAGAAGATGGTAAAAAGCGAAACCTCGAATAAGTTAGTCAAACTTTCAAAAAGTGAAGGTAGCAAACAAAAAATTACGGATTCTCAAATAAAAAAGCTTGCCGAAATCGGTAAAGCTCTTGAACACCATTATTATTTTCCTCAGGACATAGAATGGGCAGTAGAAAATGATGAAATCTTTATCGTCCAGACGAGGTCTGTTACCACTACAAAAGTTGAAAAATCGAAAGAGAAGAATCTTGAAACAGAGAAAAATACAAAATTGGATGCTTCTACATTAATTCTTGAAGGTGACCCTGCAAGCCCCGGAATTGCAAGCGGCCCTGTCAAAGTAATCATGAGCGCAAAAGAGATAGGTAAAGTACTTCCCGGAGATGTTTTGGTTGCCCCCCAGACTAATCCAGATTATGTTCCGGCTATGAAAAAAGCCGTAGCAATAGTAACCGACAAAGGAGGAAGAACATCCCATGCCGCAATTGTTTCCAGAGAACTTGGTATTCCTGCAGTTGTGGGATCGGAAAAAGCAACAAAATTACTTAAAACAGGAAACGTTGTCACAGTCGACGGCACAAAGGGACAGATACATAAAGGCGGCTTCGATCATGTCGTAAAAAACGCAGAAATAACAGATAAATCACAATTTGTAAAAACTGCTACAAAAGTCTATGTAAATCTTGCAGAACCCGAGCTAGCAGACAGAGTTGCTCAAAGAAATGCAGACGGAGTGGGACTCCTAAGAGCAGAATTTATGATGGCTGGAATCGGAGTCCATCCTAAAAAACTTATTCGAGATGGTAAAAAACAGGTATTTATAGATAAGCTTGCCGAAGATCTCGCAAAGTTCTGTAAAGCATTCAATCCAAGACCCGTTGTATATAGAGCTTCAGACTTTAAGACAAACGAATACAGAAATTTGGTCGGTGGGAAGGATTTTGAACCTGTTGAACCTAATCCCATGCTTGGCTATAGAGGAGCATTTAGATATATACACGACCCTGAAGTTTTCGAACTTGAAATAGAAGCAATCAAAAAAGTAAGAAACAAATACGGATTAAAAAACCTTTGGCTGATGCTTCCGTTTGTAAGGACTGTAAAGGAACTTGAGGAAGTAAAAAAAGAACTGGCTGCTTCCGGACTTCATAGATCTCCCACATTCAAACTTTGGATGATGGTTGAAATTCCCTCAAATGTAATTTTACTCGATAAATTTATCGAACAAGGAATAGACGGAGTTTCAATAGGAACTAACGATCTTACAATGTTAATACTGGGAACAGACAGGGATAACGATGAAGTCGCGCCCGAATTCAACGAACAGAATGAGGCCGTTCTATGGGCGTTAGAAAAAGTCGTAAAAACAGCTGGAAAATACAATATAACTGCATCAGTATGCGGACAGGCTGCGTCCACTTACCCCGAGCTAGTCAAAAACCTCGTAAAATGGGGCGTAACCAGTGTTTCTGTTTCTCCCGATACAATTGATAATACTAGAAAATTAATATCCACCTTCGAGAAAGAATTATTAAATAAGTAGTATGGCTAAGATAAAGCAAATAATTGCCAGAGAAATACTTAATGCAAAAGGACAGCCTACTATAGAAACTACCGTAATATTAACCGATGGTTCTTTTGGTGTAGCTTCTGTTCCAACAGGTACTTCCGTGGGAGAATATGAAGCTACGGATCTAAGAGACGGAGATGAAAAAAGGTACCAAGGAAAAGGAGTACTTAAGGCTATTTCAAATATAGAACAAATAATTGCTCCAGCTTTAATTGGAATGGAAGCCTCAAAACAACCTGAAATTGATAGAAAAATGATCGAAATGGATGGAACCCAGAATAAAGGAAAACTTGGAGCAAACGCCACTTTGTCTGTTTCTGAGGCTGTTGCAAAAGCTGCTGCAAGAAGTAGTATCTTACCCCTTTTTATGTATTTAAGAGGGTTTGTAAAAAGAGAGAACCTTCCCCTAAAAGTCCCCATTCCCCTATTCAATGTCTTAAATGGGGGATTACATGCTGGAAAGAACTTAGATTTTCAGGAATTCCTAGTTATTCCAGCTTCATCAAAATCATATTCCGAATCTTTAAACCTAGGCAGTTCTATGTATTTTGCATTAGAAAAAGCCCTTGATTCTGCAGGATATTCTACTCTTGTCGGAGACGAAGGAGGATTCGGTCCTAAACTTGATACCAATAAAGACGCAATTGAATTTCTAAAAAGAGCAGCCGACAGTCTCAATCTTAGGATTGGATTTGATATTTTCTTTGGTCTAGACGCTGCGGCAAGCAATTTCTACTCCGAACAAAGATATCACATAAAAGATAAAACTATGGCTCTTACCTCGAAAGATTTATCTGACTATTATCAAACTTTAAATTCCGACTATCATCTTCTATATATAGAGGACCCTATGTCTCAAGACGATTGGGATGGATGGAAGGCGTGCAATGAAGCTCTTTCCAACCAAACATTAATAGTCGGAGATGATTTGACTGCGACTAATCCTTATCGTCTACAAATGGCAATAAACAAAAAAGCCATTAACGGAATAATAATTAAACCAAATCAAATAGGAACCGTCATCGAATCTCTGGCGGTAATAGAGGTCGCAAGGCTTGCCGGCCTTAAGATAATAGTCTCACATAGATCTGGAGAGACCAATGATGACTTTATTGCAGACTTTGCTGTCGCCGCTTCTGCAGATTATTGTAAATTTGGAGCTCCGGCCAGAGGTGAAAGGGTTTCAAAATACAACAGACTTCTTCAAATAGAAAGACAACTTAAATCTATTTAAAAAAGGACTACTACTTCGCCTTTTACAGGTTTTCGTTTATAAAATTTGATTAGTTCGGATACTTTATCTCTTTTTACTTCTTCATGAATTTTCGTAAGTTCTCTCGCAACTACCAAATCCAAATCACCAAAAACTTCGAATAATTCTTCTAAAGTCTTAACTAATCTAAAAGGTGATTCAAAAAATATTACTGTAGATTTTATTAGCTGATGTGAAGATTTTAAGTTTTCAAGAAATTGTTTCCTGTGACCCGGTTTTTTAGGAAGGAATCCTACAAATGTGAACTTATCTGTCGGAAGACCAGACACTACAAGAGCTGAAATAACTGATGAAGGACCCGGAATAGATTCTACTTTAATTCCGTTTGCAATACATTCTCTCACCAGCTTAAAACCGGGATCGGAAATTAAAGGGGTTCCTGCATCTGAGATAAGAGCAACATCCTGATCATTCTTCAATAAATTTAGGACTTCATCAATTCTTTTGACCTCGTTTTCTTCATATAAAGAAAAAAGGAACTTATCACCAAAGCTTCCGAACTCACTCGACAACGTTTTTAAAAGAAAACCGGACTTTCTGGTATCCTCACAGGCTATATATACCGTCTTTTTAAGAACTTCTATCGCCCTTAAAGTAATATCTTGTAAATTTCCGATTGGTGTTGATACAATGTACAAGTTACCCATATGCTTGAGCAGTTATCAGGCC